>JAOPUZ010000022.1 GCA_025966315.1 Frankiales bacterium | reverse complement strand
ATCGACGCTACTTGCGGTCGAGCTCCGCGGCGAAGAAAACCGACGCGGATTTGAGGATCTCGTTGGCGCGCTTGAGCTCCTTATTCTCCGCCCGCAGCCGCTTCAGCTCCGCCGCCGCGTCACTGCTGACCCCGCCACGCAGCCCGGAGTCGATCTGCGCCCGCCGGACCCAGCTGTGCAGCGTCTGGGCCGTGCCGATGCCGAGCTTGGCCGCGACCGACTCGATCGCCGCCCACTCCGAGCCGTGCTCATGCCGGCACTCGGCCACCATCCGAACCGCCCGCTCACGCAACTCAGGCGGGTACCTCTTCGACGACGCTGATGACATGACCCCATCCTCCTCAAAGGATCGAGTCTCCGGACTAGCCGGGGCGGTTCATGGTGATGTCGACGAGGATCTTGCCGGCCAGCGCATCGCCGTAGTGCGCGACCACTTCAACCGCGCCGGTGTGCAGGACGGCCACGATGACGATGTCACCCGCCGGCCTTGCGCCGAACGTGCCGACGGTGGCTCTGTCGCCGATCTGGTCGGCGAGCGCCTGAGCCTTGGCGGTGTTGCGGCTCATGATCTCGATGGTGTGGCCGTGCTTCGCTGCCCGGGTGCCGATGGCGGTGGCCATGTTGCCCGAGCCGATGATGCTGATGGTGGTCATGACGTGTGTTCCCTTGTTGTGTGTGGATCAGTTGGTCGTTGGGGTCTTGCTGGCGCGCTCAGATCACGGTGGTGCCGCCGTCGACAACCAGCTCCATGCCATTGACGTAGCTCGAGTCGTCCGAGGCGAGGAACAACGCGACTGACGCGATCTCCTCAGGGCGGCCCATCTCTCGCCGCGGGATCACGGACTCGAACTGCGCCTTCATCTGCTCGTCCATCACCGCCTCCAGAATCGGCGTGGCGACCTGGCCGGGGGTCAGCACGTTCACCCGGATCTTCCGGTCCCTCAGCTCGGACACCCACACCCGTGCGTAGGCGGGCAGCACCGCCTTGCTCGCTGCGTACACACTCCAATCGGGGTAGCCCCGAAGCGAAGCGTTTGACCCGGTCATGAAGATCGAACCGCCATCGTTGAACAGTGGCAGCGCCTTCTGAACGGTGAACAGTGTGCCGCGCGCATTCAGCGAGAAGGCGGCATCGAACTGCTCCTCGGTGATCTCGCCGAGCCTGCCCTGCTCGCCCGTCCCGGCACTTGCCCACAACACGTCGACCGCGCCCTTTTCCTGCTTGACCGTCTCGAACAGTCGGTCCAGATCGTCGAGGTCGGCCGAATCGCCCTGCACGCCGGTCACGTTCCGGCCGATCAGCTTGACGGCTTCGTCCAGCGCGTCTTTTCCTCGGCCCGAGATGAAGACGTGAGCCCCTTCATCAACGAACAACTTGGCACCAGCCAGCGCCATACCGCTTGTCCCGCCTGTGATCACCGCGACCTTGTCATCGAGCTTTCCCACGACTGCTCCATTCAATTGCCGCGCCGATGTTATGTACACCGATCTACCTACTTACCGTAGGGGTCGGGGATGCGAAGCGCAAGCTATGCACACCGGTCGGTACCCAACTGGGCTACGCTGGGCGTGTGACAGAGTTGGAGAAAGGGCCGCGAGGCCTGCGCCGCGGCAGGGGCGCACGAGAGCGAATCGTGAGCGCGTCAACACAATTGTTCCGCGATCAGGGCATCAACGGCACCGGCATGGACCAGCTCTGCGCGGTCGCCGAAGTGTCCAAGCGCACGCTGTACCAGCACTTCGCCAGCAAGGACGAGCTGATCGCCGAGTATCTACGCCGATTCGATCCCGACGTCTTGCCCGAAGTATTCGACCGCACCGACCTCACACCTCGCGAACGCCTCCTCGCCGTTTTCGACGTCCATGCGCCCCTGTGTCCGTTCATCGGGGCGGCCGTCGAAATCCCCGACCCGGGCCACCCAGCACGCGTACTCGCCCGCGACTACAAGAAAGCCTTTGCCGCGCGGCTTACCGATACCGCCCGCGACGCTGGCGCCACCAACCCCGAACGGCTCGGCGAACAACTGGCGTTGCTGCTGGATGGTGCCTCGGCCCGCAGCCGAGTCCTCAACACCGAGACCCTCGCGACCGCCGCCGCAATCGCAGCCGTTCTTGTCGACAATGCCATCCCCACGGCAGCGGTACCCGGCCGGCGCAAGCGCGGTCGAGTAGCACGGCCAGGATGACGATGACGGCGGCCAGGGTGGCGCCCCACGTTCCGGCCGTGGCGCCGTTGCCGCGCCCTGCCAGGGCCACATCCTCGACCGCATCACAGAACAGCTGTGATCGAAGCGCATCGTTGAGCCGAATAGCGCCCGCAGGGATCCCAGCGTCGACTCGCGCAGGCGCGCCGGCGATGAGCGCCACGGCACCGACGACGATCCTATGTTCCGGGGTGTGATGGTCGTACGGCGTCTCGGATCGACAAGACGGCCCCGGAGGCGCTGATCTCCTCGACCCGCACACCGACGAGATCCTGCTAACGGGACGGGATTCGCTGTCGGGCGTGGACGCTGGACCGATCGCGCCCTTCTTTACCGCACCGACGCAATGACGCCGTTCGGCTCCGACCTGGCCGAGCGCCGTAGGTACCGGATCGTCGATCATGCCGACAAGGCGACCTACCTGGAACTCAAGGTGCGCTGTTCACCACGGAGGTGGGAACTGAGCGTGCTGCGGATCAGCTACGACGACGCGCGCAGTAACGCTACCGGCGCGCGCGGCAACAACAATGCCACCCAAGTCAACAATGCCGCTCGAAACAACGATGCCATCCAAGACAACAATGCCGCTCAAGACAGCAATGCCGCTCAAGACAGCAATGCCGCACGAAACAACGGTGCCGCTCAACACAACAATGCCGCTCAACACAACAATGCCGCCCGAAACACAATTATCTTTGAGCGCCAGGTCGGCCGCGCTCCAGCGCAGACGTTGCTCGGAGTGGAGCAGATCGTCAGCCTCGGGGAGGCCGCCGGCCGCAGCACCGTGCGTGCGCGCTACGACGCCCTGGACGACCTGTCGCTGATCAGCCATGAGAGCGGCAGTCTCTGCTGTGGTCAAAACGGCGCCAGCCAATCTGGAAACCGATGTCCGCGGACTGGTGCTGCTCAGCGTGGCCACCTATCGAGGCAGCCTCGCCGTCGAGCCGCACAGCTAGGTTTCTTCGAAATCAGCCCGCCATAGTCGCTACTCACCGTCAGTTGCCACCGACGGACAGTTAACACTTGGTACGGCTGGGGTAAGTCTGGCCTTGACTATTGATCTTTGTGCTCTTCCGGCGCGCGCAGTTTCGGCTTCGGGGATAGGCTGTCGACGTCACAGCGGCCCCGCGTGTCTCGGTGAATCAACACCTTGCCCGTTATTAGTCTCGGGGCCGTCAGGTTCTTATCGAACCCCCGTGAGCGCGAGCACGCGGGCGGATCAAAAAATACGGATCGATCGGCGTCTGTTCCATTCAGACGTCGGTCGAGACCGGGCACGGGGGGAAGTACTGATGCATGTCGTAATGCTCACCAACGCGATCGCGCCGGACAAGATAGGCGGCCTGGAGCGATACGTTCGTGAGCTGTCGATCCATCTTGTAAAAGCCGGTTGCGGTGTCACCGTCATCGCCAAGCGGGTCGACCAGGAACACGCACCGGACGAGACCGGCTTCGACGGCGTCCGAATTTTGCGGCACGATGCGCCGAGCAAGCGAGATCCGAGTTTCGCCTTACGGTATCCGCTGATCGTGACCGCGGCGGTGCGCAAGGCCCTGCGCGGACACGAGTCCGAGACGATCCTGCACGGGCACTTTCCGGTGCCGACGCTGGCCCCGGCGTTGCGCCGCGCTCGCTACGTCTACACCCTGCACGCTCCCGTCTATCGTGAGCTGCTGAGTGAGCACCAAGGCTCGTACGCGCTGCCCAGACCGTTACAACGAGTTGCAGTGGGCGGCCTGCGGGCGGCCGAAGCCCTGGTCGTGGCCCGCGCCAGCCGGGTGATCACCCTGAGCGAATTCATGCGCAGCGAGGTGCGTCAGCTCAGCGCGAAAGCCGGTGACAACACCCGCGTGATTGCCGGCGGGATCGACACCGACGAATTCCAGCCCGGCTCCTTCCCGGCCGAGTCATGGTCCGCGGACGCGTATCCCTTGCTGTTCACCGCCCGCCGGTTGGTACCACACACCGGCGTGCTGCAGCTCGTGCAGGCAATGCCACAAATCCTGGCCCGCCAGCCCAACGCCAAGCTCGCCGTTGCGGGTTCCGGTCTGCAGCAACCGGTCATTGAAGCCGCGATCGCTGCGCTCGGTTTGCAAAACTCGGTTCGCCTGCTCGGCCGGGTAGACCAGCCATTCCTCGGGCATTGGTATCGGCGAGCGCATTTGGTGGTCACGCCGAGCCAACAGCACGAAGGTTTCGGCCTCGTCACCGCCGAGGCCTTGGCCTCCGGCCGGCCCTGTCTGGTGACCCCGTCCGGCGCAAATCCTGAGGTGGCGTCGCTACTCTCGCCCGATCTGGTCGCGAACGGGAATTCGCCCGCTGACCTTGCCGAGGCGGTCTGCCGACTTTCCAAGTCACCCGCCTACCTGTCCGATCTGGCCAACCGCGCCCGGGCCGCGGTGTATCCCGCGATGAGCTGGCCTAACATCGTCGATCGGCATTTAGCGCTTTACGCCGAACTCGGCTAAGCCGGCCGGTACGAAGCGGGCCGGGCGGCGCGGGCGCGAACTGGTCAGCCCGTGTCGGCGCGCACCCGAGCGGTGATGGCGTTGACGCCGTAGATCTCGATCGGGTCTGCGGCGTGCGAGCGAAGGGCGATTACCTTACCTATGCGGATCGGTCCGCAACGTAGTCAGTGCGAGCGGCGAGCACTGCGCCGACATCTCATCCCGAGTATGCGGCACGCAAAGTAGCCACATCGAATCTCTTCATACTCAGGAATGCCTCGGTGACTCGGGCGACTTGTTCGTCCGTGCCGTTCACGAGCATGTCGTTCATGTCTATCGGGGTGATCTGCCAGGACACGCCCCACCGGTCCTTGATCCAGCCGCATTGTTCGGCTTCGGGGACGGCTGACAGCTGGTCCGAGTAGCGGTCGATCTCCGTCTGATCCGAGCATTGCACCACCAGTGATACGGCCTCGTTGAAAGCGAAGTCGTGCTCGCGGGCGCTGTCCATGGCCGTCAGCCAGGTGTCACCGAGCCGGAGGTCAGAGAACACGACCGTCCCCGGGACGTCGGGCGCCATGCCCTCGGGATACCGGACGAGCTGGCCGCGCTCCGACCCGCCAGCAGCCTGAGCGAACACGTCGAGATAGGAGTCGGTCGCTTCTTCCGCCTTGCCGGCCACGTCGCCAACGAACGTCAGTGCCGGGATGATCGCCGGTCGGGGCTCACCGGCCGGATTGGTCAGCATCAGCTGCCAGGACACGCCGTACCGATCCTGGACCCAGCCGTAGCGTGAGCTGAACGGGTACGCATCGAGCGGCATCAGGACCTTCCCGCCGTCGACGAGCTGTGGCCAGATCTGATCAAGCAGGGCCGCGGCGTTGGCGTCCCGAATCGGATCGAAGTTGACGATGAATGAGATCGACGGGTTGATCGTGAATTCTGGCCCAGCGCTGATGGCCATAAAGTCCTGCCCCCACACCTGGAACGCGACCAGGTCGCAGTCGCCGCTCGGAGTGCCATGCAAGGTGGTCACGTGCGTAACCGACGAGTGCGGGAAGACCACGGCGTAGAACTCGGCTGCCTCTCGTGCCTGGGTGTCGAACCAAAGGTGGGGCGTGATCGTGGACATGTGACCTCCCGAGTGTCGGTGACTGCTGCACCAATACTGACTGGCCGCGACCGGCGAACTCATCGAAGACGCGCGGGGCGGCTAACCCCGTCCCGACTCGGATGGACCCGAGCGACGGAACACGCCGCAGCCGAGTTAGGCCCTTCGGCATGGTGTGACGGCGCCCCGCGACGCGATCAACAGTCCTCAGCGAACATGGAGGAGGAGACAAAATGAGTGCTGACTTCTCGGCGCTTCCGGTTGCCGGCTTGCGCGAGCAGGCCGACATCCTGGCGAGACAGACCTACGTGAAGGAATGAAAACGTGAGGCTTGAGGGTGCGGTGGTCGAGATTCCGTCGGGGCCGTTGCAGAACGCGAAGGTGTCCATTCACCGCGTCAAGTGCAGCGGGCGACTGCATGCTCACAGGGCCAGCGTGATCAGCGTGATCAGCGCAGGGCTGAGATCTCGACGTCCGTCATGCTGCGCGCCCGCTGATCTCGGCTATTACCGCGGCGAATTCGGTCAGGCTCTCTTCACGCACGGTGAAGTAGCTGAACCCGAAATGCTCTCGCCGTTCCAGCAGGTCATCGGCGATCTGCGCGGGCGTCCCGATCAAGAAGTGCGGTGAGGCCAAGGCATCTTCAGAGCCGATGCCGTAGGCCCGGCCGACGTCTTCGGCCGCGCGTCGGCGGTCATTGGTCACGATGGTCCGCAGCACGAAGGTGTGCAGCTCCGGTGCGACTGCCCGTCCGGCCGCACCGGCGGCGACCCAGCTCAGCTTGTCTCGCAGGTCCTGCTCGTAGAGACCTTGTTGGGCGGCGAGGACGGCGGTCGCCGGACCTGCGCTGGTGGTCCGCAGGTTGCGGTTGATGCTGACGATATCGGCTGTACTGCCCGCCAGGGTGAGCACCTTGCGACCACCGCCGCCGATCAGCAGTGGCAGTGGTTGCTGGGCCGGCGCGCACCAGGGAGCATCGCCGTCGAGGGTGAAGAACCGTCCGGAATGGTGCACCGGCTTGCCGTCGAAGCCCGATCGCAGGATCTGCACCGTCTCGGCCAACCGTGCGATCCGCGTACCGGGGGAGTCCATCGCCATTCCGGTGGCGGCGTAGTCGGCCCGGTTCCACCCGGCGCCGATACCAAGCTCGAGCCGCCCGCCCGACAGCAGATCGGTCGTCGCGGCCTCCCGCGCCAGTACGGCTGGATTCCAGTAGTCGTTGTTGAGCACGAGCGTTCCCACCCTCAGCCGCTCGGTCACCGCGGTGGCGCTGGCCAGCGCGGCCCACACCCCGCCCTCGGGCCCGATGTGATCGGGCACGGTGACGACCGAGTAGCCCAACTCCTCGGCCGTGCGGCAGGTTGCGAACCAGCCCTCGCGCGAGGTGTGGGTATGGACGTGGACGCCGAAGCGAAGCGGATTCATGTCTTCCCTCTAGAGAAGTGCCTTGAGAACAAGAAGAAGTGCCTTTAGAAGAAGCGGATTGCCGTGACGACGGTGATGGCGATCGACAGGATCCAGGTGTAGGGCAACGTGCGAGCCATCACCTGCTCGGTTCGGACCCCGGCATAGCCGGCGCCCCAGGCCGCCTGCGACGTCGTCGGGTCCGAGGCCGTCTGCACCGTGTTGAAGCCCCAGAACATGCCCAGGACCGTCGCCGGGGCGTAGGCCTTGCTGGCGATCAGCACGCTGGCGATCCCGGCGCCCATGCCGTGCAGGTTCAATGGACCGCGGTATAGCGCCAGCGGGACAAGGATGGCCAGCACGACCACGAAGATCACCACGTTGTGCAGCTCGAGCACCGACGTGTACGGCTTGAGTTTGGCCACCGTGGTCGGCAGCTGCACCGAGGCCAGGATCATGCCGATCGCCACGTAGAGCAGCAGAGCCGGTCCGGCGATTTCCACGCCGCGGTAGGCGGTCTTGAGGCCGCGTTGGCTCCATTGCTTCGGATGCGTGGTGGTGATCAAGGCGTACACCACGCCGAGCAGTAGCGACGTTGTGATCGCTACGTCGAAGCCCAGGGCGAACACGATCGGCACGATCGGGGCCAGCAGCGAGTACCACGGCGCGTCGCTCACCCGACGGCGCTGGACCGGCTCGGCCGGTGGCTCGTCATGGGACTCGATCGGCGCGTCGACCGCGAGGGCCCAGGCGCGCACCCGGCCTCGGCGCCAACTCTCGATGAGCACGAACGCGATCCCGACCGCTATCCCTATCGGAAACACGCTCAGGCCGAAGCTGCGCACTGTCGACAGCGGCACGTGGGTGGTCGTCACGTAGAACTGCCAGTCGGTCTGCATGAGTGGCTCGCCGGCCGCCATGCCCATCAGGATCACGCCGACCGAAGTCGTCGGTGGCAGTCCGACCGCGATCATGGTCGGTATGCCTACCAAGCCGACCAGCATCGCAGCCGGAGCCGACCCGGTGACCATGCCGACCAGCGTCGCCGCTATGAACATGCCCAACGCGACGAAGTACGGGCTTTCCCCACCCAACTCGACGATCTTGCGTACGAGAGTGGTGGCGATCCCGGTCTCTTCCATGATCGCGGCCAGCCAGGAGCCGAGCAGAATGGCGATCATCGTCGAGGCGAGCGCTATCGACCCGGCCGCGATCACGCCGTCGGAGACACTGTGCGCGCCCGTCACCGGCGCCCCGCCGAGGAAGGCAACGACGACGGCCAGCAAGACCAGACCGATGAGAGTGGGCAACCGTCGACTGATGATCAGCAGGACGGTCACCAGCATGACAAGCAGGATCACGATGCCCATGGCAGGCTCCTTCGACTCGGTGTGAACGAGTTCGGGGCGATTGACACCGGATGAGATACCGGTGGACGTGCGGTGTGGACCGCGATACGCGCGGCCCGATTGAGAGCGACCGCCAGCGCCAGGGCCGATCCGCCCGCAAAGGGCAGCCGGGCTTGGGCGTAGGCGTGACTAACGACTTCGTCGGCTCCGAGTACGTGGCCCTTCACCGCGAAGCGGCCAATCCGCAATGAGGTCAACTGCAACCGCCGCTTGAGCTCGCGCGACGCCGGGCCCTCGACGAGCCGGTGGGCGATCTCATGCTCGATGGCCAGCGATCGCACCGGGCCCGGGCCGAACTGTGCCCGCCAGCCCAGGGTGTCGATGACCGCCTCGGCGAACTCCAGCATCTGCGGGTACAGCACGATGCGGGCGGGCCGGGTCGTGTACTGCGCGATCACCATCGCCGCCGGAATGTCTGCATCCTGCTCGACGATCTCGACGCCGTGGCTGGCCGCCCACTCGACGGGATCAGCTGGGTCCGGATCAGCAGCGGCCAGTTCGCGACCGTACTCCAGGCAGATGCCGGCCCACTCGGTCAGCTCGCTCCATGGCCGCTGGGCGTGCACCGGAACTGCTCGCAGCAGGTGGGCCCCGAGCTCGGCCTCGCCCATCCCGGCTAACGGAATGCAGGCCGACCGTACGCTCTCGGCCGAGTCGCTCAATGCCGCGCCGAGCTGCTCGATCGTGAGCGGTGCAATGGTGTTCGCGCGACGCTTCATCGGTTCAGCTCCGCGATCAGCACGGCGGCCTCGTCCTGGGCGCGGTTGGCCAGGTCGGTACCGGCCATGCTCACCACCTGATCGGCAGTGAGCAGGCCGGCCAGGCTGATCAGGCGACCACCGATCACCATCCGAATGGCCGGAATCCGAGGCCCCCCGCTGCTGTAATCGGTGTGGTCGGACATCAGCTGCTGCAGACCGGCCCGCGCGCCGCCGACGTTGGACTGCGTCCAGGTGGCATCACGGCTGGAGTAGACGACCGAGCCGTCGCGGTCCACTACCGCCACCGCGTCAGCGTGCGAGCCGAGCAGCCCGAACAAGCCGGAGCGGCGCACCGTTCCGCCGTACACCCGCATCTGCGGCGTACGTCCGACCAGGTGGAGTTCGTCGGGCGTGGTCCGCAGCGTCTTCGCGGCGGCCGCGCGGGTCTCGTCCTCATCGGCGCCGCCGTGACTGCGATCGGTCGTGCGCAGTAGGGTCGCTCCGGTCGCGGTGGCCCGAACCACGCTGCGCCGCGCATCGATCTCGACGTCCACCTCGATCGATTCGGCGTCAGCACCCTGCAACAGCACGGTGTGCTCGGCTTCGCTCCGGACGCCGAGCACGTCCTCCTGAGATGGATTAGGGATGATCCGCTCGACCGACTCGCGTACCAGAGCCATCGCGACCCCGAGTGGGCTGATCACCTCGTTGTGCGCGGCGATCCGATGCGGCAGGTTCATCGTCTGACCCAGATGCGGCGTGATCGTGGCCGCGCCGCCGCCACCGCCGACCAGCACGACCCGCTCGCTCGGCAGCTCGTAGTGCTTGAGCAGCGCCTCAACGACGCCGGCGACCCGCGAGCTGGCCTTGGCCAGGACGGCCTCGGCTGCGTCCGCCGGCGAGATTCCCATTTCTCGGCCGAGGATCTCGAAACCGATGAGGGCGGCCGGGCTGTCGGCGTAGGCGTAATCAGATGCCGGCACCAGCCCGAGGACGTTGGCGGCGCAGGTCACGGTTAGGGCGTAGCGAGTGCCGTCGGGTGTCTCCAGCAACACGTAGTCGGCCGGGTCGCCCGGTAACGGCGCCGCCGTAACCAGCTTGGCCCCGTCCAGCGCGCCCGGGTCGGCGTAACAGCAGTAGGCGAACCCGGCGATATGCGCGCTCCGCGGGCCGACATCGGTTACCTTGCGACCGTCGAGCCGAATCATTGACCCGCCGCCGACGCCGACTGTGCGTACGTCGAGTGAGGACAGGTAAGTGTCGTGGCCGCCGATCTGTGCGTAGCGGACGGTGACGCGGCCCTGCTTGATCACGCTGACGTCGGTCGAGGTGCCGCCGGTCTCGAGGAAGACACCGTCGGTGATGCGCTCGTTCATCAGCGCACCGGCCACCCCCGCGGCTGGGCCCGACAGAATGGTCAGCAGGGGTCGACGGCGCATCTCGTCCAGCGACATCACCCCGCCGTCGCAACGCATCACCATCAGCGGTGCGGTGATGCCGGCCTTGCCAATCGATCCCGCCACCATGTCGGCGGTCGCCAGCATCCGGGGCAGGATGCTGGCGTTGACGACCGCGGTCCGGGTGCGCCGGCGCAGCCCGTACAGCTTGGTGATCTCGTGGGTGCCGGTGGCCAACAGCCCTTGGGTGCGCGCCTCGGTCGTGATTTCCACCTCGCGGGCCTCGTCATCGACGCTGTACGCCTCAGCGCCGACGATGACCTCGGCGCCGGCTTTCTGCAATCCGGCGATGATCGCGGGAAGGTCGGAGGCTGTCTCGCCGGGCCCCGGAATTCGCCAGAATGCCGTACGCATAGGCAGATTCCGTCCTGGCGCCAGCTCGATGTCGCCCAGCTTCACCAGCTGCGCGGCCCGCTTTCCCTCCAGCCCCCGTCCGCCGACGACAATGCCGACCGTGGCGACGTCGCCTTCGAGTAGGGCGTTGGTGGCCTGCGTCGTGCCGTGCGCCAGGAAGCCGATGTCATCCGCCGTGGCATCGACGCTGGCCAGCAGTTCTTCCAGCGCTTGCACGATGCCGCGGGCGACCCCGTCCTGGTCGTCGTGGGTTGTAGGCACCTTGGCCTGGCCGATGAGCGCCAAGGTGTCGGCGTCGATCGCCACCGCGTCGGTGAACGTGCCGCCGACGTCGATACCGACCCGGATGCGGGAGCTGCTCATGCCACGTCCTCTCCGAGATAGGCGCCCTGCGCCACGAGTTGCTTCTGTAGTTCGGTCACGCTGAGCTCGCGCGGCTGCACCCGGTCGCGGACGGCGAGTGCCGCGGCCGTCCCGGCGGCCTCGCCCATGGCGAACGACGGCGGCATCACCCGGATCGCGGCCAGCGCCTCATGGGTCGCCGAGATGCATCGGCCGGCTACGAGCACGTTGTCGAGATCGATGGGAAGCAGGCTGCGGTAAGGGATGCAGTAGGCGTTGGCCGTGCGGTAGGCCTCGTCGACACCGCCGCCGGCGCCGGTCGGATCGTGAATGTCGACCGGGTACCCGGCCAGCGCGATGGTGTCCTCGAAGTGCTCGCCTGATTGGAGATCGGTCAACGAAAGCACGTGATCGCCGACGATCCGGCGGGTCTCCCGCACGCCGATCGTGGCCGCGGTGTCGAGCAGCCGCGCGTCGGCGAAGCCGGGCAGCTCGGCCCGGAAAAACTTGAGCAGCGCGTCAACCTGGCGGCGCCCCTCGATCTCGGCGGCGGTGAGGTCGGCGACATCGGTCCCGTCCTGGCCGAGGACGCGGGTGGTGTTGATTCGCCAGACGCCGGGTCGCATCGTCTTGTACATGCCGACCCCACGCCGGGGTGATGGGAATCGTCCGGCCTCGCGACCGGCGGCGACGATCGAGGCGAACGGTCGCGCGTCGTCGGGGTGTGCATGCACGTAGCGTTCGACCTCGTCGTCATCCACGTTCTCGACCCGGAAGAACAGGGTCATCGGCTGAGTCAGGCCGTCCGAGCTACGACCGGTGACAACCGATGCGCCGGCCCGGGTGGCGACATCGGCGTCGGCCGAGCAGTCGACGACCACCGAGGCGGGCACGACCTGCAGACCGCTCTTACTGGCACACACCACCGCGCTCACCCTGCGGCTGTCGACCAGTACGTCTGGCACGAAGGTGTGCAGCAGGAGCTCGACCCCGGCCTCCTGGCACATTTGCAGGGCGACCGACTTCACCGCCTCCGGCTCGAACGGCGTGACCTTGTCGTGGCCGAACTCGATGAAGCCGGCGTAGGCGCTTCCGGCCGGCACCTTGGACGGGTGGATCGCGGCGCCTTGTTGCTCCATCCGCAGCACCAGTTCTTCGAATACACCGCGGATCAGCTGGGTGGAGCCGTCCAGGGAGTACGACGTCATGCACGGCCCGACCAGTCCCGCAGTCAGATTCCCGCCCAGATAGCCGTTCTGCTCGATCAGCAGGGTGCGCACGCCGACCCGGGCCGAGGCGACCGCAGCCGCGATCCCGGCCGGGCCGCCGCCGACCACGACGACGTCATAGCTGGCTCGGGTCGGCAGGTCCCGCACATAGGCCACCGTCGCCTGCCCCAGCGCGGCGTCCTCGGGTTCGTCCAGGCGGGCCAACGCCGCCACCGCCGCGTCGACGATCTGCGGCGGGGAGATGGCGAGATCCACGGTGACACCCGCCTCGTCGGGGCCGAGGGGTTCGAGTTCGGCATACTGCGACGCCACAAGCGAGGCCGGCATGAAATGGTCGGGGCGGTCGTCTACCCGCGCGGTGACCACGGCGCGATCGCCCGCGAGATGCACGAAATAGGCCGAGGGCACGAAGCTGCGCAGGCTGTCGCGGTAGTCGCGGCGAAGGGCCGAGCAACTCACGACGCCGGCGTCACGCTCGGCCAGCCAACGACCGATGCGCTCGAGCCAGGGGCCGCGGTCGGCGTCGGTCAGGGCCGCACCCTGTCGCATCTTCGCGATCGCCTCGGGATCGTGAAAGTCGTCGGCGTCGGCGTAGGGAATCCCGAGCCGGCGAGCCAGCAGCTCGCCGACGGTGGACTTGCCGGAGCCGGCAACGCCCATCACGACGAGGTGGCCGGACGAGAGCGGGGAAGGGGTTGGCAGGTCGGGCATGGGGACTCGCCTTTCATTTAATAATCTGATCTAATCATGGCACAGAACACTAAAGATATGATTAATGCAAGGGGTCAACCGCCATCTCAACCGCCGACCTGCACGAGAGCGTGCTCAACCAGCTGGGCGAGCTGATCGTTTTCGGGACGATCCAGCCCGGCACCGTGCTGAGGATTGAAGAGCTCGAGACGCGCTTCTCGGTCTCGCGCGGCGTGATCCGGGAGGCGATCCGCGCGCTAGCCTCGATGAACGTCGTCGCGGCCAGACGACGGGTAGGGGTGACCGTCGTCGACCGGGCCGCCTGGAACGTCTTCGACCCGCGCATCATCCGCTGGCGCTTGGCCGGCGCCGATCGGCTGGACCAGCTGCAGTCGTTGAGCGAGCTGCGCACCGGGGTCGAACCGGTGGCCGCGGCGCTCGCCGCCGAGCGGGCCCGCCCCGAAGACTGCGCGGAGCTGCTCACGGCCGCCGCCGGGATGTCGGCGACCGGGCAGGCCGGCGATTTGGAGCGCTACCTTGAACACGACATCGCCTTCCACCGGGCGCTGCTGCACGCCTCGGGCAACGAGATGTTCGCCAGCCTTACCGACGTCGTAGCCGAGGTGCTATCTGGACGCACCCGACACCACCTGATGCCGCCGCATCCCGAGGTCGCGGCCATCCGACTACATATCGAGATCGCTCACGCGATCCAGCTGGGCGATTCAGCCCGGGCCCGACAGGCCATGACCGAGATCCTCACCGAAGCCCGCGAGGCCATTGTGAAGATCGCCTCAGAGCATGAGGAGTGACAGTGCGCGACACCGAGGCTGCTGCCGAATTCCCTGATCAACCCACCTACCCGCTGGTGGATCGCCTGCGCGATGCCACCGTTCACGACTGGTGACTCGACCTATGCCGCTCAACGACGACCGCTTCTCCCCACTGTCCCGGGTGATTACCTATGACCAGTTCGACCACGGGCAGGCGGGCTGGCTGGATCTGCGTCCAAACTTCGTCAAGCCCGGTTTCGGTGCGCATTCGCAAGAGGTTGATCTGATCCACTGGGGTCCGACGATGCTCAGCAGCGCCACCTTCGCCATGATGGGCACCCACGGCGCAATGAGCGGCACCTATTCGCTGAAGCTGACTACCCGGGCCAATTCGGCGCCGATCGATCAACCGCCGGCGCCGGGCAGCATGGGTTTGGCCATCAAACGCATGGCGCAGCACCGGCGCTACGACAAGATCCAGCTCGAGACGTGGCTGGCCTACACACCAGAGGGGGATCGGCCCGGTCTGGGCGACACCGACGTGCGGGCCTTCGGCTGCTTCTTCGACCTGCAGACCGCAGGCAACCGCTGGATGCCCGGTGTGCGCTACCTCAACGCCGTCGACGGACAATCGGTCAAGCGTTGGCAGTACTTCTCGGTTGCCGACGGTGTCACCGACGCCGACTGGAGCTACGGTCAGGCCGGCTGGCACAAGGTCGGCGTTGACAGCCAGTGGTACGGACGCCGGCACGCCGATGGCAGCTCGGACGGATTCGCCTGGCTGCCGGACGGGGAACAGTCGCTGGTGTCGAACGAGGCCGACGACAAGATCAACTGGATGTACCTGCGGCTGACCGTCGACGTGGCCAACCGGCGCTACCTCGAATTGCAGTGCATGGATCGGATCTTCGACATGAGGGCGCTGACGCCAACGATGGCGCCGGAATACAAGGGCATAGGAGGCCTGGTGAATCCCGTGTTCTTCGTTGAGACCGGCGCCGACCGGCGCGCGTTCCTCTTTCTCGATTCCATCGTGGTCTCGGTGGACTGATGCGCCACTTCTACACCTCGGTCGTCGAGCTGCGTCAGCCGTTCGCCGAGACCATAGCCAGCGAACCCTACGAGTGCGGTTGGGCCGACGAAGCGATTTTCTTCGTCACGGTCGAGGACGACGAAGCCGACTTCGACCAGCTCGCGCTGAGGGTGCAGATTTCGGCCGACGGGATCCACTGGATCGACGAAGGAACGACCGGTCTCCTGGCCGGTCCCGGCCTCACCGCGTGTCGGGTCCGGCACTTCGGCGGCTGGCTGCGGGTAACCGGCGAACTGTCCGGCGGCGCGCAGCGAGCAGTGCTCAGCGTGCGGCTCGTCCTCAAGGGCTGAGCGTTTCGAAGTTATGAACGCGAGGGCATTTAGTGCGTGCGCATCACCGCAGCAGCGTTACGCGTCACCAGCGGCAACCCAAACCGCAGCACCCCTTTTGCTGGCGTAGCGCGAGCTCCAGGTTCGTGATCAAGGTAACCGGAGCAACCCTCCGTTCCCTTATAGGCTTCAAGAGTTAGAGCGCCGACCGTTTTTGGATACGGCCGAGGCGTGCCAGTAATGCACGTGAGGAAGCAAATGCATCACTCGTACCAACTGCCCCGCGACCCTGAGACGCCCAGTAACCCGAAGACACCAACTAGACAGCAGCGCCCGACCCGCCGGATGCCGGAAGAGGTCGGCTGATGCGCCAGGGTCCACTCGCCGGCCGTTACGCCGCGGTGGCGGCGATGGTCATGCTGGCACTGATCCCGTACTTGGCGTTGTCCGCGGCGCTCGAGCCGTTGACTCCGATCATTGGCGCGCAGCTGCACATGAGCGCGCAGACGCTCAGCCTCAGCTCGGGCCTGGGCAATGCCGCGTACGCCTTGGGCACCGTGCTGGCCGTCCAGTTCGCCCAGCACCTGCCGCAGCGCCGGATGCTGTTGGGCTACGCGGCCCTGCTCGTGGTGGGTTCGGTGCTGGCGGCGTCGGCTCAGGATGCTGGCATGTATATCGCCGGTCATGTGATCCAAGGGCTCTGCACCAGCCTGCTGCTGATCGCGGCCGTTCCGCCGCTGGCCATCGGTTACCCGCGGGACAAGCTTCGGATGACAGCCGTGATCATGAACATGTGCATCTTCGGAGCGGTTGCGCTCGGCCCGTTCGTCGGAGGCGTGCAGGCCCAGGCCCACGCGTGGCGGCCGTTGTTCTGGATCGTCGCCGGGATTGCTGGGATGGCGCTCGTGTTGGCGGTCCTGACTTTCGAGGACTCACCGCCGGCGAACCTTGATTCGCCGCGTGACCTGCCGGCCATCTCGCTGGCCGCGGTCGGCTGCGTGGCCGCGTTCTTCGGCGCGTCGGAACTCACCAGCCATCGGTTCGTCAGCGCAATCGTGCTGGCGCCGTTGTTCGGCGGTTTGGCCGCGATCGTGGTGCTCGTGGTTTACCAGTACCGCGCCAAGTTGCCGCTGCTGACCGTTCGCCCGCTGCTCAGGAGCTCGATCCCGGTCGCCGGGATCGTTGTCGCCCTGTTCGCCGCCGCAGCCGCAGTGTCAGCCACCGGGCTCACCGCCGGGGTGCTGGCGGAGCATTACAGCCCGGTCCGTATCGGGTTGCTGTACCTGCCTGAACTCGGCGGCGCGGTGATCACGGCGCTCGCGTTCGGCGCCGTCATCAACCGCAAAGCGATGCACTACCTGCCGTTGGTCGGGATGCTGTTTTTGGCCGCCGGCATAGCGGTCTTCCGCATTGAGGTGCCATCGAGCCAAGCACTCACCCTGGTTGGCTCGGCGTTGGCTGGCGTCGGGCTGGGCGCCACGGTCGCGCCCGCGTTGTTCGTCGCCGGCTTCTCGATGCCGTCGTTCAGCTTGCAGCGCATCTTCGCGATCGTGGAGTTGCTGCGCGCCGTGGCTGCATTCATGATCGCTCCGATTTTCGCGCACTTCGCTGCGACGGTAGCCGGCAATGTGGACGACGGCACGGCCATCGCGTTGTGGGTCGGACTCGGCATCTGTCTGGTTGGGGCCGCCCTCGGTGTCGCCATCTACGCCCTCAGCGGGGCCCGTCCGCAAAAACCTGACCTTGATCGGTTCTTGGGCGGTGCCGAGCCGGCCTGGTATTCACCACCATTATTGGCCAGACTTGGCTCGAGGCAGCCGGCCAGGATTCCCGTGATGGAAGGTGTCGACTGACATGGCAGTGACTGGTTCTGACGAGGTGCGCCCGGTGGGTCCGGTGATCTTCGCCTACGACGGCTCCGATCTTGCCGGTTACGCGATCGAGCAGGCCGCGACTCAGCTCGCGGTGCCGCGAGCTGCGGTTGTCGTCTGCGTTTGGCAACCGGCTGATGTCGGGTTCACGCCGGTCACCGAGCGGCACTTTGACGCCGACAAGGCCGTGGACGTGGGGAAGGCCGCCGAGGAGACCGCTGCTTACGGCGCATCGTTAGCCGAGCGGGCGGGGTTTCAGGTCCGCAGCGTCGCGGTCAAATCCGCGCCGACCTGGAAGGGCATCGTCCAGACCGCCGACGACGAAGGGGCGAGCCTGATCGTGGTCGGTTCGCACCGGCACAGCGGGCTAGTGGGCCACCTGGTCGGCAATGTTGCCGCAGCCGTCGTATCCCACTCCACGACCAGTGTGCTGATCGTGCACCAGCCGCACTAAGTCGGTGGTGAGTGGTCTAGCGTGCCGCGTCCGGCGTTGAAAGGCCGAAGTGTGCTGCGGATGTTGGCTCCGATGCTCGGGCGCAACCGCCTCGCCATGCCCGTGGCGGGCAACGCTGTCGGGGTCAGAAGTCGCGGAGGTTGTCGCGGAACTGTTCGTGGGTGTACACGCTCCGGCTCAGGCCGCGTCGTTGCAGGGCCGGGACGAGGCCGTCGGTGATTTCGGCGATGTAGTGGCGGCTGACGTGGAATCCGGGCCGGGAGATGAGAAATCCGTCCCCGCCGACCTCTTCCATGACTTCGCCCATCCGTTCGGCGCACTGGTCGGGAGTGCCGACGAGTTCCACCGAGTCGGACAGGCTGCCGTTGTCGAGCACCAGTTGCCGCAACGTTTTGTTCGATCCCCACTGGGCGAACTTGTCCAGCGAACCACGTTCGCCGTTGGTCGTCATCGGCGGCAGCGGCTCGTCCAGATCGAACTTCGAGAAGTCGATGTCGGTCACTGAGGCGATGCCGGCCAGGGCCTGCTCGATCGCGGCCGGGTCCTCGCTCATCCGTTTCTGGGTGGCCCGGGCCGCGCTCTCGGTTGCGCCCATGATCGGGCTGACCACGAACAGCACCTTGATGTCGTCCGGGTTGCGTCCTTGGGCTGTGGCGCGGGCCCGCACGTCGTCCCGGTAGCTCTTCATCCCGTCGATCCCGTTGGCGACGGCAATGATGGAATCGGCGTGCTTGGAGGCGAACTGCCGTCCAGGCGGGGACCCGCCGGCTTGTACGAATACCGGCCGGCCTTGCGGCGGACGGACGGTGTTGAGCGGACCGCGCGATTTGAAGTACTTGCCCTCGAAGTTGATCGGATGCACTTTTTTGAAGTCTGCGTACGTGTTCGTCTCGCGATCCATCACCACGGCGTCCGGCTCCCAAGAGTCGAACAACTGGCACACCACGTCGAGGTATTCATCGGCAATCTCGTAGCGCAGGTCGTGCTCGGTGAGCTTGTCCATGCCGAAGTTCTGGGCGGCGGCGTCTTCGCCCGAGGTCACGATGTTCCAACCGAATCGACCTTTGGCGATGTGGTCCAGCGTCGCGCACAGCCGCGCCAACAGGAACGGCGGGTAGAACGTGGTCGACATGGTGGCCACGACACCGATACGGCTCGTCGCGGCGGCCATGATCGCGGCCAGCGGTGCCGGATCGTGCTTCGGCGCCATCAACGCGTGCTTGAGATAAGTCTCCGACGTGCCGCCGTAGACATCGGACACCATGAGCGTGTCCTCGATCATGATGTAGTCAAAGCAGGCTCGTTCCAGCGCCTGCGCCATCTCGATGTAGAACTCGCCCGACCAGGGCGAACCACCCGATGCCGAGAACGGGCTGTTCCACTCGTCGACGGCGAAACTCATGAACCAACCGAGATGAAAAGGTTTCGCGCTCATACCCGGCAAGGTTCGGGGCGGCCGATTTCTGCGATGTGGCTGCCGTATTTCCCCGGAATTACGCCGGAGTCGGCGTCAGAAATCCGCGTGAACAATGACCTGCAGGCGGCTGTTGGCGGCGATACGCCGAACCGAGTCGCTGAATCACACGACTTGTTTCGACCGATGCGGAGACCAGGCCCTGTCGGCCGTGGGCCAAGACAAGTCCGCTTCCGCGGTTGTGTGAGTCATCGCCGCACCGGTGCATGCCTCAGGAATGGGCCGGTGCGGTCGATGTAGTAGTTGCCGGTCTGATCCTGTTTTTCGACGCCCTCAGCAGCGAGAACGCGACGTAGCCGATCGACGCACACCGCCACTACCCGGCCCCGGGGCGGAATGGTTCACACTCTGAGGGATGCCGCATGTCGTTGCTCCGCCGATCCACCTCCGCCCCTGGGCCGGAACGTCGCCCGCGTAATGGCCGCCGCAGCGCGCTCACCGCAGTGCTGGCCACCGGCGCCGTGCTGGTCAGCGGACTGTTCGCCACGGCTGCCCACGCCGACCCCGTCACCTACGAGACGTACCAGTTTTCGGGGGTGACCTTCGTCGACGGAGGCACCGCCACCGGTTGGTTCGAAGTCAGCTCCAGCGGCATCATCAACGATTTCAGCATCTCGGTGGCCGGCGGTGACACCACCACTTACCCGGCGCTGACGTACTCCCCGGCCAATAACTTCCAGGGCAATCAACAGACCGCAACCCAGGTCAGCTTCATGCAGCAGTCTTCGGGTCTGCGGTTGCTCAACCTCGAAGGCGCGGACCTGATCGGGCCGGCGAGCAACCACACCGTCACGCTCGACACGAACGGCAGCTATGAGTGTTACGACTGCGCCCCGTACCGCAACGTGGCCGCCGGAGCCCTCGTCGGAGCCCCGACCGTGCGCGGCAACCTGACCACCACGACGTCCAACACCCAGACGGTGTCCTGGGCCGACCCCATCCCGCTGTCGATCGACTGGGCCGGTACGACCGAGCCCACCGAATACACCACGGTCGCGGTAGCCGGCCACAGCGAAATCGCCTATTACCGGCATACGAATTCGAACGGCTCGTGGAATTACACCAACGATTACTTCGGCCCTGTCCTGGCCCCCGGCAGCTATCCGGTGTCGGCCAGCTACCCGGGTGACGCTCGGCAAAACCCGATCACGACGAACGTCGGCACGGTGACGGTGACGAAGGCGTCGGTCACACCGGAGCTGTCGGCCAGCGCGTCGACCGGACCGCACAGCCCGATCACCCTGACCGCGCAGCTGCAACTCGCGGGCTACCAGGGCCCGGCCGCGACGGGAAACGTGACGTTCAAGTCAGGATCGACCACCGTCGGTATCGCGCCCCTTGACTCAACGGCAACGGCTACGTTCACAACCGTCAACCTGCCGGCGGGGTACAACCAGGTCACCGCGGTCTACGCCGGCGACACCTACTACGCCGCGGAGACCAGCAGCCCGCGGACCGTCTACGCCATCCCGACCACCCCGGCCGCGCCGGTCGTCAGCCGGCCTTCGGCTCCGCGGCAAGTGCACACCGCACCCGGGGACCGCAAGCTGGTCGTCAGCTTCCGGACCCCAGCCAACAACGGCGGCAGCCCGATCACGAGTTACCGGATCAGCCTCGACGGCGGCCGCACCTTCAGCAAGGCAGCAGTGAGCGGCGTGGCCAGCGGCGTTCGGAAGATCACGCTGACCGGCCTGCGTGACGGGGCCAGCTACCGAGTGCTGTTGGCAGCCGTCAACCACCAGGGCGTCGGTGCGCGGTCCGCGGTCGTCACCGCGAAACTCAAGCAGTGGTTCGCCGATGATCTGAGCGCGGCGAAGCGGCGTTCGCTGATCGCCGTGCCATCGGTGCCGGCCAACTATCGTGGCGTGTTGCGTCCCACTCGCAGCTATCACCGCAGCCACAACGGGAGCGTCGCCATCGACGTGTCTCGGCTGCGTGGTCGTCAAGTGCAGGCGGGCCAAGCGGTTTCCCTCGGTTCCGGCGTCATTTTCTCTTTCGACGGCTCGGCGTTGAGCGCAACCGGTCGCGCCGCGGTGCGCAAACTGGCCGCCAGTGTTCGCTATGCCGGCGCGGTGACCTGTGAGGGCTACTCCGACTACGGCAACAAGATCGCTCACCAGCAGGCGCTGAGCGTGGCCCGGGCCCGCACGGTGTGCGCCCAACTCGTTCGGGACGGCGCCCGGATCCGGACGGCATCCGTCGGCTTCGGCGGCAACAATCCTGCGGTCGTGGGCGGCCACCCGGCCGACCGCGCAGCCAACCGCCGGGTGGTCGTGCTGATCACGCGGTAGTCCGGGCGATCACCCGCTAGCTCGCTTGTTCTCAGCTGGGCTCAAACTCAGCCGCTGATTGCGCTGATGCTGTCTTCCCCGCCATTGGGCTCGTTGATGATGGTGCTGAGTCTTGGCCCTGAAGCGGTGAACGTGACTGTATGCGGGTCGGTTGTGCCGGGTGGGTTGCAGAACTGGTAGCTGCTTCCGAGCAGGCTTGTGTGGGTGGTGTCGGTCCGAAGTTCGGCACCGTCCAGGCACGACCCGATGGGTGTCCGTCGGCTCACCCGGGCTGTCGCGTTATAGACCAGCAGCCAGGCTGGGCCGCCGAGGTAGTCGCTACTGCCGGCTTTCGCCGAGCACGCCTCGATGGCGGCGTAGCCGGTCCCGGTGGCTGTGGCAGCTTTCGCCTCGCAGCCTGGGTCTACGGCGATCAACCGGCCGGGAAGGCCGGTGGCGCCCGTGAGCGCGGGGACCGTGGCTAGCTCGTTCGGCGCGGTTTCGGCGCAGCTGCCGCGGCCGTACTCGGTGTGCGTTCCGGTGACTAGGGACGCGCCGTAGACGACCGCCAGCGTCGTCGAGTCGGGCGTCCAGGCAAGGCTGTTCAAGGTGTGACACACGATGAGTCCGGCTCCGATGGTCCAAGATGCGCCGGTGGCGAGGCTGCGTACCCGGATGTGCTGGTTGAAGTAGGACCGATCGCAGGTTCCTTCCAGATAGGCGACGAGCTTGCCGTCGGGGCTCGGTTGCGCATCGCCGATCAGCTGTCCGGCTGGGGCGGTGACGACGACGGTGGGCTTGCCGGTCCCAGGATTGATCTGAACGATCTGACCGTGGCAAGAACCTGGCTGCGGCCCGCAGCCGGCGACGTTGCTGGTGCAGTTCGGGCCGCTGGACAGACTCACCCAGATGCGTCGGGCCTCGTCTACGGCGGTGGCATTGACCGTCATGCCGTGCCAGGGCTGGGGAAGGACGACGCTTGTGAGCTGGCCCGTCTCGAGATCGGACAGCGTGACCGCGCGGCTGCCGGTGTGCCCGGGCAGCGGCCGTACGGCCACAAACTGATCCGACCCGACCACGGCCGGTCGCCTAGCGGGCACAACCTGTTTCGGGTCTGTGGTATTGCACGACGACACCAGCAACAACGAGACAAGCAAGGCGGCGACTTTGCGCGGGGTCACGACCTTCATGATGCGTCGTGTCTAGCCGGACGTTGCCGATGGTGCCGATGGTGCCGATGGTGCCGATGGTGCCGATCGGGTCAGAATCCTGGTCGACGCGTCAGGACTCAGGCGGTTGGGAGCGCTTGGGTGCGGGAGTCGTACTGGGCTCGGGCGGCGATGATGCGTGGCGTGTTGGCGGCGGTCCATTCGGCGAGCGCGCTGACCGGTTGCAGCAGTTCGCGGCCGAGATCGGTGAGCGCGTAGTCGACCTGCGGCGGGACACTCGGGATCACGGTCCGGCTGACCAGGCCATCGCGTTCGAGCACTTTCAGGGTCGAGGCGAGCATCTTCTGGCTGATGTCTGCGATGTGGCGTCGCAGCTCGTTGAAGCGCAGGGGGCCCTGACCCAGGGTCGAGACGATGAGCAGGGACCATTTGTCGCCGATGCGGGCGAGCATGTCGGAGATCGCACCGCGGACCTCGGGGTCTCCTTGGTGTCGTGCGCAGGTGCGGCTGTCGACCATCGTGTATCTCCTAGCAGGTGGTCACCTTGAGGTGACCTAGTGTTCAGTAAGTGCCCTCTTGCGGGGTGGGTTTTCCTGGACCAGAGTAGTCACCAGAGGAAACCTACTACCTACCCGAAAGTTGAAGGACGACTTGTGAGCACCGCACCTCGCCTGGCCCTAATCATCGGTTCGACCCGTCCCCAGCGCTTCGCCGACAAGCCCGCCGACTGGCTGATCGAGCAGGCGGCCAAGCGGGATGACTTCACCCTGGACCGGCTGGATCTGCGCGACTTCGATTTGCCGTTCTTCGCCGAGGCCTCCTCGAACCTGCATATGCCCAGCGTCGATCCGAAGGTGCTCGCTTGGCAGGACGCGATCAGGCCCTACGACGGCTACATCTTCATCGTCGCTGAGTACAACCACTCCCTCACCGCAGCGTTGAAGAATGCACTGGATCAGGCCTACGTCGAGTGGGTCCGTAAGCCGTTCTCGGCCTTCGGTTACGGGAGCACTGGCGGGGCTCGCGCGGTTGAGCATCTACGCGGTATCGGTGTCGAACTTCAGATGGTGCCCTCGAAGTTCGGTGTGCACATCGGCGGCAGCGACATGTTCAAGGTTCACCCTTTCGGCGGCAACGCACCGATCAGTGACATCGAGGACGCCATCAAGGCGTCGGTCGAGGCGATGTTCGACGATCTCGTCTGGTGGTCGACAACCCTGAGCGCAGCGCGTACCGCCGTCTAGCCGAAGCCGCGGTGAGCCTGTAAACACTCGATTGCGGCCCTCACAATGCCGTCGGCTGCTGCCGCAGCTGCTCGGGCGCCGGCATGATCGGGCCGGACCCGGTCGTCGATGCGGGTGTCGAGCCGGTCGAGCCGGGGCGTGATTCCGGGGGATCGGGCGAGGCTGACCGATCGGGACCGCTGGATGCTGGCTTTCAAAACGTGAGGTGGGAAGCTGGCATGCATGTCGGACCCCGTCGCGCCCGCTGTCCTCGCTGAGGTCGCGGCGAGTGGGGCCGCCGACGCCGGCGGCTTGCCGGTCTCGTTGCTGGGTGACTTCCTTGAGGCGGTCACAGCGGCCGTGACGCACGGGCAGCCCCTGTCGGCCGACCAGATGATGCGCTACGAGGCCCTTGGCGACGATGCAGCCAGGAAGGGAGTGGCCCTGCGAGCCTTGCTCGACCTCTATCTGTCTTCGGCCTGGCGGCTGTGGCGCCATCTTCCGATCGTGCGCAACTCCGAAAGCGATCCGCAGGCGGTGGTCGTCGCGGGCGAGGTGATGTTGCACGCGGTAGACGATGCGGTGGCCGCCCTCGCCGAGGGCTATCAGCTTGCTCGCAGGAGCTTGGTACGACATGAGGAGTCAGCGCGATGGGAGTTCATCGACGACCTGCTGACTGGCGGTTCTGACGTAGCCGGCGTTCTTCGCCGGGCAGCAGAGTATGGGCTAGACCTCACCGCTCCGCACTCGGTGGCGGTCGTCAGAGCCGAAGGTCCCTTCGCCGACGGCACGCCGCTGATCGGCGTGATCGAACGAGCGGTACAGGGCACGAAGGGCGACGCCGATTCCCTGGTGGCCAGCAAGCAAGGCCTGCTGGTCATAGTGTTCCCGTCGCCTGACCTCGACGCCGTCGAGCACGTCACGACTCGGCTCAGCGAAGTACTCGACGTCGACTCCGCACGCACCGTGGGTGGCCGGTTATCGGCACCGGTCGGCTCATGGCAGGTCGGGGTTGGCCGGTCCTCGCCGGGTGTACGTGGCGTCGTGCTGTCCTACCAGGAGGCTCGTGATGCTCTGGACCTCGCGACTCGGCTGAAGTTGACGTCCCCGGTCGTCAAGGCGCGGGACCTTCTCGTCTACACGGTGCTGTTGCGCGACCACGACGCGATCCTCGATCTGGTGGACAATTTGCTGACCCCGCTCCGGCACGTCCGCGGTGGCGCGAAGCCGCTGCTGGAAACGCTCGAGGCCTATTTCTCGGCCGGGTCGAACACCACGCGAGCCGCTCGCGATTTGCATGTGTCGGTGCGCTCGGTGGCGTATCGGCTAGATCGTGTCCGCCAACTTACCGGCCTCGATCCAACCGGAGCCCAGGATCGCTTCGCGCTCCACGTCGCCGTATTGGGCGCGCGCCTACTCGACTGGCCGAGCGCAGCGCGCAATTAGCTTGCAAGCTCTAATTGCCGACTATCGGCAAAGTAGTGGGCAGAACAAAGCCGGAATTTGCTCCTGCGCTGTCGGAACCGGGCAGGCATGCTGAAGAGGCACGGACGAATGCGGATTCGTCCCCCGAGCCAGCCCAACAGTCGATAGCAATGCCGCTAAGGAGCAGGGAATGGCCCTCTGGGACCAGTTGAGGTCGCGAACGCAGACCATGAGCGCTCAGCTCAAGACCAAGTCGGACCAGTTTCGCAACAAGGAGTTCGCCAACGCCAGCATGGCGATGTGCGCGCTGATCTCGGCGGCCGACGGATCGATCGAGCCCACGGAGCGGCAAAAGACGGCGGCACTGATCGCCAATAATGAGATTCTTTCGATCTTTGACGCCGCCGAGCTTCGCCAGAAGTTCGACTGGTATTGCGACAAGCTCAACCAGGATTTCGATTTCGGCAAGGTTGAGGCGGTCGCTACCGTCGGCAAGCTGAAATCCAAGCCAGAACAGGCGCGGGCGGTGATCTCGATCGGCATAATCATCGGTGGGGCCGATGGTGACTTCGACCAACACGAGCGCAAGACCGTTCGCGATGTCTGCTTCGCCGTCGGCATCCCGCCGACGGAGTTCGATTTGTAGCGGTTGACGAAGCAACCTCGGCTGGACCCTCGCAAGATCAGCTCATTCGTAGTGATCCGCGCGGGCCGCATGCCTTGGGCATGTCCTGCGCCAAATGCAAGAACCAACACCTGAACCGTCAAGGAAAGGAACCAAGACATCATGGCAGTGAGCCTCACCAAAGGTGGCAATGTATCTCTGACCAAGGAGGCGCCCGGTCTCACCGCGGTCCTCGTCGGGCTGGGCTGGGATGCGCGGACTACAACCGGTACCGACTTCGACCTCGACGCCTCGGCGATCATGCTGAAGCCAGACGGCAAGGTGCTGTCCGACACCCACTTTGTCTTCTTCAACAACAAGGTGTCGCCGGACGGATCAGTCGAGCACACGGGGGACAACCTCACCGGTGAAGGCGAAGGTGACGACGAGAGCATCAAGGTAAATCTCGCCGCAGTCCCAGCCGAAATCGACAAGATCGTTTTTCCGGTGAGTATCTATGATGCCGAGGCTCGCGCCCAGGGATTCGGCCAGGTGCGCAATGCCTTCATCCGCATAGTCAATCAGGCCGGAGGCACCGAGCTCGCGCGCTACGACCTGACCGAGGACGCGTCCACCGAGACGGCGATGGTCTTCGGTGAGCTGTACCGAAACGGGGCAGAGTGGAAGTTCCGTGCCGTCGGGCAGGGCTATGCCTCGGGCCTGGCGGGAATTGCACGCGATTACGGCGTCAACATCTGACCAGCTCAGCGTGCTAGCCGGTCCCTGCGCCGGAAGCAGGCGCAGGGACCAGCACGCTCCTCGAAGTGATAGCCATTAACCAAAGGCGGAGATCTGATGGCGATTGACTACACCAAGCGGCCGTCCAGCCCTTCCAGTCCCGCTTCGCAGACCGCGGCGGCGTCGCTCACTAAAGTCACGCTGACCAAGGCCAGCCCGTCAGTCTCGCTGAAGAAGCAGACGGGTCGAATGCGGGTGAACCTCAACTGGGACGCGCGCACGCTGCCGCCCGCAACTACCAGCATTTTCAAGCGGCGGAACGAGCCGAGCGGTATCGACCTCGATCTGGGTTGCCTGTACGAGTTGACCAATGGAAGAAAAGGCGCCGTACAGGCGCTGGGCAACATGTTCGGTAGCTTCGACAGCGAACCGTTCATTCTCCTGAGCGGTGATGACCGGTCGGGGGCGGACGTCGGCGGGGAAGACATGTATATCAACCTCGCGCATGCCCAGGACATCCGCCGAATCCTCGTTTTCGCCAACATTTACACGGGTGTCGCGAGTTTCGATCAGGCCAACGGTGTCGTCACCCTGGAACCGGCCGACGGTGCACCGATCGAGGTACGTCTGGACGAACAGGCCGGCGGCTCCCGAATGTGTGCCATCGCGATGATCGAGGGCAACGGCGGGCAGTTATCCGTCCGCCGCGAGGTGCGCTACATCCAGGGAGCCCAGGATGCTCTGGACAAGGCCTACGGCTGGGGCATGAACTGGTCCCGCGGCCGCAAGTGACCGTCCAGTCCGGCCGGACGCCGTTGACGATCTACTTCAACCGCACCTACGCCACGAACGTGCACGTCATCGATCTGCTACGTGACAACCCGGATGGCCGGGCCGTCAAGGTGATTGCCACTCACTCTGACCCGACTTCGCCCATGCTGCAGGCCAGCGATGTCGCTGCGGCGGAGCCGGACGCCGATGTCACCGGCGAGGACTACGTTTCTTGGGCGTTGGAGTTCACGGCCAGGCACGGCGTCGACGTTTTCATACCCCGCGTGGAGATGGATTCGCTGGCCGGCGCCGGTGAGCTGTTCGCGGCCCAAGGCGTGGCCCTTATGGCCCCACCCGCCGCGGCGATACGGCACTTCGCCGATAAGGCAGAAACCTACGCTGACGCCGCCCTGCGCGGCCTGCCGGTTCCGCCCCATCGGGTGATCACGTCGGCGCAGGCTCTGCTCGATGCGTACGACGAAATGTCTTTCGCGTATGGGCAGATCTGCCTGAAGCCCGTGACCGGTGCGGGTGCAGAGGGGTTCCGAATTCTTGACCATCGGGCGCCGCTGCTAGTCGACATCCTGGGGCCGCTCAGCCCGACCGTGTCCGTTCGGGCGGTCGCCGAGGCAATCGATTGCGCGGCGGCAGCAGGTCGTTCGATTCCACCGTTGCTGATGTTGCCCTACTTACCCGGTCCCGAGATCAGCGTCGACCTACTCGCCGACACCGATGGGATCACGATTGCCTCAGTCGGGCGTAGCAAATCGTGCCGACAGCGCGCCATCGTTTTCGACCAGGCCGCGCAGGACGTGGCCGAGGCGTTGGTGCGTGCGCATCGGCTGAGCTATGTCTCCAACACCCAACTTCGTTACTGGCAGGCTCCGCAGGACGCAGCACCGGTGCCATATTTGCTCGAGGTCAACACGCGGATGTCGGCCGGTCTGTTTCAGACGGCATTGGCCGGGGTCAATCTGGCTTGGGCGGCCGTGCGGATGGTCCTCGGTCAGGACCCGTCGGTCGGCCCGACACGACACGACATCTGCTACACGACCGTCCCGGCGTTGCGACCACAGCGCGGTGCGAGATCGGTGCCGGCGATCGCACAGCACCACTAACTCACCACACCATTGACTCACCACGCCATCGACTAACCACGCCATCGACTAACCACGCCATTGAGTCCCCGCGAAAACGAAGTTACCCGCCCGCGGGCTCCTATCTGCAAGGAATCTAAATGTTATTGAGAACGTTCGGAGCCTCCCTCGGCGTCACCGCCATCGGGCTGGTCTTGGCCTATTTCTATGGTGGGATGACTGGCTTCACGGTCGCGCTGATTCTGGCGATCCTCGAGATTTCGGTCTCATTCGACAACGCGGTCGTCAATGCCAAACACGTGGCGCGGCTGAACGCCTACTGGCAGAAGTTGTTTCTTACCGTGGGCGTGCTCATCGCTGTATTCGGTATGCGGCTGCTGTTCCCCGTCGTCATCGTCTGCCTCACCGCCAAGATCAGTCCGGTGACGGCCTATCACCTGGCCCTGGATGGTGGCAGCGTCCACACTCCGGGTACGTACGCAAACCTGCTGCATGACGCGCACCCGGCGATCGCGGCCTTCGGCGGCATATTCCTGTTGACGCTGTTCCTCGACTTCGTATTCGAGGAGCGTGAGATCACCTGGCTGTCCTGGCTGGAGCGACCGCTGGCCCGTATCGGACGCGTGGACCGTATTGCCGTCGTGGTGTCCGGTATCGTGCTCGCGCTCGCCGCCACCTTCATCGCTCACGAGGACAAGACTTCGAGCGTCTTTCTCGCCGGCACCTTCGGTCTAATCACCTACCTCGTGGTGAACAGCCTGGGCGGGATGTTCGAAGCCGACCTGGACAACGCCGAGCATTCTGGCGCCGAGGAGTCCGGAACCGGGGTTGGCACGGACCGCACGCCAGGGTCCGCCAAGGTCATGGTCGGCCTGGCCGGACGCGCCGCGTTCGGGGTCTTCCTGTTCCTCGAGGTGCTCGATGCAACCTTCAGTTTCGACGGCGTCATCGGCGCATTCGCCATCACCTCCGATCCGATCATCATCGCTATCGGGCTGGGTATCGGGGCGATGTACATCCGGTCGCTGACCGTCTTCCTGGTTCGCAAGGGCACGCTGAGCGAATTCCGCTACCTCGAGCACGGCGCGCACTGGGCGATTGGGGCGCTGGCGGTAATTCTGCTCATCACCATCACCTATGAGGTGCCCGAGGTCGTCACCGGCCTCGTTGGCGTGGGCTTCATCCTGCTGGCCCTGATCTCCTCGACCATCCGAAACCGGCGCGCACTTCGCGAAGACAGCTCGGATACGACCTCAGCGCGGACTGCGGACTTGGGCAGTAATCTGGAGACGGCATCGCGGCAGGCGCCCTGACGGCGCCCGTGGCGGCGATCCATCTCGCGAAGGGTGACCGGTGTAATGACGGTGAATTTGAGCAAGGGACAGCGGGTCTCGCTCGAGAAGCAGGGTGGCGGCACGCTGTCCAAGGTCCGGATGGGGCTCGGGTGGGACGCCGTCAAGAAGCGCGGGCTGTTCGGCTCGAAGTCCCAGAGCATCGACCTGGACGCCTCCGCCCTGCTGTTCGACGCAAGCGGCCGCCTGGTCGATCAGATCTGGTTCCAGCAACTCGACTCCAAGGATGGCTCCGTTCACCACACCGGCGACAACCGGACCGGCGCCGGTGAGGGGGACGACGAATCGATCCAGGTCGACCTTGCTCACGTGCCGGCACAGATCAGCACCCTCGTCTTCACCGTGAACTCCTTCACCGGCCAGACCTTCTCGCAGATCGAGAACGCCCACTGTCGGCTGCTGGACGAGACGTCGGCAGATGCCGAAATCGCCAAGTACAACCTCACCGGCAGCGGCGCCCATACGGCACAGATCATGGCGAAGCTGTCGCGAGACGGTTCGGGTTGGACCATGACCGCGCTGGGCATACCGGCCACCGGGCGGACCTTTCACGACCTGCTCCCGGCGCTCGCCGGCCAGCTGTGACGCCAAAATCTGTGTGGCGGGTGGCTCAGCGGTAGTGGTACGAGAAGATTGTCCCCTCGCATGTTTCAACACGTCCCAAGGAGATCGCCAGCATGTCCGAACTTGATCTCGGATCCACCCCTGCCACCCCGACCAGCGCACCGGCCCAGCCGTCAGGCGCCGTCCTCGTCCTCCAGCCGCCGGCTCCGGTCGTCGTCGTCGAGGCCGAACAGGCCGCCGGCGCCTTACCGGTCGACGACGCCAAGCAGGTGGAACTCCGGTCGAAGGCGGAACAGTTCGTCGACGGCCTGGCCGCGCTGGATCCGAAATCTCCGGAGTTTTCGCAGAAGGTTGCCCAGATCACCACGATGGGTGACAACGACATGCGCGCGGCCGCAGCCATGTCGAACCGGATGCTCGACCGTCCGGCCGCGGCGGTGGGCAAGGGTAAGGGTGGCGACGCCCAGAGTCGAGTTTCGAACACCCTCGTCGATCTGCGGCACACCGTCACTGACCTGGACCCGAAGCGATCGGACCTGTCCGGGGTAAAGAAACTGCTCAAGTGGCTGCCCGGAGGGGACAAGGTGGACCGGTACTTCGACAAGTACCGCTCCGCCCAGTCCCATATCGACGCCATCATCAAGGCGTTGGCCTCCGGTCAGGACGAGCTGCGCAAAGACAATGCGGCCATCGACACCGAGAAGGCCAACATGTGGACCACCATGGGCAAGATCAGCGAGTACAACACGCTGGCGAGTGCTCTCGACGGCGCCGTTGAGCGCAAGGTCGGCGAACTGGAAGCCGCCGGCCAGACCGAGAACGCCAACATCATGCGGTCCGACGCACTGTTCCCGATCCGGCAACGCCGCCAGGACCTCATGACCCAGATGGCAGTCAACGTGCAGGGCTACATGGCGCTCGACCTGATCCGTAAGAACAACATCGAGCTGATCAAGGGGGTCGATCGCGCGCAGACCACAACAATCGCTGCGCTGCGCATCGCCGTCATCGTCTCGCAGGCCCTGTCCCGCCAGAAATTGGTCCTCGATCAGATCAATGCGCTGAACACCGTCACGTCCAACCTGATCGAGTCCACCTCCGAACAACTCAAGCTGCAGGGTGGCGCCATCAACGAACAGGCGGCTTCCTCAACCATCGAAGTGGCCAAGCTGCAAGCTGCATTCGACAATGTATTTGCAACCATGGACGCGGTGGACACGTTTCGTGCCCAGGCGGTCGACTCGATGGCCCAGACGGTCAACGCGCTGGAGGGACAGATTGAACGCGCCAAGCCGTACCTGGAGCGAACCCGTCGCGGCGAGCTATCGGCCTGAATCTCCTTCCGCGGGCTGCGGGTTGCCGGTTGCAAATACGCCATTCAGTCGCGAGATGTGGGAACTGAAGTATGAGCCGATTTCGGAGAGAGCGAGGGCCTGCTGCCGGGTTGCCATCGGCGTCGGCGTCGGCTGAGCCCGATGTAAGCGATAGCCCGGACGCCCTGCGCGGTCTGGTGTTCGACGCCGTCCGGATGATCAACCAGAACTCCGGGCGGCTACCCGGCGAGGCGGTCGTCAACGCCCGACGCGTGACCGATACCCTGCGCGAAATCATCAGCACCTCAGACGTTCGTCCGCTCGACGTTTACGCCGTCATCAACATCCGGAGCACGCTTACGGACTACCTCCCGACGACCATACGAACATATCTTGCGGTCGACGAGGAACTGCGCGACTCACCTCGTCCCTCGGCGCTGACGGCCACCCAGTCGCTCCTGGAGCAGATAGAGGCCCTGCAGATCTCGGCCGACCTGGTGCTGACCGCGGCGCGGAACCTGGACATCGACGCGCTGATGACCCAAGGGACCTTTCTGCGGACCAAGTTCGCCGGTTCGGATCTGGATCTCTAGATGGCAGACATGATTCGTGGCTCGAACGTAGCTCTGACGCAGGAGATTCCGTCGCTTCGCTCGATCGTCCTGGGGGTCGAGTTCACGGCGGGCGCAGAGAAGGTCCTGACCAACAACTTGGTCGTCGCCACAATCCTGTGCGACCACGCCGGCCGAGCCCTGTCCGACGAGCATTTCGTCTTCTTCAATCAGCTGAGCTCGCCGGACGAATCCGTTGCCCAGCGGGATGCGGCGCTGGGGGAGGACAACGAGCAGATCGAGGTCGACCTGCCGAGCGTCCCGCCTGACGTGGAGCGCATCGTGGTCGTGATGTATCTCAACGAGGGCATCGCCCAACGGCGTTCCCTGGGGCAGTTGCGGAGCTGCCGTATCAGGGTTCTCAACGCCGTCGACAACGCCGAACTTGTTCGGTCGGAAGACCTCGCCCCCATGCTGACATCGGAGACCGCGCTGGTATTGGGCGAGCTCTACCGGCATGGCGTCGAATGGAAGTTCAAGGTCATCGGTGACGGATATTCCAAAGGCATCGTGGGGATCGCCACCGACTACGGCATCACCCTATGATCGCCAGACCAGAAATCGCGCCGCGGCGAGACGATCTGGCCTTTCTACGGCACCGATCGAAACCGCCCTCCGCCGATCCCGCGCTCAGCGCCGTGGCCGACTTCATTCATTCGCGCACGCGTCGCCGTGCGGACGCGGCTGCGACGACCGCAGCGGCTCCCGCTCCGACGACCACTACGGCTCCCGCCGCGGCTCCCGCAGCGACTCCCGCTCCGACGACCGCAGCGACTCCCGCAACCGCTCCCGCCGCGGCTCTCGCTCCGACGACCACAACGGCTCCCGCTCCGGCCCCGCAGCCGGTCGTCACCAATGAGCTCGACCTATCGATTCCGACCTCGCTCGGTGCGCCACGGTCGGATCCCGCGCCGCCTGCTGCCGCGTCGTCCGTTCCGGCGCCGACGGCCGCTGCGCCGGGCGTGGATCCGCGGCCCGGCCAGGTACCGGCACGGCTTCACCTGCGCCGGCCCCGCCGCGGCATGCCAACGGTTTTGAGCCCGAACGAACCCGTCGTGACGTTGAGCCGCATCCAGTCCGGCGTCGGTGTGATCAGCATTGAGGCCGTCTGTTCGCCGGCCGTCGGCGACCTGAGGCTTGGTTGCGCCTACGAGCTGTCGTCCGGCCTGTCTTCTGTGGTTCAGCATTCGAGCGGCATCGTTACCGCGCCTGCCGACTCAAGCCGTCCGGTGATCATCGCCGGACACACCGAGTTCGAGCGGCTAACCATCGACCTCGTCCAGTCGCGAACGATCGAACGCCTTATCGTGTACGCCTTCTCCGAGAGCGGCGGCACGCTGAACTGGGCCGGCACCCTGGTCACGACCACGACGGGAGGTGACCAGATCGAGCTACTGCTGAACCGCCCACCATCGGCGCGGGTCAGCGTCTTGCAATCGGTCTACAACATCCGCGGCGAATTCGTGGTGCGGGCTGAGATGGAGCAATTCGAGGGCGGGGTTCAAGCCGCCGTCACTGCCTACGGATTCGATCGGATCAGCTGGGTGGACCATCGCCGGCCGCTGATCGGTGAGCGTTAACGACTTAGCGCTAACCGCGACGCAGCAGTTCCGCTGCCGGTCCCACCATTGCCTTTACCGTCTTGCCGTCGTGGAACTCGCCCAGCGCGCGCATGTCCCAGGTGCCAGCCGATGCGCGCGACAGCACGGCCATCAGGACACCGGTGCGCGGCTGAGCTCCGGATAGTTCAAACCGAACGAGTTCGCTCCCACCGCGTCCGTCGACCAGTCGGCAGAACGCCCGAGCGATCTCCGTGAACTGTTGGCCACGGAAGGAATTGATGGTGAACATCAAGTAGGCAACGTCGGCCGGCAATTTTGACAGGTCGATCTTGATCTGTTCGTCGTCGCCCTCACCCGCACCGGTCACGTTGTCTCCGGTATGCCGAATCGCTCCACCAAACGCTTTCTTGTTCATGAACCAGACCACTTCGAGTTGCGTGAGCTGAGCGTTGAAGGCGATGACCGAGGCGTCCAGATCGATCGCGCGTCGACCGGCAGCAGGATCCCAGCCCAGCCCCATCACCACCTGGGTCAGCGCCGGCGCACCGTTCTTTACCAGGTTGACCCGCTCGTTCTTTCGCAGGTTGACCCGGCCTTTGTCGAGATTCACTGGACCGCTCGGCGCCGCCGGCGCAGCGGCTGCTGCCTCAGTGGGGGGCCCGGCCTGCCAGGGCGGCGCCGCCGACGGCGGGATAGGCGCGGGCGGCACTTGAGGGCCGGCCTGCCAGGGCGGCGCCGTCGATGGCGGTACAGGCGCGGGCGGCACTTGAGGGCCGGCCTGCCAGGGCGGCGCCGTCGATGGCGGGATAGGCGCGGGCGGCACGGATTCTGGTTCGGCCTCAACCGTTATGCCGAAGTCGGTCGCCAGCCCAGCCAGGCCGGTGGAATAGCCCTGACCGACCGCGCGGAATTTCCATTGCCCGGACCGCCGGTACAGCTCACCGGTGAGGAAGGCGGTCTCGGTCGTCGCCGTCATGGCGAACCGGGCAAGCTCAGCGGAGTTCGCATCGTCGGTCAGCACGACCTGCAGATCCGGAACCGCGCCGAAGGTGCCGCCGTCGACCGACGCGGCGAACAGGACGCGGTCGATGTCCGCTTCGATACCGTTGAACGTGACCTGCAGAGCGTCAGCGTTGCGGCTCTTGCCGAGATGCCGAACGGCGGAAACCGCGTGCTGCGGCTGGTTGTAGAAGACAAAGTCCGCGTCCGAGCGGACCTTGCCCTCGGCGGTGAGCAACAGAGCGGAGAAGTCGATGTCGGGTACCCCGGGCAAGGCGCTCCACGTGAGCGTGGCTCGCACGGACGCGGCGGAAAGGGCGACGTTGGATCCCTTGGCCATCGTGGTCATGACATAGATGGTGCCAGACAAAGGGACGCGTTTGTTCGTGCGTCCGATGCCTGCTCGACTAGCGTTGAGATACGGCCCGCGATGCCGAGCCACCACAACCAAGCGCTCGTACGTCAATGATCGAGGACCTGCATGCGACATTTCGACTTCCTCTCCGACGCGGAGCAGGCGCGCCTTTTTTACCGGGTACCGCAGAGCTTCGACGCTTCGGCTCCTATCAACCGGCTCGCGGTCGCCCTCGGCGCGACTCTGTACAGTCCGGCCACCCGCCCGACCCTCGCGGCCGATCTTGCCAAGCGGGCCGACGAGGGCGTGAAGAGTTCGGTCGTATGCCTGGAGGACGCCGTCGCTGACAAGGACCTGATCGCGGCCGAGCGCAACGTCATCGCGCAATTGCGCGCCTACAGCGCGAACGCGCAATCAAACACGCTGGTCTTCGTCCGGGTTCGCACGGCAGAGCAGATCCCGATGCTCATCAACGGGCTCGGTGATCACGCCGACGTGATAACCGGCTTTGTGCTCCCGAAATTCACAGCAAAGCGGGGACCGGCTTTCCTGGAGGCGGTCGTCGAAGCCGCCGACCTGACGCACCGACGCATACTCGCCATGCCAGTGCTGGAGTCGAACGACATCATGCACGCCGAAACCCGGATCGATGAGCTGATGAAAGTGCGTTGTCTGCTGGAGCAGTATCGGCACCTGATACTCGCTCTGCGGATAGGAGCGACTGATCTCAGTGCGGTGTACGGGCTTCGACGCTCGCGCGACCTCACGGTGTACGACGTACGGATACTTGCCGACGTGATCGCCGACGTGGTCAACATTCTCGGCCGCGCTGGCGACGCCGGCTATACGGTGACCGGCCCGGTCTGGGAGTACTTTTCCGGCAGCGAGCGCCTGTTCAAACCTCAACTGCGCGAGTCACCCTTCGTCGAACATTCGGAGCGCTCACTGCGCGCCGGGATCATCGCCAAGGACTTGGACGGCCTCATCAGGGAGTTCGTGCTGGACAAGGCGAACGGACTCGTCGGAAAGACGGTCATCCACCCAACGCACGTCGGGGCGGTGCATGCGCTGTCGGTGGTGACCCACGAGGAGTACAGCGACGCCGTCGACATTCTGGACCGAGCCGGCGGCGGGGTCCGCGCATCGTCCTATCGAAACAAGATGAACGAGTCCAAGCCCCACGCGGCCTGGGCCAATCGGATAATCGATCGCGCGAATATCTTCGGAGTTGCCAACGAGACGACGTCGTTCGTCGACCTCCTCGGTGCCGGATTGCAGCAGTGACGATGCCCTGGAGCGGTGACTGGGTAGCTGATCGGCTGAACGCGAAACTAGCGGCCGCCTGCAGCGGCACGGACGTCAGACCGCGCGGGGGGCTGACCCCGCAGCACCTGGTGGGAATGGCACTGCGTCTCAACCCGAAACGTGCGCAGCTACTGGTTTCCACCGTGCTCGGTAAGCATGTTCCAACTGACCCGAGGGTTGTGTACGGTGCGGGTCGCCTGTTGGGTGCGCTGGTCGCCGATGCGCTGACCGGGCTGGATTCAGGCATCCGAGCGGAGGCAGAACTGGCCCTGGTCCAAGCGCTGGACGGGTCCGGCGCCGCGGCGGAGCAGTTGCTGCAACGGTGCTCGTGCCACCGCGATCAACTGGCCCCGTGGGCAGATCCGCCTGTCGTCCTCGGCTATGCCGAGACCGCGACCGGTCTTGGCCACGCCGTGGCTGATTCACTCGGGGCCAGCTACCTGCATTCCACCCGCCGCAAAGTTGTCGGCCTGGATCCGGTGAGCGGCTTTGAGGAGGAACACTCCCACGCCACCGGGCATCTGTTGCTACCTGCCGACCGCCGCTTTCTCGCTGGTGCCGCACCTCTCGTTCTCGTCGACGATGAGCTCTCTACTGGCCGGACCATCCTGAACACCATCGCTGCGCTGGACCGGAAGTCACCGCGTCGGACCTACGTCCTGGCCAGTCTGGTTGACCTGCGTTCGGACGAGGACCGCGAAGGAATGTCGGCGTGGGCCGAGCGCAGGGGCCTGACCATCATCGTGGTTGCCCTGGTTGATGCTCGGCTGGAATTGCACCCCGCCGTGCTCGAACGCGGAGCCGCGTTAGTCGCCAGCTATGGTGCGCCCCGACCGGGCTCGGTGCCCGGCCCTGCTCCTGCCACCGGTCGTGCGTTACACGAGGTCCGTCGCTGGCCCCCGGGCGTCGCCGAAGGCGGAAGGCACGGATTCGACTCCGAGGACAGCCTGGCCATGGCCTCGGCCGCACAAGCGTGCGCCGCGGAGGTGGCCGATGCCATCAGGAAGGATTCGAGCGCCGACGGAAGTACCCGGCGGGTGCTCGTTCTCGGCACCGAGGAATTGATGTACGCGCCCTTACGTATCGCCCTCGCGCTGCAGGAACTACTGCCGAGCCAGACCAACTCAGGCGAGCCCGGCGTCACCGTCTGGTATTCGACGACCACCCGGTCACCGGTGTTGGCCGTGGACGAACCGGCTTACGCCATACGCACGTGCCTGACGTTTCCGGCTCACGACAGTCCCGACGACGGATCCGGACCGCGGTACGCCTACAACGTGCTCGCAGGAGCCGATCCGGCCCGGCGCTTCAGTGACATCGTGCTCGTCGTCGACGACATGTCGGACTCCGAGACGCTTTGCTCGGCTGGGGGATTGGTTCCGCTGCTGCAGGGTGCGGCCGACCAGGTCCACCTGGTGTGGATTCCGGCCCGACTGCCCGCAGGCGTCCCGCTGCACGGACCGCGGTTCGGCAGTTACGCCGCCGACGAGGTCTTGTGGCTGTTGAAGGACCTGTCCGATGTTGATTTGGAGGCGCCGACCGAGGAACGCGAAGAAGCGATTCAAACTCGCGGCGCCCACTACGCGTCGTCGTTGCCGATCGAATATCAGCCCAGCGCGGAGTATCAACAGCTCTACCGCAACGCGTTGCGGCGTTCGTCGGTGCAGGTCGCGCATGCCGTCGGCGTGGTGGCAGAACTCGTGCTGGCCGAGCGCGGGCCCTCAGCGGTTCTGGTATCGCTCGCGCGTGCCGGCACACCAGTCGGAATACTGATCCGGCGATGGATTGCGCGGCTGCACGGCATCGAACTGCCGCACTACGCGGCGAGCATCGTGCGCGGACGCGGCATCGACATGACGGCGTTGCGGTATCTGGCCGCGCGACACGATCCGTCGGGGATCGTCTTCGTTGACGGCTGGACCGGCAAGGGCGCCATAGCTCGGGAATTGGCTGTCGCCGTACGGCAGGCCAATACCGCCCTCCGACTGTCCGCCGGCGCCGAATTCTCCGCGGAACTAGCGGTACTGGCTGACACCGGCGCGTGCGTTCGCCTGTTCGGCACTCGCGAGGACTACCTGATCCCGTCGGCATGTCTGAACTCGACCGTGTCCGGTCTGGTGTCCCGTACCGTCCTGAACGACAGCCTCGTCGGTCCGTCGGATTTTCACGGGGCAAAGTTCTACCGACACCTCGAGGACGCCGATCTGTCGAACAGCTTCCTGGCCGCCATCAGCGTGCGGTTCGGTGAGGTACAAGGCGCCGTCTCGCAAACGATGGCCGACCGCGCGGCTGGGCGCATCCTGACCGAACCGACCTGGCAGGGCTGGAGAATGGTAGAGGAGCTCGGGCGTCGCTACGGGATCGATGAGGTCAACCTGATCAAACCCGGAGTGGGCGAAACGACGCGCGTGCTATTGCGCCGCATGCCCTGGAAGGTGCTCATGCGTCCCGACCGAGTAGCCGAACTCGAACACGTCATCGTGCTGGCCAGGCAGCGCGGCGTCGACGTCGAATTGGTCGACGACCTGACCTATAGCTGCGTCGGGCTCATCCACCCCGGTTACACCCAGACCGCCGGCAGCGCATCCGGAACGACGGCACGATCGGGATTCGATACCGCGGAGCCGCCGGCGTGAGGATCATCGTCGCCGCTGACCTTGATCGGACTCTGATCTACTCCCGTGCAGCGCTGGCGCTGGCCCCCGAAGTCGTCCCGGACCTGGCGTGTGTCGAACGCTACGAAGGCAGCGACTCGTCCTTCATGACGATGACGGCCGCTCGGCTATTGGTCTGGCTTGCTCAGGTCGCGGAAGTCGTGCCGGTCACCACTCGCATACCGGCTCAACTGCAACGCGTGACCCTGCCCAGCGGATCGCCGCGGTTTGCGATCGCGGCCAATGGCGGTGTCTTGCTCGTCGACGGAGTCATCGACCAAGACTGGCAACGAACGGTCACGGGCGTGCTTCGGCTCGCTGCTCCGCTGCCGGAAATCTGGCTGCACCTGCAGGCGGTCTGCGAGCCGGACTGGACGCTGAAACTCCGCAATGCCGAGGACATGTTCTGCTACGCCGTCGTGCGTCGTGCCGACGTCCCGGAAGATTTCTTGGTCGAGATCACCGCTTGGGCCGCCGCTCGTGGGTGGTCGACATCACTGCAGGGAAGCAAGCTCTATGTCGTACCGCGTCCGCTCACAAAGTCGGCTGCGGTGGGTGAGGTAGCTCGTCGGGTTGGCGCTGATGTCGTGCTGGCCGCGGGAGACTCGTTGCTCGACATCGATCTTCTGGAGCTGGCGGATCGCGGAATTCATCCGGCCCACGGCGAGATCACCGAGTCTGGTTGGACCTGCGCTGGCGTCGAGAGCACCGGTTCGGTCGGAGCACAGGCCGGCGAGGACATCTGCCGCTGGTTCGCCGAGCAGGTCAAGGAACTTGGCGCTGCCTGAACGCAGCGCGCAGCGCCGTCCAGCCCGATGCGAAGTGGGTGCAGTCAGGCGTTAGGGCAGGTAACGGTGCATGATGTGGCCCCGCGAAGATCATCAGGATTTGGCGCAAATTCTCAAGTTTGCGTAATCGCCGCCGAAGATAATGGTGTGCGCCAGACTGCGACCGCGGCACATGCGTGCAGCCGTCCAGGCTAATTTATGGCCACAATTCTAGGGGAGAGGCTGCCGTGCCAGCGCCGACCCGATTCCGCAAGGTCGCCGCGCGTATCACGCCGACACAGCGGTATTTGACTTTCGGACTGATCGTCGCGGCGCTCTACTTCGAATTCCCGGCCTACCATCTCGAACTCTGGACACCACTGGGTCTTTCGTCCGTCGTCGCGACGGTAGTTGGGATCAGACGGCACCGGCCCCGCCAAATCGTGGCGTGGTACCTGCTCGCCGCCGCCGAGTTCTTTTTCATCGCCGGCGATACGACGTACACCATTGCGCGGGTCGTCTTGCACGAGCCCAACCCGTTCCCCTCGCTGGCCGATGTGTTCTATCTGCTCACCTATCCATGCTTCGCGGCCGGGTTACTACTGTTCATCCGCGCCCGATCGGCCGGCCGAGACCGGGCCGACCTGATCGACGCACTGATCGTCACAGCCGGCTTGGCCTTGCTGTCGTGGGTCTATCTGGTCATCCCGAACTTTCAGGCCGAAGGACTCAGCGCTCTGCAACGCCTTATCTCGGTCGGCTACCCGCTCGGGGACGTGCTGGTGGTCGCCATGCTGGTCCGACTGATCGGCGGTGGCGGCCTGCGTCAACGGTCGATGCAATTCCTGGTGCTCGGCGCTATCGGGCTGCTGGTTTCCGACGTCCTGTACGGGCTCATCCAACTCAATGGCGACTGGCACGAGAATGGCCCGGTCGACATCGGCTGGCTGTTGTTCTACCTGGCCTGGGGTTGTGCGGGCCTACAGCCCTCGATGGCCGGACTCAGCGACATCGTGCCCCGGCGCAATCAGCGGATGGGCGGCTGGCGAGTGGCCGCGCTGACGCTGGTCAGCCTCATCGCGCCGGCGATCCTGTTCATCGAATCGACCAGCCAATCGACCGTCGAAGCGACGACGATCGCGGTGTTTTCCGCCGCACTCTTCCTGCTCGTGATCGCGCGGTTGTGGATCCTTCTCGAGGTCCACAAGCAGTCGATCCGGCGCGAACGCATTCTGCGTGCCTCCAGCGAGGCGCTGGTCGCCGCGCAGGGGTTGGCGGAGATTTATCAGGTCGCCGTGGACGGGGCGCTAGCGCTGATCTCGGGCCCGGCGAGCACGCATGCCTCGATCTACCTGATCCAGGGCGACGACGACCCCACGTGCGTGGCGCATTCCGGGGCCCAACCCAGCGCCAGGCGGCCGGAGCAGTTGCGCCAGATGGCCGAGTCCGGTGGTCGGCTGACCGCGAGCGGAACCGTGAGCGTCACGCCTATCAGGTACGACTCGCAGGACCGCGGAATGCTGGTCGTCGACAGTGCGGTGGCGATGACCCTGGAGCAACATGACGTCCTGGCCATCCTCGCCGCCCAAGTGGCGCTGGCCGTGGCGAGTGCCCAGCTTGGTGCGGACCTGCGCCAGCGGCAAGGTGAAGCACGCTTTCGCGGCATCCTGCAGAACGCCTCCGACATTGTCGTCATCGTCGACGTGCGCGGCCAGATCACGTACAGCACGCCATCGCTGGCCCGCAATCTGGGACGGCACGACGACGAGGTGCTGGGCCACGAACTGGCCGAATTCCTGCACGAGGCCGACGCCGCCCAAGCCCTGACCATGTTCAGCGAATTCGGCGTCCGGGCCGAACCGGCCGAGGCGGTCGCGGACTGGCACCTACGCCACCGCGACGGCCGCCTGATGGCCTTCGAGGTGCTGTCCAACAACCTGCTCGCCGACCCCCACGTCAGCGGGATCGTCCTGACCATGCGTGACGTCTCCGAGCGCCGGGCACTGGAAGTGGAGTTGAAGCACCAGGCCTTCCACGATTCGGTAACCGGTCTGCCGAACCGTGCGCTCTTCCAAGATCGGGCTGAACACGCGCTGGCCCGAGTCGCCCGGATCGGCACAATCGTCGCGATGCTGATGCTCGACCTCGATGACTTCAAGAACATCAACGACACCCGAGGCCACGCGGCCGGTGATGAGCTGCTGCAGGAGCTCGCGTCGCGCTTGCAGAAAATGGTGCGCTCAGGGGCCACGGTGTCTCGGTTCGGCGGTGACGAGTTCGCGATCCTGGTCGAAGACCTCACTGAGGTGTCGCAGGCCGAAAGATTCGCCGAGCGGGCGCTGGATCTCTTCGCCGCCCCGTTCACGATCCAGGGTGAGGCCGTGACGGTGCGCGCCAGCATCGGACTGGTCGTCACCGGCGGGGTATACGACTGGTTCGATATGACCGAGTTGATGCGCTGCGCCGATGTCGCGCTGTACGCGGCCAAGGGGCGTGGAAAGCAACAAGTCGTGCTTTACCACTCCGACCTGAACACGCTGATGCTCGATCGCCTGAACGGACGATCCGATCTAGAACGGGCCATCAAGGCCGAGGAATTCGTCCTGCATTTCCAGCCCATTGTCCTGGTCGATACCGGAGCGCCCGTCGGCTGCGAAGCTCTGGTCCGGTGGCAGCATCCGAGTCGTGGCCTGGTGCCGCCGCTCGATTTCATCGAGCTGGCCGAAGAGACCGGACTTATCGTCGACATCGGTCGATGGGTGCTCGAACAGGCATGCGCCCAACTGCGCGCCTGGGCCGACGCGGGGCTGCCGCCGGTACGAATGGCGGTGAACGTCTCCGCTCGGCAACTGCGCGAATCCACCTTCGTTGATGACCTGCGCGCGGCCCTTGGTCGCTACGACATTTCGAAGGACCAGCTTGTTCTGGAACTCACCGAAAGCCTTTTTGCCCTGGACTCTCCTGAGATATCAGCTCAACTGCGCGGCCTGCGCGAGCTGGGGATCAAGATAGCCATGGACGACTTCGGCACCGGATATTCGAGCCTGGCGTACTTGCAAAAGCTCCAGCTCGACATCCTGAAGATCGACAAATCATTCGTAGACGGGCTCGGCAATGGCGACGCCGACGGCAGCACGTTGGTCGAGGCGATCATCTCGCTGAGTGCTTCGCTTCACCTCGAGGTGGTTGCCGAAGGAATCGAGCGAGTCGCTCAACGGGACGAGCTGCGGGCGATGGGCTGCCGGTTGGGTCAGGGATATCTCTTTTCTCGGCCGGTCGACTCCGACGCAATGACGGCCGTGCTGGTCAGTGCGTCGATCGGGCGCTCACAACCGCTGGTCGGCCGCTAACCAGGGTCGGTGACCGGGCTATTGCGAGATCGTGAATATTGGCACCTGTATAACTTGGTATCGACGGAGTCCCTTAGCGAAAGGTGATGTGGCATGCCCGAAATCGAGTCGCCCGAAACGGTCGGGATGAGCAGCAGCCGGCTAGAACGCATCGAACCCGCTCTTCAGTCCTACATCGACCAGGGTTACCCCGGTTTCAGCACGCTGGTGTCGCGCCGAGGCAAGGTCGTTCACGAGGGCCGGGTCGGCTGGCAGGACCGTGAGGCCGGCGTGGAGCTGTCCGCGGATTCCATCTTCCGCGTCTATTCGATGACCAAACCAATTGTCTGTACCGCGCTGATGACCTTGTACGAAGAGGGACGATTCCAACTAACCGATCCGGTCGCGAAATACATTCCGGCATTCGGTTCGACGCAGGTCTGGGCCGGCGACGGTCAGCTTGAGAGCCAGCGCCCGCTTCGGCCGCTGCAGGTGCGTGACCTGATGACGCACACCAGCGGGCTCACCTATGACTTCTCTGAGGACTTTCCGGTCGCGGAGCAGTACCGGCAGGCTCGGCTGATGAACGACCCGACGCGCTCGCTCGAGGACGTGGTCGAGGTGCTGGCCACGATTCCGCTCGCGTTCCAGCCCGGCACCATGTGGCATTACAGCCTGGGAATCGATGTCGCGGCGCGCCTTATCGAAGTTATCTCGGGGCAGCCGGTCGGCGATTTCCTCCAAGAACGGCTCTTTGCGCCGCTGGGCATGACCGATACCGCTTTCGGGGTCCCGGAATCAAAGCGCGACCGGCTGGCTGCGATGTACGGCCTTCCCGATCTGTTCGCTAAGAGCATGACAATCGCGACGATCGCGCAGGCATTCGCGAATGGCGACGTCGCACGGCGCGACGTCGAGGAGACTTATCCGTCCGACCAGCCCGAGGTCTTCCAGCGCGGCGGTATCGGCCTCTTCTCGACCACCAGCGACTATTTGCGTTTCGCACAGATGCTGTTGACCGGCAGCTCCGAAAGCGGCACCAAGATCCTGGGTCGAAAGACGCTCGAACTGATGCACACGAACCACCTGGCGCCGGCGCTGCTGCCCTACAGCTCGGGCGGAGTTCCCAGCCCCGGCTGGGGCTACGGCCTTGGCTCGCGGGTAGGAATGGATCTGGGCCAGATGGCGGTGTCCGGCTCGGTCGGTGAATTCGGGTGGGCCGGTGCGGCGAAGTCGTACTACTGGGTGGATCCGAAAGAAGAGGTCGTCGGCGTGCTCATGACGCAGTTCATGGTGGGGCTAACTCAACCCGAACTCGACTTCCGCGCGCTGGTCTATCAGGCCATCACCGACTGACGCGGGCGTCCGGCCCGGGCCCGGTCAAAAACCGGCCCGGGCCAGCAAAACCGGCGCGGGCCAGCTCACGCGAAGATGTCGAGCGGCAGGAACGCTGAAACGGTGAGGTTCGGTACGTCCACGACCTGGCTGATGCGCAGATCGACCGCGACACTGCACAACATCATGGCCTGCTCGCGGTCGTAGCCGTAGGTGTCGGTGATGTAGCCAATCATGTTGATCAGCGCATTTCGGGCGGCCAGTGACAGGTCTTCGGAGTAGTTGGTGCCGTCGGCTGCGATGCACATGCCGCTGGTCGCGTAGAAGTTCGTCGTCGGGTCGAGCGGCGCGCGGTTCCCGCCGGCGGTGCTGCCGTACGACACGTCCTGCTGGCCCCGTCGCGTCGCCTCACCTTTCAGCACCCGGAATTGCGCGTTCAGCACCGCGGAGGTCTCGACTGCGGTGCCGCACGATTCGCCGTCGCCCTGTGCGTAATGGGCATCGCCGACGCTGAACAGGCCGCCCTCGACGAACACCGGCAGATAGACGGTGGTGCCTTTCACGAACTGCTTGATGTCGTGGTTGCCGCCGTTCTCGCGCGGCGGGATCGTCCGCAGGGCCGTCGAGGCGATCGCCGGGTCGCTCGGCACCGCGTCGTGTGCGTCCGGCAAGAGCACCGCCCCGCCGCGCTCCAGCAGCGCTCGTTCCCGGGCGGTGATCGTGTCGAGCATCGACAGCGACGGCGCGACGCCCATCACTCCGAAGAACGGCGCGCCGGGAATCTTGACTCCGGGCAGCTGCTCCGAGACGGCATGCCCTTCGGCGCCGCCGATGATCGACCAGTGCAGCAGCGCCGGCTTCTCGAACAGGTCGCGCAGGAAACCGAAACCAGGCGCGATCGCGGTGAACGCCTCGGTGTGCGGAGTGACGTCGAGAATGTCTACGGCCAGCAGGTCGCCCGGCTCGGCGCCCTCGACGTAGACCGGTCCGGTGAGGGCGTGCCCGCGGCCCATGCTGATGGTGGCCAGGTCGGCGACGTCCATGCCGAAGGTGATCTGGTTGTCCAAGCCGTCCCGGGTGTGGATCTCGGCCTCGTCGCCGTCGGCGATGGTCACCATCGGCGGGATGAGTGGATGCCAGCGGTTGTGTCCCTGGTCGGGGTGCTCGGCGAGCGGCGTGGGACGGTCAACGAATACAGAATGCTTGGTCACGTCTGGACGCTAGGCAAAACGCATTTCCGGCTGACGTCCACGAGATTTCAAATCCCTTTCTTCTCGAAGATCGATTGGCATAATCGTGCAACATCTGGCATCGCTGAGATGCCACATGTTGCACAATCCGGGTGGGTTTGATCGCTCGGCCGCCCGGTACACAGCGATGACTCCTAGTCTGTCGCCATGGCCCCCGGCTGCGACACCCGAGCGGTGTCGCGCTTGCGCAGCACCCCCGTGCTGCTGATCGGATGCGGGGTGGTCATCCTGGCGCTGGTCGTGGCCATCGCGCTGCTCGCCATCAGGGATGGCTCTGATCCGAAGGTCGCCAGCCCTGGCCGCAGCGCGTCCCCGAGCCCCAGCAGTACGGCCACCCCCAGCGTCAGCGACATATTCCAGCGCGTCGGCCCGTCCGTCACGATCGTGCGGACGGCAAAAGGGGCCTTGGGAACGGGCGTGATCGCGACCTCGACCGGTGCCGTGCTGACCGCCGATCACGTCATTGCCGACGGAAGCGCGATCAGCATCGTCTTCGCCGACGGCACCAAATCCACCGCCACCGTGGCCTCGGCGGACGCGAAAACCGACACCGCAGTCCTCACACCGGCCACCCTGCCGCAGCCGATCGTTCCGGCCACGATCGGTGGCGCCGCCCCGGTTGGCAGCGAAGTCGTGGCGATCGGCAATCCGCTCGGGCTCACCTACAGCGTGTCCTCCGGGGTGGTGTCGGGGTTGAACCGCACGGCGAAAACCGACAGCGGACAGTTCGGCGGATTGATCCAGTTCGATGCGTCGGTGAATCCGGGCAGTTCCGGCGGCCCGCTGATCGACAGCAAAGGCAACGTCATCGGCATCGTGATTTCGATCGCCGACCCCGGTGGCGACGACTCGTTCGCCGGCATCGCCTTTGCCGTGCCGATCGGAGCGGCCGTGGGCGGCGGCGGCACCGGCCAGGGAAACGGACCCCAAATATGACCGCGCCAGCAGACGGGAACGCCGCGCGGAGGACCGACGCGAACACGCCACTCCCGCCGACAACCAAGAACAGCCCGTTCCGGAGGATGCCCGATGACGACCAGTGCACAGAATCCGCAGACTCCGCTCGAGCAGGTTTTGTTTGAGGTCAAACGCACGATCGTCGGGCAGGACGTCCTGCTCGAGCGGATGGCGATCGCGCTGCTGTCCGGCGGGCATCTGCTGGTCGAGGGCGTCCCGGGCCTGGCCAAGACGCTGGCGGTCAAGTCGCTGGCGGCGGCGATCGGCGGCCAGTTCCAGCGCATCCAGTTCACCCCAGACCTGGTGCCGGCCGACCTGACCGGGACTCGGGTCTACCGCCAGCACAGCGGCGAGTTCGAGACGTCCCGCGGCCCCGTCTTCACCAACCTGCTGCTGGCCGATGAGATCAACCGGGCCCCGGCCAAGGTGCAGAGTGCGCTGCTGGAGGTCATGCAGGAGCGACAGGTGACGATCGGACGGGAGAGCTTCGCGGTACCGAACCCGTTCCTGGTCATGGCGACGCAGAACCCGATCGAGTCCGAGGGCACTTATCCCTTGCCGGAAGCCCAGGTCGATCGCTTCATGCTCAAGGTCATCGTGCGCTACCCGACGATGCCGGAGGAGCACGCCATCGTCGAGCGGGCCCTGCACCCAGGACCTGGCCCGCAATCGATCATGCAGCCCGAGGACCTCGTCCGCATGCAGGCCCAGGTCGCGCAGGTCTACGCCGACCCGGCCGTCGTCGAATACGCCGTCCGCCTGGTCGCGGCCACCCGAGCCCCCGGGACGGTTGGCCTGGGCGAGCTGGATCGCTACGTCACCTATGGCGCCAGCCCCCGCGCGTCGATCGCGCTGCTGCTGGGCGGCCGGGCGCTGGCGTTCCTGCGTGGACGTGACTATGTCCTGCCCCAGGACGTCGGCGAACTCGCCCTGGACGTGCTGCGTCATCGCCTCGTGCTCTCCTACGAGGCGCTGGCCGACGACATCGATCCCGACACGGTCATCGCCGGCGTGCTGCAGGCCGTCCGGATGCCCGAAGTCGTGCTGCAGGGCCGCTGACCGATGACGACCGCGCCCGACCGCCTGCTGCTCCGTCTGGAGTGGCGGGTGCTGCGACGCGTGGACGGACGCATCCAGGGCGGGTACCGCACGCCCTACCGCGGCTCCGGCCTGGACTTCGCCGGCCTGCGCGAATACGTCGAGACCGACGACGCCCGCCACATCGACTGGAACGCCACCGCCCGGTTGAACAGCCCGCAGGTGCGTCAGTTCACCGAGGACCGGGAGCTGACCGTGTGGCTGGTGCTGGACCGGTCGGCGTCGATGGCGGCTGGCCGAACCGGTCGCGGCAAGCACGACATGCTGGTCGAGCTGGCCCTGGTGCTGGCCCGGTTGTTCGGCCGGGGCGGCAATCGAGTGGGCGCGTTGCTGCACGACGGCGACACCGCCCAGATCGTGCCGCCGGGCACCGGACGGGGCCACGCGCTGCGCATCGGCCACGAGCTCGGCCGGGCGATCGCTCCCGTCACCAGCACCACCGACTTCGCCGCGATGCTCGATGCCACCGCCTCACTCGCTCGGCGCCGGTCGCTGATTATCCTGGTCTCAGACTTCATCGGCACGGGCGAGTGGGATAAGCAGCTGCTGCGGCTGGTGCACCGTCACGAGGTCGTGGCGCTGCGAGTGATGGACGCGACGGACGACGAGCTGCCCGACGCCGGCTTGATCGTCGTCGAGGATGCCGAGACCGGCGAGCAGCTGATCGTCGACTCCAGCGACCCGCTGTTCCGCGCCCGGTACCGGGCCGGCGTCGATGAGCGCGACTCCGTGCTGGCGCAGCGGATGCGCCGGGCGAACGTGCCGCTGCACCGCATCGACACCGATCGCGACGTGGTTGATGCGCTGGTCGAGGTCGTGGCGAGTACTCGTTGGCGGCGAGCGTGAGCATCACCTCGCCCTGGTGGCTCGTGCTCGGTGCGCTGATCCTGGCGGCGCTGGTTGTCGGCGCTGTCATCGCGTCCCGCCGGCGACGACTTGCGCTGGCCGCGGCGGGCGTGGTCGGTGGCACCCGGAAACGCCCGCTCGGATTGTGGCTCAGCCTGGCCGGTATCGCGGTCCTCGCGGTAGCCGTGGCTGGGCCGGCGGCGTCCGTCCCGGTGTCGCGGGCGGCTGGCACCGTGATCATCGCGGTGGACGTGTCGAACAGCATGTCGGCGACCGATGTGGCGCCCAGCCGGCTGGCAGCGGCCAAGAAGGCAGCGGCCGCGTTCGTTGACGCCCAGCCGGCCAGCGTCGACATCGGCGTGGTCGCTTTCCAGACCGGAGCGCTGACTACCAATCAACCGAGTGCCGACCACACGCAGGCCGCCGCCGCGATCAACCGTCTGCAGGTGGCGGGCGGTACGTCGCTAGCCGCCGCGATCCTCACCTCGCTGTCGGCCATCACCGGCAAGGCTGTCGCGATCGGTAAGGACGGCACCGTGCCGAACCTGGGCTACTGGGGTTCGGCGACGATCGTGCTGTTCTCCGACGGTGGGGACGAGGGCAGCGCCGACGCCACCACGGCCGCTGCGACCGCCGCCCAGACGGCCGGCGTCCACATCGAGACAGTAGGGGTCGGCACCAGCGGTGGGGCGACAGTAGAGGTCGACGGATACCGGATCCAGACTGCGCTGGACGAGGACACCCTCACCGATATAGCCAAGACGACGGGCGGCTCGTACCACCCCGCGTCGGACACGGCCGAACTTGACGGGATTGCCTCGACCATCAACCTGCGGCTAACGACCCACAACCAGCCGCTGCCGCTGGCCGGAGCGTTCACCGCGTTCGCCATCGCCTTGCTCGCCGCCGGTGCGACCCTCACCGTCCTGCGCACGGGAAGGATCGTCTGATGTCCCTCGACTGGCCGTGGGCTCTGCTGGCGTTGGCGGCCATACCCCTCGTCCTCGGCATCGCCTGGTGGTCGCGGCGACGACGGCGCCGGACGGCCGTGCGGGTGACCTCGGTCGTGCTGGTGCGCGGTGCGCTGCCCGGGCGGACCCTGTGGCGCCGCCGCATCCCGGCCGCGCTGCTCGTCCTCGGCCTCGTCGTGCTCGGCATCGGCGCGGCCCGTCCGCAAGCAACCAAGGCGGTGTCGTCCAACTCGACGACGATCCTGCTGGCCCTGGACGTCTCGGGATCGATGTGCTCGACCGACGTCTCGCCGAACCGGCTCGTCGCGGCGGAGAAGGCCGCGACCAACTTCATCAAGGCCCAGCCGCACGGATCGCGCATCGGCCTGGTCGCGTTCGCCGGGGTTGCCGCGGAGCTCGTGCCGCCGACCACCGACACCGACAAGCTGCTGGACGCGATGAAGAACTTGACGACCTCGCGTGGCACCGCCATCGGCCAGGCGATTCTCACCTCGATCGACGCGATCGCCGAGTTCGACCCGTCGGTGGCACCAACCGGCGCGAAGATCACCGGCAATACCGGGTCGGGCTATGCGGCCGCGACCATCGTCGTCCTCACCGACGGCGCGAATACCCAGGGCGTTGATCCCAAAACCGCGGCGGAGCAGGCGGCCGCCCGCCACGTGCGGGTGTACACGATCGGCTTCGGCACGACCACGCCGAGCGCGATGGTCTGCGACCCCTCCCAGATCGCCGACGGTGGTGGCTTCGGCGGTTTTGGCGGCGGTGGCGGCGGTGGCGGCGGTTTCGGCTTCGGCGGGCGCGGCGGAGTCAATCCGTTGATCATCGACGAGGACGCCCTGAAGCAGGTGGCCGATACCACCGGCGGTCGCTACTACCGTGCGGTCGACGCCGGACAGCTGCAGAGCGCCCTGAGGGACCTGCCCAGCACGATCACCGTCACCCACAAACACGTCGACCTGGCCAACACGTTCGCCGGGATCGGCGGACTGCTGGTCGCGCTGGCAATTGGGTTGTCGCTGTGGTGGAACCGGATCCGCCAACACGCCGGAACGGGCTGATCCACACCTGGGGCTGACCAGCGATGGTGAAGTATCGATAAGGTCGATCACCTAGTAGCGGGCGTCACGTCGCCGATGCGGTCAGGCGTCAGCTATTCAACCCACGAAGGGAACACCATGTCTCAGGTTGAATCCGTCCGGGGGCCTATCGCCTCGGAGTCGCTCGGCGCGACATTGATGCACGAGCACGTCTTCATCGTCTCGCGCGAGTTCGCCCAGGACTACCCCGCGCAAGTGGGGTGGGACGAGGACAAGAAAGTCGCTCAAGCAATCCAGGACCTGCAAAACCTGAAAGACGCGGGCATCGATACGATCGTCGATCTCACGGTGCTCGGTCTCGGTCGTCACCTGCCGCGAATCAAAGAAATCAACGCGGCGGTGGACATAAATATCATTGCCGCGTCGGGGCTGTACAGCTTCGACCCGCTGCCTGACTTTCTGAAGCTTTTCGGGCCGGGTAATGCCATCCCGGACCGGGACCCGATGGCAGATATGTGGATCAAGGACATCACCGAGGGAATCGGCGACACCGGCGTGAAGGCGGCGATCCTGAAATGCTGCACCGATAAGCCGGGTGTCACGCCCAACATCGAACGCATTCTTCGCTCCGTTGCCCGCGCCCACCGCGCCACCGGCGTGCCGATCTCGACCCACACCGATCCCCATTTGCGCCGCGGGCTGGAGCAACAGGACATCTTTGAAAATGAGGGCGTCGACCTGTCCCGGGTCGTCATCGGGCACTCCGGGGACACCAACGACCTCGATTATCTCGAGACGATCCTCAAGCGGGGCTCCTACCTGGGCATGGACCGGTTCGGCATCGAAGGCGGTTCGTTCCTCACCCTCGATGAGCGGGTCAAGGTTGTGGCGGATCTGTGTGAACGCGGCTACGCGGACAAGATGGTGCTCTCTCACGACACATCCTCGTGGATGGATCAATTCCCGCAGGAATTACGCCAAGGCACCCGGCTGGACATGCCGAACTGGCATTACCTGCACATAAGCCAGAACGTGTTGCCGGCGTTGCGGGCCAGCGGTGTGACAGACGATCAGATCCAAGCCATGATGGTCGACAATCCTCGCAAGATCTTCGAGGCCAACTCGACCTACTGACCGCACTGATCTGTCAACTGGGCCCGAGGCGTTCGCCGTCCTCGGGCCCAGTTCCTCATCGGTGGCTCTAGGAGTCGCTCGGCCTAGGTTTTGCGCTGCGAGAAGGTCTGCGCGCACTCGGGGCCGCGGTGTCGAGAAAGCGGGAGAGGCGATGCGCGTGGGTCGCGACGTTGTCCACGAGTGCGGCCGCTACGAAAAGTCCACTGACCCACTCGGCGTCATCGTGGATCGCGTCAGCAAATGCGTCTGCAGCGTTGACAACGATGTCGCGGACCCAGGTGGACATTAGTTCGCGGTCGATCAAGAGCTTGTCGGCAAGTAGCGCCCAGTCGCCGCCGGTCACAAGGTTGTTCTGGTACTTGCCGTTTACCGACATTGCCATCGCCATGGTTCGAAGATCGTAGCGGTCTGGGTAGGGAAGTACGGAGGAAATGTCGTAGAGCGGGGCAGGCACCGCTTCCTGAGCGCGGAGCAGTACTGAATAGTTCTTCGCGTGACCGTCCGGGGCGTAAATCACCCAGTTGAAAGCCATGGCTTTGGCGAAATGTTCGGCGGATTCTCGTGCTGCTGCCGGTGATTGGACGCGACGCATCAATGCCGCCATTTGGCTGGCGCCGGGCCCGCCTTCGCCGCGTTTATAGCCATCGTCGTAAATGATCGACAGCCGACCATGATCATCTTGCCGAAGAAGACCGGCGTGTCGACCGTCCAGCACGATTTCCAACCGCTTGAGCTTGGCAGCCACGTCAGTGCTGCTTCGTCGTGTCGAGCACGTCGCTCCACGTTGCGCTCGCGCGCCTCTCCACGAGGTCGAGGGTCAGGTCGAGGCTCGCGACAAGCTGCAATACCTTTCCGAACTCGGCACCGGGGTGGCCGGCCTCGAGGTGGACAAGCCAGAGGCGACTAACGCCTGCGTGCTCAGCCAACTGGCGTTGAGTCATGGCGACTGCCTCACGCTTCTCACGAACGAGGTTGCCTAGGTCTTGCGCGGTTGTCACTCTCATGACTGGCGGCCTTGTCTGCGTCTGCCAACATGGATCGTAGGTATAGGTTCACATACCAGTCGCCATATGTCTATGTTCGTATACTTCCTCATCATGTCAATGAACGTATACTTTTAACCTCGTGTCAATGAACGTAGACCTACGCGCGCTGGGTGTCCGCTGCCGGCAGGTGGGCTCAACTGACGTGCCCTCCCGATTATGGATGTGTGAGCGCATGTCATCGAAACGGCACAATGTGCTCAGTCCAGGCAGAACTCGCTGCCCAGCGGATCCTGCATGACGATCCAGCCGCCCTACATGGCATCGGGTTCGAAGCGCTGAACTCGAGTAGCCCCGAAGGTGCTCAGGCGGGCGCACTCAGCCTCGAGCGCCAGCAATCGGGCCTCACCCGTCAGTCCCGCAGCGGCCCGCAGATCCAAGTGCATTCGGTTCTTGGCCGCCTTCGGCTCCGGCACCTTCTGGAAGAACACCCGGGGGCCCGCGCCAGTTGGATCGACGATGGCCGCGCGATCGTTGCGACGCTCGCTCGGCACCTCCCAAGCGTCCAGCGCGGCATCCCAGGACGGGAATCCGGTCGGCGGCGGTTGCAGCACGTAGTGCAAGGCCTCGGCCCAAAAGGCGGCATGCGCTGCAGGGTCAGCGCTGTCAAACGTCACCTGGAATTCGACAACCATGACCAGAGTCTGGCTCAGACCACTGACATCGCCTCGGGCGTGCGCGCAGAACCTACTGATCATTGCCGGGATCTTTGCGATCATCGCGGATACCGGCGCTGGTTATCCACAGGCGTCTCTCGTGGCCGGCAGAAGTCCCTAAGCTTTCGTCAAAAGCTTCGCTAATGGGAGCAAGGAGACGTTACGACCCATGTCTGGTGTTTGTGATGCGCTGGCCCGGGAGCCGATCGCCAAGGCGGCCCGAATGGAGATCGCTGCCGTCGGTGTGCCTTGGGGCCAGGGCGCGGACGCGGTGAATGCCTTCCTCGCGCAAGTGATTGAAGGGCTGTGCTCCCACCCGATGATCTCGGTCGAACACGTGGAGCCCGACGGCGGCTGGCCGTGGTCGTCGTTCAGCGAGGTTCTGATCACCGATCCGGACAAGGCCGGCGGCGACCCGTATCTCGATGGCCGCGAAATCCAGGGCTTGTCGTTGTGCCTGTGCAAGTTGGGTCCGTTCGCGGTGCTGCACTCCGATGCAGAGCGGTCATGGAACGCCACGGGAAGCGCGCGCTCGCTCCCCGACCTCTATTCAGTCGCGGCCGTTCCCGCGGCCGGATGGGAAGCTCTGAGTGTCGCTGCCAAGGATGTTCTGCAGTCGTTCGGGATCCGGCTGCTGCCGTATGAGGTCCTCGAGCAAGGCATTGACCCGGACATCGAGATCGAGACCCTTATCGGGGACGGCAATACCGTCTACGACGCCTGGTTCCACGCCACCGATTAGCGTTGCCGGGCCTGGTTCTCGTCGCCACACTTGATTGATTCAAGAAAGCCCGACATACTCAGGCGATGCCATCGGTCACCGAGTTCGAGCACATGTTGCGGGGAGCCTCGCTACGTGTGACGCGTCCCCGGCTCGCGCTCCTGGCCGCGGTGCACGAACATCCGCACGCCGACACCGACTCGATCATTGGTGTCGTCCGTACCGACTACGGCGAGGTATCCCACCAGGCCATCTACGACGCACTCCGTGCGCTCACCAACGCGGGTCTCGTCCGGCGCATCCAACCGTCGGGCTCCGCGGCACGCTACGAGTCGCGGGTCGCCGACAACCATCACCATGTCGTCTGCCGGTCGTGCGGCGTGATCGCCGACGTTGACTGCGTCGACGGGCTGGCCCCGTGCCTGACCGCCTCGGATGACCACGGCTTCGCCATCGACGAGGCCGAGGTTATCTTCTGGGGCCTCTGCGCCGACTGCTCTACCGCCCATAGTTCCTGACCAACACTATCGAATCTGGAAGGATTGCCGTGTCTGAGAGCCATCACCACGATGCCGCCGTAGGAGACATGAACTCGGAGGAGAGCGAAGGTCTCTGCCCCGTCATTCATCGCGTCACCCACCCGACCGAAGGCGCCGGCAACCGCACCTGGTGGCCGAACCAGCTCAACCTGAAGATCCTTCGCAAGCACCCCGCTGTGGCCAACCCGATGGGCGAGACGTTCAGCTACGCCGACGCGTTCAATACCCTCGACCTCGACGCCCTGACCGCTGATGTCGACGAGTTGATGACCACCTCGCAGGACTGGTGGCCGGCGGACTTCGGCCATTACGGCCCGCTGTTCATCCGGATGGCCTGGCACAGCGCCGGCACTTACCGCATCCACGACGGTCGCGGGGGCGCCGGTGCCGGCATGCAGCGCTTCGCGCCGCTGAACAGCTGGCCCGACAACGGCAACCTCGACAAGGCCCGGCGGCTGCTCTGGCCAGTGAAGAAGAAGTACGGCAGTGCGATCTCGTGGGCCGACCTGATGGTCTTTGCGGGTAACCGCGCCCTGGAGTCGATGGGCTTCACCACCTTCGGCTTCGCCGGCGGCCGGCCGGACGTTTGGGAGCCCGACGAGGACGTCTACTGGGGGCCGGAGGACACCTGGCTCGGCGACGAGCGTTACACCGGCGACCGGGAACTCGAGAACCCGTTGGCCGCGGTGCAGATGGGCCTCATCTACGTGAACCCGGAAGGCCCGAACGGCGTACCGGACCCGCTCTCGTCGGCTCGCGACATTCGCGAGACCTTTCACCGGATGGCGATGAACGACGAGGAGACGGTCGCGCTGATCGCGGGCGGTCACACGTTCGGCAAGGCCCACGGTGCGGCTGACCCGGAGCAATACGTCGGCCCCGAACCCGAGGGTGCCCCGCTCGAAGCGCAGGGCCTGGGCTGGAAGAACAGCTTCGGCAGCGGCAAGGGCCGCGACGCGATCACCAGCGGCATCGAGGTCACCTGGACGTCCACGCCGACCACCTGGGACAACAGCTTCTTCGAGACGCTGTTCGGTTACGAGTGGGAACTGACCAAGAGTCCGGCCGGGGCCAACCAGTGGCAGCCGAAGGACGGGGCCGGAGCCAACACGGTGCCCGACCCGGAAGACGGCTCGTTGACACGTCCGCCGACAATGCTGACCACCGACCTCGCGCTAATTCTGGATCCGATCTACGAGCCGATCTCGCGTCGGTTCCTCGAGAATCCCGACCAGTTCGCGGACGCGTTTGCCCGGGCCTGGTTCAAGTTGACCCACCGCGATATGGGACCGATCCAGCGCTACCTCGGCCCGCTGGTGCCGCAAGAGACGCTGATCTGGCAGGACCCGGTGCCGGCGGTGACGCACGAACTGGTCAGCGCCGACGACATCGCGACGCTCAAGGGCCAGATTCTCGCCTCGGGACTGTCCGTCGCGCAGCTCGTCTCCACCGCCTGGGCGTCCGCCTCGACGTTCCGCGGCAGTGACAAGCGCGGCGGCGCGAACGGTGCGCGAATCCGGCTCGAACCGCAGTCCGGTTGGGAGGTCAACAACCCGGACGAGCTCGCTGTCGTGCTGCGCACCCTGGCGGGAATCCAGCAGTCGTTCAACGGTTCCGGAGCGGCTCAGATCTCACTCGCTGACCTGATCGTGCTGGCCGGCGGCGCGGCGATCGAGCAGGCGGCCAAGAACGGCGGTCACGACGTGACGGTCCCGTTCACACCGGGCCGAACGGACGCCTCGCAGGAGCAGACCGACGTGGAGTCCTTCGAGGCGCTGCAGCCCGCGGCGGACGGCTTCCGCAACTACCTCGGCAAGGGCAACCGGCTTCCGGCGGAGTATCTGTTGCTCGACCGGGCCAACCTGTTGACGCTCAGTGCCCCGGAAATGACCGTCCTCATCGGCGGTTTGCGGGTCCTGGGAGCGAACGTGAAGCAGTCCTCGGTCGGGGTACTCACGGCGCGGCCCGGGACGTTGACCAACGATTTCTTCGTCAACCTGCTGGACCTGGACACAACCTGGGCACCGACCTCAGATGAAGCGGGGACCTTCGAGGCCCGCAACGCAGCCGGCGAGGTCACCTGGACCGGTAGCCGGGTCGACCTCGTCTTCGGATCCAACTCCGAGCTGCGAGCAGTCGCGGAGGTCTACGCGAGCGACGACGCGCAGGCCAAGTTCGTGAACGACTTCGTAGCCGCCTGGGGCAAGGTCATGGACCTCGATCGGTACGACGTCAGCTGATCAGCGTCGTCCAGGTCGATCCTCGATCCTGAGGGTCGACCTGGACGACCGTTCTTCTCGGTTCTGGCCTCGGGGCGGTGAAGTAGCAGTGCCTGTGACCACCTTGGGCGCGACCACCTTGGAGGTGATCGGCGCCGTGGTGCCCGTCCCGTCCTACGACCGCTCCCAGGTATCGGTCGGGATCGTGCATCTTGGGGTCGGCGGGTTCCACCGCGCACACCAGGCGATGTATCTGGACCGTCTCATGAACGACGGCAAGGCCATGGATTGGGGAATTTGCGGGGTCGGCGTGCTGCCCCAGGACCGCGCGGTCCGGGATGCCCTGCTGGCTCAGGACTGCCTTTACACGCTGATCATCAAGCACCCGGACGGGACGATCGAACCGCGGGTGATCGGCTCGATCGTTGATTATCTGCTCGCCCCCGACGATCCCGACGCCGTGATCGAAACGATGGCCGCGCCGGGCACCCGGATCGTGTCCTTGACCGTGACCGAGGGCGGCTACAACCTGCACCCGGTCAGCGGTGAGTTCGATAGCCGCACGGCAGCCGTTGTCGCCGACGCCGAACCGGGCGCCGTGCCGGTCACCTGGTTCGGGCTGGTGCTCGAAGCGCTCACCCGACGTCGTGAACGCGGGCTGCCGCCGTTCACCGTCATGTCGTGCGACAACATCCAAGGCAATGGCGACGTCGCGCGCCGGATGTTTAGCGCGTTCGCGCAACTTCGCTCGGCCGAGTTGGCTGATTGGGTGGCCCAGCACGTCCAGTTCCCGAACTCGATGGTCGACCGGATCACGCCGGTCACCACCGAGGAGGACCGCGCCATGCTGGCTGAACGCTTCGATATCACCGATGCGTGGCCGGTGGTCTGTGAGCCTTTCGTCCAATGGGTGCTGGAGGATGAGTTCGGGCTGGGCCGGCCGGTTTACGAGGACGCCGGGGTGCAGCTAGTCGCCGACGTCGAGCCGTACGAGCTCATGAAACTGCGGCTGCTCAATGCCTCGCATCAGGCATTGTGTTATCTCGGCTACCTAGCCGGTTACCGTTACGTCCACCAGGTCTGCCAGGACCCGCTGTTCACCTCGTTCCTGCGTGACTACATGGACCTCGAAGCGACCCCGACCTTGCACCCGGTGCCGGGGGTGGACCTCGAGTCCTACAAAGGCACTCTCATCGAGCGATTCGCCAACGCCGCGGTCCGCGACACCTTGGCCCGGCTCTGTGCCGAAAGCTCCGACCGGATCCCGAAGTGGGTGCTGCCGGTCATTCGCGAACAGCTCGCCGTGGGCGGCGAGATCTCCCGGGCGACGCTGGTCGTGGCATCCTGGGCACGATATGCCGAAGGCATCGACGAGGCCGGTAATGAGATCACCGTGCAGGATCGGCTCAGTGAGCGACTCACCGACACGGCGCGGCGGCAACGCCTGGATCCCACTGCCTTCATTGCCCAATGGGACCTGTTCGGGGACCTGATCAACGATGAGCGGTTCGTCACCCAGTACCTGACCGCGCTGGACTCCCTGCACTCGCACGGCGCCCGGGCAACTCTTGTCGCGCTGGCCGAACACGGAGATCGGAGCAACTAGCGGACGCGTGATATGCATTGATGCTGAGCCCAAACTTTGGGTGACTCTAGGAGGCAGGCATGTCCGACGCGCAGTTGATCCTCGAAGACGACCCAGCGGCCCACGTCCGTCGACTGACCCTGAATCGGCCCGAGAAGCGCAACGCGCTGTCGAACGGGTTGCGGGCGCAGTTGTTCGATGCGATGCGGCGGGCCGATCTGGACGATGACGTATCGGTGATCATCATCCGGGGCGCCGGCACCTGTTGGTCTGCGGGATATGACCTCAATCAGGACCCCAGTGAGGAACTGCCTCGCCATGCCGCGCTCAAGAACGGATTCTGGGCGCGGCACCTCGTCGACGGCTGGATGGAAATGTGGGACTACGCGACGCCGATCATCGGGCAGGTCCATGGCTTCTGCCTGGCGGGGGGCAGTGAACTCGCCGCCGCCTGCGATCTGGTCTACGTCGCCGAGGACGCCGTTATCGGATACCCGCCCGTCCGGCTGATCTCGCCCCCGGACATGACCTGGCAGCCGTGGCTGCTCGGGATGCGCCGCGCAATGGAAGCGATGCTCACGGGCGATGCGATGTCGGGCACCGAGGCGGCCGAGTGGGGTTACGCGAACGCGGCCTACCCGATCGAAGAACTCGAGGCGCGGGTCCTGGAAAAGGCCGAGCGGATAGCACTGATCCCGCCGGACCTTCTCGCGCTGAACAAGCGCACGGTGCACCGGGCGATGGAAGCTATGGGAATTCGCAACGGCATCCGGATGACCACCGAGATGCAGTCGCTGGGCAGTGCGACCAAGGCCTCCCAGGCCTACACCTCGACACTGCGCGACGGTCTGACCAAGGCGTTGGACGCGCGGGACGCGCAGTTCGGTGACTACCGCACCGCGGTAAAGCATGACGACTGATCGGCGTGGTTGACGACTCTGACTTGACACTATGGAAGGCAGGATGTGTGACGTCTTCGACCGCGCGGCATTGATCGAGGCGGTTCGTGACTTCCGACCGGACATCATTCTGAACGAGCTGACCGATCTACCCGACGACGTACGAAAGATCGGTGATCATTCCGAGCTGAACGCCCGCATCCGGACCGAGGGCAACCAGAATCTCATCGACGCGGCCAGGCAGAGCGGATCGCCGAAGATCCTGGCTCAATATCGGATTGTTCGAGAAGCGGCGTTATCAGGAGCCGGGCAAGCGAAGCCGTTATGAATATCTGTTGACCGAGATGGGTCGCGACTTACTTCCTGCGGTATTCGCGCTGATGCAGTGGGGCAACAAACACCTTCAAGGCAAGGACGGCGGACCACTGCGCCTGGTGCAACGAGGCACCGGTGAGCCGGTCGTGATCGGCCCACGCACCGTATCCGGGAGGGATCTGGAACTCGAGGACCTCGCGATCGTGGCCCACGGAGATTGGGCCGACACTCAAACGGGTGACCAGCCGTCGGCCTAATCACTGCGGCCAAGCTCCCGGTGCCGAGCCCATCGACATTGCGCGGCAAGGCGAATACAGCTGACGGCGTCTTGTCCTGCCAGCGTTCAGTCGAAGAGTGCAGGATCGCCCGCGCCGACGCGTAGCACCTCTGGCAATCCGCTCGAGAGGTCGACGACCGTGGTCGGTTCCGTCCCGCACTCGCCTGAGTCGATGACCGCGTCGACCTCGTGATCAAGGCGTTCCTTGATCGTCCAACCGTCGGTCATCGGCTCGTCCTCGCCGGGCAGCAGGAGCGTGCTCGACACCAGCGGCTTGCCCCGCTCGCGCAGCAGGGCTCGGACGACGGGATGATCGGGAATGCGTACGCCGACGGTCCGTTTGCGCGGATGAGCCAGGCGCTTGGGCACCTCGCGGGTCGCGGCGAGGATGAAGGTGTACGGACCCGGGGTCGCCGCCTTGATGCTGCGAAACGCGGCGTTGTCCAGCTGGACGAACTCCCCGAGCTGCGCGAAATGTGAGCACACCAAGGTGAAATGGTGACGCTCGTCGAGGTGGCGGATCCGGCGGATCCGGTCGGCACCGGTGCGGCTGTCGAGCTCGAACCCCAGGGCGTAACAGGAATCGGTGGGATATGCGATCAAGGCGTCGTCGTGCAGCATGGCCACCGCCTGGGCCACGATGCGCGGCTGCGGATCGTGGGGATGTACGTCGAGATACCGCGCCACAGTGCAAGCCCTCCCGGCGTTCGGATCGGCTGATCCTCGGTTCAGAGTTTAGGCTGAACGCCACTCCGAGGGGCCACTGGTCGAGCAGCAAGCAGCTCGTTGAAGCGAGCGGTGCAAGATCCGGCGGCCGGCTTCGCTTCCGCGATGATGGGGTCATGCAGGATTCATCCAAGAGCGGCGACGCGAGGTCCAGCGACGACGCCGTGGCGCGGTTGCGGGAGATCTGCCTGGCGCTGCCCGGGGCGACCGAGCGGATCAGTCACGGCGAGGTGTCCTTCTTTGTCGGCCGGCAGTTCGTCGCCGTCGATGACCACCACCACGGAGCTGATCGGTTGGCGTTCTGGTGTCCGGCCGCAGCTGGCGCCCAGGAAGAGCTCATCGCGGCCGACCCGGCGCAGTTCTTCCGGCCGCCGTATGTCGGACACCGCGGCTGGGTCGGTGTCCGGATCGACCTTGATCCCGACTGGGACGAGATCGCCGAGATCGTCCGCGACGGCTATCGCCGAATCGCGCCCAAGCGGCTGGTCGCGCAACTCGATTCATGATCAGGATCCTGAATACCGTTATGGAGATACCACTTGTGAACAGTTACCTCGAGCGTCGGCTACCCGGTGTCGCCGATCCGCTGACCCTCATCCCGCGGTTGACCGATGGCGCGTGTTCAGCCAGCAAGTCGCCTCCGAGCGCCAGGGCGTCTGGTCGATTGAGCGCTCGGGCGAGCCGGTGAAGGTCACGAAATTTTCACGACTTCCTCGCGGCTGAAAGGGAGCCGTCGCCGGTGTAACCGCCTACGCTCGAGGGCAGGGTTAGCAGGCGAGCTGCCGAGGCAAGGTGCGAAGGTCGACCTCGTCTCGGACGAGCCGTGAGTAGAAAGCGGGTGGCGACATTGGGGAACATCGGTACGGAACGCCAACACCTGGACGTTCTTTCGCAACATGCTCTCAGCCGACCAGACACTGAGCCGGTCGACGTGGACAGCGTGCTTTCCGCAGCCTCGGAGTCGGAGGTGCTCGACGGCGAGCAGGTAGCGCCGGCGCCGTGACTCGACCCGCAGGCGGGCAGCCGTATTCCGGTTTCGAACCTCAGGTCGGGGAGATCCGCGCGTTGCGGACCTTCCGCATTGGGCCGGGCGGCCTGCTTTACCCATTGTTCGGTGCGACTCCGTGGACGGCCGGGACGAATACCGCCGCTTGCCGCGCGCTCCAGTCGGTCGGTGCCGTCGGCGGTGGCCCCGGCGTCGGCGGTGGCGGTGGCGCCAGTCGTTTCGGGGACCCGGCGATCCGTCGGCTGGTGCACGCCACCCCGGAGCCGGACTGTAGCTGCGGCTATTACGCCTACGCAGATGAAGCCAGCGCCGCACAGTATCCGCAAGCGCGCAACGTCCTGGCGGTGGTGGCGTGCTGGGGCCGCGTCATCGCCGGCACGCGCGGCGTTCGCGCGCAGTACGCCCGGATAGCGGCGGTCTGGATGTCGGACCGGGTGCCGCCGTCGCTCGCCGCGGAGGTCGCCCAGCAGTATCAGCAGAGCCAGATCTATCTCGACAAGAACGCCATGTTGAACGACTACGAGCTGAGCCGGCTGGACTGCTATGAACCGTCGGCGTCAGAGGTCAGCCGGTACCGACGGTTTATTGTGCGGGCGACCGTGTTGGCGGCGTTGGCCGTCGGCGCGATCCCGGCCAACGTGGTTCTTCATGATCAAGCGCTGCTGGTGCTGTGGTGGTCGGCGCTGAGTTTGGTGCTGTCCGTTGCCTTGTACCTGTTCTGCCGCCGGAAAGAGCCGCAGTCCCGTCGCGCCGCGTTGCTGTACACGGCATTGGCCTTGTGGCTCGTCGCTCCGTTCGGTGGCGGCGTCGGACTTCTGCTCTTGAGGTTGCCGATCCTGCAAATGGCCTTGCTGAGTCACCTTTACCGGGTCCGTATGAACCGCGAGGCCGATCGCTTTCCGGCGGCAGTCTCGGCCGCCTGACGACTGGGCTATCCAAGCGCGCGCTACCGGACGGGCTCGATTATCGAACGGCTCGACTAGCTGGCTTGGTCCAGGTAATTGAGATAGAACTGCCTTCTGTGCCGATTGACAGTAAAACTCAGCAGAATCCCTTGCAGAAACATCTCGAACTCGCTCGCGGAACTGATCTCTCGCGAGTCGGACTCGATGTGACCGTCGGTCAGCAGCCAGAGGTCCACCCACCCGCCCCGGTAGAGCAGAATTCCGCCGATCTGTTCATCTCTGCGGCTGAGAATCGGAATATTGAGGGAGTAAGGCCGGGCGACCATGGACCGGTGTATCCGAAAGCGTCGATCGAGGAACTCGCCCGCTTCCGAACGCCAGAGCGTCTTGCCGGGGCGGACGTGCGAGTACCACCGAATGGACCCGATCCGCGCTACCCGCCGGGCCGCGTCGTCCAGATCGATGCCCGACGAATTCGACCTTGCACGGCGACGGATCTTCATGGTGGTAACGCCTATCGCTGGACGGGCTGCGGCTCAAGGGTGGAAGCGGTAGCCGAGCCCGGGATCAGTGAGCAGGTAACGCGGCTGACTCGGGACGGGTTCGAGCTTGCGTCTAAGTTGGGCCAGGTAGATGCGCAGGTAACTGGCGTCGGTATGAATGGCGTCCCCGCGAAGGCTGGTCAGCAGTTCGGTGGAACTGACCAGGGCATTGGGGCGGTCGAGCAGAATATCGAGAATGCGCCATTCGGTAGGGGTCAGATGAACGAGCGTGTGGGTACCGTTGGTGGCGTGGGTGATCGTGCGAGTATCTCGATCGACCGTGATATCCCCGAGCCGGACGACTTCTTTGCGGCGGTCCGAACTAGGCCGGCGCGTGATGGCGCCGACCCGGGCCAGTAGTTGCGCCATCTCGAAAGGCTTGGTGACGTAGTCGGTCGCACCGAGGTCGAGCGCCAGGACGATGTCGTTACTGCTGCTACGAGCCGACAGCACCACGATCGGCAGCGTGGGCTCGTTCACCTGTAGCTGCCGAATGACCTCCAGTCCGTCGATGTCGGGCAGCCCGAGGTCAAGCAGCAGCAGGTCGGGATGTTGCTCGGCCGCGCGCTGCAAGGCGGTTGCGCCGTCGGTGGCACTGCTGACCTGGAATCCGCGGCTGGTGAGATTGAGAATCAGCATGGACAGCAGATCGGGCTCGTCCTCGACGACCAATAGATGGGTCATCGGCGTGGTAAGGCCGGTCGTGCAACATCTGGCATCTCAGGGATGCCAGATGTTGCTCGATTCGGCGG
>JAOPUZ010000006.1 GCA_025966315.1 Frankiales bacterium | reverse complement strand
CATCGCGCAGCCCGGCGGCCAAGTTGGCCGACCCGATGGTCTGGGCCAGGCAGTAGCCGGGGCTGCGGGATACGCGGGCGTAGCCGTCGGCCATGTAGGCCGCGGCCTTCTCGCCGTGCGCCATGATGCCGCGCACACCGAGAGAATCCATCTCGGCGAGAGCACGTACCGCCACAGTCGGAACCATGAATACGTGCGTGGTGCCGCTGGCCTGTAGTGCCTCGGCCAGATAGCGGCTTCCAGAAATGTTACGCAAGGGGACCCTCCGGGTGACTCGAAACTATGGTGCGGGACTGCAACACGGATGTGCAGAGGTGGCTGGGCCGATCGGTCGGTTGGGCCGACCGGTCGGCTGGGCCGATCGGCCGGCCCAGATCGTATGGATCAGATGTCCGGGAACATCGCCTGCAGCGGCGAGCGAGGAGCCTCGCCAATGACCAACGCTTGGCCGTTGATGTGCCGACCGTCCTCGGAGATGAGGAAGGAGACATAGCGCCCGATCCATTCCGGATCCAGCATCTCCATCGGCGGGTCCGGGTACTGGCCGCGGGTCGGGGGCGTTCCGCGCTGCTCGGCCAGCGCCGCACCCATCTCACCCAGCAGGCGTACTCGTTCGCCGCTGATACCGCCGGGGACGAGGACGTTGGCCCGGATCCCGTACTGGCGGTTCTCCATCGCCGTGGTCTGGGTGAAGTTGATGACCGCGGCCTTGGTCGCGCCGTAGCTCGGCCGGTCCGGGAAGCCCCGGGTGCCGTTCAACGACGAGATGTTGATGATGACGCCCTTTTGGTTGGGGATCATCGTCTTCAGCGCCGCGCGGGTGCCGAACATGACACTGTCCAGGTTGGTACGGATCGTCTTGTGCCAGCGCTCGGTCGGCAGTTCGGCGATCGGTCCGGGCGGATCGATCCAGGCCACCGTGTTGCAGAGGACATCGATCGTCCCGAACCGCTCGACCACGGCCGCGAACATGGCGTCGACGGCGTTCTCGTCCGAGACGTCGCACTGCAGCGCGAACGCCGTGGCGCCGCGTTCCTCGATCAGCTTGGCGGTGGCCTGCGCGGTTGCTTCGTCGAGGTCACAGATCGCAATGTTGCCGCCTTCATTGGCCAGCGCCAGCGCGATGCCCTGACCGGCGCCCCGCCCGGCACCGGTCACCAATATCGTCCGATCAGTCATCTTTTTGCTGTCTCCCTATGCTGTTCTGCTCGCAGCCACGCGTCGCGGCCGCGTCGGAGCTGCGTGCGTCAGGCGGCGCTGGTCTCCGGAGAGACGAGTGCGATCTGGATCAGGTCGGACATCTTGCCGCCGAGGTGGCGATAGACCTGCGTGCGCTTGACGAAGATGCCCGCGGGATGCTCGGCGGTGAAGCCGATCCCGCCGTGGTTCTGGATATTGTCGTCCGCGTTCTGCTGGGCCGCGTCCATGGCCAAGAGGTAGCCGGACGCGACTTCCAGCAAGCCGCTGCCGGCGATTCCCTCGGTGGCCGCCAGGTTGGCCAGCACCGCGCCGACCGCGAGCTGCGCCTTGGCGGTATAGGCCCGCGTGACCATTTCCGAACAGCGGTGCTTGACCGCCTGGAAGGAGCCGATCGGCTTGCCGAACTGCTCCCGGGTCTTGGCGTAGTCCGCCGACATCTCGACGGTGGTTTCGGCCAGACCAACCAGGTACGCGCCGACCAGCACGCGCAGCCGAGACGGAATGTCGTCGTCGGTGATGTGCACCAGGCTGGTCGTGCCGGTGACCCGGTTGACGGCCAGTGCCTCGTCGACCGACACCACCGGGGTGGCCTCGGTGATCTCGAGCAGCTCGGTGCCTTCGGAGGTGACCCGCAGCGCGAGATCGCCGACACCGGCGTCCACGACCAGGTCGCCGACCAGGATGCCGGCCTTGCGCTGGCCCGCGATCAGGGCCGCGGCGATCTCGTCGGACTTGGCCCGGGCAGCGACGTAGGCACCGAGCGCGGTGCCGACCAGCGGACCGCTGGCTGCGACCTTGCCCAGCTCGTTGAAGACCAGCATCTCGTGGGTCAGGCCGAGCCCGATGCCGCCTTGGGCCTCCGGCACACAGATGCCGAACCAGCCGAGGCCGGCCAGCCGTTGCCAGCGGGCCTCGTCGAACGGCTTGCGGCCGTCGATACCGGCGCGAATGCCCTCGTCCAGCGGGAACTCTTTGGCCCCGACGTCGCGGACCGATTCCTGCAGGAATTTCTCGTCGTCAGAAAGCTTCAGGTCGATCATCGCGGCAGCCCCAATACTCGTTCACCGAGAATGTTCTTCTGGATGTCCTTCGAACCGCCGGCGATCGTGGCGGGGAACGAGCCCAGGTAGCGGCCGTTCCACTCGGTGCGCTCCAGGCCGTCGTCACCCTGGATCTCGATCGCGATCCGGGCCAGCGACTTGGACAGCTCACCGTTGAAGATCTGGTTCACGCTGGACATCAATTCGGGCTGCGAGGTCGCGGCCACGCCGTCGTAACCCAGCGCGTGCACGGTCACCGCCTGGGCCCGGATGTGGGCCAGTTCGTAGGCGATGCGGTCGTTCTCCAGCAGCTTGCGCTGGCGGGCTTCCTCGATCAGCTTGTCCACTTCATTGATGATCGTGAGCCGGGACTGCAGGTACCCCATACCGCGCTCGAAGGACAAGGTGGACATTGCGGTACGCCAGCCGTTGTTCAGGCCACCCACGACGTTGGCCAGCGGGATGCGGACGTCGTCGTAGAAGCACTCACAGAAGTGGGCGTTGCCGTCGATGGTCTGAATCGGTCGGACGGTGAGCCCGGGGGTATCCATGGCCATGACGACCCAGGTAATGCCCTTGTGCTTGGGCGCCTCCGGGTCGGTGCGGACCAGCAATTCCTGGAAGTCCGCGATGTGGGCGTAGCTGGTCCAGATCTTCTGACCGTTGACCACCAGCTCGTCGCCGTCGATGACTGCGCGGGTGCGCAGTGAGGCCAGGTCGGATCCGGAGCCGGGCTCGGAGAAGCCCTGGCACCAGGGCGTGTCACCGCTGATGATGCGGTCGAGATAGAGGGCCTGCTGCTCTTTGGTCCCGTTGGCCATGATGGTCGGGCCGGCGTGGCCCAACGCGACCGTGAAGCTGCCGGTACTGGGCGCGCCAGCGCGGACCATTTCTTCGTACCAGATCATCTGCTGCAGCGGAGCGAGTCCGCGGCCACCGAATTCCTCGGGCCAGGCAACGCCGGCCCAGCCGCCCTCGTATTGCTTGTGTTGCCAGGCGCGATCGAATTCGCGTGCCGCCTGATCGTCGTGTGGACGAGCTTCGGTCGGCTTGTTCTCCTCCAGCCACGTCCGCGCTTCCTCCCGGAAGGCGGTAATCGTGGGGTCGGTCAGCAGATCCATGTGACCTCCAGTTGATCTTGATCGATCATCGAGTTTGCTAGGAGGAAAGCGGAACCGCTGCCCTCACGCATGGGAAAGCGCTGAGGCCATACCGGGTCTCAGTCGTGCGAAATATCGTGGTGCTCAATTGCAGTAGAACGGAGTAACGGCGATTTCGGTAGTGCGAGTTTTGTCGGATGGGTCTCGGACGGGCGCGCCGGCCATTTCAGGTCCGCTGGAAATCCGGTCACACGGTTGGGCGGTCAGCCGAGGCCACGGCTGGTCAAGGCACGTGCGAGTGGGTCGCACAGGGTGCCACCGCCCGTGGGGTGGATCTTGCCCACCGGGCCCAGTGCTGGACCAGAGAAGTCATCACAGCCCGTTCGAGAAGTCGTCTTCTGTTCGGTGCGCCGAACATACCCGCGGCGTATCGATAACGTCAACGAAATCTGACCTTCATATTCAAGGCCTACCAATCTCATCGCTACGGCTGGGCGGGCGCCGCTATTCCGGGTCTGGCGAGCGCCACCCGGGGGTGCCCGCGACCGCCTCGGAAAACATCGAAAATCGGCGTTAAAAACAGTGCCGACGGGCGGGGAATCGGTGCCTGCCCCGTGGCGGAAAAGGCCCAAATCGCCTGCAACGGAGTAGCGGGCGAACGGGGGTCAAGATCGTTCAGACACGGTCCAGTTACAGCTTAAGTGGTCATCACGACGAAACCTTGACGAAGCAACTTCGCCTGTCTAGGGTTCCAAAACGTCGAACCGAGATCGATATATCGAACAATGAATCCACGCGATATCGATATCTCGAAACGGTTCCGGTAGCGCTGAAATGGTCTTTCAATAGCGAGCGATTTGTCGATCCTAAGCTAGCGACCGTTGTGTGTCGCCAACCCGGGTCGATGGTCGGTTCCGTATTGGAAGGCGTCGTATTGCAAGACGCCGCGGAGCTTTTCCGCAACAGGCTTTGCCATCGTTTCGTGGCTGAGCTCTGCCCGACTACCCGGCTCGTCAGGCCAGCATTCGCCTCACACTTACCAAGTTTGCTGCAACTAGGTTCGCCGACGTCACGAGTTGGCGGTCCGCGTCTTTCCTCGCTGTGTCTTGCCCGAATTACGGGTGCCAATTCTACTAGGCCATTTTGTACGAAGCCGATTCCCAAACGCTAACCGGGAGGTACGGGCGACGATGGTTGCAGCTAGTTCACCGGTACTGGCCACCAATGGCCTTACCAAGCACTTTCGCAGTGTGCGGGCGCTCGAAGACGTTTCTATGCGCGCCGATGACCGCGAGATCGTGGGCATCATCGGCCCGAACGGGGCTGGCAAGACGACGTTGTTCAACCTGATTGCCGGTGCATTCCGGCCGACCAGTGGCACCGTCACATTCGGGGGCAAGGACATCGGACGAATGCCCGCTTATCAGCGCTGCCGCCACGGGATCGGCCGTACCTTTCAGCTCATTCAGCCATTCGGGTCGATGACCGTCGTGGAGAACATTGCCGTCGCCATCAGTGCAACCGGCGTGGGACTCGGGGCGGCCCGGGAGCGGGCGGCCGAACTCGCCCACCGCACCGGCCTCGGCCCGATCGCCGAGAAGGTCGCCGGCGAGGTCAACGCGGTCGAGGGCAAGCGACTGGAACTGGCGCGGGCGCTCGGCAGCAGCCCGACCCTGATTCTCCTGGACGAGATCTTCAGCGGGCTCAACGCCGAAGAAGTCACCGACCTGATCGCGATCGTCCGCAAACTGCCGGACGACGGCCTGACCGTGTTGCTCATCGAGCACAACGTGGGGGCGATCCGACGGGTCACCGACCGGGTGCTCGCCATTGACGCCGGCCGGTTGGTCAGTGAAGGGACGCCCGAACAGGTGTTGTCCGATCCGATCGTTATGGAGAGTTACCTTGGACAACGCGCCAGCGCTTGAGATCTCAGACCTCGCCGTTTACCGCGGCGTGCTCCGAGTGGTCGACGACGTTTCCTTCACCGTCCCATCGGGCACCTACGTGGGCCTGCTCGGGCTGAACGGGGCCGGTAAATCGAGTCTGATGGCCGCGCTGTCCGGGACATTGCCGGTGCGTAGCGGCACGATCCGGCTCAACGGCGAGGACATCACGCGGGCCCGGCCGTGGGAACGATCGGCGGCGGGCCTGGCCCTGGTCCCCGCGGGACGGCAGCTGTTCGGCGAGCTCACCGTCGCTGACAATCTGCTGGTCGGCGGGCACCTGTCGAACAAGGCCGAGCGGCACGTCAATGTCGACGCGGTCTGCGATCTGTTCCCGATGCTGCGCGAGAAGCTCAACCAGAAGGCGCGCGAATTGTCCGGCGGCCAGCAACAAATGGTGGCCATCGGCCGGGCGCTGATGGCAAACCCGAAGGTGCTGCTGCTCGACGAACCGTCCGAGGGGCTGGCCCCGGTCGTCGTCGACCAGATGTTCGAGGCCATTTCGAAGTTGCGCGACACCCGCTCGCTTGCTGTGTTGCTGGCCGAACAGAACGCCAGCGCGGGCTCGCTGTGCGACTCGATGCTCGTCATGACCACGGGACGGATCACGCTCATGGATTCGGCTCAGCAAAAGGACGTCAACGCGGTCGCCCAGGCCATGTTCTCCAGCTAGGACTTCGCACTCCAGCGCCCCCGATCACGGGCCGACGCTGCCCATCACGAAGGAGTAGTCATGCACGCTCGCAATGCCGGCTCGAGAAATGCCAGCGTGAAGGCGGTGGCCGTCATCGGCGCGCTCAGCCTGTTATTGGCCGCGTGTGGCGGCGGTTCGAGCAAGTCCAGCAACTCGGGCGGATCGTCCGGGGGATCGAGTTGTAGCGGCGGGGCCAAGACACTGGAGATCGCCGACATCGACGAGTTCAGCGGCGCGGTCAACATCTACTCCGGGCCGGCCTACGACGGGGCGCAGCTGGCGGTCGACGAGATCAACGCGGCCGGTGGCATCAAGGCGATCTGTGGCGACAAGCTGTCGCTGAAGAAGTTCGACACCCAGTCCAACCCCGATCAGGGCGTGCCGCAGGCCACCAAGGCGGTGGCCGATAACCCGGTCGCCATCATCGGCGGCTCGCAGGGCGCCACCGTGCTGGCCGCGTCCAACGTGACGCACCGCAAGGGCATCCCGTGGCTGACCACGGCATTGTCGTCCAACCAGATCACCGACCGTGGCTACACCGATCTGTTCATGGCCGGCGACGGGCACTCGACGGCCACCGCGCTGCTGGCCCTACTGAAGGGGATCACGCCCACTTTAGGCTTGCCCACCAACGCCAAAGTGGCTTACATCTCGTCCCAGGGCACCTTCGGCGTGAGCTCGCACGACTCGTGGAAGGCACTGCCGGACAACCCGTACCAGACCGTCAGCGACATCACCTACCCGGCCACGACGACCGACTACTCGGCCGTGGCGACCCGGGTGGCTTCGGTCGACGCCGACATCATCCTGGCCGGTTGCTACCCGGGTGACTGCGTCGCACTGGACCGGCTCTGGAAGACCACGGTCAAGCCGAAGGCCAAGGTCGTAGTGGTGCTCGGGGCGTCGACCGCCTCGCTGGTCACCGCACTGAACACGCTGGCCGACGGCCTGCTGCTGGCCGGTTCGCCGCAGCCCGGACAAGCCGGTCTGCCGCCGTCGTTCCAGACCATGTACGACGCCTACAAGGCCAAGTTCGGATCGGCCCCGAGCACCAGCTCGTTCCCGGGCTACATCAACGTCAAGTTCATCGCCAAGGCGCTGGAGTCGATCAAGACCACCGATCCGAAGAAGCTCACCGCGGCTATCCACAGCACGACGATCGATCAGACCGAGGGCAATGTCTACGCCACCCCGAAGACGATCGCCTGGAACGACCGCGGTACCTACACCGAGCAGACGACCAGCTGGGTGCAGATCGAGAACGCCGACGCCAAGATCGTGTTCCCCGACGTCAGCAAGCAGACCACGGTCAAGCCGTACACAGCGGGCTGATTCGCGCCGGCTGACCCACTTCGGATGACCATGCCCGGCTGATCGACCGAAAGGAGACGGCAGCGAGATGCTGTTCAAGGAGCTGTTGATTCTCGGATTCCTCACCGGGTCCGTGTACGGCTTGATCGGCGTCGGATTCACGCTGATCCTGGGCGTGGGCAAGATCGCCAACTTCGCGCACGGATCGTTCGTCGGCGTCGGGCTGTACCTGGCCTGGTGGCTGCATGATCATTGGAACATCAGTCCGTACGTCGTGGTCGTCCCGGCCATGATCGGCTTCGGCCTGCTGGGCTTCGTCATCGCCGAGCTGTTCGAATGGCGCGGCAAGCGGGTGGGCGAGATCGGTGAGCTGTTGGTCGGGCTAGCCCTGTTGCTGCTCATCTCGGGCGGCCTGCAGGCGCTGTTCGCCTCGGACCCGCGGATCATCCGCGACGTCACCGTCGGCAACGTGGACATCGGCGGCATCACCATCCACGGCAGCCAGATCATCGCGGCGGTCGTGGCCCTGATCTCGGCCCTCGGCTTGTTCTATGTGATCCGGATCAGCCGCTGGGGCCGGGCCATGCGGGCGGTGGCCAGCAACCCGGTCGCGGCTGGGTTGTACGGCGTGAACGTGCCGGTCGCTCGGCGCGCCTCGGTCATCGCATCGGTGGTGCTGGCCGGTACGAGTGGCGTGTTGATCAGTCCGTTCACGGTGATGACGCCAGATGCCGGATCGACCTACCTCATCTCCGCGTTCGCGATCGTGATCATCGGTGGTATCGGCAACACCTTGGGCGCCCTGATCGCCGGTCTGGCGCTGGGCATCATCGAGTCGATGGCCAGTGGGTACCTCGAGTCGTACTGGACGACGCTGGTGCCGCTGATCATCATTCTCGCCTTCCTCATGTTCAAGCCGGATATCGGAGAAGCCTGATGATCAAGTTGCCGAACATCTCGCCGCGATCGATCTGGCCGGCCATCATCGCGATCCTGGCGCTGCTGGTCATCGGCTGGTTCCTGCTCGGGGCCATGTCGGATGCGACCGCGGCGATCGCGGTGCTGGCGCTGTACTACGCCGTGGCCGGCCTGTCCTTCAGCTTCCTGCAGGGCACCCTCGGCCTGTTCTCGCTGGCCCAGCCCGTCTTCCTGCTGGTCGGCGGCTACACCGACGCTTACTTTTACGCCAAACACGGCATTTCGCCGTGGATCTGCATCTTCATCGCGATGGGCATCTCGGTGCTGCTAGCCATCCCGATCGCGCTGGCCTGTGTGCGCTCGACCGGAAGCGCGATCCTGGTCGCGCTGGTCACGCTGATCATTGCGCAGGCCGTTGCGCCGATCGTGGTGTCGATCAAGGCATTGGGTGGTGCGCTCGGCATTCTGATCGACGTCAAGGCCACGCCGCATTGGACCGACATGGAATTCCTGACACCAGGCTCGTTCGCGAAGCTGTTGCTGGTGGTCAACGTCATCCTGATCGCGCTGCTGACCTGGTTCAAACGGAGCAAATTCGGCTACTGGGCGGCAGCTGCCCGCGACGTCCCGGTGGCGGCCAATGCGGCAGGCGTCCCGGTGCGGCGGCTGTCGATCACGCTGTTCGTGATCAGCTCCGCGGTCGTGGCGCCAGCTGGAGTGATCTACGCGCAGTACAACCTGAACGTCACGACCGATCTGTTCCTGTCCACGACCGCGCTGTTCCAGGTCTCGGTGGTGGCACTGGCCGGTGGGGCCGGACGGGCCTGGGGCGCGCTCAGCGGCGCGGTCATCGTCGTCTATCTGACCCAGAAGGCCGGCGACATCGCCAACGGGCACCCTGGTCTACCCAACCTGACCTTCGCCGTGCTATTCCTCATCATGGCTCTTTCGCTACCGCGTGGGCTGTCCGGTACGTGGGCCATGTTCGCCGATCGGCGAAGACGCCGGCTGGCCGGTCCACTGGGCTCGATCGAGCTGGTGAACGCCGAGGTGCTGACGCCGGCCGAGGCATCAAAGGCCGCGGAGGAATCGACGCTGTATTAGCTGTATGGGGCCGACGCTGTATCAGGCTGAGGTTGGATCAGGCTGAGGTTGGATCAGGCTGAGGTTGGATCAGGCTGAGGTTGGATTCGACCGAGGCCGGATGAGACCGAGGCTGAATTCGACTGAGGCTGGATGAGACCGAGGCTGGATGAGACTGAGGTTGGATTCGACCGAGGCTGAACTCGACTGAGGCTGAATTCGACTGAGGCTGAATTCGACCGTTGTATTCGACTGGGGCGTCCGTCCACTGATGGGACGGGCGCGTGCACGAACCGACTCTGGCAACCGAAGGTGGTATCCGATGTCCGACATCGAGGTAATCAAAGAAGACGGCTGGCGGCACTTCGTGCTGAACCGTCCGCAGAAGCGCAACGCCCTGTCCATGGGCTTGCTTATGGAACTGCGCGACAACCTGGAAGAAGCGGACGCCGACGATAGTGTCAGCTCGGTGCTGATCTCGGCCAACGGCCCGGACTTCTGCGCGGGATACGACCTCACCGACGGTCGCACCGAGCCCGGAGCCGAGGCGGAGAGTTCCACGCCGGGTGAGCTGGACATGACCAAGGTGGTGTCGGGCCTCGAACGTCCCCGCAACGTGTTGCGTTCGCTGTGGAACTTCCGTAAGGCGGTCGTGGTCAAGGTGCACGGCCGGTGCCTGGCCGGCGGTACCGAGCTGGCCATGTTCTGCGACATGATCATCGCCGACGAGAACGCGCAGTTCGCCTTCCCGGCGGTCCGCGACATCGGCACGCCCGCCGTCCCGATGTGGCAGTACTACGCGGGACCGCAGTGGGCCAAGCGGCTGCTGTACACGGGGGACAGCATCAGTGGCGCCGACGCGGCCAAGATCGGTCTGATCCTCAAGGCGCTGCCGGCCGACCAGTTGGACGCCGAGGCGGTTGGCCTGACTCGGCGGCTGGCCAAGGTGGACTGGCAATTGCTCGCCAACAACAAGCGGATTCAGAATGCGTCGCTGGAACTGATGGGCATGCACACGCTGCACAAGATCTCCGCGATGGCCGACGGCATGGGCATCACGTCGCCGACTGCGCGGATGCTGTCGGCCACGCCTCGCTCGGAGTACATCCAGGCGCTCAAGTCCCGCCGGGAAGAGGTCTTCGGGCCGGGACTCGTGAACGTCTCCGGACCGGATCCGTTCGACGAGACTGCCCGGCTGGTCTGAGCCGGCGACGAGGTCATTCCGATGACGGCAACGTATGAGAACCTGATCCGGGAAGACCTCGGACCGGTCGTCCGGATTCTGGTCAACCGGCCGCGCGTCGCGAACGCGCAGGACCGCCCGACGCTCGATGAGCTGGATGCGGTCCTGCGCGAACTCGCCGATGACGAGGCGGTTCGGGTGGTCATTCTTGGCGGCGAGGGCAAGCATTTCTCGTCCGGGCATGACATGCAGGCCGGCCTCGCGCCCAGGCCGGGGCATGAGGACGAGGGCTTCACCGTCGAGCGCGTGTGGTTCCACGAGGCCAAGTACTACGTCGAGTACTGCCTGGCGGTGCGCAATTTCCCGAAACCGACGATTGCCGAGGTTAAGGGCGCGGCCATTGCCGGTGGCTTCATGGTGGCGAATATGTGCGACCTGATCGTCGCGTCCGAGGACGCATTCTTTTCTGATCCGGTTGTACAGGGGATGGCGGCGGCCGGGGTCGAGGTGTTGGTTCATCCGTGGGTGATGACTAGCCGGCGCGCTCGGGAAATGCTGTTCACGGGCGAACCGATCTCGGCTCAGGACGCACTCGAAATGGGCATGGTCAACCGGGTTGTCCCGCGGGCCGATCTGGAGAGCGCCACTCTGGAACTGGCGAACAAGGTCGCGCAGGCATACCCGTTCGCGACCAGGCTGCTCAAGCGTTCGCTCAACCTGACCCAGGACATGATGGGGTTCACGAACGCGATCCAGGCGCACTTTGCCACCCACGACCTCAGTCATGCCAGCGTCGAGTCGGCCGAGATGCGGGCGGCGCGAGGCCGCTGACGTCGTCGCCGCACGGCTCGCAGCGTGAATGGCGTGAATGGCAAGAAATCGTCCACTTGCTGAAGGAGTTTGCAAAACATGTACAAGGTCATCGTCATCTACGGTGCGTTGCCGGACACCGAAAAATTCCTGGACCAGTACCGGAGCGTGCACCTGCCGCTCGTCCGCGGAGTGCCGAATGTGCAGCGGATCGAGGCGGCCACCGTGACCCGGCAACTCATGGGTAGAGGCGAGATCGGGCTGATCACCGAGATCGGATTCGCCAGTGCCGCCGACCGCAGTGCGGCGCTGAAGTCCGACGCGTGGCGTGCGGTCGCCGCGGACCAGGCGAGCTGGCCGGCGCAGCCCGAGATGACGGTCGTTTTGGCTGAGGACGGCGAATAGCCGTCGTCTGTACTGCTGATGTGCGCAGGGTGCAGCGTGCGCGTTGTTGCAGAGGCCGTCGTTGTACTGACGGACAACTGACGGACAACCCGCGGAACTCCCGTACGTCTGGCTGATCTGGGCCGGTGCAGGTGCGCGTTGGTGCAGAGGCCGTCGTCTGTACTGACGGACAACACGCGGAGTTCCCGTATGTCTGACTGATGTGCGCAGGGTGCAGGTGCGCGTTGTTTCAAAGGCCGTCGTCTGTACTGACGGACAACACGCGCAGCTCCCTACGTCTGACTGATGTGCGCCGGTGTAGGTACGCGTTGGTGCAGAGGCCGTCGTCTGTACTGACGGACAACACGCGCAGCTCCCGTACGTCTGTGCTGATGTGCGCAGGCGCAGGTGCGCGTTGTTTCAAAGGCCGTCGTCTGTACTGACGGACAACACGCGCAGCTCCCGTACCTCTGTACTGATGTGCGCAGGCGCAGGCGCAGGCGCAGGCGCAGCCGCAGGTGCGGCGTGCGACGTGCGACGTGCGTCTGTGCAGCGGTCGTCAGACCATTGTTCGGTTGCCCAAGGTGGTTCGATGTCCGGGTTCGATGTCCGGGTTCGATGTCCGGGCTCGATGTCCGGGCTCGATGTCCGGGGGCTCGGGGGCGCGGGTGCGCGGGTGCGCGGGTGCTCGGGTGTCCGGGTGTCCGGCCTTCGGGCACGGCCAGCTGATGGCCCCGGGCCTAGGATTCGAGTCGTGAGTAGCCGCGCAGGAATAGTCGTCACCGGAACCGAAGTGCTGACCGGACGAGTCAGTGACCGCAACGGCCCGTGGCTGGCCGAGCAACTGCGGATCCTCGGCGTTGATATCGCCCAGATCGTGGTCGTCGGCGACCGGCCGACGGATCTGGCCCAAGCGCTGCGGTTCCTGGCCGATACCGGCGTGGACCTCATCCTCACCTCCGGAGGACTCGGGCCGACCGCTGACGACCTCACCGCCGAAGTGGTCGGTTGGGTGCAGGGCCGCCCATCGGAACTCGTTCCCGCGCTCGAACAACAGATCGCCGATATTGTGACCAAGCTGAGCGCCGGCCGTGGCTGGCGAGTAGACCCGGAGGCGACCGCGGCCGCGACGCGCAAGCAGGCCCTGGTGCCGGTCGGGGCGAACGTCTTGCCGCCCGTAGGCACCGCCCCGGGACTGGTTGTGCCGGTGGCCGACGGCCGAAGTGGGCCGCCGGTCGTGGTGCTGCCTGGCCCGCCGCGGGAGCTGCAGGGTATGTGGCCGGCGGCCATCGCGGACCCGCTGGTACTTGATGCCCTGGCCGGACGCGAGGAACTGAGACAACAGACGATCCGGCTATGGGGAACACCTGAGTCCGAACTCGCAGCCACGTTGCGAGACAACGATGCAAAGCTGGCCGGGTTGGAGATCACCACTTGCTTGCGCGGTGGCGAGCTGGAGATCGTCACCCGTTATGGACCGGACGCCCAATCGGCGTATGACGACTTTGCCGCGGTCATCCAGCACGCCTACCCCGAGACGCTGTTCTCGCTGGACGGATCGACCATCGACGACCAGGTGGCCGACTCTTTGAGGGCCGGCCGACTCAGCATCGCCACCGCCGAGTCGTGTACGGCGGGTCTGCTCGCGGCCCGGCTCACCGAGCGGGCCGGTTCGTCGGCGTACGTGCTGGGTGGGTTGGTCGTATATGCGAACCGGGCCAAGGAGGAACTGGTCGGCGTCCCGGCGGAACTGATCGCGCGGGTCGGGGCGGTCAGTGCTGAGGTCGCCGAGGCCATGGCGAACGGTGCCCGCACACGGCTCGGAGCGGACGTCGGTGTCGGCATTACGGGCATTGCCGGCCCTGGTGGTGGCACTGCGGAGAAGCCGGTCGGTCTGGTGCACCTTTGTGTAATGAGCGATACCCGGACGGTGGCTCGAAAGATCCAGGTGCCGGGCTCCCGCGCAGACGTGCGGGCTCGCGCGGTGCTGATCGCCATGCACATGCTGCGCGAACTGCTGGCGGACTGAGTTGCGCGGTTCGAGGGGCGGACGGATACCCGGTGTCGCGTCATGAGCTCCCGTCATGCGGAACCGTCCGGCATCGCCTCGGCCAGGAGTCGAATGTTGAGTTGCGGCGTCTGAGTTGGATCCAGCCATTTCGGCGGAATCCAATGGGGCAAGCCGTCCTTCATTAGGCATGCCCAACCCCGCTCCTCGAAGACGCGATGGTGAAAATGACATAAGAGGGCCAAATTGTCGATGTCGGTCGGCCCGCCGAGCCACCACGGAATGATGTGATGGCGTTGACAGCGCTCGGGTGGCTCGTCACAGTCGGGAAAGCTGCAGCCCTTGTCCCTAGCCATGAGCGCCCACGTCTGCGGCCGGGTCGCGATCCGCTGCATACGTCCGAGCTTCAGCACCGCCCCGGTCGCCGAGCGGACCAAGCCGATGATGATTGCCTCGTCGGCGAGTTTGAGGGCCTGCACAACGGTGAGTGGCTGACCCGTGGTCGTGTCGACGACGCCCTGCCGGCTGAGGTACTGCTTCTCGGTCATGGAGATGATGACGGTCGCGGGCGCGCCTGACCGGCTGAGCTCCTTACGCCGCACCGCCACGCCGGCCAGCTCTTCGAGTGCGTCATGCATACGTTGTGGATGGATTCGCGGGTCGTGCCCGTCGGCGTCGGCAGGCCGCGGCGCTGATCGCGGACCAAGCGTGGCCGCCAGCTGCGCACCGCAGGCGGCGGTGAGCATGCCCGACAGCCGCCACATCCCGTTATCGCATTGGGTCAAACTCAATTCACGGACGCGCTCCTGATGGTTGTCGTCGGCCAGCACACCATCTGGATCCAGGTGGGCAAGATAGCGAGCGCCGGCAATGCTCACCTCACGCGGCCGTGCGCGGCGCGCGACATCGAGCAGGATTCGTTCGGCCTTGTCGAAGTGTTCCGCTGCGAGTCCGGTCGGAAAGCGGTCGAGTGTGGAGATGATCGCGTTGGTGTGCTCAGCCGAAATGGCGCCGGCTGCGTGTGCGGCAGCAACCTCGGGCAGCAACGGTGGTAGCGCTTGGCCGGTCAGCGAGACGCGTGGCCCGCACGCCTGCGCGGCAAGGACACGGCGTTTGGCTTCGTAGGGAGATAACCGCAGGGCCGTCTGCAGAAACGTCGACGTCGAGCGCATTGCCCGCGCGCTGGCCACCCCGCGGCGTTCGAGCTGAGCAATGTGAGCGTGCCCTAGCAATTGGGCCCGGCGCATGACGCGCTCGAGGCAGCGCATCTGATCGATCACATCGTCATCGCTCGCGGCGCAGAGCTGGTCGGCAGACGCGATCAGCTGATCCATCGCGGCCACCAGCGGCGCCATCGTTGGAGGGTCGTCGGGGATGCCGGGCGGGGTGCCGGAGCCCCCGATGAATGCGTCGTCGTCGTCCATGCCAGAAACGTTAGAGGAGGGGTACGACAGAACGGTGGAGCGAGAATCATCAGCAATCACAAGCTATAAGTCGACCGATCAGTCGGGCGGCGGAGCTGGCGCCGCGAGCTTGCGGTGATCTCAACGTTGAGCGCGACCCCGAGGAATCGACTCGCAGGCGAGCTTGCGGGGACGAAGATCAACGACCCGGAAGCAGCGGCCGGGCGACCAGGACGGGCGCCCTGAGCATGCAGAGTCTCGGACCGATCAGGCCCAACACAAAATGGCCACGGCAACGATGGGTAGCTAGAACGGCATCGGGATTCACCTCGTCGAATTCGTGCTGTCTCTCGTGAGCTGATCCGAGGACGGCAGGAATCTAACGAGCATTGCGCCCGATTTGCACAGTTGAGCCGAGCTGCGCGGGCTCGCCTTGACTCTCCCCTTAGGGGAAGCCGCACGGTGGGTGCAGAAAGCGAGTCGAACCCAAAGGAGACAGCCCGATGAACAGCACCCAACCCACGCCGTCCGCTCAGTCCACGCCGTCCGCTCAGTCCACGTCGTCCGCTCAGTCCACGTCGTCCGCTCAGTCCACGCTGCCAGCCGCCGTCGAAAGCTACATCAACGCAACGAATGCCTTCGACGCGACCAAGCTGCACGAGTCATTCGCCGAGGATGCCTTCGTCAACGATGCGCGGCGCGAGTTCTGGGGAAAGGATGCAGTCCAACGCTGGCTCGACAAGGAGATCCTCGCCGACCACGTGACGATGGCGGTGACCGACAGCTGCGAACACCAAGGAATCGTGATCGTGCACGCCGCTATGAATGGCGACTACGACAAGACCGGCCTGCCGGATCCCCTTATTTTGACGCACTATTTCACCGTCCGCGACGATCGCATCGTCACGCTCATCATCATTCACAACGAGCCGAACGCCGCCTGATGGCCGCGACCATAAGTGATTCTCTCGTCGGCCGCTGCGCACTCGTGACGGGCGGCAGCAAAGGCACCGGAGCGGCCGTCGCCGCCAGACTGACCGAAGCCGGCGCCAGCGTGTTGACCGTGGCACGCAACGAACCATCCGACAACCCCGATCCAGACCTGTTCCTAGCCGCCGACGTCAGCACCGTGATCGGTGTTCAATCGGTTATTGATCACGTTCGAAATCGCTTCGGCACCCTCGACATCCTGGTGAACGTCGTCGGCGGATCGCACGCCCAGTCCGGCGGGTTCGCGGCGTTGAGCGACGAGCTATGGCAGGACGAGTTGAACGTTAACCTGCTCGCGGCCGTCCGGCTCGACCGCGGTTTATTGCCCGCCATGATCGAGGCGGGTCGCGGCGCTGTCGTCCACGTCTCTTCGATCCAGCGGCGAATGCCCTTATTTGAAGCGACATTAGGTTACGCCGCTGCCAAAGCGGCACTCACCACCTACAGCAAGGGCCTGGCCAACGAACTCGGCCCCAAGGGCATCCGGGTGAACTCCGTCGCGCCCGGTTTCATCCAGACCGAGGGCGCCGACGGCCTGATCGAGCGTATCTCGTCCGGGGCGGGTATCGATCGGGCGGCGGCGCTGCAACAGGTGATGGATTCACTCGGCGGCATCCCGGTCGGTCGACCGGCATGGCCGGCCGAAGTCGCGGAGCTGATCGCGTTCTTGGTGTCCGATCGGGCCCGCGCGATCACGGGCGCTGAGTACGCCATCGACGGCGGCACCGTGCCGACCGTCTGACGGACTCCGAAGATCAAGTTATCCCTTACCTGGCACGGCAATTCTGCCACCAGGACCGGCCCCGCGCTTTGCGGTAACACAGGGTCTTGCAGTACACAGTTCACGTGTACCTGATGAATTCCGCCGCACCCGAAGGCGCCCGTGCCGTGGCGCCGCTGAGTGATCTGGGCATGTGGTCGCGGACGAACGGGTTGCAGATCGTCCTTATTGTGCTGGGGGCGTTGCTGTTAACGCGACTGGTCTCGTGGTTCGGCAACCGAATCACCGCCTCCATCGACGAGAAGGCCCAGGTCTCGGACGCGCTGGTTCGCTCGGAAGCCGCCAAGCACCGGCACGCAGTGGCCCAAGTGCTGACCTGGGGCGGCATGGTGGTCATCTACTGTGCGGCCACGGTGCTCGTGCTGCAGCGGTTCGACGTTCCGCTGAGCGGCTTCGTTGCACCGGCCACGGTCGCCGGGGTGGCGATCGGGTTCGGGGCCCAGCGCATCGTGCAAGATATTCTTGCCGGTTTCTTCTTAATCACCGAGCGGCAGTACGGCTTCGGGGACGTGGTCCGTTTGTCGGTCCCCGGCGTGGCCACCACGATCACCGGAACGGTCGAGGAGCTCACCCTGCGCGTCACCCGGATCCGCTCGATCAACGGTGAGGTCGTCATCACACCGAACGGGCAGATCGCCCAGGTCGTCAACCTGTCGCGCGACTGGGCCCGCGCTGTCGTCGATGTCCCAGTCCCGGCAACCGCGGATGTGAACAAGGTGTCCGCCGCGCTGCGCGAAGTGGGGCATGCCGCCTTCGCGGATGAGTCACTTCGCCCGCTGCTGCTCGACGAGCCCTCGGTGATGGGTGTCGAGAGCATCGACGTCGGTCAGTTCAACGTCCGGCTGGTCGCCAGAACATTGCCCGGCAAGCAGTTCGACGTCGGCCGCGAGCTCCGGGTGCGAATAACGATTGCGTTGGCCCGCGCCGGCATCACCGTGCCGGCCAGCGTCGACACCAGTGAACCGACGGCCGCCGAATGAGCCGACTGCGCCTGCCTGTTCGTACGTCGACCGCAGTGTTGCTGCTGCTTTTCGCGATAACGCTGGCCGGCTATCTGCTGGTCCGGCCGGCGCCGGTGAACGACACGGCCACCATCCCGAAGCCGGTCGCCACGCGGACCAGCGAGCCTACGAACAGCGCGCCCACCAGCAGCGCGCCGACCAGCCGGGCACCCTCGGCCCCAGCTGCTACGCCGACGCCGAGCACAGCGCGCACCGGTGCCAGTTCTGCGACGGGCTCGCTCGCTCCGAGTTCCTCCGGTGTGGCGACGAGTGGCTCGCCCGCGCCGACCGGCTCGCCGACGGCTCCGCCCACGCCGACCGGCTCGCCCGGCCAGACCGGTGGCGCTGCGCCGACTCCGGGTGGGACGACGACCGCGCCAGCGCCCGCCGCCACGCCGTAACCGTGCCCGCCGCCACGCCGTAACCGTGCCCACCGGCACGCCGTAACCGTGCACCGGCACACCGTGACGGTGGCCATCCCGCGGGCATTGGCTGGCTCGGCCGGGTAAAGATGAGTTGATGCAGACCCAGGCACGCTTGATCGACGTGGCCCTACCTTCTGACCCGCAGGGCGTCGTGCTCGTATTGCACGGCGGGGCCAGTCGCGCCGGCAACATGATGGTCAGCCCGACGCAGCTGTCCGTGCTCCGGATGATCCCGATTGCCAAGCGGATCGTGCGAGCCGGTGGCGGCCGGCTAGCGGTGTTCCGGCTGCTCAACTCGGTCCGCGGGTGGGACAGCAGGCACACTCCGGTCGATGACGCGCGCTGGGCGTTGGCGCAGCTGGCAGCCCGTTTCGGCCAGGAGTTGTCGACCTGCCTGGTCGGGCACTCGCTCGGCGGCCGGGCGGCGCTGTTGGCGGCGGGCGAGCCGGCGGTGGTCAGTGCGGTCGCGCTGGCGCCCTGGGTTTATCCCACCGACGGCGGCACCAACCTGGCCGGGCGGAAGATCCTGATCGTGCATGGCTCAGCCGACCGCATCGCCCAACCAAAGAACTCGGTGGCCGTCGCCCGGAATATCGCTCGCAGCGCACAAGTCAGCTATGTCCGGGTTGAGCGCGGCAAGCACGCGATGCTGCGCCATCATCGGATCTTCGACGGGCTGGCCGCCGATTTCGCGGCGGCGACCTTGTTGGGTGGCCAGACCTCGGGCACGGTTGAGCTCGCGCTGGCCGGCGAACAGTGGATCGACGTCTGAACGCGCTCCGGCGATCAGCGTGTGGATCGAGGTGTGACCACTGCGCTCCGGCGATCAGCGTGTGGATCGAGGTGTCACCACTGCGCTCAGGCGATCAGCGTGTGCGGCGCCGGCTCCTTATGAGCGTCGCCGGCGGCACCGTCCGGCAGGATCTGCGCCGCCGGAGGCAGCAGCGGCGGTTGCGGTCGGGCGTACAGAAAACCTTGAATGAGCAGCCGGCTGTACTCCGGCAGCGCGCCCAGTTGCGTGGTGGTTTCGACACCTTCGACGATGCAGTTGATCCCGAGTTGTTCGGCCAACCCGATTGTTGCGCGGACCAGCGTCATCGAGGTCGGGTCCGACGGCAGCCGGCTGGTGAACGAGCGGTCGATCTTGATGCACGTGATGGGCAGTTCAGCCAGATAACGCAGCGAGGCGTAACCGGTTCCGAAGTCGTCGATGGCCAGGCCGACGCCCAGTTCGTTCAGCGCGCGCAAGTCGGCCAGGTTTTCTGCGCTGGCGTCCAGCAGAACGGTCTCGGTGATTTCCAGGGTGAGCGCATTCGGATCCAGGCCGCTGTCGGCCAACGCGTCCCTGATCCGACGGTAGAAGCCTGGCCGGGTGATGTCCTTGACGCTGCGATTGAGTTTCAGGACGAGCTCGCTGAGCTCCGGACGCTGCCGCCAGCTCGCTGCCTGTGCGCAGGCAAGGTTGAGCATTCGCTCGTCCAGGGCGGTGATCAGGCCAGTGTGCTCGGCGACCTCGATGACCTGAGCGGTGTTGAGCAACGCCCCGCTCTCGTCGCGGATTCGCAGCAGTGCCTCGACGCCGTGCAGCGCGTTGGTGACCGGATTGACAATGGGTTGGTAGAACGCCTCGACCGCATCGTCCACCAGCGCCCGACGGATCTGGCGCTCGATGTTGCCCCGGCGGTAGGTGTCTGGGCGCTGCGAGTCCTGGAAGAACGCATGACCGTTGGCACCGTGCGCCTTGACGTAATACATGGCCGCGTCGGCGTCGGCGAGCAGCGCCTCGGCCGAGGCCTCGTCCGCCGAGATCCGGATCCCGATCGAGATGGACACGCGGTGTTCGAAGCCACCCGCCGGCATGGGCTCCGCAATCGCCGCGGCGATCCGGGTCGCAACCCGTTCGGCTAGTTCGGCGGCGTCCTGATGATCATCGATGTCCAGCACGATCGCGAACTCGTCGCCGCCCATCCGCGCGACCGTGTCCGCGGATCTGGTTGCCTGGACGAGGCGTTGGGAGGCCTGGACCAGGACCTCGTCGCCGATGTGATGACCATGCGAATCATTGATCCGCTTGAACCCGTCCAGGTCGCAGATCAGTACCGCGATGTGGCCGCCTCGTGCGGCGCGGGTGAGCGAATGCTCCAGGCGGTCCCGGATCAGGCGGCGATTCGGCAGCCCGGTCAGTTCGTCGTGCAGGGCGGCGTGCTCGAGCTGTTGCTCCACCGCGACCACGTCGGTGACGTCCCGGGAGATGACCAGCACCAGGGTGACCCGGCCGTCCTCGTCCCGCGCGAACGGCGTGACCCGGCGGGACAACCACCGCTGCTGACCGTTGTCGTGTGCTACCCGGTGGCGCAGTTTCAGCACTTCGCCGTCCGGCAGCGCCTCCGCGGCGGTCAACGTCCGCTGCAGCAGCTGCAGGTCCTCGATCGGCAGGTACTCCTCGACCGCGTGACCGCTGACGACCTGGATCATCTCGTGGGTCAGCCCGATGAGCGGCTGGCCGGAGCGGTTGGCGCGACTGATCGTGCGGCTCTTGACGTCGTAGACGTGGATCGCGTCCGGCGTGGCGGTGATGACTGCTTGCTGGTAGCTGTGTGCGTGGCCGAGTTCGGTGTGGGCCAACCGCAGGTCGATCTCGGCTTGTACGAGTTCGGTGACGTCGGCGACGGTGCCGGCAACCCCGCGGATCGTTCCCGCTGCATCGCGATCGACCATGCCGCGGGCGTCGAACCAGCGCTGCTCGCCGTCGGCGGCACGCAACACGCGGTATCGCATGCTCATCGGCTCGCCGGTTGAACTCAACTGCTCGGTGGCCGCGACCAGCGGCTGCCGATCGTCGGGGTGCACGCACGCGTCCAGCGGTGCATAGACACCGACAAAAATCGTCCGGTCCAGCCCGTACAAATCGAGCAGCGCATCCGACACCGACAGCGCCCTGCCACCGAGTTCGTAGTACCAGGAACCGACCCGGCTGATCGTCTGCGCCTGCCGCAAATGGCGTGACTCCGCCTCGAGCTCGGCGATACGACGAAGCAGCACGTCTGGGTCCGGCTGATCAAGCGCGCCCCCGCTCACCTCGACGATCGTGAGGACGGACGACAACGCCGCACTGGCAGCGTCGAGCGGGGACAACACATCGGCGCGTTGCGAGGCCATGCGCACCCCTACTAGGACAGTCGGGGTCTCGTCGACCCCGCTCAAGGTAAACACATCGGCAGCCTAGGGACCGAGCTAAAGCTCAGCGGAGCATTGTCCGAAGCTGGGCTCAAGATCATTGCAGCTTCTGCCATTATCGCCAACGATGAGGCCATTGTCAGTTTCGATCAGCGGCGATGCTGCTCTCGGTTGAGCAGATTGTGCCTTGCTCAGCGGCAATAACGCACCGGCTCGCCGTCGCCGTGGGCATTGAAGTAGCCGTTGAGCGCGTGCGCGATCAGGTCGTGCTCGGACGGCGGGACCGCCATCAGACCGAGAACCTGATCAGACAATTCCCAGTAAAGCTCCCGGCCGCCCGCCGCGACATAGCGCAGCCACAGATCGTCGAGGGTCATACCCGAGGCCTGCATCCCTTCGGTCAGACTGAGGCTGGCGCGATCGAAGGGGCCCCGTTGCTGGTCTGGTTCCACGACGCCCTCCAATTCACGTGCCCCGTTCTGCCGGCGTGCATTGCACAACGAGGGGTTCGTTCGGACGAAACGATCGGATCCCGTCCTGCGTAGGAAAGGGTGACAAATGCCAGTCCGGACGACATTGTGTGTAACCGCTGGGTTAACAGTTGGGTCAAACGTGCAAGTTCTGGGCGTAGGCCTGTTATTCGAGCTGCAGGTCTGATGTGCTGCACAGGGACGAAGCAGTCGCCGCACCGACGATGGGCACCCGCGATGAAGGCTCAGAATCTCGCCGATCTGGAGCACCAGCTACTCGCTGCGGCGTGGACGGTGCACGCTCAGGACTTCGTCGCTCCGCACGACATCCCCGGTCAGGTGCAGACCGGTGGATACACCGTCATGCTCGAGGCGCCGACCGGTGAGCGTTTCACCGGTGACGGCGCGACCCGGTCGGATGCCTTGCGGCAGGCCGTCGAACTGGCCGGGCTGATCGAGCCGAACGAGCCGCATCTGCTGTGACGTTCCGGCCCGCGCGGGCGGTGACGGCCGGCCGCGGTAGCGCCCCATCGAGCCGAGGTAGCGCCCCATCGAGCTGCGGTAGCGCCCCATCGAGCTGCGGTAGCGTCGCATCGATCAGTCCTGGTAGATCCGGTTCATCGCGACGTCGGCCAGCCGGCGCCGGCCACCACCAAGTACACCGGCTCGGCGCAGCGCGGCGCGGGCCGCATTCGAGCCGGGCGCGCCGTGTACGCCGCCGCCCGGGTGCGCCGACGAACCGGCCAGGAACAGCCGGTCGATGGGCGTGCTGGCTCCGCCGAACCCGGGCACCGGCCGGAACACCAACTGCTGGTGCAGCTGTGCGGTGCCGCCGTTCACCGTGCCGTGCCGCAGGGACGGATTCTCGGCCTCGATGTGGGCCGGCGATTGGACGTAGCGGCCGACGACCAGCTCGCCGAAACCCGGCGCGTGGCGTTCGATCGCGGCTTCTACCCGGCTGACCTGATCGGCCACCATCGCCTCGGTGATCTCGGTCGCGGGCGGCAAATGGGTATATGCCCACGCCGATTCAGTGCCGGCCGGTGAGCGGCTGGCGTCCGAGGTCGTCATTTGGCCGAGCAGCAAGAACGGATTGCGCGGTAACCGCCGGGTAGCCAGGTCGGCCGCGTAATCGGTCAACCCGTCCAGATCGACCCCGAGGTGCACGGTGCCGGCCCCGATCGCGCCGGGCGCCGTCCACGGGATGGTTCCGGACAGGGCCCAGTTCAGTTTCAGCGTCGGCGTATCCCATTCGAAGTTGGCCAGGTCACGCACGAAGCGCGGCGGCAGGGCGGCCACGCCGACCAGTTCCTCGTACAGGATCGGCGCGGCCACGTCGGCGAGGATCGCCCGCCGCGCCGTGATCGACTCACCGCCGGCCAGTCGCACCGCGCGGGCTGTGCCATCCACCACGTCGATGGACGTCACCGGGCAATCCAGCCGGATTGTGCCGCCGCGCGCGGTGAATCGTCGCGCCAGCGCCATCGTCAACTCCCCGGCGCCACCGACCGGAACGGGGAAGCCGTAGGTCTGGCCGAGCATGGCCAGCAGCCAACCGTAGAGGGCGCTGCCGGCGCCTTCGGGCGATAGGTCGGCGTGCAACGCGTTGCCGGCCAGCAGCATCGGGGCACCGGCCCCGTCGAATCGCTCGTCACCCATCCGGCGCACCGGCTGTGCGGCCATCCGGGCCAACCGCAGTGCCCCGGCCGCGCCCAGTCGGCGGAGCAGGCGCTGCACCGGCAGCAACGCCGGCAACGGGGTGAACAGCGCGTCGATGAACGGCTCCGAGATCGCCTGCCAGTCCTCGGTCATCGCCCGCCAGGCCGCACCGTCGCCGGCCGCGAACTCGTCCACCGACGCCGCGGTCACGGCGACGTCGCGGGACAGCACCGCGCAGCGGTCGTCCGGGAAGAGGTGGGCGAGGACGGCCGGGGCGTGCGTCCAGCGCAGGCCGTGCGCGTCCAAGTCGAGGGCCTGCAACACCGGCGATGCCGCGGACAGCGGGTAGAACGCACTGAACAGGTCGGAGATGTAACCCGGGGCGGCGACCTCGCCGGAACGAACCGCGCCGCCGATGTGACCGGTGGCCTCGCACACGACGACGTTCCAGCCGGCGTCCGCGAGCAGGTTGGCGGCGACCAGGCCGTTGTGGCCGGCGCCGATCACCACCGCATCGGGAGCGTCGTCCCGGCCGACCGAATGCGGGCTGCGCCGGTCGCGGGTCGCGAAATTGTGGCTGAGGCTGGGCAGGTTCCGGCTCATCCGCTGACCGTACTGCGCCCTCCGGTGATTAGCGCTACCTCGAAGTTGTGGCCGGCCCGTGATTAACTAACCGTGCGTTGGGCTCAACCACAGCCTCCTATTGCAGGCACTGCGGCACGCTGATCACCGTGACCTTCTTAGCGCCGCCGCGCAGCCTTGACCCCTTGAGGCAGCGACGATGAAAGCACTGACCTGGCAAGGCAATCAGGACGTCCAGATCGCTGACGTACCCGACCCGAAGCTGCAGGACCCGACTGACGCGATCATCAAAGTCACCTCGACGGCGATCTGCGGCTCGGACCTGCACCTGTACGGAGTCCTCGGCCCGTACCTCAAACCCGGCGACGTGCTCGGCCACGAGACCATGGGCATCGTCGAAGAAGTCGGTGCCGAGGTGACCCACATCAAGCCGGGCGACCGGGTGGTCGTCCCGTTCAACGTCTCGTGCGGAAGTTGCTGGATGTGCAGCAGAGGCCTTTACGCACAATGCGAAACTACCCAGATTCGCGCCGAGGGCAAGGGCGCGATGTTGTTCGGCTACACGTCGCTGTACGGCTCACTGCCCGGCGGCCAGGCCGAATACCTGCGCGTGCCACAGGCCCATTTCGGACCGATCAAGGTGCCCGAGGGGGCGCCCGACGATCAGTTCCTGTACCTGTCCGACATCTTGCCGACGGCCTGGCAGGCGGTGCGCTACGCCGACGTCCCGGCGGGCGGCACCGTCGCCGTGCTCGGGCTGGGACCGGTCGGCCAGTTCGCCGCCCGGGTCGCTCGGCAGCTCGGCGCGGCTCGGGTGATCGGGGTGGACCTGGTACCGGAACGTCTCGCGCTGGCCGAACGGTTCGGCGTCGAGACCCTCGATCTTGCCGACTTGGGCGACGTGGGCGACGTGGCGTCGGCACTGATCGAGCTGGTCGACGGCCGCGGTCCGGATGCGGTCATCGACGCGGTCGGCATGGAGGCGCACGGTAGCCGGCCGGTCGCGCTGGCCCAGAAGCTGACCGGGCTGCTGCCGGACGCGGTGGCGCAGAAGGTGACCGACAAGATGGCCGTCGATCGGCTCGATGCGTTGCACGCCGCGGTCAAAGGGGTCCGGCGGGGCGGCACCGTCTCGGTCAGTGGCGTGTACGGCGGTGAGCTCGACCCGATGCCGATGATGGAAATGTTCGACCGGGGCATCCAGCTGCGGATGGGCCAGGCCCACGTCCGGCGCTGGACGGACGAGATTCTGCCGCTGGTTTCTGATGAAAGTGATCCGTTGGGCACGCTGGACCTGGCGACGCACCATCTACCGCTGGCCGATGCGCCGCAGGCCTACGAGATGTTCCAGAAGAAAGCGGACGGCTGCATCAAGGTCGTTCTCAAACCGTGAAGCCCCGGCCTGAGACCAACGCGCGATACGGCCACTGGCCGCGTCGGTGGGATCTGCGCGAGAGCTGAGCCGATCAGACGGATAGCTCGCGCTTCTCCACCCGGTCGGCCAGCCGGGACAGCGTTTCTTCGTTACGCACCTTCAGGATCCAGCGCAGCACTGGGTTATCGAGCCAGCGACCGGGGCCGGAACTGGGTGCCTCCCGCAAGGTCACCAGGGTCTCGGTGTTCGACAGTGCGGTGAGGACGATGTCCACGGTGGCTGCTCCCAGCGGCCAGGCCCGGGCCTGCAGCATGAGCCGGCGATTCTGCTCGCAGCGCAGGGACTTCGTCACGTCCGCGATCTCCGCGGGCCAGCTGCCCACCTTGTGGTGGATCATGCTGCCTTCGTGCGGCCAATTCGCATCGACATCGCGGATGTGCGTCGCGCCGACCACCCAACCCACATAGGCCCAGCCGTCTGACAGCTCGGCGAACACCCGTTCCGGGGTGGCCAGCATGGTCCGAGTCGTCTCGGAAAATTTGAGGTCCTCTTCGTTCATGGCCCGCTCCATGCAAACGTCGGCAATGCGGGCTACGGGCTGAGCCACGCTCAGCGTAACGCGCCACGCTCAACGTAACGTCCAATCGCGGTGCTAACCGAAAACTGCAAGCCTCGCCGGGACGAAGCTTGCGGCCCGAGCGCATCGGCTTTACCGTCAGGGCAGCAAATCGGTGATGTCACCGATGATCGCTCGGCTCAACCTCAGCCGCCCGGCCGAACTCCACCGCCGAGGACAGCTATGTCAGCCAATATGTCAGCGGACAACTCCGCAGCAGACAGCACCGCAACAGACAGCACCGCAACAGACAGCACCGCAGCAGACAGCACCGCAACAGACAGCACAAGACCGGCCGCTTCGGCGGCTCCCGACGAACTGAGTGACCTGAGCGACGGCTCATGGGGCGGGGTGCTGAAACGGTCGCTGAAGGAATACCGCAACGACAATCTTTCTGACTGGGCCGCAGCCTTGACCTATCGAAGCGTGCTCACCCTGGCCCCCGCAATGCTGATCTTCGTGTCCATTCTGGGACTGCTCGGCAAGTCAACCACCGACAAGCTGGTCGCCAACGTCGGCACCTTGGCGCCGGGCGGTGTGCGGTCGACCTTGCAGCAAATCATCGACAGCGTGCAGTCGCGCAACAGCGCCGGGCTGGCCGCGATCGTCGGGCTGGTGCTGGCGTTGTGGTCGGCCTCGGGTTACATCGCGGCGTTCATGCGCGCGTCCAACGCGGTGTACGAGATCGGCGAGGGTCGGCCGATCTGGAAGACCATCCCGATCCGGGTCGGTATCACGTTGGCCATGACGGTGATGGGGGTGCTGGCGGCAGTCATCGTCGTCTTCAGCGGTCCGCTGGCTGATCGGGTCGGGCACGCGATCGGGCTGGGCGACACCGGTGTGCTGGTCTGGGGCATCGCCAAGTGGCCGGTGCTGATCGTGATCGTAAGTCTGATGCTGGCGATTCTCTATTACGCGGCCCCGAACGTGAAGCAACCTGGCGTGCAATGGATCAGCCCAGGCGGCGTATTGGCCGTAGTGATCTGGGTGATCGCCTCGGCCGTGTTCGCGGTGTACGTCACCAACTTCGGTTCGTACAACAAGACCTACGGCTCCCTGGCGAGCGTGATCATCTTCCTGGTGTGGATGTATCTGACCAACGTGGCGATCCTGCTGGGCGCCGAGTTCAATGCCGAATTGCAGCATGCGCGGGCAATCCAGGCCGGCCAGCCCGCCGACGCGGAGCCGTTTGCCGAACCGCGGGACACCAAGAAGCTCAGTACTGACAGCCAGAAGCAGGCGACCGCGCTGAGCCAAGATCGATGACGGTGGCCCGCGCCGGCGGGTGGGCGTGATACAACCACTGCCATGACCAGCTCGCTTCACCCGCCTTCCGACTCGACCCTCGCCGATGTTCGAGCCAACCCGAGAAGGCGGTGGGGACGGCGGCTGGGCCTGAGTGTGCTGCTGGTCATCGTCTTGCTCGGCGCCACTGGTTGGCTCGGTGTGCACGCCAACACCCGCACGGCCGACGGTGATGGCTACCAGCTGCGGGTGACCTACCCACAGGTCGCGCGACCTGGACTCGACGTTCCGTTTCGGGTGACGGTTCGGCACGCCGGCGGCTTCACCGATGACGTGAGCCTGGCCATCACCAGTGACTATTTCCGGATGTTCGAGACGCAGGGCTTCTTCCCGAACGCCAGCACCGACAGCAACGACGGCCGCTACTACTACGCGACCTTCACCAAGCCGCCGCCCGGGCACGACTTTCAAGTCGACTACGACGCCTACATCCAGCCGAGCCAGCAGTTGGGCAAAGGTGGCTCGGTGGAGTTGCTGGTCCAGGGCAAAGCCGTGGCCAAGGTGCATATCCGGACCTGGTTGGCGCCCTGATGGAGGTCCTCTACCGCGCGCTTTTCGTCTTCGCTTTCTTGTGGTTCATCACCCGGGTCACCGGCCGCTCGACGCTGGGCGAGCTCAGCACCTTCCAGCTGCTGCTGTACGTCACCATGGGTGATCTGATCCAGCAATCGGTGACGCAGCAGGACTATTCGCTGACGTCGGCGGTCCTGGCGGTTGGTGTGTTCGCCTTGCTGACCGTTGGGTTGTCCATGATGAACTCCCGGGTGCGCAAGATCCGGCCGCTGACTCACGGCATCCCGTTGCTGCTCGTCACCAATGGCGAACCGTTGATGGATGCGCTGCGCGCCGAGAACGTCTCGATCGACGACCTGATGTCCGCGGCCCGGCAACAGGGCATCGACAAATTCCGCGACATTCGGCTCGCAGTGCTCGAGGTGAACGGCCGAATCTCGTTCTTCCTGCACGATTCCGATTCCGGCGGGGACGGTGGCAAGAGCGGCTCGCCGGACGGCCCGCCGGTCGGCTGAACAAGCACGCGCCGGGCTGAGGGCTGGGCGAGCTAGCTCCCGGCGCCAAAGAATGAATCCAGCGCGCGAACCAACTCGTCCGGGTTCTCTTCCGCCATATGATGCCCGGACGAAATCGGGTGTCCGGTGAGTTCCACCGGCTGCGCCACCCAGCGGCGCCAGACCGCCAGCGGATCACCGTACAGCGACACCATGTCATCCTCGGTGGACCACAGCATCATGGTGGGGCAGCCGATTCGACGTCCGGCGGCCAGGTCGGCTTCGTCGGCGGCGCGATCCACACCAAGGCCCGCGCGGTAGTCCTCGCACATGGCGTGCACCGTCTCGGGATTGTGGATGGCCCTGCGGTAATCGGCGAAGTTGGCTGCGCCCATCCGGTCGGCCGAGCCGTGATACCAGGCATCCGGGTCGGCGTTGATCACCCGCTCGGCCGGTTTGTCGCTCTGGGCCAGAAAGAACCAATGCCACCAGGCGGTGGCGAACGCCGCGTCCACGCGGGCCAGGGCTTCGCCGATCGGCACCGCATCGAGTACGGCCAGCCGGGTTACCACGTCCGGATGGTCCAATGCGAGTCGTTGCGCGACGTAGGCGCCCCGGTCGTGACCGGCTACCCCGAACTGGGCGTGCCCGAGCGTAGCCGCCAACCTGAGGACGTCCGTGGCCATGGCGCGCTTGGAATATGTCTCGTGGTCGGGACTGCTGGCCGGCTTCGTCGATTCCCCGTAACCACGCAGGTCAGGGCAGATCACGGTGAACCGGGACGCCAATTGCGGAGCCACCTGCCACCACGTGGTGTGCGTCCGCGGGTGGCCGTGCAGCAGGACCAGCGGCGGCCCGGTCCCGCCATAGCGCACTCGCAGCTCAGCCTCGCCGACATCGACGCGGCCGAGGGAAAAGTCGTTGAAGAAGTCGAACATCGGCTGGCCGCGCCGGTGCTTACTTACGTTCAGTGCCTGATTCAGTCTCTGATTCGGCGGCCGCCTGCGCCCGTCGCTCCGCGCCGGTCTCCTCGGCGTAGCCGACATCGTCGCCGGCAATCCGTCCGACGTACTCCGGCGTCGGCGTCGTGCCGGTGGTGCTTGCCTGATCCGGAGCGTCCGGGTTTTCGACACCGCCGATGTCCCGGCTGGTGGCAACCTGCTCGTCGGTATCGACGTCCGTCTCAGTCTTGACTTTGCCAGTACTGCCCTTTGTCGAATTGTCGTCCGTCACTGAGTCGTCCTCACGTTGACTTCTTCTTCTTGCCCAGACTGGGGAAGCGTTTGACCACGGCAGCGCGAACTTTCTTCTGCTCGGCTGGGGTGCCGTTCTGCGCGACACGAGCGAGGGCGTTGCGGGCGTGCGACTTGTCCGGGATCGGATACTTGCGTTTGCCCGGCAACGCAAAGGACTTCTTGCTGAGTTTCTTGCGATCTTTGGTGCTTAGCTCTTTGGCCATTTTGCCTCCAACGCGGGTAAATCACTCGGGCGCGCGTGGTTGGGCGTCTGCCCGGAGTATAGCCAGCGCCGCCTCATCGGAACAGCGCGGGCAGCGCGAACAACATGATCGTCGACCAGGTCACGTGCGTGATGCTGGACGCCAGCACGCCACCCGATGCCCTGCGCTGCAAGGCGAAAATGGCCCCGACCGCGACGGCAGCGAAGCCCAGCATCGGGTTGCCGCTGGCCAGGGTCACCAGCGCGTAGACGACGGTGGAGATGAGGACCGGACGGTGGTGGCCGATCGCCGCGTACAAGGCGCCGCGAAAGAAGATCTCCTCGGCGATTCCGTTGGCGATCGTGATCACCGCGACCAGCACGATCGAGCCGCGCCGGGCATGGTCGAGCACGTGTTGCACGAACTCGCGCAACGGGCCGATTTCCCGAACCACCAGCGAGCCGACGACGAAGACCGCAGCCGTCGCCAACCCGATCAGCAGCGAGGTGATCACCGGTCGGCGCCGGGTTCCCCTGAATTCGATCCAGCCGAGGTGCAACGGTCCCGAGAGCAGCGCCCCGACGACCCACGTCGCCGCCAGTCCCGCGGTGAGCGGGTAGAACGCGATCGATCCGGGACGGGAGGTCAGGGACAGGGCCAGCAGGACGGCCCCGACGACCAGGGTTACGGCCACCACCACTCGACGGCGCCGCAACGCCGAATCCGGTTCGGTGTGGTCACGTGGCACCTGCTCGACCAAGGCGCTGAGCAGCCATGGGCGTAGCCAATCGCTCACGCCGTCGGCCCTTCGGCCTCCTGCTGGGAAGCTTGCAAGGCCTTTTCGCGGTCGGCCAACGCCAGCCGGATCGAATCGTCGTAGCTCAGCAACGGACCCGGCACCAGGGATTCGATGCTGTGGTCGTTGACGATCACCTCGGTGCTCATCGAGTCGATGAGATTACGGGCCGTGCGCTTGTCGACGTCGGTGACGAACTCGAGCCAGCGGGACGACAAACTCGGTGTGAGCAGCGGGACGGTGATGACCGGCAGCAACCGCCCGTTCTGGATGACCGCCACCCGCTTCATCATGTCCACGTACCGCAACACGTCGGGGCCGCCGACCTCGTACACCTGGCCCCGGGCTTGCGGCACCTGCAGGACGCCGACCAGATATCGGACGACGTCCGGCAGCGCGATCGGCTGGGTGCGCGTGGTGACCCAGCGCGGCGCAACCATGATCGGCAGGTGGTCGACGAGCTGGCGGGTCAATTCCCAGGAGATCCCGCCGTGGCCGATGACCACCGCGGCTCGCAGCACGGTGACCGGGACGCCCCCTTGGCCCAGCAGGGCCTCGACCTGTCGACGGGACCGCAGATGCGGGGACAGGTCCTCGTCCTGCCTGCCCAGCCCGCCCAGGTAGACGATGCGCTCGAGGCCGGCGTCGGCCGCGGCCTGGCCGAAGGCAGCTGCCGCCGCGGCGTCCTGCTCTTCGAAGTCGGGGGAATCCAGCGAATGGACCAGGTAGTACGCCGCGTCGATTCCGTCCAGCGCCGCGGGCAGGCTGTCCGGTTCGCTGACGTCGCCGTACACAGCTTCGCCGGCGCCGCCATACTCGTCCGGTTTGCGAGTCATCGCGCGCACTTTGTGGCCCGCGCCGTCCAGCGCTTCGGCCAAGTGCGATCCGATGAACCCGGTTGCTCCGGTGACCAGCACCTGCAAGGGCACGGGCGCGCTCCTGACTGTTCGAGGCGGGCAGCCGTCCGACGACATCGGATACCGCGCCGAAACCGCACGCGCTGTGCCTTCAGCGGCTAGGTCCGCACCTCAGCGTGCCACAGTCACCCGTCGACGCGGGCGCAACGGGCATGATGCAGAGATGGACATCCTCAGCAGCCGCGTGTTGCTCCAGCCAAGCGACCCGGCGCGGACCCAGGCGTTCTACCGGGACACCCTCGGTCTGGCCGTTTATCGCGAGTACGGCGATCCCGCCAACCCCGGGCTGGTGTTCTTCGCCGGCGGCGGGTTGATCGAAGTGCCGCCCGCCCGCACCGAAAAGGCTGATACCGCCGCCACTATGGCTGGCGCAGCGGCGCTCTGGTTCCAGGTGCGCGACGTGGCCGCCGAACATGCCCGGCTGGCGGGGGCCGGGGTGCCGATCGTCCGGCCGCCGGCGGCCGAACCGTGGGGACTGATCGAAATGTGGATTGCCGACCCGGCCGGCACCCGGATCGTGCTGGTGCAGGTCCCGGACACCCACCCGCTGCGCCGGGACCCGCGATGACCTCGCGCTGGCCGGACTACCGGATCAGCCGCCGGGCGGTCAGGGATCGTGCTACTTCAGCGCGGAGTACGACGTCGGGGTCAAGAAACTGTTCGTCACCTTAGCCACGATCGCGCCGTTCTCCTCGGTCTTCGCTCGGCCCTCGCGCCATTCGGGATCGGCCTGGAATTCCGCCCACTTCTGCTCGCGCTCGGCCAGGCTTTCCCAGGCCAGGATGTACGTCAGCTGGCCACTAACGCCGATATCAGTCGTCCAGAAGCCGACCTGACGGATACCGATCCGCTCCCAGACCTTCGTGGTGAGCGTCTCGAATCGGCGATTGACGTCGGGCAGTCGGCCCAGCGCGGCCTCATAAATACGCAGTTCGTAAATCATGGCGTGCCTCCGGGCGATCGGCTGGTGATCAAATCACCTTAGCCAGTTCGAGAATCTTGGCCGGCGGCAGGTATTGATCGTTGATCTGGGCGCCGTAGGGCGACAACGCGTCTTCAATTGCGTTGGTGATCGCGGCCGGCGCAATAAGCAGGCCGCCTTCCCCGACGCCGCGAAAGAAGACCTCTTCGTTGGGTTCGTTCTCGAGATGCTCGATGTCGATTCGCGGTACCTCGCTGGCGGTGGGTAGCAGGTAATCCATGAATGTGCCGGCCAGGAAATTGGCCTGATCGTCATAGGCCGACCATTCGAAGAGCACCTCGCCGACACCCTGGGCCACGCCGCCCCGGACTTGGCCCTCGACGACGGCCGGGTTGATCATTCGCCCGCAGTCCTCGACCACCAGATAGCGCAGGATCTTCACCTGGCCGGTCTGCAGGTCGATCTCGACGTGGCAAAAATGGGTACCGGCCGACCAGCTTCCAATCCCCCCGTCGTACGCCGCTTCGGCGGTCAAAGTCGGTTCAGCCAGCACCGGTTCTGAGGTATCCGCCGGCTCCGCGTACGCCCGGGCCGCCACTTCGGCCAGGGTGAGGTGCACGGTGGGCACCCCGATCGGATGGATGAGACCGTCCTCGATCACCAGGTCGGACGGGTTGGCTTCCAGCATCTCGGCGGCGAGCTCGAGCACATTCGCCTTTAGTTTTCGGGACGAATGCAGGACCGAGCCACTGGCCAGGGTGGCGGCCCGGCTGCCACCGGTCCCGATCAGCGCGTACGGGGTGTCGGCGGTGTCGCCGTGATAAATCTTCACGTTCCCGATCGGGATGCCCATCTCGTCCGAGGCGATCTGCGCCAGCGTCGTCTCGTGGCCCTGCCCGTTCGGCGCCTGGGTGGTGAAGATCGACAGCTGACCATCCGGTTCGACGCGGGCGATCGACTGCTCGTTGAGCCCACGTCCGGCCGCCGGACCCGGTGCACCTTCGATGAAGGTGGCAAAGCCGATGCCGACACAGCGGCCCTGCGCCCGCGCGGCCGCCTGCTCGGTTCGCAACCGGTCGTACTCACCCAGTTCCAATACGCGTTCCAGGGTCTGGGCACAGGAGTTGTCGAGCAGGGTGGCTCCGCTGAGCATCGAGACGCTGCCGTCGTTGGCGGCGAAGTTCTTCCTCCGTACCGCGGCGGGATCCAGGTCCAGCTCGGCGGCAATCACGTTGATCATTCGCTCGCGGGCCCACGTCTCCATCGCCCACGGTGCCCGGTAGGCGCTGTACGTGCACTTGTTGCTCGCCACCACTTGGGAGCTCATGGCGAAGCCTCGGAAGGCGTAGGGCCCGGGCATCATGGTGGCGATCAGGCCGACGATGCCGCCACCGACGAACGGCACCGCGGGGTAGGCGCCCTGGTCCAGCACCATCGTGCCGCGCATGGCCAGAATGGTGCCGTCCCGGTTGACCGCCGCTTCCAGCTCCATTCGTTCCTCGCGGGCCTGCCCGGAGGCGAGCAGATGTTCGTTGCGGTCCTCGATCCATTTCACCGGCCGGCCGAGCCAGTACGAGGCGGCACATAACGCGACGTCCTCCCGGTGAGTCGCGATCTTGAGCCCGAACGCGCCGCCGATGTCGCCGTTGACGACGCGGGTCTGTTCCAGCGGCACACCCAGCGCCTGCGAGATGTAGCCCTTGAGACTGTGCGGTGACTGGGTGCCGGTGTAGTAGACGAAGTTGCCGGACTCGGGATCGAAGTGGCTGACGCCGCCGCGCCCTTCCATCGGCACCTGAGCGACCCGATGCTGGGCGAAGGTTCGGCGCACGATCAGCTCGGCCTCGGCGAAGGACTCGTCCACCTCGCCGTAGCTGTTGCTCATCTCCAGCATGATGTTGCTGTCCAACGACTCGAAGACCTTCGGGCCGGACGGGTCCAGCGCTTGCTCGAACGTGCCGATCGCCTCGAGCTGTTCGTAGTCGATGTCGATCAGCTCGCAGGCGTCCTCGGCGATGTACCGGCTGTCGGCCACGACGATCGCGACCGGGTCGCCGACCAGCCGAACCTTGTCGATGGCCAACCCGAACACCGGCTCGGAGCGGAAGCCGGGTGGCGCGACCAGCGGCTCGATGCCGGTCGTGCGGGCAGCCATGTCCGCGCCGGTGAAGATGCCCACCACGCCAGGCAGTTCCAGGGCCGCGCTCACATCAATGCTGAGGATGCGGGCGTGGGCGAAGGGGCTGCGCAGGAACGCCGCGTGCAGCATCCCCGGGAACTTCAGATCGTCGACGTACCGGCCGCGGCCGGTCAGGATGCGAAGATCTTCCACGCGCAGCGCCGCCGTGCCGACCGTCCGGGTGCTGCCGATCCCGGCCGCAGTGCTGAGCGCGGTCATCGGTTCTCTCCGGCCTGCAGGGCGAGCGCCGCCGATTTCACACCTTCGACGATCGACTGATAACCCGTACAGCGACAGAGATTGCCCGACAGACAATGCCTGATCTCAGCTTCGGACGGGTCGGGATTCTCGCGCAGCAACGCCACCGTGGTCATAACGAAGCCCGGCGTGCAGAAACCGCACTGGAAGCCGTGGCTTTCCCGAAAGGCCTGTTGCAACGGGCTCAAGTCATCGGGTGAGCCGAGTCCTTCGATCGTCTCCAGGCTCCTACCGTTCGCCTGGACCGCCAGCATCAGGCAGGACCGCACCGGTTCACCGTCGAGCAGAATCGTGCACGCACCGCAGACGCCGTGTTCGCAGCCCACGTGCGTACCGGTTAGCTCCAGGTCGTCGCGTAGAAAGTCGACCAGCGTCTTGCGGTTCTCGGTCTCGCCGGATCGCGCAACACCGTTCACAGTCAGCTGTACCGATTGGGTCGTGGGGGTCGTCGTCATCGGGTTCCCTTCGCGCGATCACATGCTTCATTCAGTCCCTTGCGGACCAGGATGCCGGCCAGATGCTTTCGATAGGCGGTGGTCCCGTGCAGATCGGCGCTCGGATTGATCTCAGCCGCAGCGGCCGCGGCCGCCGTGGCAAAGGATTCCGGCCCGGCCGGGTTGCCGCGCAGGGCGGTTTCGGCCTCTATGGCGCGGGTCGGCTCGCCGGCCACCCCGGACATTGCGATCCGGGCGTCGACCACGGTCCCGCTTTCGTCCAACTCGATCGACACGGCAACACCGACGAGGGCGAAATCCCCACTGCGCCGGCTGAATTCGTTGAAGGACCAGCCACTTCGGTCGGGTCGGGGTGGCAGCTGGATCGCGGTGAGCAGCTCGTCGTCGGCCAGGCTGGTGGACAGGAAGCCCTCGAAGAAGTCGTCGGCTGCGATGCTGCGTGTACCACGGGCGCTAGTGGCCGACACCGAGCCGCCGAGTGCGGTCAAGACCGTCGGTAGCTCGGCGGCTGGATCGGCGTGGGCGACGCTGCCGCCGATCGTCCCGCGGGTCCGGATGGCGTCGTGCCCGACGTAGCCCAGGGCGGCGACCAGCATCGGTGCCGAGGATTGGACCAGCGCCGAGCGTTCGGCGGTGCGGTGCCGGGTCAAGGCGCCGATGCTCAGCCCCGACCCGTTCGAGATCGTGTTCAGCTCGTTGACATTGTTGATGTCGATGACCACGGCCGGCCGGGAAAGGCGCATCGCAAGCAACGGAATCAGGCTTTGGCCACCCGCGAGTATTTTCGCTTCGTCGCCGAATTCGCCGAGTAATTCCACCGTTTCTTCGACCGTTTCCGGCGTCCGATATTCAAATGGCGGCAGCTTCATAGCTGCCGACCGTACCGGCGAATATTGCGCCCGTCTATATTCCGGCCGGCGGCTGGTCCCTGCTGCGCCGGCTACTGCGCCTGGTTAGTCCGGCGGCCGGCCGAAGCCGAGCCAGTCCCGAATATCGGCGGCGTCGGCACCGAGTTCCGGGGCTGCGCGGGCGTAGCGAGCCGGGGTCTCTGAAAGCGATACCGGATTGCGGACCGTCGGGGTGTTTCCGGCCAGCACGACTGGTTCCAGCCCGAGCTCGGTGGCCAGTTCCACCCCGCCGCGGACGTCGTTGATCGGGCCGCTGGGGACCCCGACGGACGTAAAGATCTCGAACCATTCCTGGGCCGATCGGGTGGCCAGCCGGTCGACCAGGATCGGGCGCAGGTCGTCGCGGTTGATGTTGCGCTTGCCCACCGTGTCGAAGCGCTCGTCGTCCGGCAGCGTGTCGAGCCCCATCGTGCCGCACAGCTTGCGGAACTGCCCGTCGTTGCCGGCGACCACAATCAACTCGCCGTCACCGGTCTGCAGTGGTTCGTAAGGGAACAGGTTCGGGTGTGCGTTGCCCATCCGGTGCGGGACCAGGTCGCCGGCGACGTAGGCCGAGGCCTGATTGGCCAGCGTGGACAGCGCCGCTGACAGCAGGTTGGTTTCGACGTGCTGCCCCTGGCCGGTGGCGGATCGGTGATGCACCGCGGCCAGGATTCCGACCGCCGCATGCAGCCCGGTGAGCACGTCGAAGACCGAGAAGCCGGCCCGGAACGGTGGCCCGTCGGCGCTGCCGGTCAGGCTCATCAGGCCCGAGACGCCCTGCACTAGCATGTCGTAACCCGGTAATGCCGCGCCCTTGTCCGACCCGAATCCGCTGATCGAGCAATAGATGATCCCGGTATTGCGCGACCGGACGCCGTCATAATCCAACCCGAATCGGACGAGGCCACCCGGCTTGAAATTCTGGATGAAGATGTCGGCCCGGGCCGACAATGCGTGCGCCACTTCGACATCGCCCGGCTGGGCCAGGTCGAGCACAATAGAGCGTTTATTACGATTTATACCCATGAAATAGGTGCTCATGCCGTCCCGGATCGGCGGCACCCAGTGGCGGGTGTCGTCGCCGGTCGGGCTTTCTACCTTGATGACTTCCGCGCCCAGATCGCCGAGCAGCATGGCGCAGTACGGTCCGGCCAATACCCGGGTGAAATCGGCAACGACCAGCCCGGACAGGGGTCCGCCGTTGGCGGTCCCGATCGCGCCCGGCTGGTCTTCACTACTCGCGCCCACAGTTATCCCTCATCCCGCCAATCGAATACCGACAAGTTAGCCTGTCGCGGCTTAGGGATAGCTGCCCAGCCCGGCTTCGAGCTGGTCGAACACCCGGTTCACGTCCCGTCGGTGCCCGCGGACGATCACCGCGTCACTGGCTCCGCTGGCCACCCGCTGGCGCAGGCTGCGGTACAACGCGCGCTGGGAGCCGATCAAGGTGGCGGCTACCGCGCCCACCAACGGATCGTCGGCCGCTGTCCCGGTCTGTTCGGCCAGGGCCTTGGCCAGCTGGTCGATCAGCCGGGCGTTGATGTCGTGCATCTTGCGCAGCAGCGCCGGGTGGCTCTGCACCAGATCGAAGACGCCACCGGAACCGGCGCCGGCTTTGCGGCGCAGCCCCTCGATCAACCGGGTCTGCCCGAGGCACAACTGCCGGAACGAGTCCAGCAGCGTCACGCCCTCCGGCCGATCGTGCACCGCCGCGACCAGGGCCGCCTCGCGTTCCTCGGCGCGATCGAAGAGCAGGTCCTCTTTGGTGGGGAAGTAGTTGAACACGGTCTTCTTCGACACCTGGGCGGCTTGGGCAACGTCGTCCACCGTCACGTCGTCGAAACCGTGCTGGCTGAACAGCGTGTACGCCGCTTCGGCGATGGTCTGCCGAGTCTGATGCTTCTTGAGCTCGCGCAGTCCCAGCATAGATAAGAGGATACCGTCCGAGCTTGAGTTACACCGAGACTATCTTTACTCTTGGTGTAAGAATCTAGGGAGCAGCCCGATGACGGAATTGATTACCACTGATCGGCCGACCGCCCAACTCGCGGTGTCGGTGAACGGCCTGGAGAAGAACTATGGTGATTTCCAAGCGGTCCGCGGCATCGACCTGTCCATCGCCTCCGGTGAGACCTTCGGCTTCCTGGGCCCCAACGGCGCGGGCAAATCCACCACGATCAGCATGCTGTGCACCCTGGTCACGCCGTCCGGCGGAAACGCACAGGTCGCGGGCTTCGACGTGGTCCGGCAACGGGCCGAGGTGCGCCGCAATATCGGGCTGGTATTTCAGGACACCACGCTGGACGGCTACCTGACCGCCGAGCGCAATCTGCGCCTGCACGCCGAGTTGTACGGAATTCCGCGGGGCATGGTGAACGACCGGCTGCGCCAGGTGCTGGACATGGTCGGGCTGTGGGATCGCAAGGACAGCAAGGTGTCCACGTTTTCAGGGGGGATGAAGCGCCGGCTCGAAATCGCCCGCGGGCTGATGCATTCACCGCGGGTGCTCTTTCTCGACGAACCCACGGTCGGCCTGGATCCGCAAACCCGCAGCTCGATCTGGAGCTATATCCGCGAGTTGAAACAGGCCGAGGACATCACGATCTTTCTCACCACGCACTACATGGACGAGGCCGAATACTGCGACCGGATCGCCATCATGGATCAGGGCAAGATCATTGCCCTGGACACGCCGGAGGCGCTCAAGGCCAGCATCGGCAAAGACCGGGTGCAGATCCACACCGATGACGACGCGGCCGCCATTGCCGCCTTGGCCGACCAGTTCGGCATTACCGCGACGGTGGCCGAGGGGGCGGTGACCTTCGGCGTCGAACGCGGGGAGGCCTTCATCCCCAAGCTGTTCGCCGAGTTCCCGCTGCCGATCCGGTCGGTGAACGTAGCCCGTCCGACGCTGGACGACGTGTTCATGTCCTATACCGGTTCGACGATCCGGGACGCCGAGACGACGGTGGCCCAACGCGGGCGAGACGCTATGACGATGTTCCGGGGAGGACGCCGATGACCAGCACCGAGGTACGCCTGCCGGTCGCCAAGGTCCGGGTGCCGGTGCGCACCCGGGCCGGCGAGCTGCGCGCGATCAAGATCGTCTGGCAGCGGGAGCTGATCCGATTCTCCAGTGATCGGCTGCGGATGCTCACCTCGTTGACCCAGCCGTTCCTGTTCCTGTTCGTACTGGGCAGCGGCCTGTCCCGGCTCACCCAGGCCAGCACTGGCGGCTTGTCGCTGCGGACCTTCCTCTATCCCGGCATCCTGGCCATGGCGGTGATGTTCACCGCGATGTTCTCGGCCGCCTCGATCGTCTGGGACCGCGAGTTCGGCTTCCTGCGCGAGATGCTGGTCGCCCCGGTCCGGCGAAGCTCCATCGTCATCGGCAAGTGCCTGGGCGGGGCCACGGTGGCCACCTTCCAGGGAATCTTGGTCATTGCCATCGGCGGTCTGGCCGGCGTCCCGTACAACGCGACCATCATCTTTTCGGTGTTCGGTATCCAGCTGCTGCTGGCGTTCACCATCACCACCTTCGGTGTGATGATGGCCGCTCGCGTCAAGCAGATGCAGTCGTTCATGGCGCTGACCCAGATGCTGGTCATGCCGCTGTTCTTCCTGTCCGGGGCGATGTTCCCGGTCTCGCATCTGCCTGCTTGGCTGACCGTGCTGAACCGGATCGATCCGCTGACCTATGCCGTCGACCCGATCCGCCGGGTCGTCTTCAACCATCTGGACATCTCGCCCGCGGTACGAACCAGCCTGGACCCGGGGGTCACCTGGGGCGGCTGGCATGTACCGACCCTGCTGGAGGTGGCGATCGTCGCGATCATGGGCCTGATCATGCTCGGTGTCGCGATCGCCGAGTTTTCCAAAACCGAATAACCGGATAGTCCTATCGGGGCGTCGTCATGACCTCGCCCCGGTAGGACTATCAGCCTCGATACGAATCACACCGGACGGATTCCGTCACCGATTGCCACGAAGCCGCTCTCGATGATCTGACAGTTCAAACCGGACCGGTTGATGAGCGGCTTGAACACCGGCTTGCCGACGAGGATCTCGAGGTACTTGCACGGCACGTTGAGCCGTCCGCCGTACAGCAACGCCGTCCCGATCCGGAACTGCCGACCCACCAGGTGATTCAGCGGGACGCCGTAAGTGACCAGGTTCCGCCGCGTCTCTTCCGGAGCCAGGTCGATGTCAGCGTCGCGGGACAGCGCCTCCAGGGTTTCCATCTCGATCAGCGTCAACTGCCGATCTTCGTGATGGATCTGCGAATAGTGACCCCGGCGCTCGGCGTACCGGTCACCGGCAATGCCGAGTCCGGCCACCAGCTCAACGCGCTCGTGCGACTGCATCGGCTCGCCACCGTTGTCGGCGGTGAAGATGTGCCGGAGCTCGCCGGTGAACGACCCCACGCTTGATGATTGCTCCACGGTCCGCATAGGGCCAGCATGCCGAGCGGCCCCGGGGCTGACAAGCCCGATCGTGATAACTCTTGGTCTCATGAGCATGTCGGTCCGTTTCCTGGGCCGTCGTATCCACCTATTACGGTGGACGAATGAGCGATCAGAGGGACAACGAGACCTCGGAGCCGGCCCGCCGGGCGTGCCGGGCGCGCCGGGGACCACGCAGAAGGGCCCGAGCGAAATGGGTTGCCGGTGACGAGCCGATGACCGCAGCGCAACGCAGCCATCTCGGCTTGCTGGCCCGCGAAGCCGGTGCGCAACTGCCGGCCGACCTCACCGAGGCCCAGGCCTGCGAGCACATCGACCGGCTACAACCGGCGACCGGGCGAGGCGTCGATCAGCGTTAAGCATCGCTGGCCAGTGGCGGTGGCGACGCCGATGTCGGGCGCGGTGCCGGCGTTGGCGGTGGCGGTGGTGGCGGCAGTGGTGGCGGCATTGGTGGCGGTATTGGTGGCGCTCTTGGCAGCGTGCGGCTCGCCGAAGGCGGCCGGGCCGAATGGAACGAATGGGCCGGCCGGGGATGCGCTGCTGCAGCTGCCCGCACCTACCCAGGTCGTCGTCCAGACGCGGATCGTGCCCGGCCTCGGCACCGTTCTCACCGATTCCACCGGCCACACTCTGTACATGTTTTCCCCGGACGCCCGGAGCCGGGTCAGCTGTACCGGTTCGTGCGCCGGCACCTGGCCGCCGCTGGCTGTGGCCAAGGGCAGCACCCCGACGGCCGGCAGCGGAGTCGAGGCGTCCCAGCTGGGAACCTTGGCCGATCCGAACAGCGGCGCTGACATCACCACGTACGCCCGTTATCCGCTTTACCGTTATGCCGGTGATGTAAGCGCCGGCACGGCCAATGGCCAGCACCTGTTTCTCAACGGCGGCCCGTGGTACGCGATGAGCCCGGACGGCACACCCGTGGTAGCGGCCGAATGAACGACAGTGCCGGCTCGATCAATTCACCGCGCCGGCGGGTGAGCCGTCGCACCATGCTCTTCGGCGCGGGAGGTCTGGTCATCGGCGCGGGCGTGACGGAGAGCGCCAACCTGCTCACCGGATCGGGCAGCTCCGGCGGGTCCGACGATTCCGCAGTCGTCGCTGTCCCGTCGCCGGGTGAGGAGCTGATGACCGAACATGGTGTGCTGAAACGGATTCTGCTGGCCTACCGGGCATGTTCGGATCGGCTGGCAGCGGGCGCGGATGTCCCGGCCGGCGCGCTGCTCGACGGCGCGCAGCTGGTCGCCGATTACGTGGAGAGCTTCCACGAGGGGCTGGAGGAGGCTTACGTTTTCCCCCGGTTGCGGGCCGACTCGCGCTACGCGGCGTTGATCGAGACGCTGCTCGTGCAGCACGATCGGGGCCGCCACCTGACCGCCGGAATTCTCGCTGTGGCCGCGGGTGATTTGTCGGCCCGCGCCGCTGATGTCCCCGGGCCGGCGAGGTCGGCTCGAACCGCACTCAAGACCCAGCTCGATCAATTCGTCCGAATGTATGAACCGCACGAGGCATGGGAGGACACCGTCGTCTACCCGGCGCTCCGGGCCGCCACCAGCGGGCGGGTGCTGAACGAGCTGGCCGAGCGGTTTGCCGACGAAGAAAACCGTCAGTTCGGCGACGCTGCGCTGGCTCGCATCGTCCAACGGGTGGCCGGCGTCGAACAGCAACTGGGCCTCGCCGATCTGAACACCTTCACGCCGAATCCCTAGTCGCAATCCGTCGCCTTAGTCGGCACCGCTCCCGCTGCGGCGCGACCCCGCCACATCACGCCACGACCCACCGTAGGTGAGCAACGCACCGATCAGCGCGTACGCCGCGATCACCACGATCGGGCGGGTCAGCCCGGCGCTGTGGAAATAGACGATGCGCCGGACGCTGTCGGTGCCGGCGCCGTTGGGTAGCGCGCCGCTGAGGGCCCGCCAGAACGGCGGCAGCACGCCCGGTTGGTACGCGCCACCGGCACTGGGATTGCCGAGCACGACGAAGAGCAGGACGGTGAGCCCGATACCGATCACGCCGAAGAACACCTGGAACGCCATGGTCACCGCCGCGGCGGCGAACACCAGCAACGCGCCCAGCCACCACAGGACGATCAGATGCCCGGTCATGGCGCCGAGCACCGGTCCGACGATCACCGTGCCGCCGATCCCGGACACGATGGCGTACGGCACCACCGCGCCCAGCCGGAACAGTGCCCGCCTGGGGGTGGCCGGACGGGAACCCTTCGCTACGCCGAGCAGGGCGGCGACGAGATAACCGCCGACGATCCAGCCGATAACCAGGTAGAAACCGGTCAGCCCGCGGCCGTCGCCGGGCTGCAGCGGGATCACGTCGTGGATCGTGACGCTGCGTTTCTGGCTTGCTTCCACCCGGCTGATGACTTCCTGCACCGCCGTCTGGACGGAGGTGCCGCCGGCACTGGTCACCAGCAGGGTGTCCGAGGTGCCGCCAGTCGGATCGGACAACAGCACCGCTGAGGTCTCAGCCCGGGACAGCTGCCGGCGCGCCGTCGACTCGACGGCGACGGCGCTGGCCCGCACCGGTTCGCCCGGTAGCGCGTTGAGCTGCCCGACGAGTTGCGCCGATGCCTGCGCCGGGGCAACCACCGCGATCGATATCCGGTGCGGCGTCGGCCGGTGAAACGCGCCCACGTAGGACAAAATGAAAGCGAGCTGCAGCAGCAATACACCGATCACGATCAGGACCGTCCGGGGTGCGACCGCGTCTTTGAGGTCATCCCAGAACCCCAGCGGAGCGCCCTGCTCGTCCAGCGGAACGCCCTGCTCGTCCAGCGGAACGCCCTGCTTGTCCAGCGGCTCGCCCGCGTCATGACGTCCGCGCTGATCTTCGGTCACCGGTGCTCCTCGTTGCTCAATCGTTAGCGGTATCTGGTACAACTTGCTCACCTGGTTCAGCAGTCGAGCCACGGGAGTAGCACACACACGTCAATGGTGAGGACTGCCATGGAAACCGACGCGATGGTTGAACTGTCCCGCGAGTTCGCGGGGATCGCCGCCGAAATTCACAATGGAGACGGTGGCACCGTGCTGCGCCGGGTCCTCGACCTCGCCGTCAAGCATGTGCACGGTTGTACCAGCGCCAGTATTGCCGTGATCAACGGCGCCCATTTCCGTACCTTGCTGGCCTCGGACGAGGTGGCCGAACGGCTGGACGCGCTGCAGTTCGAGTTCGATCAGGGCCCGGCCGTGCAGGCGGCTCGCACCGAGGTCACCTGCTTGCTGTTCGACGTCCAGACCGAACCGCGCTGGCGCCGGTTCGTTGATGGCGCCGCGACGGCCACGGCGGTCCGCAGCGCCCTGTCGCTCCCGCTCACTGGTGAGACGTCGGCGGCGCTGACCTGCTATGGGGAGGCTGCGGCCGCGTTTGACGACGAAGCGATCGACATTGCGACGATCCTGGCCGCCCACGCGTCCACGTTGCTGGCCTTGTCGGAGGCGTCCGATCACGCCGCCAACCTCGAGACTGCCCTGCAGCACAGCCGCGAGATCGGGGCGGCGCTGGGCATCCTGATGGCCCACCGCAAAGTGACTCAGGACGATGCCTTCGCGATGCTGCGGCGGGCAAGCCAGAACCTGCACCGCAAGTTGCGCGAGGTCGCGGCCGAAGTGGTCGAAACCGGAACGCTGCCCGAGGTGCCGGCCCCGGCCGCCGCGGACAAATCCGCCCAAGACGGGTCCGCCCAACACGGGTCCGCTGTTCCGCAGCCGTCCGCAACGCCGTAGTGACGAATAGCGAACTGGCGAACTGGCGAACTAGCGAACTAGCGAACTGGCGAACTGGCGAACCAGCGAACTAGTGAACCGGATTGGTGCGCAGCGACCCGGTCTCGCCCGTGCGCCGGACTTGCACGGCGCCGTAGCGGGCCCGGGCTTCATACGTCGGCTGTGATCGGGTGGCTGGACCGGTCAGCACCTGGCCGTCGCTGACCCGGAACCGGCTTTCGTGCCAGGGGCAGACGATGCAACCGTCCTCGTACGATCCCTCGTGCAGCGGGCCGCCGCGGTGCGTGCAGCGATCGGCCAGAGCCAGCAATTGACGCTCGTCAGCCCCGCCGATGAGCACCACCATGACCGGCACGCCATCGGCATGCACCAGCGTCGGCTGGTCGAGGACCAGATCGGCGATGTTGACGACACTGTTGCCGTCGCCCGCGCCGATGACCTCGGTCCATTCGTCCGGGGCGACCTGAAAGGCGGTGGTGTCGACGCCGACACCGCGGGCATAGGCCAGGTGCCCACCTAGCCAGCCGGTCACGCCCAGCAACGCAGCCCCGCCGGCGGCGAGATACTTGCCGGTCGTGAGGTGCCCCTGCCGGCGGGCGGACCAGCTGCCGGCGTACAGGCCGATGGCGAGCCAGTTGCCGACGGCGTGCGCGAAGCCGACCCGGCGTTCAGCGCCGGTGGTGTACGACCAGTCGCTCGCGCCGGTAAGTGCGGCCGGCGCGGCGGTAACCAGGCCGGCCGCGATCAGTCGTTGCGCCGCCACGGAATTGGCCGAGTCGGTTTTGCCGCCGAGGACGTCGAGGTAACTCGCGGCTAGCCAGGAGCCCATCGGTGCCAGCACCATCGCCGGATGCAACGGGTGCCCGCCGGCGGTGCCGCTCAACACGTTGCGCAGCGGCCGGAACGCGAGCGGCTTGGCGGCCAGGTCGGCGGCCGCATCGGCGATCCGGTCGAACCGGTCACTGTTCTCGACCCGGGCGATGAGCCGGTCGAGCAGGCGATTGGCGGGTGCGGTCATACGCACTTCCCTTGGACGCAATCCACGTCCCGGCGCCGAGGTGTGGCTTCACCGGCCGTCGGGTACGTCCTCACAGTATCGTGCAGTGATGGCAGCCGGTCTGGGCGAATACCGTCGCAAGCGGGACGCGAGCGTGACGCCCGAACCGGTCCCGGCCGAGGACGCCGAAGCCGCCCGGCCGAGCGGCAATGATGACACCTTCGTCATCCAGGAACACCATGCCCGCGCCTTGCACTGGGACTTTCGGCTGGAACGTAACGGGGTTCTCGTTTCCTGGGCGTTGCCCAAAGGCCTGCCCACCGATCCGAAACGGAACCATCTCGCCGTCCACACCGAGGACCATCCGATGGACTACGCGGCGTTTGCGGGTGAGATCCCGGCTCGGCAGTACGGTGCCGGGGCGGTGTCCATCTGGGACCGTGGCCGGTACGCCACCGAGAAGTGGACGGACGACGAGGTCAAGGTCGTGCTGGACGGTGGCCGGGCGCAGGGCCGCTACGTCCTCATCCACACCGACGGCAAGAATTGGCTGATCCACCGGATGGACCCCATGCAGACAGGATCGACGACGATGCCGACGAAGCTTTCGCCGATGCTCGCCATTCCAGCCCCATTGCCCGAGCCCGGCGAGGACGCCGCCTGGGCTTATGAGACCAAGTGGGACGGCGCTCGGGCGCTGGCGTTCGTCGATGGCGGCCGGCTACGGCTGGTCTCGCGCAATGATCTGGACGTGTCGGTGAGTTACCCGGAATTGCAGCACCTGGGCGCCGCGCTCGGCAGCACACAGGTCGTGCTGGACGGTGAACTGGTGTGTTTCGACAGCAACGGTCGGCCGAGTTTCGCCCGCCTGCAAAGGCGAATGCACGTCACGTCCCGGCGTGAGGCGCAGCAGCTGTCGGCGTCCTATCCGGTGGTCTACGTGATCTTCGACCTGCTCTACCTCGATGGTGCGGACCTGACCGGACTGAGCTACACCGATCGCCGGCAACGCCTGCGTGATCTGGGGTTGAACGCCGATTCCTGGCTGACCCCGCCCGCGGTGGAAGGCACCGGGGCGCAGGTTCTGCAGGCTAGCAAGGAGCAGGGTCTGGAAGGCATCGTGGCCAAGCGGCGCAGTTCACGGTATTTGCCGGGCAAGCGCACGGCGGACTGGCGCAAGATCAAGAACGTCAAGGCGCAGGAGGTTCTGATCGCGGGCTGGAAACCGGGCAGCGGTCGGCGGGCGGGCATGGTCGGTTCGCTGTTGCTGGGCATCCCCGGCGAGGACGGTCTGCGCTACGTCGGAAAGGTCGGGACCGGCTTCACCGAGGCGATGTTGCTGGATCTGGGGCGGCAGTTCGAACGGCTGAGCCGCAAGACGTCGCCGTTCGCGGTCGACGTGCCGCGGGCCGATTCGCGGGACGCGCACTGGGTTCGTCCCAGCCTCGTCGGCGAGGTCGCCTTCAGCGAATGGACGCCGGACGGCCGGCTGCGGCACCCTTCCTGGCGCGGGCTGCGGCCCGACAAATCACCGGCCGCGGTCGTGGTGGAGCAGCAGTCGTAGCCCTGTGGGAATGCCCACCCACAGCGCGACGAGCATGGCCAGCGTGACGCCGGCGGCGACCAATCCGGCGGTCCGGCCGAGGATGACGTCGAAGATCAGCAGGACCACACCCGTCACCGAACAGCCGAGCAGGAACATACCGGTCAACGCCAGCCGATGGGCAATGGTCACCATCTGCCGCCGAGCGTGCATCCGGAACAGCAGCCGATGCACGCTGACCGGCGCGATCAGGAACCCGGTCGCGGCGACGGACGTGGCGACGGTGCCCAGGTAGACGTCCTTGCTGAACGGGGGCAGCCGGGCGAACCGGTCCTGGAACGGCAGGGTCAGCAGGAACCCGGTCAGCAGTTGTACCCCGGTCTGCACCACGCGGAGTTCTTGCAGCAGATCGGCCCAGTTGCGGTCCAGCCGACCGAGTGGTGTTTCGTGGCGCGCTTTGGCGTCCCAGTCGTCGTCGCGCTCCGGCTCGTCCGCGCTGTCGGTCACCGGTCTATTGCTATCACGAATGGATGTTGGCCGCCGGATCGGCGCTAAGCTGGCGTGCAACCGGTGCCAGTGGCCGGGAGCGGTCAGCGACGGGGACGACTCGCTACGGGATGGTGTGAGCGGCATGGATAACGACCAGATGCTGGAGCTGTCCGGCGAGTTCGCAGCTCTCGGGGCAGAGTTACGCGGCGTGGGCGATCACGAATCGGCGCTGCTGCGGATCGTCGAGCTGGCCGTCAAGCACGTCGACGGCTGCGACTGGGCGAGCATCACGCTCGTGCAAGGCCCGAAATGTCGCGGCCTGGCTAATACCGACCCGGTGGCCGCTCATGTCGACAGCATCCAGCACACGCTGCATGAGGGTCCGTGTGTGCAGGCCGCCGAGCGAGATGCCGACTACGTGATGTTCGACGTCGAGACCGAGACCAGGTGGCCGAACTTCACCCGGACGCTGTCTGAGGACTCGCCGGTTCGCTCGGTGTTGGCGCTGCAGTTGGCGGCCCAAGAGTCGGCGGCGCTCAACCTGTACGGCCCGGTTCCGGGGGCGTTCTCCACCGAATCGGTGGACTTGGCAACGGTGTTCGCAGCGCACGCGTCCAGCCTGGTCGCCTTGAGCGAGGCCGAGCAGCAGGCCAGCAATCTGTCGGCGGCGTTGCTCACCAACCGGCAGATCGGGGTTGCCCTCGGCGTGCTGATGGCGCACCGCAAAATCACCCAGGACGAGGCGTTCACCCTGTTGCGGACGAGCAGCCAGAGTTTGCACCTGAAATTGCGGGACGTCGCCGCCGAGGTCGTCGAGACGGGCACGCTGCCGGACGCTGGCCGTTAGTTCCCTCGGTCGGTTGGTTGGAGCGCTCGATTACGCAGAGCCGTTCGAGCCGTTCGAGCCGTTCGTTAGTTCGAGCCGGTCGAGCCGGCCGTTAGTTCGAGCCATCGACGCCGCGGTGACTGTAGGCATCGCGAACCCGGTCGATGAACCCCTCGACGAGACTCTCGGCCTTGTTCAAGCCGGCCGACTCCGAGGCGAGGGTGCGCGGCCGGGTCGGCGCGACCTGCTCCGAGCCCAGCACCTGCTCGCCGAGCTCGATGGCCTCAGCCGACGACAGGGCGGCCTTCAATTGCGTAAACAGATTCTGCTGTTTGCGTACGTGGACGTCGAATTGCGCGGCCACGCTGGCCAGCACGGCGGCGATCTCAGATTCACTCGCATCCTGGCGTTCCAGGACCCGAAGCTCGGCTTCACAGTCTCGGTGAGAGCGGAATGCCTCGTCGGCAATGGCGCTGCCGTCGGGGATCCGGTCGCGCACCGTCGGGTACAGGTACTGCTCCTCGGCGACGAAGTGTCGCACCAGGTCCATGACCAGCTGTTCCCGCGCCGCGTCGCCGGCCTCGCCCGTCCCGTCCGGCTCGCTGTCAGCGGCGACCGGGCGCGCTGTGAGCTGCTCGGCAATGGCACGGTGGTCGCTGTTCAGGACGTCGAAAACGGACTCCGGATCGGGCTCGGTCATGGGTTCGACCCTACGCAAGCCACAGCCGCCCGGAAGCAGCGCCGGGGTAAGCGCCTGCGTGAGCACTGCGTCGCTTGATTTGGCCGGTTAATGTTTGATCGTGACTGATTTCGATCTGGCGATCATCGGCAGCGGCTCCGGCAACTCCTTGGTGACGCCGGACTTCGACGGTAAGAAAGTGGCGATCATTGAAGAAGGCGTCTTCGGCGGGACCTGCCTGAACGTCGGCTGCATCCCGACCAAGATGTTCGTGTACGCCGCCGAGGTGGCCAACACGATCGCGGACTCGGCGCGATTCGGCATCGATTCGTCGCTGGACAAGGTCCGCTGGCCCGATATTCGTGACCGGGTCTTCGGCCGCATCGATCCGATCTCGGCCGGCGGGCGGGATTACCGGATCAACGGCGACAACACGACGGCGTTTCTGGGGCACGCCGAGTTCGTGGCGCGTGACACCTTGGTCATGTCGACCGGTGACCGGATCACCGCGGACCAGATTGTCATTGCCGCCGGCGCCCGGGTTGTGCTGCCGCCGGCGTTCGAGGACGCGCTCGCCCGGGGCGTCCCGTTCGACACGTCCGACACCGTGATGCGGATCGACGAGGTGCCCGAGCACCTGATCATCGTCGGCGGCGGGTACATCGCCGTCGAATTCGCGCACGTCTTCAGCGCCCTGGGCGCGAAGGTCACCTTGCTGTGCCGGTCCGGACGCTTGCTGCGCCGTTCGGATGCGGAAGTGGGCGAGCGCTTCACCGAAGTGGCGAGCGAACAATGGGACGTGCGGCTGTTCACCGAGGCCACGAAGCTCACCCGTACCGCGGCCGGTGTCCAGCTGGACCTGGCCGACGGCAGCCAGTTGACCGGCGATCGCGTGTTGCTCGCGGTTGGCCGGCAGCCCAACTCGGATCGGCTCGGGTTGGCCGCGGCCGGGGTTGACATCCACCCGGACGGGCGCGTGCAGGTCGATCAGTACGGTCGGACGACGGCTCCGGGCGTCTGGGCGTTGGGCGACGTGTCGTCGCCGTACCAGCTCAAGCACGTGGCCAACCACGAGGCGCGGGCGGTCGCGCACAACCTCGTTCACCCCGATGACTTAAGGGCTTTCGACCATCGGTACGTCCCGTCTGCGGTTTTCACCCACCCTCAGCTGGCCGGCGTGGGCCTCACCGAAGAGGAAGCCTCGGCGCAGGGCCGCAACTACGTGTGCGCGGTCCAGGAGTATGGCAGCACCGCGTACGGGTGGGCGATGGAGGACACCGTCGGCATCTGCAAGCTCATCGCCGACCGCGACACTGGGCTGCTGCTCGGCGCGCATCTGATGGGGGCGCACGCCTCAAGCCTTATCCAGCCGCTCATCCAGGGCATGTCGTTCGGCCAGACCGTCACCGAGCTGGCGCGAGGCCAATACTGGATTCATCCCGCGTTGGCTGAGGTCATAGAGAATGCGCTGTTGAAGCTCGATTTTTCGTGAGTTTGGCCAATCCCGCCCAGCGCGTTCCCATTCTGGAGATCGGCGGCACGCACGTCACCGCGGCTTGGATCGAGACCACACCCTGGCGGGTGACCGGCGCGGTCCGGGTCGAGGTGGACGCGCAGGGCACGGCGGCCGACATCGTGGGGGCCTGGGCGGAGACGGCGGCCTCGCTGCAGCCGGCGGCCGGTGCGCGCTGGGGAGTGGCGATGCCCGGTCCGTTCGACTACGTCCACGGGGTCGCCCGGTTCGCCGGCGTCGGCAAGTTCGATGCGCTGGACGGGGTCGACGTCCGGGCGGCCTTGATGACCGCTCTCCAAGCGCGGTCGGCGCGCCCGAGCGAGATCGATTTCATCAATGATGCCAGCGCGTTCCTGGTCGGGGAGTGGCTGGCCGGGGCCGCGGTCGGAGCGGACCGGTGCGTGGCCATCACACTCGGAACCGGCGTCGGTTCGGCGTTCCTGGAACATGGCCGGGTCGTCGATGACGATCCACGGGTGCCGCCGGAGGCGGAAGTGCATCTGCTCAGTTATCGGGGCCGGCCGTTGGAAGATCACGTGTCTCGCCGGGCGATTCGCCGGGCCTATGCGGCGGCCGGGGGCGATGCGAAGCTCGATGTCCGGGAAATCGCCGAGGCCGCGCGCGCGGGTGAGCCGATGGCCGACCGGGTGTTCAGCACCGCGTTCGAGGTGCTCGGCGAAGTGCTCGCTCCGTGGTTGGCCGGCTTCGGCGCGCAGACGTTGGTGATCGGCGGCTCGATCGTCGGTTCCTGGGACCTGGTCGCGCCGGCCATCCGTCGCGGACTTCGGCAGGCGCGGGACGGCGGGCGGGACGCGGGGTTGAAGGCAGGCCGAGAGGCAGGGTCGGAGGCAGGGCTGGAATCTCTCGCGCTGGTGCCGGCTGCCGACGCCGAGCGCTCGGCCCTGATCGGAGCGGCCTATCCGGTGCTCACGCTCACCCAGTTCAGGCCAGGATCGGCGGGTCCGGCGGACTGAGCGTGCGCAGGTTCAGTGCGTCCACCGGGCCGTCACCGGCACCCAGTCCGGCTAGACCGTGCTTGACCGCCGCGCCGGCCACTAGTACTGCGCGCCGAGCCGCATGTTCGAGGGAATCTCCGCGCGCCAGGCAGGCCGCGAGTGCAGCCGAATGCGTGCAGCCGGCGCCGTGCGTGGCGGCGACGTCGTGCCGGATCACGGGCAGATCAAGATGACGTCCGTCGTGGAAGAGGTGCTCGACCGGTTCGAGCCCGTGGCCGCCGGTGACCAACGCTGCGCGCGCACCGAGTCGGACCAGGGCCTCGGTGAGGACGATGCGATCCTCCGTGGCCAGGCCGGTGAGGGCTTGCGCTTCCATCAGGTTGGGCGTGATCACGGTGGCCAGCGGGAACAGCCGTTCGACGAGTGCGGCGACCGCGTCCTCGGCCAACAGCCGCGCGCCGGACGAGGCGACCATGACCGGGTCGAGCACGAACGGCAGCGGGTGGCCGGGCTGGGAGGCTGCGAATTCATCGAGGAAGTCGGCCACCGTGTGGATCACCGTCGCCGAGAAGAGCATGCCCGACTTGATGGCCTGCGGGCGGAGATCGGCGAACAGCGCAGCGAGTTGGGCGCGGATGAACTCCGGCGGGCATTCATGAATCGCGGTTACGCCGACGGTATTTTGGGCCGTCAAAGCCACAATGACCGTGGTGCCGAAGACGCCGCACGCCGACATCGCCTTCAGATCGGCTTGAATGCCGGCGCCGCCCCCAGAATCGGAAGACGCGATGGACAGCGCGATCGGCACGGGGTTTGTCGGCACGGGGTTTGTCGGCACGGGGTCGGAAGACAGCGAGCTGGTCACCGTACTAATCTAGAGCCGTCCCCGCGGGAGCCCGGCGTTACGGGCTGAGAGGGTGGATCGAGTCGCGACATATCGCCGACTTCGTGCCGCCGACCGCTCGAACCTGATCCGGTTAATACCGGCGAAGGAAGAGGTGCATGATGTCATCGCTCATTCAACGTGGCGACCCGAACCAGCCGTACTCGAGCAAGCCCGAGTCGAGCCGCCCCGGTTCGGGCCTGTCCTACACCGACCAGCCTTTTCCGAACCAGCCGCCACCGGACGACGACCGGAACGAGGCTCCGCACACCCTCAACGAATCAGCACCGCGCACGCTCGGCTTGCTGGATCAGTTCGGGTTCTGGGGCAACCTCGGCGTGAGCCTGTTCGGGCTGACGACCGCCAGCACGGTGTTACTGGCATTGCCGAACCGGCCGCTGCCGTTCGCCGGGGCGGTCCTGGCGGTGGTATTGGGCACGGCCGTCGGTGGTGCGATTCTTGGTATCTCGCTGGTGCTGGGCGCCCGAACGGGGCTGCCAGCGATGGTGTTGTTGCGTGGATTGCTGGGGGGTCGCGCGTCCTATGTGCCCACCGTGCTCAATATTGCCCAGAACCTTGGCTGGGGAACCTTCGAGATAATCCTGATTGCCGAGAGCCTGCGTTCGGTGGCGCACGATCATCTGGATCGATGGTTCTGCGTATTGCTGGCCGGTGCGTTGACGACTCTGCTCACGGTGCGGCCGCTCGGCGCGATCCGGGTCCTGCGCCGATATGTGGCGGTGCTGGTGGTACTTGCCTCTGTGGTGTTGGCGATCGGCTTGCTGCGTAAGGGTATTCCGTCGGTGCCCAACTCATCCTGGTCGGGGTTTTGGCTGGCAGTCGATGCGGTGATCGCGGTCAGCATCTCGTGGGTGCCGCTCGGCGCGGACTATTCGCGGCACGCCCGCTCGGGACGCTCGGCGTTTCTGGGCGGATTTGTTGGATACGGCGTAACGCAGGTGGCTTGCTACCTGGTCGGCTTGATCGGCCTGCTGCATGTTCTCAACAATCCGGACGACATCTTCGACCTGTACATGTCACTGCCACTCGGGGTGGTCGCCTTGGTGATTCTGGTTCTTCGGGAGACGGACCAGAGCTTCGCCAACACGTACTCGACGGCGGTATCCATTCAGAATTTGCGTCCAGGGTGGGACCGGCGGGTGTTGTCCGTGGCGATCGGCAGCCTGTTGACGTTGGCGGCGCTCGTCATCCATATCGGTGACTACCTGAACTTTCTGTCCTTGATCGGCGCGGTATTCGTACCCATGTCCGGGGTGCTGGTCGCGGCGTGGCTTCGAACCGGCGGCCGGAATTGGGACTCGTCGGCGACGGCGCCGACCCGGCCGGGGATGTTGGCGGGGTGGGCGGTCGGCTTCCTGCTGTACGAGCTGATCAATCCCGGTCAGATTTCGTGGTGGGCGTCCTTCTGGGGACGGCTTGGCCAGGACGTCGGGTTGGCTGGGCACACCTGGCTTTCGGCGTCGCTGGTGTCCTTTCTGCTGGCCTTGGTGGTGGCGTTTCCGTTCGCGCGAGGCGTAGATCACGAACCGGAGCGCGTCTCCGATATGGCGCGGTAACGTCGCGTTGTGACTACCTATCCGGTGCGTATCGGCATCCAATTGCAGCCCCAACACGCCGACTACGGGATGATCCGCGAGGCCCTGGCCGAGGCCGAAGAGATCGGCGCGGATGTCGCGTTCAACTGGGATCACTTCTACCCGTTGTACGGCGAACCCGAGGGCAAACACTTCGAATGCTGGACGATGCTTGCTGCGTGGGCGGAGCAGACCAGTCGTATCGAAATCGGCGCGCTGGTGACGTGCAATAGCTACCGGAATCCCGAACTGGTCGCTGACATGGCTCGTACGGTGGACCACATCAGTGATGGTCGGCTGATCCTCGGGATTGGCTCGGGCTGGTTCGAGAAGGACTACCTCGAGTACGGGTATGACTTTGGGACGGCGGGCGGCCGGCTGAACGACCTTGGCGACGCGCTGCCTCGGATCGAATCCCGGCTCGGCAAGCTGAATCCGGCTCCGACGCGGAAGATCCCGGTATTGATCGGTGGTGGCGGCGAGCGGAAGACCTTGAAGCTCGTTGCCGCTCACGGCGACATCTGGCATTCGTTCGTCGACCTGGACCTGTTCAAGCACAAGTCCGAGGTGCTGGACAACTGGTGCAAAGAAATCAATCGGGATCCCAGCGAGGTCGAGCGTTCGATTGCGGTGGGCGAGTCCCGCCCCGAAGAGACCGCCGATGGCTACGTCGCTGCGGGCGCAACGCTGTTCACCATTGGCGTCGGTGGACCGAAGTACGACCTCAGCCTGCTGCGCGAATGGGTCAGCTGGCGCGACAGCCGCTAGCCAAACGCCGACCGCCTGGTGGGTGTCACCGACCGGCTGACTGGCCTACAGCTCACACCAACCCTCAAGCTCGCTGGCCACGCCGGTGCTGGCCCACGTCGCCGGTACTGGCCCACGTCGCCGGTGCTGCCCCACGCCGGTGCTGACCTGGCAGGGCCCCGTGAAGTGGTCCAGGGTTTGTGAGAGTCGCCTGGTTTTCATTGGTGTGTGCAGGCTGCAGCGTATCGGGCTGGTGCCTGATAGCCCAGGGATGAGTGCCGGCGATGGTG
>JAOPUZ010000003.1 GCA_025966315.1 Frankiales bacterium | reverse complement strand
CATCGCGCAGCCCGGCGGCCAAGTTGGCCGACCCGATGGTCTGGGCCAGGCAGTAGCCGGGGCTGCGGGATACGCGGGCGTAGCCGTCGGCCATGTAGGCCGCGGCCTTCTCGCCGTGCGCCATGATTCCTCGAACGCCGAGTTCGTCCATCTCCGCGAGGGCGCGAACCGCCACGGTCGGGACCATGAATACATGTGTCGTGCCGTAGGCCTGTAAAGCTTCGGCCAGGTAGCGGCTTCCAGTGATGTTGCGCAACGGACCCTCCGACGACTCGGATCTGGGAATTCTGGGAACGGTGGAGCTGCGACGAACTCGTGACAGTGCGGAACTCCGGCAAAGACCCGGGAGCCTATTCAGATGTCGAGATTAACTGTCCGGGGTAGCTGTCCCGGGTTGGATATATCCGGTTTAGATGTCGGGGAACATGGCCTGCAACGGTGACCGAGGTGCGTCACCGATTACCAGAGCCTGGCCGTTGATGTGCCGGCCGTCCTCAGAAATCAGGTAAGCGACATAGCGCCCGATCCATTCGGGATCGAGAAGTTCGGTCGGCGGCCCGGGCACCGTCGGACGCACCGGCGGCGGAGTGCCGCGTTGTTCGGCCAGCGCCGCACCCATCTCACCCAGCAGGCGTACCCGCTCGCCGGCAATACCGCCCGGGACGAGGACGTTGGCCCGGATCCCGTACTGGCGGTTCTCCATCGCCGTGGTCTGGGTGAAGTTGATGACCGCGGCCTTGGTCGCGCCGTAGCTCGGCCGGTCCGGGAAGCCCCGGGTGCCATTCAACGACGAGATGTTGATGATGACGCCCTTTTGGTTGGGAATCATCGTCTTCAGCACCGCGCGGGTACAGAACATGACACTGTCCAGGTTGGTACGGATCGCCTTGTGCAAGCGCTCGGTCGGCAGCTCGGCGATCGGCCCGGGCGGATCAATCCAGGCCACCGTATTGACGAGCACGTCGATAGTGCCGAACCGCTCGACCGCCTGGGCGAACATCGCGTCCACCGCATTCTCATCGGACACATCGCATTGGATCGACAACGCAGTGGCGCCGCGTTCCTCGATGGTCTTCGCGGTGGCGTCGGAGGTGGCCGCGTCGAGGTCGCAAATGACAATATTGCCGCCCTCGTTGGCCAGCGCGGTGGCTATGCCCTGCCCCGCACCTCGTCCGGCACCGGTCACGAGAATTGTTCGGTCAGCCATGTTTGGACTCTTCTTCCTCTAGTGCACTGTGGGAAAATAAAGATTCGATGTCAATACGCAAACATCAGCCCAAGACCCGCATTGCGATGGCCGGCGAGGTTTACCTTCATCGCGACGAGCGCGACTGACCAGCTCCGAATCGGGCACCGGTTATAACGCTTTGATGATGATTACGACGACCAAACCGAGCCGAGCCGGTTCGATAGGAGACTGGCACGTCCAACGTTCTGTTGGACGATTACCGCGGCCGGTCGAATCCTGCGTCGTCATCACAAGCCCATTCGTAACTTCGTCTTGTGTTCGGTTGGCCGAACGTACCCCGCAGAGATCGCGAAGGTCAATGAATTCTGTTCCGCGTCTTCGCCGCCGGGACACGGGCGCGACGCGGGTGCGTGGCGCGCGAACCAGGAGCCTTACTACCCGCCTGCATAAACACGAAGTGAGCAGTCGCAAACGCGCAGGTACGGTGCAGCTCGCAGACTTAAGAAGATCGACTCCTGCTTGTTCACGGTTTGGTCTGCAACCTCGCGGAAACCTTGACGTAGCACGACGGCGATGCCTAATCTGCCACCGACCGACAGAGCCGATCGACTCGGCCGGTTAGACCGCATGTTCCAGGGACATTTCCCGACAGTCTGTGCGGGCGCGCTTGGCAAGCCAGCCAACCGCGGCCGTAAGGCACACCTGCACGTGTTCACAGATCTGACCTTCTTGGGTACCGCCAGCGGTGACAGCTACAAGGTTGCGCAACTCCGGTCCATTGGTTTTGTGGCATAGACATCGCGAAGCAAAGACACGTCGAAGGCGCTCTAAAACCTAAATTGGCATTCGAGACTCGAATGAAATTCGACGTGTCGAACGCTTCCACGGCGATCAAAAGGAGACCCGGACCTATGTCAGAAGACCTGGACACCAGCGCATCGAGCGAACTGAGCCACAAGCTGAACCCAATGCTCAGCCGCCGTGCCGCGCTGCGCATCGGGGGGATCGGCGCGACCGGCGCGCTGCTCGCGGCCTGCGGAAGCGGGCGTAATTCCACCGGGTCGACGCCCAAGATCAATACGAGCGCGACCACCTCCACCGAGGACATCGACTTCATCAAAACGACGTTCGGTGGCGGCACGACGAACGCCGGCGCCGGCCTGGCCTATCCGTTCGCGGCCGGCTTGCTGCTCAGCACCTCGCAGGCGCCCTACGGGCAGTCCAGCCTCAAGGGCATCAACCTGGCCATCAAGCAGATCAAGGCGGCCGGCGGCCCGGACCTCGCGCCCAACATCAAGGACTTCGCCGCATCGACGACCGCCGGCGCCAACGCCATGCGGCAATGGGGCGGTGCGAAGCTGCCCTTCGCCATCACCTGTGGCTTCTTCGCGCAGGGCAACGTGATCGCCCCCGGACAGCAGTACAAGGTGCTGATGACCGACCCCGGTGGCGGTGACATCAAGGCATTCCAGGGCAAGCCCTACGTGTGGGGCACCCGGGCCATCACCCCGAACGACACCTACGCCGGCACCGTCCAGTACTTGGCCGCCAAGATGCCCAACATCAAGAAGGTCGTCGTTGCCGGTGCTGACATCGGCCCGATCGGTACGGCTGCTGTGGACGTGCTCAAGGAAGCGCTGTCCAAGTACCTGCCCGGCGCCAGCGTGGTCGGCGAGGTCTACACCGCGGCCAGCAGCAGCGGCGCCTACGACTGGTCCTCGGCCGTCAGCAAGATCCAGCGGCTGAACCCGGACGCCATCTTCCCGTTCACCTGGGGCACCGACCCGGCGTCGTTCATGAAGGCGCTCAGCTCGGCCGGCGTCAAGGCCGCCGTCATCGGCCCGGACTTCGACCCGGGCAGCGTCGACCTCGCCGCATCCGCGATGGACGGGTACATGTTCGCCTACGACTACTTCGACGCCAAGAACCCGGGCAACCCGTGGGGCCAGAAGTTTGTCGCGCAGTACGAGGCCGCCTACGGCGAGACCCCGGACTACTACCCGGCCAACTACTACGAGAACACCTACTTCCTGTGGCAGCTCATCCAGCGCACCCTGGCGGCCGGTGGCAACCCGAAGAGCGGCACCGACCTGCAGACCGCGTTGGCGAAAGACCCCAAGCTAATGAGCGTTTACGGCGTGGGTGACACCACCGGCTCGATCGAGCTGTCGGCCGAAACGCACACCGTGACCGGCCGTCCGTGTGGGCTGTTCCAGTACTCGACCAAGACCAAGTCCGTCAACCAGCTGGCCTCATTCGGCATCGGCGGCATCGACTTCAAGGCGCTGTAAGGCAACTACCGAGGGCAGCCGGACGCAAGAAGCACGCACAGAGCACGCAACGGTGAGCGGGGCGCCGGCAGCTAATGCCGGCGTCCGGCGCCACCCGTCGGAAGGGAAGCGATGAACGGTACCCAGGCCCTGCAGTTGTTCCTACTAGGTTTGGTCTTCGGAAGCACCGTCGGCCTGCTGGCGGTGAGTTTCAGCCTGATTCTGAGCGTTACCTCCCGGTTCCACGTGGCGTACATGTCGTCGTATGTGATCGGGGCTTACGGCGCGATCTACGCGTACAACGACTTCGTATGGGGCGTGTGGCCCTCGGCGGTGTTCGGCATCTTCTGCGCGACCCTGCTCGGGGTGTTGATCGAGCTGTTGGTTTATAGACCGATCTCAATTCACACCCTCAATCGTGGTGCTAATCCACTGATCCCGACGTTCATCGCCTCGCTCGGTATTTCGACGCTGGCGACCAACGCGCTGTCGATCCACTTCAACACCGCGCCGCTCTCGTTCAACCTGATGAGCATCGAGGCGTTCAAGATCGGCTCGGCCAACATCCCGAAGTTCGACATCACCGAGTTCCTGGTGTCCTGGGTGCTGATCCTGGCTATCTGGGCCTTCCTGAAATTCACCCAGCGCGGTCACTGGGTCGTCGCCACGCGCAGCAACCCGGAACTCTCGGCCACGGTCGGCATCAAGGTCAGCCGGATCTTCCTCCTGGTGTTCGCGATCGGTTCGGCTGTCGCCGGCATCCTCGGCATCATGCAAGCCACCTCGACGTCCGCCTCGCCCGGCATGGGTTTCGACCAGGTCTTCTACGGCTTCCTGGTCGCCTTCCTCGCGGGCATGTCTGCCAGCCCGATCAAGATGGCGGTGTACGGCGTGATCATCGGCCTGATCTCGTACATGTGTCAGCTCTGGGTCAACCCGGAATGGTCGAACGTCGTGGTGTTCGGCATCCTGCTGGTCTACGTCGTCTACATGTCGCTCAAGCTGCGGTTCCCCAATTTGCGCCTCTCCCCAGCGGCTCTCGTAGGAAGGGCGTGACGGCATGACTCAGTCCTTTGACTACATCAACCAGATCATCATCTACGCGACTTTCGCGATGTCCCTGAACCTGGTTCAGGGTTACACCGGTCAGGCTTCGATCGCCCAGGCGGCGTTCGGCGCGGTCGGTGGCTATACCGCAGCGCTGCTGTCCGTGCACGCCGGCATGACGTTCGTCTTCGCGACCCTGATAGGCATGGTGGTCGGTTTCGTCCTAGGGGTGCTGGTCAGTTTGCCGGCCCTGGGCGTCGGGGCGGACTTCGTCATCCTGTTGACGTTGGCGTTTGCCTATATCGTCTCGTCGCTGCTCGGCAGCATCCACTACTTCGGCGGCCAGAGCGGCATCATCGACGTCAAACCGGTGTCGTTGTTCGGGCACGCCTTCCGAACACCGAACGAGATCTTCCCGGTCTTCCTGGTCATCGGTCTGCTCGTGCTGGGCTTCTGCTGGCGGGTTGGTGAGTCCGGCTACGGCCGGGTACTCAAGGGCCTTCGTGAGGACGAGCCAGCGACCCGCTCGCTCGGTCTCAGCACGGTTCGCTTCCAGGCTTCGGTATTCGGTATCGCCTCGGCCATCGGTGCCCTCGGCGGTTCGCTGTTCGTCTACTACTACAGCCAAGCCGCACCGGCCTCGTTCAGCCTGAACCAGTCGATCCTGTTCGTCATCATGGTGGTGCTCGGCGGCTCTGGAAACCTCATCGGTTCCATCGTCGGTGCCGCCCTGATCACGCTGTCCACGCCGGTCCTGCAGGACTGGGTCAAGGTCAACCCGAACAATGCCTCGTTCTGGCAGCAGGTCGTCTACGGCGCGCTGCTGATCCTGCTGATGGTGTTCCGTCCGGCCGGTCTGATTCCGGAGCACGTATCCGGTCGGCCGCGTTGGTGGCAACGCCTCGGCAGTAAGAACAAGGCGGTCGCGCACTCCGGACGACCGCACACGGCTGACGCACTGGCCGGTGGCGGGTCGCTGAGCGACGCGATCGCGCACGGCCAGGTCGCGCCCGCGCTGGACCTCGGCGGAACCGAGGTCGGGACGGACGAGCAGGTACCCGCGCTGTCGTCGGTGATGGGTGGCTCGGGCGGTGGTTTGAGTGGTTTGAGCGGTTCCGGCAGTGCCGGTACTGGCGGTCTCGGATCGTTGACCACGGGCGAAGGCGAGGCCTTCGAAGATCTCGACGATCCCGAGGCCGGCGCGTACCACTTCACGCATCAGGCGCCCCCGCCGGAAGCCGAGGCGATCCTGACCGTCACCGGCCTGGTCAAGCGCTTCGGTGGCATCACCGCGGTGGCCGGGGTCGACATGCAGGTCGCCCGCAACCAGGTGACCGCACTTATCGGTCCCAACGGTGCCGGTAAGAGCACCCTGTTCGGCTTGTTCACCGGCTTCATGCCGGCCGACGAGGGCTCGGTCGTGCTCAATGGTGAAGAGGTGCGGGGCAAGTCCCCGAACGCCATCGCCCGACTCGGCATGGTTCGTTCCTTCCAGGACGTTCGGTTGTTCCGTTACCTGACCGCCCTGCAGAACGTGATGATCGCGGTTCCGGATCAGCCGGCCGAGTTCGTGTGGAAGCTGTTCGCCGCCCCGGGACAGGTCCGGCGCCGTGAGCGGGAAGTGCGCGAGCGGGCCCTGGAACTGCTCGCGTCGGTGGGCATGCTCGACGAGGCCAACACCCTCTGTGGCGACCTTGGGCACGGCGAGCAGAAGCTGGTCGCCATTGCCCGGGTACTGGCCACTAACGCCGAGCTGCTGCTGCTGGACGAACCAACCAGCGGCGTCGAGCCGGAATGGGTGGAGCGCGTTGCCGCGGTCATCCGCGAACTGCCCAACCAGGGCAAGACGGTCTGCGTGGTCGAGCACAACCTGGCCTTCCTGCAGATGCTCAACGCCAACTGCTACTTCATGGAAGCCGGGCGGATCCGCACCAAGGGCACCTTGGACGAGCTGATGGCCGAGGAAGATCTCCGTCGCGCCTACTTCGGGGTATGAGGAGAATCGGATGACGGATCTCGCGAACAGCGGCCACCAGCACACGGCTACCGTCCGTACGGACATCGCCGTGGAGACCACCGGATTGCGGACGGGTTATCTCGGCCGTCCCGTGGTCTACGACGCCTCCTTCTCAGCCGAACAGGGCAAGATCACCGCCCTGTTCGGGCACAACGGTGCCGGCAAGAGCAGCAGTCTCAAGGCCATCTCGGGTCTGCTGCCGATGTTTGCCGGCACTGTGAAGCTCTTCGGTGAGGACGTCACGGCGTCCAAGATCAGTGACCGGGTCCGCAAGGGCGTGGTGTATCTCCCGCAGGAGCGTGCGGTCTTCACCGGCCTCACGGTTCGGGACAACCTGCAACTCGGCGCGGCCCTCGAGCATGACAAGAAGGTCGTCGCGGCACGGCGTGAGAACGTCGTCGATCTGTTCCCGCGGCTCGGTGAGCGGCTGGGCCAATACGCACAGACGATGAGTGGCGGCGAGCAGCGGATGCTGGCCATGGGCATTGCGCTCATGGCCGGCGCGAAGATCCTGCTGCTGGACGAGCCGTCGCTGGGCCTGTCCCCGCAGATCAACCTGACTCTGCTGGAGGCGACCCGGCGGCTGTGCCAGGAGCAGGGCGTCACCGTGATCCTCGTCGAGCAGGCGATCGGTGCCGCGCTCGCGTTCGTCGATCACGTCTACGTCATGCGCAGCGGGGCGATCGTGGCCGAGCACAACGGCGACGAGGCGCGGGCCCGCGAGGACTGGTGGCGCGTCTTCTAGCCGAAATCAGTGCGTGCCGTCGCCCATACACCAGAAGGGGAAAGTCTTGACTCAGGTTGAATCTGTCCGCGGCCCGATCGCATCGGACACCGTCGGCGCCACGCTCATGCACGAGCACGTCTTCATCTTCACGCCGGAATTCCCGGAGAATTACCCGGAAATTATCGGCTGGGACGAGGACGTCAAGGTCAAGGAAGCCATCGAGCGACTCACCGCCCTCAAGGCGGCCGGGATCGACACCCTCGTGGACCTCACCGTGATGAACATGGGCCGCTACATCCCGCGGCTGCAGCAGATCAACGAGGCCGTCGACATCAACATCATCGTGGCCACCGGCGTTTACACCTATGACGGTCTGCCGCACTTCCTGAACCTCTTCGGCCCGGGCAGCCTGGTTCCAGACCGGGAACCCATGGTGGAGATGTTCGTCAAGGACATCACCGTGGGCATCGCGGACACCGGCATCAAGGCCGGCATCCTCAAGTGCTGCACCGACAAGCCGGGCGTGACGCCGACCATCGAGCGGGTGCTTCGGGCCACCGCCCAAGCCCACCGAGCCACCGGCGTACCGATCTCGACGCACACCGACGCCGGACTGCGACGCGGCTTGGAGCAGCAGGACATCTTCGAGAACGAAGGCGTCGACCTGTCCCGGGTGGTGATCGGCCACTCGGGCGACACCAACGACCTCGACTATCTCGAGGAAGTGCTGCGCCGGGGGTCCTACCTGGGCATGGACCGGTTCGGGATGGAGGACCACTCGTTCCTGTCCTTCGACGAGCGGGTCAGGGTCGTCGCCGATCTGTGCGAGAAGGGCTACGCCGACAAGATGGTCCTGTCGCACGACGCGTCGTGCTGGATGGACTGGCTGCCGAACGAGTTCCGCGCCGGCACCGCAGTGGACTTCCCGAACTGGCACTTCCTGCACATCAGCGAGAACGTGCTGCCGGCCCTGAAGGCTCGCGGTGTGACGGACGACCAGATCAAGGCCATGCTGGTGGACAACCCGCGCAAGATCTTCGAAGCGAATTCCACGTACTGAGACGTATTACTCCGTTCCGGGTACTGCTCATCGCGCATTAGGGGCGCCCTATCGGCAACACGGCTACCGGTCATTGGTGGCGCGGTAATTGTGACTCCGGCCCACCGCAAATTCATGGCCGGCGCTGGGTAGACGTGAACCAGCCCGCCGGGCAGAGTGAACGGCATGGAATACACCACTCTGGGCCGTTCTGGCCTGTCCGTGAGCCGTCTTTGCCTAGGCACTATGAATTTCGGCCCGATCACCCCCGAAGCCGACGCCTATTCGATCATGGACTCTGCCCATGATTACGGCATCAACTTCTTCGACACCGCCAATCGCTACGGCCGCGATCTGGGCGTCGGCACCACCGAGACGATTCTCGGTCGCTGGTTCGCCCAAGGCGGCGGACGCCGGGATCGCACCGTCATCGCCACCAAGGTCTACGGCGAGATGGGTCCCTGGCCGAATGAGGGCAAGCTGTCGGCGTTGCACATTCGCAAGGCGTTGGACGCCAGCCTGAGCCGGATGCAGACCGACTACATCGATCTCTATCAGTTCCACCACGTCGACCGGACCACGCCCTGGGAAGAGATCTGGCAAGCGATCGAGGTCGCGGTGGCGCAGGGCAAGATCCTGTACGTCGGCAGCAGCAATTTCGCGGGCTGGCATATTGCCCAGGCCCAGGCCGCCGCCGCAACGCGACACTTCACCGGCTTGAGCAGCGAGCAGTCGATCTACAACCTCGCGACCCGTGACATCGAGCTCGAAGTGATCCCGGCCGCACAGCACTACGGCCTGGGCATCATCCCCTGGTCTCCCCTGCACGGCGGCATGCTGGGCGGCGTACTGCGCAAGCAACGCGAAGGCCGGCGCCGGCTCGAAGGCCGCGCGGTCGAGACCGTCCAGCGCCTGCGTCCGCAGATCGAGGCGTATGAGGAGTTCGCCGAGGAACTCGGCTACGAACCGGGCGACGTCGCGCTGGCTTGGCTACTGCACCAGCCCGCGGTCACCGCACCGATCGTCGGCCCGCGCACCCAGGAGCAGCTGGACGCCGCCGTCCGCGCGCTCGATGTGCGGCTGGACGAAGAGGCGCTGGCCCGCCTGGACGAGATCTTCCCAGGATACAAAACCGCCCCGGAGAACTACGCGTGGTGAGCAAGTAGCCCCGTCCTTCCCGAAACGTCCTACGCCCGCGTCGCTATAGCGACGCGGGCGTAGGACGTTCGGGGAGAAAATTGATCGCGGCCCGAACGACGCCACCCAGATCGAGTCGGCAGCGCGGGTTGTGTACCGGCCCGGCGCCGTCGGTGAGCAGCACGCTGGCCAGCGCGATACCGCGAACCGACGCCGGACGCGAAACGGCCAGCAACGCCGCCAGTTGACGGATGTCCGGGCCGGCGTCGATGATCCGGGCGCGCGGCAACGGCAGCCGTGGATCGTGCATGGTGTCCGGCCGATTCGCCCGCTGCAGCAAGGCCTCCCACTGCCGTCCCAACCGGCGACGGGCCGCCGCTTCGAGCAACGCATCGGCCCGCACGGCCAGCAGCCGGCTGGATTCCGGACCGATGCCGGCAGCCAGCATTCCGTCCAACGTGAGCGAGTGAACCCGAGCCAGCATCGGATCCCACGGGCGTTGCCGGTGGGCGACCACTCGTAGCGGCTCCATGGATTCGGCCACCAAAATGGTGTGCCGAGCGCCGCCCGACAATGCCATGATGCGGTGCCGGTGCGGCCTGAGACTGATTGCCATGCCTGCATCCTGCGACCGGACGGCCGCTACGGTAAGTGGCATCATTGTCAATATGCGTGCTAATACGGCCAACCTGCGGGCACGGCCGCATCAGGTGGCCATAGTGGTCTACGACGGCGTATCGATGTTCGAATTCGCTGTTGCCTGCGAGGTATTCGGCTACGACGACCCGAGCGATCTGGGTGCGGACTGGTATCAATTCGCCGTGTGCGCCGCGCGCCCCGGGATGATCTCGCTCCAGAACCGGCTGCGCATCGACGCGCCGTACGGGCTCCGCAAACTGGCTCAGGCGGACACCGTGATCGTGCCACCCTGCTACGGCGCCGACGGGGTACCGCCCGAGGTGCTGGCCGCGCTCCGACGCGCGCACGGACGCGGTGCCCGTCTCGTCTCGCTCTGCACCGGCGCCATGGTGCTGGCCGAGGCCGGTCTGCTGAGCGGACGGCGGGTCACTACGCATTGGGCTGAATGTGCCGATCTCGCCGACCGGTACCCCGATGTCGCCGTCGACGCCGATGTCCTCTACGTCGACGGCGGCGACATCCTCACCTCAGCCGGCAGCGCGGCGAGCCTGGATCTCTGCCTGCACGTCGTTCGGCTGGACTACGGCGCCGAGGTCGCGACCCGGCTCGCACGCCAACTCGTAATCCCGCCGTATCGCGACGGCGGCCAGGCCCAGTACATCGAATCCCCCGTCCCCGAAGTCGAGCAACACGATTTGTTCGCCGAGGCGCTGGCCTGGGCCCAGCAACACCTGGCCGGATCGGTAACGGTGACCCAGCTCGCGGCTCGATCGGCCATGAGCCGGCGCACCTTTGCCCGCCGCTTTGCCGCTACCAACGGGACCACGCCGTATCAATGGCTCCTACGCCAGCGGCTACAACTGGCCCAGCGACTATTGGAGACCGGCGACCTGCCCGTGGAACTGGTCGCCGAACACAGCGGATTCGTCAACGCCGGAAACCTGCGAAAGCACTTCGCTCGTACGCTGCACACCACGCCGCAGGCTTACCGGCACACCTTCCGTTCCCGGCCGCTCGCGGTGCCGGCCGGCCCTCTCGCGATCGTGCAACATCTGGCATCAGGCTGATGCCAGATGTTGCACGATCGGTGATGCAAGCCCGTCAGCCCACCGAGACGCCGTCCGCAGCACTGCGCAATGCGGCGATGTCGAGTTTGCTCATCTGCATCATGGCCTGCATGGCGCGTTGTGCTCGGGCCGGATCGGGGTCGTTGAAGACGTCGTCCATGCCGGCGGGCACTACTTGCCAGGACAGGCCGTAACGGTCCTTCAGCCAGCCACACGGGCCCGGCTCGCCGCCGGCCGACAGACTGTCCCAGAAGTAGTCGAGCTCGTCCTGATCCTCGCAGGTGATCTGGAACGAGATGGCCTCGTCGAAGGTGAATTGCGGTCCGCCGTTGATGGCGGTGAAGCGCTGCCCGTTGACCTCGAATTCCACCGTCATCACGGTGCCGGCCGGGCCTGGGCTGCCTTCGGGGTAGCGCGCGACGTTCACGATCCGGCCGTCCTTGAACACACTGACGTAAAACTGCGCGGCTTCCTCGGCCTGGGTGTCGAACCAGAGATTCGGGATGATCATCTGAAGCATGACGCTGTCCTCTCATGGGCGGGCTCACAACGACCGTCACCGGATATGACCGGCCGGCAAAGCGAAACTCACCGGGCGCCGGTCCACCCGGTCTACAGCATCGCGCTGTCGATCCTGCCGTCCAACGCGAGCGCAGCCTCCAATAGGTAGTAATCACCCCAGATGAGTTCGAAACCGACGGCAATCTCTTTCGGCCGGTTGTAACAGCCGTCGATCAATGCCCCGAACACGTTGACGTGGCCGGAACTGAGCGACTCCACGATGCTGCGCGCCGCCGAAACGTATCGGGTGCGCCCGGCGGTGAGCAGCGGGGCGAGCTTCAGCAGCGCCGCCGCCGCAACGGCCGCGGCCGAGGTGTCCAGCGGGGCCCGCGGAATCTCCGGGTCGTCGAAGTCCCAGTAGCAGAGCAGGTCGTCCAGCGCATGGTCGAGATACCAGTCCGCGACCTGCGTCGCCGGCTGGATGAACTCCGCCGAGACGTTGGCGGCCTGCGCCAGGCCGAGCATTGCCCAGGCCTGGCCACGGGACCACGTGCTGTCCGGCGACGAGCCGTTGATCGAGGTCCGCGAGGTCACGTCGCCGAGGGCATCGTAGGTCGCGGCCTGGGCCACCGAACCGTCGCTCCGCACGCACAATCGCGCCACCCCGCGGGCGTGGGCCAAGGCCAGTAAGCCCAGATCAGGATCCGCGGTTTGTTGCGCGGCATAGGCCAGCAGACGGACGCTGCCGGGCAGGCTGTCAACGCACGCTCCTGAGCGGGGCCAGCCGTACAGATGGGCGTCCTCGCGCCCCGGTGGCAGTACCTTGCCCGCCTCGTCGAAGGTGGCGCCCATGGACCGGGCCGCTTCGATGGCGATCAACTCCTCGCCACCGGTTCCCTGACCGAGCATCTTGGCCACACCTGCGCTGTACCAGAAGACAAAACCGCGTAGCACCGTCGGCGCGTCGGTGCGGGATTTGAGCTGGTCGAGGCAGTCGGCGGCCGCGTGGGCGTAGCGCGACCGGCCGGTCGCCGCCGAGGTCAGGCTGAGCAGACCGGGCCAGAAACCGGCGAGCCAGCCGCCCTGGGTGGACCACGTCCAGGTCCCGGTGACCGGGTCGGCGTAGGCGGGATAGCGGCCGACAGATTGGGTCAGCGTCTGATCGACCCGGTGGAGGAGGCCCTCGATCACGTCCACCTCGCGCTAGCCTCCATCCGCTTCGCTGTCCGGCGTGCTATCCGATTCGGCCGGATGTAACAGCCAACACCGTAACGTCCTGACCAGCCAAGCCCGGCAACCGGCCGACGTCCGGCGACGGCGACGGCGACGACGGCGACGGCGACGACGACGACGACGACGGCGCAACTTCGGTCGTACCGGTCACCGGTAGCCGCTAGCCTGCAGTTCGTACAGCTCGGCGTACTTGCCACCCGCGGCCAGCAGCTCGTCGTGGCTGCCGGACTCGACCGCTCGGCCATCCTCGATGTAGACGATCACATCGGCCATCCGGACGGTGGAGAACCGGTGCGAGACCAGGACCGTCACCGCGCCGGCGTCCTGACCGGCTTGCCGAGCCGCGGCGGCGTAGCGGTCGAACAGGGCATGCTCGGAGCGTGCGTCCAGGCTGGCCGTCGGTTCGTCCAGCACGATCAGCAGTGGCTGCTCGCGGCGCATCGCCCGGCCCAGGGCCAACTTCTGCCATTGCCCGCCGGACAATCCGTGACCACCGGTGAAGGCCGAACCGAGTTCGGTGGCCAGGCCGGCCGGCAGTTGGGTCGCCAGCTCACCGGCGCCGGCTCGTTCCAGGGCGGCCAGCGCGGCGGGCTCGTCGCCGAGCGTCGGCAGCTCGGCGACACCGACCGTCTCCAGGGCAGCCAGATGCAGGCGGGAGAAATCCTGGAACGCGGCCGTACATCGCTGTCGCCACGCCTGCGGGTCGATCCGCGCCAAGGCCGTGCCATCAACCAGGATCTCGCCGCCGTCCGGGCGGTACATACCCAGTAGCAGCTTGACCAAAGTGGTCTTGCCGGAGCCGTTCTCGCCGACGATCGCGACCGTCGCGCCGGCGGGAAAGGTGACGTCGATGTCCCGCAGGACCGGAACCTGCGTCCCGGGATAGTGGAAGTTGACGCCCCGCAAGGTGATTTCCCGGGTGAGCGTAGCTGGCGCCGGGTCGGTTCCGGCCCGCGCGTTCTCGGCCGCGGCGTGATCCTCCAGCCAGAACAGCCGGTCGGCGGTCGCCAGCGTCGACACGAGCGCGCCCGAGCCCTGCGCCGCGGACGCGAGCTGATTGCGCGATCGGCGAATCAGCGAGACGGCCATCAACACGGTGCCGCTCGACAGTCCGCCGTGTGCGGCTCGGATCACGACGAAGGCGATCGCTGCCATCAAGGCCGCCGAGTACAGCAGCCAGCCGGCACCCTGCACGACCAGCACCTGGCGGGCTTCGGTGTTGCTGCGGCGGTCCACTTCGGCCGACAGCCGGGCGTGTTCGGCGGCCAGGTGTTCGGACAGCCCGTACGCGCGCACCTCCCCCGCTGCGGTCACGTCCGACGTCAAGCCGAACAGCATCGTCGCCAGCCGTCTGGTGTGCGCCATCTCGTCCTCGGAACGCTTGGTGATCTGCTTGGCCAGCCGGTCGGCGAACAGCGGCGGCACGGCGGCCAGCGGCAGCAACAACAGCCACACCGACACCGACGCCAGCAGCACCAGCAAGGTGATGATGCGGGCCACGCTGGCGAAGTTGCGCAGCACTTGGCGTGGTGCGGCGGCCAGCTGGCGACGGTTGGCGTTCAACCGCTCGACTTCGGTGAGGTAGTCCGGACGTTCGAGATGCTCCAATCCCGGGACGCCGCTGATGAGCGTGATCAGCCGGCGGGTACGGAACGTGGCGATCCGGTCGGACAGCGCCATGGATTCGGTGGCCCCGATCGCGGTCAGCACCCAGCCGATCGAGAGCAGGCCGCCCACCACGACCACGCCCCAGACGATGTGGGGGACGGAGTCGGCCAGCGCGCCGTCGACGAGCAGGCGATAGCCGAGCGGGTAACAGGTGCTGGCCACACTGCCGAGCACCAGCATGATCGTCACGATCGACATCCAGCCCGGCGCGGCCCGGAAGCCGTCAAAGAACATCACCGCGGCCAGCCGGCTAAGCCGGCGCGGCCGCCGGAGCGCAATCGCTTCGGTCACGACGGACCCCGGAACCGCGCCGCCTGCAGCTCGTACGCCGCCGCGTACGTGCCGCCGGCGGCGACCAGTTCATCGTGGCTGCCCCGTTCGGTGATCCGGCCACCGTCGAGGACGAAGATCACGTCGGCGCGCCGTACGGTCGCGAACCGGTGCGAGATGACGACGGTGGTCAACCCCCGAGTTATCTCGATGAAGCGTCCGTAGAACTGGGCCTCGCTGCGTACGTCCAGGGCGGCGGTCGGCTCGTCGAGGACCAGCAGCCGCGCTCCGTGCCGGGTGGCGAACAACGCGCGGGCCAGGGCCAGCCGCTGCCACTGACCGCCGGACAGATCGGAGCCGCCCGGTAGTTCGCGCGACAGCACGGTCTGCCAGCCGGCCGGCAACCCGTCCACCACCTCGGCGAATCCCGATAACCGCGCGCAGTCCTCGACGCCGCCCCGATCGTCGCGGTGCGCCAGCGCACCGAACGCGATGTTGTCGTACGCGGTCACCGGATAGCGCACCGGATCCTGCGGCATCAGGGCCACTGCGCGCTGCCAGGAACGCGGCTCGAACTCTCGGACGTCCAGGCCGTCCACGGTGATCCGACCCGCGGTGGGGTCGCGCAACCGGGAAAGCAGGCTGACCAGAGTCGACTTGCCCGCGCCGTTCACACCGACGATCGCGGTCGACGTGCCGGCGGCGAGTTCGAGGTCCAGCCCATCGAGCACGTCAGTGGTACCGGCCGGGTATCGGTAGTGCACGGACTCGAAGCGGACGCCACTCACCGGCATGCCGGTGGGCTCGCGATGGCCGGCGAGCTCGTCGTCGACCGGACGTAGTTCCTGCTCGAGCCGGTCGACGTCCGGTAGGCCGGCCATGGCCCAGATGAGACCGATGTCGTCGTAGCTGACGCTGCCGGTGGCCTGCGTCACGGCGAGCATCGGGAGCAGAATCGCCAGCGAACGTAAGGCAATCCGGTGATCGCGCGCGGCGATGGCGATGACCACCAGGGCCAGGACATAGCCGGCCAGCACCACCAGCCAGCAGACCGCGGCCCGCCGATGCAGCTGCTTCAAACCGAACTGACCGGCCGTGATCGCGTCCTGATAGGCCGAGTGGAAGCGACCGCCGACGAAGTCCGCCAAGCCGAAGACCCGGATCTCCTTGGCGTCTCGCACCTTCGATCCGACGCCGATGAAGTACCACGCCCGCCGCATCAGGGTCGTTTCGCCCCGTAGTTCGGTGGCCTGCCGGACGACGGCGGTGAGCATTACCTTCCGCACGCCCACCCACATGAGCAGCAGGACGATCCCCAGCCACCAGCAGAACACCGACACGACCACGCACCCGATGACGCCGCTGATGCGCGAAGCGACGACGCCCACCCAGGTGACCGGAGCGTCGCCGGGAAAGAATCCGGTGAGGCTGCCCTCGGCCCGCGCCAGCCGGTCGAGCACGGCGCTGTCTTCGAGATGACTGACCCCGACCGGCGCGGATACCGCCTTGAGCAGCCGGCCCTGCAGCTCGCCGGTGATCCGGGCCTTGGCCGCTATCCCGAGGGACGAGCCGATTGGATCCAGGATCAACGAGAACGCGTAGACGGCGGCTGCCCCGACCAGGGCCTCGAGGAGCTGATGCCCGGACGCGGAACCGATGCCGTGTTGGATGGCGCCGGGGACCCTCCCGACGATCAGGCCGAGCGCGGCCACCACGACCGCGGGGGTGATCGCGCCCGCGATGGCCCAGGCCACGACGAGCACACCCAGCGGCCGGCTCGATTTCCACAACAACGACCAGGCCTGCCGGCCCGAGGCGCGCTCCCCCGTGCTGGCCGCTATCGCCAGCGATGCCATCTGAGTCACGCGCGAGAGTCTCCGTTCGCCGACAGCGGATATTTCATACCGTATCCCGTCTGCGCATTCGATTTCGGCGGCGTGGGCCGCGGCAGCGGACGGGCCGGCCGGCCGGTGCGCTACCGGTCGAGAATCACTGCTACTGCGCGGTGTCGATCCGGTCGAGGAGGTCGTTCACCCACGCCACTGCCGCGTTGACGTCGGTCAGCACGTCCACGTCCTGCGCGGCATCGGCGTAGATCGTCGACCAGCGCGGACCCAGCTCCACACGCGGCGGCCAGGAGTGCTGATCCCGGAACCGGAACAGACGCTCGGTAGTCGCCTTGGCCTGCGCCAGATCCAGATCGTCGGTGACCAGGAGCTGCAGGTCGACCATGTCATGTGCGCGCTGGCTGTCGGGGCTGGTGACCGCGTGCAGTTTCTGCGCCACCTGGTGATGCACGGCAATCACCGGCATCGGCTCGGGCTCCGGAAGTCCGAGTTCGGCGAACAGCTTCACGAGATCGTCGGCGACCACCATTGCCGGATCCCCGGTGCACCCGATCTCGTCGTGCCCGAGCTCGAGGTCGAGGTTGCTCAGCCACGTTTTGCCCTGGTAGAACAGGCGGACTCTGAATGGCTGCATCACATAGGCCACCGGCGCGCTGCAGACGTCGTGGCGTCACACCACGCTCGGTCGCCATGCGCGAGAGCGCACCGTCGAGCCCGGCGACTTTCCGCGGCGCGGTCAACGCACCGACCCCGACAGTTCCTCGATCTGGGGCGCCGCGGCATTGAGCTTCTCGACGATCTCCGTGTGCTCGGAGCGGGTCAGCAGCCCCCGCGCCCTCGCGTCACCGGCGGCCTGGACCAGCCGGGTAGACATCACCGTCTGGATCGCATCCTTGATCGCACGCGCCACCGTCACCGACGGGATGCCGACATACACGGTGCGGTCCGAAGCAGGGACGTTCTGCCGGATGACCCTGATCGCGCCCGGTCGGGCCAGACGGACCCGCTTGTCGGTTCCGACGTCGATCGTGCGTGGGTTGACCTGGGCCAGCTCATGCAGAGCCAACACCGACAGCCCGGTCAGATAAGCGTCGTCACCGGCGGTCAGTACCGCGGCGGCATACTCATCTCCGTGCTCACGCGGTAGATCCGGGAACCGGTACACACCACGGGCGACGTTCTCCAGTTTTCCGCGTGAAGCGAGCTTGCGGAGCTCGATCGGCGGGATCTTGAGACGCGCGGCATCCCGAGTAGTCACGTAGCCATGCTGGTCGAGTGCCACGTCACGCAGCTCGTCTCGGAACGTCACCTAACCCACCTCCCTGTCAGAACAGTACTGATTCCGGTACTGTTCTGCCAAATCCCACTCTGGCTCCCGCATGCTCGAGTTCACGACGTTTGGATTGCCGGGCCGGAGGCTCGCCGTGATACTGAGGCCATGAGCGACGCACCGGCCCCGGTCGAGCAAACAATCCTGGACGATCTGCACCGCCGACTGGTGGCGACCCGTCGTCCCGTACTGCCAGCTGGCTTGGGTTGGGACCGCGGCACCGACGAGAATTACCTGGCCGAGCTCGTCGCGTACTGGGCCGAATCCTACGACTGGCGACCCCACGAAGCCCGCATCCTGGGCTGGCCCTGGGTACGAACCAGTGCCGACAGCTTCGACCTGCGATCGATTCACCAGCGGGCCACGGACGAAAATGGCACGGCCGTCGTGCTGTTGCACGGCTGGCCTGACTCGGTGTTGCGGTTCGAAAAAGTGCTGCCGCTGCTCACCGACCTGAACGTCGTGGTGCCTTGCCTGCCCGGCTACCCCTTTGCCGAACCGCTGACCGAGCCCGGTATGTCGACGGCCAGGATGGCTGACGTGATCGCCAGCGCGATGGCCGAATTGGGCTATGACCGCTACGTGGTGTCCGGCGGGGATGTCGGCAGCGGCGTCGCCGAACGGCTCGCCGCCTTCTACCCCGAGCACGTCAGCGCGCTGCACCTCACCGATGTCCCACATTCCCACCTGTTCTCGATCGACTCGGCCGAACTCAGCGACGAGGAGCGTGACTACCTGGACCGCGGTCAACGCTGGCAGCGCGCCGAGGGCGCCTACGCCCAGGAGCAAGCGACCAAACCGCACACCCTGGCGGCCGGGTTGGCCGATTCACCGGCCGGATTAGCCGCCTGGATCGTGGAGAAACTGCGCAGCTGGAGCGACAGCGGCGGCGATGTGGAATCGGTGTTCCCGCGCGAGGACCTGCTTACCTGGGTTACCGCCTATTGGGTCACGGGCACGATCGGAACGTCCTTCTCTCCCTACGTCGAGCGCTCGAAACCCGTGAAAGGGGTGCAGATACCGACCGCGGTGACCATTTTCCCGCGTGATCTTGTCATCGCTCCGCGCTCGTTCGCGCAACGATTCTTCGACGTGCAGTCGTGGGACGAACAACCCGACGGAGGGCACTTTGCGGCCTGGGAGCGTCCGGCCGCCTTCGTCGACGGCGTCCGCACAGCAGTCGCGCTTCAGTAGGCGCCGTTGGCGCGATCCTGGTTTGGCGCGATCCTGGTTTGGCGCGGCCACGGCGCGGGTAGCGAGACCATTCCGCCCTCATACGGTCACCGAGGCCTTCGGCAAGTTTGCTTCAACTGCGGCCTGCCGTGGCCGATCAGGACTACGGGTACATCTTTACAGCGACTGGCTTCGCGGGAATCGGGCGACATGACGGAACGACGCAACCGCTCGACCTCCAGTGCCCATAGGGACGCGCTGAAAAGTCGCCGGGCCGCCATCAGCGCGATCGCCGCCCTTGATCGTGAACGGGAGCTGCTGTTGGCCGCTGGCCCGGAGAGCGCCTTGCCGCCCGGTGACCCGGCCGGGAGCCGGCTCGCCGACATCATCAGCCACCGCGACATGTTGTTGGTCCGGATTCAACAGCTCGAGGCCTGCCTGCCACAAGAAGCCCTGCGGAATCAGGATCAACGTCGCACCGAGACGCTCAAACACCGCTGAATGTTCAGTAGCGGGTCACATCGAGGCATCGGACTGGGTACCTCCGATCACCGCCATCCAGGCCGAGGCCATCGCGTCGAGCACCCGGGGCCGGTCGAACTTCTCACCCCGCACGTAGAGCTCGAAGTAGTACCTGAGCGGCGCCAACAGGATGCTCGCGTAGACCTCTGCGTCACGGGCACTGAGCAGTCGCGCACCCTGGCGCAGAGCGGCGGCGAGCTCGTCGACCTGGCTGGCGTTGCGCTTGCGCAGGATCTCGCCGACCTCCGGCTCGATGACGGCGGCCTCGAGAATGGGCCGCGACAGATCGGCCACGACCTTCCATTCCTGCATTGCCGTCGACAGCCAACGCCGAACACCATCAAGGGTCGGGTCGTGCGCGACGTCGCTCAGATCACGATAGACGGCGTGGAAATGGCCTTCACCACGATCCATCAGCTCCAGCAGCAAATCGCTTTTGGCCTTGAAATGCAGGTAAAACGTGGTACGGGTGGCGCCGGCACGCTCACAAATCTCATCGACGGTGGTCCGCGGATATCCCCGTTCGGCAAAGACCGCCACCGCGGCGTCGACGAACCGGGAGCGGGTCAGCTCCCGTTGCGCGGCGCGGATCCGAACCCGCGGTAGCCCGCTGGTCTGCTCAGTCATCATGCGAGCCGGCCTTGATGTGGTGCTCGTTGATCGCGCTCCAACTCATGGTGTCGGGAACCAGGTGAGGTGTATCGAGGTCATCGATCGCAGCCCAATTCTCGAGCAACGCCTCGGGCGTGACGGCCAGGTCCGGGTGCACGTAACCCTGCGTCTCGGCTATGAAGATTCGCGCATACCGGCGCATCCCGCTGAGGTAGGTCTCGCCGGTGTCCGGGCAACTCTCGTGGCACAGGATCGCCACCAGCGGCGAGACCAAGCTTGGGTCCCGCTCGTCGTCCCGCGGCGGCTCTGAGCCCACCCCCATGCCCGCACTCATCATCCTCGTCATGGCCATCGGGGCCACCACATTCACCTTTATGCCCAGCGGTTCGCCCACCATGGCCAGTGCGCGACCCAACCCAAGCACACCCGCTTTGGCAGTTCCGTACGCGGTCAGGTTGGCCGATCCGAGCGCACCGGTGGACGTCGTCATCACGACTCGGCCGTAGCCGGCGGTCACCATGTACGGCCAGCACGCTCGCGTCACGTTGAAGCTTCCGCCTACGTGCACATCAAGCTGTTGCCCGACGTCGGCCCATTCCAGATTCGGGAAATCATCCATCGTGTAAATACCCGCGTTGTTGACCAGCACATCAACCCGGCCGAACGTTTCGATCGCCTTGGCGACCAGCTGGCGGGCGCCGTCTCGATTGGCAATATCGGATGTATCGGCCACCGCCGTGCCGCCTTCGGCGCGAATCGCAGCCACCGCCTGCATGGCCGGCGTGGAATCCTGACCGCCACCGGCCATGGCGCCACCGATGTCATTCACCACGACGCTCGCACCCCGCGCGGCGAGCAGTTTCGCGTGGGCGAGGCCGATGCCGCGTCCAGCACCGGTGACGATGGCGACACGGCCATCGAACCGCACCTCGGTCATAAGGGCTCCCTCCGGCGGGCGTGGCGGTCAGATTCCAGACTGTAAACCTGAACTCAGCAATCATGTTTATTTTGCAAGAGATCGACCCGCTAAAAGATCTTCTTCATCGCTTTCTCGCTTAGGTTTACACCATGTCATCTGACGGAACAGCGTGACAGGTCTTGACAGGTTAGGCGGGAACTGTTCTCTTTTACGCACACCCAGTGCGCCACCCGTTGCGTACCCAATCTCGTGCCTCAAATTTCTTGCCAGCTGTCCGGCGGTCGACCGAGCGAGAGAGATAGTCGATGACACAGACACAAACCAGCTCAGCCACCACCCAACCGACGGCGGCGTTCGACGCTCTCATCGTCGGCGCCGGCTTCGGCGGGATGTACGCCCTGCACCGGTTTCGCCAACTGGGAATCAGCGTGCGGGCGGTCGAGGCCGGCGACGGCGTCGGCGGGACCTGGTACTGGAATCGGTATCCCGGAGCGCGCGTCGATGTCGAGAGCATGACCTATTCCTTCTCCTTTTCGCCTGAGCTCGAACAGGACTGGAGCTGGTCGAAGTTCTATGCGTCGCAGGAAGAACTACTCATCTATGCAAATCACGTGGCCGATCGTTTCGACTTGCGTAAAGACATTCAATTCGAGACCCGGGTCACCTCGGCGCGCTATGACGAAGCCACCCGCCGGTGGCTCATCGGCACCGATCGCGGCGATCTCTATTCGGTCAAATATTTCATCACCGCGGCCGGGTGCCTGTCGGCGACGAACGTTCCCGATTTCAAGGGACTGGAGAGCTTCCAAGGCGATTGGTACCACACATCTCAATGGCCCAAGGCCGGCGTGGATCTCACCGGCAAGCGCGTCGGGATAATCGGTACCGGTTCCACCGGTATCCAGTCGATCCCGGTCATCGCCGAACAGGCCGACTACCTGTACGTATTTCAGCGCACCGCCAACTTCAGCCTGCCCTCCGATGATTCTCCGATGGACCCGGTTCGCGAAGCCGAATGGAAAGCAAAGTACCGCGAACACCGCGCGGCGCAGCTGGTGTCACGGGCCGGTGCCGATGTGGGTTCCATTCCCGACCGGTCGGCGTTGGACGTTTCCCCGGAGGAGCGCGACGAGGTCTACGAACACTTCTACCGGCAGGGCGGCTTCGCGTTGCTCCAGTCCTTCAACGACCTGGGTACGAACCTCGAGGCCAACGAGACCGCGGCGGAATTCGTCCGGAACAAGATCCGGGCGATCGTGAAAGACCAGGAAGTAGCCGAATTGCTGGCCCCGAAGGATCATCCGATCGGGACGAAGCGCATCTGTATGGACACCCATTACTACGGGACCTACAACCGCGACAACATCAAGCTTGTCGACGTCAAGACGAACCCGATCGTCGAAATAACACCAACCGGTCTGCGGACCACCGCCGGTGAGTACGAGTTCGACGTGTTGGTGCTGGCCACCGGCTTTGACGCTATGACCGGTCCGCTGCTGCGAATGAACATCGTCGGCAAGGACGGCATCGAACTGAAAGATCAGTGGGCTGCGGGCCCCAAGACCTACCTCGGTCTCACCGTCGCCGGTTTCCCGAACATGTTCACCATCACCGGGCCCGGCAGCCCGTCCGTACTGGCGGTGATGACCGTCGCGGTGGAACAGCACGTCGACTGGATCGCTGACGCGATAAGCCACCTCGAGGACCAGGAACTCGCGCAGATGGAGCCATCCGAGCAGGCGCAGGAGGCGTGGGTGGAACACGTCAACGAGGTCGCCGACATGACGCTGTTCCGGCACGCCAATTCCTGGTACCTCGGGGCGAACATCGAGGGCAAGGCACGGGTGTTCATGCCTTACATCGGCGGCTTCGGATACTACAAAGAAAAGTGCGATGAGGTCGCCGCGCACGGTTATGAAGGCTTCGTCCTCAGCAAATAACGTGCCCGCCCACCGCTCGTCGCGCTGCCACTGGCGGCTGACCACACCGAACTAGCCGTGGCGGCGGCTAGCTGAGCTGCGGGGCGACCTCGCTCATCACCCGTTCGAACAGCTCGCGAGCCTGCTCCGCGGTGCCGCGGGGCGGGACGAGCCACTCGTTGAGCCCGGCTTCCTGCCACTGTCCGACGACATCGACGACCCGGTCCACCGAGCCGCCGATCGTCACGAACGGCGGCTGGCCGCCTTCCGGACCGTCGAAATTCACCATCGCCTGCGTCGTGCGCCAGACCGACTTCGGGTCCCGTCCGATGCGCTCGCAGTGCTCGTCCAGAGCGGCCGACTTCTGGGCGAACACCTCGGGCGTAGACCAGGTGTTCCACTCGTCGGCCTGCTCGGCGACGATCCCGAGCATGCGCTTTTCACCGCTGGCCCCGATCATGATCGGCAGCCGCGACTGGACCGGCTTGGGCTCCATCGGTGCGTCGGTTACCGTGTAGTACTTGCCCTGGACGGTCGTGCGCGGTTCGGTGAGCAGGCCACGAATGATTTCAGTGCCCTCCTCGAAGCGGTCGATGCGCTCGCGGATCGAACCCAGCTCGATGCCGTACGCGGCATGTTCGTTCAACTGCCAGCCGGCGCCGATACCGAGGACCAGCCGGCCGCCGCTGAGATGGTCGATGGTGGACGCGATATTGGCGAGCACGGCCGGGTGGCGGTAGGTGATGCCGGCGACCATCGAGCCGAGCCGAACCCGCGGAACCACAGTGGCCAGGCCGGCGAGCAGGCTGAAGCACTCGTGCATCCCAGCGTCCGAACGCTCTTCGGTACCGGTGTTCACCATGAAATGGTCAGCCACCCAGATGCCGTGATAACCCGCCTGTTCGACCTCTTTGCCGACCTCGATTACGTCCTCGATGGGCCACGACGTGCTGAGCCAGGCACTGATCTTCAAATCCGACATGACTACGAATCTATCTCGACGAGCAGCAAACCAGCATCGCCGTGTGAGCTGCGCCGCTCCCCGGGATAGCTGTGAAATCGCCAAATTGCGGAAGGAAGTGCCGCCTGAAAACGCAATTCCCCCCGTAGTTCCTTCCGGAATGCGGGCTCTACGGCGTTTCGTCGTTCGCTACGTTAAACGGATGGATCTTCAGCTGACCGGCAAACGAGCAATTGTCACCGGCGGCAGCCGCGGCATCGGATTCGCGGTCGCCGAGCGTCTCATCGGCGAAGGAGCGGCGGTTGTCATCGCCGCGCGGGATCGGGTGGCGCTCGAGCACGCCGCCCACCGATTGTCCGGCCCGGGCCGTCGGGTGCTGGCCGTGGCCGCCGACACCACCGACGACGCCTCGGTGCGGGAATTGGTCGAGCGCGCCGTGGCCGAGTTCGGGGGCGTCGACATCCTGGTCAACGCCGCGGCCCAGCCCGGTGGCGGCAAGCCGCCGGCCGCGCTGGCCGACCTCGACGACGACGATCTGCGTTCGGAGATCGAGACCAAGGTGCTGGGGTATCTGCGGTGCGCCCGGGCCGTCGCACCGCACCTGACCGAACAGGGCTGGGGCCGGATCATCAATGTCAGCGGCCTGGCCGCCCGGCAAACCGGCAACGTTTTCGGATCCATTCGCAACGTCGCCGTCGCCGCCCTGACCAAAAATCTGGCCGACGAGCTCGGCCGGTCGGGCGTCAACGTGACGACGGTCCACCCGGGCATGACCGTGACCGAACGGTTGCCCGCTTTACTCGCCGGCCAGGCCGCTGCCCGCGGAATCAGCGCTGCCGACGTCGAGGCGTCCATGGCGGCCAACGTCAGCATCGGCCGCCTGGTCACCGCCGCCGAAGTGGCCGACGTCGTGCTGTTTCTCGCCTCACCGCTCAGCGTGGCGATCACCGGTGACACCATTGCCGTCGGCGGCGGCGCTCGGGGCGCCATCCATTACTGACCCGCCTCAGCCGGCAATCCGAGAATCAAGCATCAGCTCGAGGTCAAGACGGCGGCTAGCTGCCGATCTCGATGACCGTGCGCAGGCCGTCGCCGGTACGCAGGTCGTCAAATGCCGCAGGAATGTCGGCCAGCGATTTGCGGGCCGTGACCATGCTTTCCAGATCGAGCTGCCCGGCCCGCCACAGTGCCAGCAGGCGCGGGAATTCTCGCCGGGCGTTCGACGATCCCATGAATGATCCGGTGTATTTCTTCTCAGCCAACGCCCAACCGATGACCGGAATGTCGATTCGGTCCTCGAAGCCCGGAACTCCGACGACGGTGATGGTGCCGCCCCGCCGTACCGCGTTGATCGACCCCGTGATCGAGGATGGACGGGCCGCGGTGTCGATGGCATGGTCGATCCCGATGCCATCGGTCAGATCGATGGCCAGCGCGGCGAAGTCGTCCGAGTTGGGGTCGATGACATCGGTGACGCCGAAGGCGCGGGATCGTTCACGCCGACTCTCGACCGGATCCACCCCGACAATTCTGGCCGCGCCGGCGATCCGGGCGCCCTGCACCGCGGAGATCCCGACCCCACCGAGCCCGATGACGATGACGGTGTCACCCGCGGCGACCTTGGCCACGTTCAACGCGGCGCCGACGCCCGTCTGGACACCGCAACCGATCAGGCAGGCCAAATCCAGCGGGGTGTCGTCGGGCACCGTCACCGCGGCGCTCACCGGCACGATGACCTGCTCCGCGAAGGCGCCGAGCCCGACGCCCCGGTACACGGTTTCGCCACCACGGGACAGCCGGGTTCCGCCGTCCGGCAATACCCCGCTGCTGACGCCGTTGCCCATGACGCAAAGGTGATTCTCGCCCCGTACGCAAAAATAGCAGCGCCCGCACTGGCCCTGCAGCGAAATGATGACCTTGTCGCCGACCCGGAAGTCCTCGACCCCGGGTCCGAGCGCTTCGACGAAGCCGGCCGCCTCGTGACCGAGAATTACCGGGAACGGAGTAGGCAGCTCGCCGTGGATGAAATGCAGATCCGAATGACAGACACCGCAGTGCGTTACTTGCACCCGAATCTCACCCGATCGTGGATTCTCGATGTCGACGTCCTCGACGACAATCGGGTTAGTGTCAATCTTCTCGACCAACGATGCGCGCATGCCACTCCCTCTTACTCGGGTCGGCGATACCGGATTGTGCCGGCGGCACCGCGGATATTCAGGCCGACAATTCAGCTGAATCTGCGCCGTCCAGGACGCGCTACGACGTAGCCAACCAGCAAATGCCCCGGCTGCCAATGCCCCCGCCTGTCGCTTCTGGGCATTCTGCGGCCCGACTTCCCGGTTCGATCGATCAAACCGGGAACTCAGGCCGCACAATGCGCGGTTTGGCGGGGGGTGGAAGGTACGGTCAGGCGGTGAGTGACGCGCCGGGGCCGCCTTCTGCGACCCGTAGCGACAGTTGGCTTGCCCGGCACCGGATGCTGGCGAGCTGCGCGGTACTCGGAATCCTGGTCGTCATCGCCGCCGGCTTAGAGGGCACCGGCCGGTTCACCGGGGCCCGGTGGGTGCCGCATTGGCAGTCCAGCCCGCCGCAGAATGCACCCCTGCCCGGAAGATCGGCCGCCAACGCCAGCCAGCCACCACCACCGGCGATCCGCGCTGGTAGCAGCAACCCCGACGTCGGCAAGATCCTGCTCTGGATAGCGGTCGCGATTGCCGTCATCCTGATCGCCCTGCTGCTCTGGCGCTGGCTCGCCGGGCGCCCGTCGCGCGCCACCCTGCGGGTGCCCGAGGTTGCGGTGCTCACCACCTCCGCGGCCGAGTTGGAGCCGGAACCGGAAGCGCCCGTCATCCGCCGCGGAGTGGAACAGGCGCTGCGGCTGCTGGACGAGGAACGCGAACCGGACGACGCGGTCATGCGGGCCTGGCTCGGCCTGCAGCAATCGGCCGAGGATTCCGGCATCGTCCGACGGCCCGCCGAGACCCCAACTGAGTTCACGTCGCGCATCATGAGCCGCGCGTTCGCCGACGACCGGCCGATCCGGACGTTGCTGGCGCTCTATCTGCGCACCAGATTCGGCAACCATCCGGTAACCGCGGCCGATGTGACCCGGGCCCGCGAAGCCCTTCAGGGTCTGGTTGCCACCTGGGACGCGACGGCCGCCGCGGCGCCGCAGCGAGGCCGCCGTGCCTGAGCAGGCAACGCCGCAGGCGGAGACCGATGGAACCGAGAACGGTTCCGAGGCGGTAGCGGCCGCGTGGCGCAGCCTGCTGCGCGCGCCCAACCGGACCTTGACGTTCGTGGTGCTGGTCGGGTCGGTGTTAGTCGTCCTGCTCTGCTGGTACTTCGGCGCCGGGGTCTGGTTTTCGGTCACCTTCGGAGCCGTCCTCGGTGGCATCGGCCTGCTTGCAATCGCCGTCCCGGTGCATCGAAACGCCGAGTGGCGCGATGTGATCAGCGGCGTCAAGCAGGGGGCGCGCCACGATGTCCTCTGGCTCGCCTCGTCCCTGCGGCCGCGTTACGGCCGGGTCGGGCACACTGCGATGCGATCGGTGCAGGAGCTCGGTCAGCGTCGGCTGGCCTTGCGCCACCTCGAGCTGCGCGATCCGAAGGACGGTCCGGAGATCGAGCGACTGATCGGTACCGCAGCCTACGAAGTACTGCGATCCAACCAACGCCGCCAGCCACTACTGCGCTCGGTGGTGCGTTGCCTCGACCAGCTCGACCAGCTCGACCAGTTCGATCGACCCGACCAATCGCAGCCACCACATCCGAGCAATCCAATCTCTGCGCCGTTGAGGAGAAGTTCCACATGACCGGTGACACCACAGCAGTGCTGACCCCCCTCTCGGTTGACGAGATTGCCCGGCTGAGCAACGAGATTCTCGATCGGGTCAGCACGGTCGTGGTCGGTATGACCGACGCCGTCGAGTTGGCGCTGGCCAGCGTGCTGGCCGGCGGCCACGTGCTCTTCGAGGATGTCCCTGGCCTGGGCAAGACGCTGGCTGCCCGCAGCTTGGCCACCGCGCTCGGGCTGGAGTTTCGACGGCTGCAATGCACGCCGGATCTGCTGCCCGCCGACATCACCGGGTCTTTCGTGTACGCGCCCTCGACCAATGACTTCACGTTCCGTCCCGGCCCGATTTTCACCGGGCTATTCCTCGCCGACGAGATCAACCGGACCTCGCCCAAGACCCAGTCGGCGTTGCTGGAGGCGATGGCTGAGGGCCAGGTCACCGTCGAGGGTCAGAGCTACGCACTGCCGTCGCCGTTCCACGTCATCGCCACCTCGAACCCGATCGAGTACGAGGGGACGTACGCGTTGCCCGAGGCGCAGCTCGATCGCTTCATGGTCCGGCTCGCCGTCGGCTATCCCGACCGCGCGGGCGAGCAGCACATTCTGCTGAACCGGGTGGAGCGCCGGCATGAGGTGGCGTCGGTAGAGCCGGTCATCGACGCCGGCACGCTGAGCGCCATGCAGGCTGGTATCGAGGGCGTCTACGTCGAGCCCGATATCGCGAACTACTGCGTCGACCTGGCCGTGGGCACCCGCAATCACCGTTCGATCGAGGTGGGTGCGTCTCCCCGTGGGTCCCAGGGATTGATGCTGGTCGCCCGGGCCCGAGCGGTCATGGACGGCCGCGATTTCGTGACGCCCGAGGACGTCAAGCGGGTGGCCGTCCCGGTGCTCGCTCATCGCCTGTCGCTGACCGCACAGGCCTGGGCCGCCGGCACCCGGGCCGCAGACCTCGTGGCCGGAATCGTCGAGGAGATTGCCGGGCCACCCACCTTCGGTGACCGGTCCGCGGTTGACGCCTCGTCATGACCGCCGCCACGCGGCCGAACGAGCCCGATCCGGACCGGCCCGGCCGTACCGTGCGCGTCAGCCAGCCCCGGTGGGCGCTGGCCACGACGTACACGGTCGGCGTCGGCGTGGCCAGCGTGCTCGCGATGACCGGGCTACTGCTGTCCCGGTTGGACATCGCCCTACTGGCGCTGCCCCTGATCGCGGCGTCGGCCTGGACCTGGGATCGACGTCCCGACCGGACGCAGCCGAGCACGGTCACCGTGGACCTCTCGGGCCGCCCGGGGCAGGCCGAACTCGAATTCACGCTCGGGCTGTCGGTGCCGGACGGCGTCGAGGGCATCTCGCTCCGGGTGACCAAACTGGGCGGCGAAGTGCAGGAGTTGCTGGTCAGCCCGCACACCATGCGCGGCCTGACCAGCCGGGTCCCGCTGCTGCATTCAGGCCCGCAAGAGGTCGTGCGGGTCGAGTACCGGCTGCTAGCCGCCGACGCCTCGGTGGTGAGCATCTCCGACGGCCCGCTCAATGTGGATCGGGTGGTCACTCCGGCGTACACGGCCATTGCGAGTTTGCCCTTACCGCATCGCCTACAAGGGCTCACCGGGACGCATGACTCCGCGCGGCCGGGCGACGGCGGCGACTTCCGGGACATACATCCGTTTACCGCTGGCGACCGGCTACGCCGCATCGATTGGAAGGCCACGGCTCGCCGAGGGCGTTTTGCCGGCGACCTCTACGTGCGGCGGACCGCGGCGACCGCCGATGCCACCGTGCTCATCGTCATCGACAGCCGCGACGACGTCGGCGAGCAGGTCTCGGAATGGAGCAGCAACAGCGCGACCATGAAGGGAACCGGATCGCTGGACCTGGCGCGCGAGGCGGCGAGCTCGATTGCGGCCGGTTACATCAAGGTCGGCGACCGGGTCGGCTTCCAGGATCTGGCCAGTGAGAACCGGATGATCGCGCACGGCGGTGGCAGCCAACATCTGTGGCGGCTGCTCCGGGCCATCGAGCTGACCAGACCCTCGGGCACGCGTACCCACCGGCAGCGGCCTCCGGTCGTGGTCTCGGGCGCCCTCATCTACGTGTTGTCGAGCTTTCTGGACGAGGAAGCCGGCCGGATGGCCGCGCTGTGGCGAGGCAACGGGCATCGAGTCATCGCTGTCGACGTGCTGCCGACCGCGCTGTTCGGGCGCACGACCCGCTATGACCGGCTGGCTCACCGGATCCTGATGATGGAACGGCGCGACCGGGTTCGTTCCCTGGAGGCGCAAGGCGTCGAGATCGTGCGCTGGCAGGACGACGGCGAGTCCGCACCGCGGGAAGCCCGGTTGCGTCTGCTCAGCCGGCCGGTTCGGGGTCGGCGATGATCGCCCGGACGGGCACCGCGAGTGCGGCCGGCCTGGTGCGTGCGATCGGCATCTCGCGGCTGCGAGACTGGCCGCGACTTGGCGCCCGGGTACCCGGCATCGCGGTCCGAGCGGTGGTGGCGCTGCTGGGAGCCCTGCTGAGTTTCGTCTGCTACCACCAGGCTTTCCTGATCATCGTGGGGCTGGTCATAACGGTGTTCGCGGTCGTCCTCCCGCGCCGGCTGGGGGCCTGGGCGCTGCTGCTGTTCCTGGCCGCGAGTCAGCTGCCGCGCGATCATTCACCGCTGGATTGGCAGTTCCTGGTGTTGCTGGCCGGCCTGCACCTGGTGCATGTGCTGGCCGCCCCGATGGTGGAAATTCCGTTGCGGAGCTGGGTGCAATTGGCGGTCTTTCGGCCGGCCCTGCTGCGCTACCTGGCCATTCAAGTCCCGGTCCAAGCCCTGGCCGTGCTGACCCTGTTGCTGCTGGCGCCGCGGTCGGACGGCAGCCGGCACGTCTCAGTGCCCGCGGTCGGAATCGTCGGCGGTGCGGCGTTCGTCGTTGTGACGCTGCTACTGGCGGTGCCCCTGTTACGTGAGAGAGCCCGCTAGCTTGGCCAGAAAACGGTTGGTCGGGCGACGCCAGCGTGCCCGCGTCGTCGTTGTCGCTGGGCTGGTCGCGGTGTTGGTATGGCTGGTGGGCGGCTACTTCGTCGTCGTCCACCCCAAACTAAACCAACCGACGCACGCCGATGCGATCGTGGTGCTCGGTTCGGTCCATCAAAACGGTCGGCTTCCCCTCGGTTTTGAACTGGCCAACGGCGGATTGGCCGACAACCTGGTGCTATCGGTCGGGGCTAGCGACGTGGCCGCGATGAACCGCGATTCTTGCCATCGCTCGATTGCGCACGTGACAATCACCTGTTTCACGCCTGACCCGGCAACCACCCGTGGCGAAGCCGAGATGGTGCGCCGCCTGGCGGCTGAACACGGCTGGACCAAGGTCATCGTCATCACGTCGACCTATCACATCTCACGAGCGCGATACATCGTCGGCCGGTGTTTCGACGGCGCCGTCGAGATGGTCGCAGCCAAGCACGGAATCGGCTTGCGCACCTGGGCCTACCAGTACGTCTACCAGTCCGTCGGATACCTGAAGGCATTCACGCAATCAGGCTGCTGATCGGCGCAACCGACGTCACTTGAGGCGATACGCGCCGGTCCAGGCCAGCCGCCAGGTGTTCGGACCGATTTCCCCATTGGGCACCAGCCCATTCTGGCTCTGCAACCGTTTCACCATCGCCAGCGTGTTCGGCCCGTACTGCCCCGTGCCGACCGGGAAG
>JAOPUZ010000042.1 GCA_025966315.1 Frankiales bacterium | reverse complement strand
GTGGTTCATGTAGCTCATGCCGTACGACGGGACCAGCCCGTGGGTCGCCTTCATCCCGACCAGCCCGCACCAGGCCGCCGGGATCCGGACGCTGCCGCCCTCGTCCGCGCCCAGGGCCAGATCCACTTGTCCGGACGCCACCGCCGCACCGGAACCCGACGAGGATCCGCCGGTCGAGCGGGACGGGTCGACCGGGTTACGCGCCGGCCCATAAGCCGAACCCTCGCCCAGGCCCCAGCCCAGGTCTTCCAGGTTGGTCTTGCCGGTGATGGTGACGCCGGCGTCCAGCAGCCGTTCGATCACCACCGCGTCCTCGGTCGGCACCAGCACCGGCTGGCGCCGGCCGCCGTTGGTCATCGGTACGCCGGCGACCGCGATGCAGTCCTTGACCGCCATGGTCTTGCCGGCCAGCGGGCCGGTGGCCGAACCGCGCACCTCACACAGCTGGGTGAACGCGTTGCACGGATCCTCCTCCGGGCTCGGCCGGTGTCCCGGATCGCGCTGCAGATGCTTGAGTGGGATACCCGGTTCGACCATGTCCTCGACCAGGTCCAGTCCGGCCATCGCGTTGGTCACGAATTTGGTGTAGACGTCGACGTCCTCGGCGGTGAAGGTCCAGCCGGCCTGATCGGCATAGGCCTTGATCTGGCTCGCCTCCGGGCCGCGAATGTAACCCCACGGACGGCTGGTCGCTGACATGGCGTTTCCTCTTTCTACGTCGGCCTGTTGATGTTTCTGGCGGTGCGGGTCGTGCTGGCGGTGCGGGTCGTTGCTCGTTGTGCGGGTCGTTGCTGGCGGTGCGTGCGTCCCGGCTGAGTTATGCGGTGTGGTTCCAGCCCTTGGACCCGGGCCGAACTTCCAGCTCGGCAACGCCGGCGTCACCCTCGTCGTCGGCGATCCCGGCGATCAGGGCGGCCGCTTCGCCGCCAGACCCTCCGTCGGTCACGAACCGGACGGACCGCTGCGCGGCCGGCGGCGTCGCTGGCTCGGTGGGCTTTCTGTGGTCGTCAGACACGCGTTGTCCTCACGGTTGGTATGACACTTTCCGCCAAAGCGCTGCTGGTTGAGCACTGTTGATCTCTTTTCGCTGACTATCGGTGAGCAGGTCTCGTCAGGTTTCGTTCGGTTTTCCTCAGGCGCTGACGGCGATCGGTGCGGCCGCCGGTCGCGGTACGGGGCGTGCGAGGTGGAAATCGGTACGCCGCTGGTATGCGTCGCCGGCCCGCAGGACCAGCGCGTCCTCGAACGGCCGACCGCTGACCTGGACGGCCATTGGCAGGCCCGCGCCGGTAAAGCCCACCGGCACTGACATGGTCGGGTTGCCGAGCGAGCTCCAGTAGAAGGTGTGCAGCGCGCTGAGCGAGACCCGTGGCCGGCGCGGCACCATCTCGGCCAGGAGCGGCGCCGGGAGGGTCGACGTGGGCGTGACGATGAGGTCCACCTCGGTCAACAGCGCGGCCATCGTCTTCTGGCCGACCCGCCGCACTCGCTGGGCCTGGATGTAATCCGGCGCGCTGTACGTGGTGCCGGTGGCGAAGAAGTACCTGGCGCCGACGGAGTAATCCGCCCACCGGCCTTGGATGTCGGGCATGTGGTACGCGGCGGACTCGGACGCCATGGTCAGCGATTGGATGGTCACCAGTTCACGGAACAGCGGCAGTTCCACGTCCACGATCGTTGCCCCGGCCGCGCGCAGTTCGTCCAATGCGGTGCTGAACAAAGCCGGCCAGGCGTCGTCCGTAGCCGCGGTGAACCGGTCCAGGTTGTCCACCCCGATGCGCACCCCGGTCAGATCGCCCGCACCCAGGCTGAGCGCGGAGAAGTAGTCCTCGACCGGTTGCCAGGCCGACATCGGATCTTCCGGGTCGGGGCCAGCCATCACCGACAGCATCAGGGCGCAGTCCGCGGCACTGCGGGCCAGCGGTCCGACCCCGTCGAGCGTGTAGCCGAGGGGGACGCAGCCGGACTTCGGTACCCGGCCGAACGTGGCCTTGAGCCCGGTCACGCCGCAGTAGGCCGCCGGCATCCGGACGCTACCGCCGGTGTCCGTGCCGAGGCCGCCGAGGAACGCACCGGCCGCCATGCCGTTGCCGGTGCCCGCGCTGGAACCGCCCGACCAGCGCTCCCGATCCCAGGGATTGCGCGGTATCGGAAACGGCTTACTCGCGTCCGGCATCCCGATCGCGTACTCGTTGGTACTGGTCTTGCCGACGATGACCGCGCCGGCGTTGCGCAGCCGCGCCACCACCGGGGCATCCTGGCCGGCTACGGTCCAATCGGGCTCGAGCACCAGGCTCTGAGCCGTCGTTGGTCCTTCGGCGGTAGCGATGATGTCCTTGACGCCCAACGGGATTCCGTGCAGGGGTCCCCGGTCGACGCCGGCGGCCAACTCCTGATCGGCGACGTCGGCGGCCTGGAGCGCGGTGTCGTTGAACCGGGCCAGGAAGATGCCGAGGTCCGGTTCCCATTGGTCGGCCGCCGCCTGCACGGCTTGCACCAGCGCGCGCGAGGTCGTCGTGCCGGCCCGCAGCGCCCGGCCCGCCTCGACGATGGTCAACGGCTCATCGGCAGCCATCAGACCACCGAACTCCAGGTCAGGGCAGGGACCTCGTAGCGGACCTCGGGCACCTTGTACAACGCGTCCACGGCGGCGCGATTGGCGGCGAATCCACCGACCAGGGCGGCCTTTTCGTCGTCGAAGATGCTCAAGCCGGCCATCGTCAGCAACGCCGAGACAATGGCTTCGGAATCCGGGGTTTGGCTCATCTCAGACTCCTGCGGTGGCGGTGGTGCGCACGGGACGGCGCAGGTGGAAGTCGGTGTGCTGTTGATAGATGTGACCGGCCCGCAGGACCTCGGCGTCGGCGAACGGGTGGCCGCTGATCTGGATCCCCATCGGCAGGCCGCCGCCGTTGAAGCCGACCGGGACGGACAGGGTCGGATTGCCGACCGGGTTCCAATAGAACGTGTGCAGGCCGCTGAGCGAATCCATCGGCCGGACCGGGTCCAGATCGGCCACCAGTGGCGCCGGCATGGTCGAAGTGGGCGTCACGATCAGGTCCAGGTCGGTCATCAGCGCGGCCAGTTTCTTCTGGCCGACGCGGCGAACCCGCTGCGCCTGGACGTAATCCGGGGCGCTGTAGGTGGTTCCGCTGCCGATGAAGTAACGCGCTCCGGCGCCGTAATCGCCCCACCGGGTCTGCAGGTCGGGCATGTGGTACGCCGCCGCCTCACAGGCCATGATCATCGCTTGGGCGGTGCTGAGCTCGTCGAACAAGGTCAGCTCGACGTCGACGATGGTGGCGCCGGCCGCGCGCAACACCTCGATGGCGTCGGCGAAAAGTGCCGGCCAGGCGTCGTCGACCTGCGGCGAATGCCGGATCAGATCGTCCACCCCGATCCGCACGCCGGTGAGGTCCCCGCCGAGCAGCGCGGCGTAATCCTCGACCGGCAGCAGGCTGGACATCGGGTCGTCCGGGTCCGGGCCGGCCATCACCGACAGCATCAACGCGCAGTCCTCGGCGCTGCGAGCCATCGGGCCGATGCCGTCCAACGTGTAGCCGAGCGGCACGCAGCCGGACTTCGGGACCCGCCCGAACGTGGCCTTCAGGCCGGTAATTCCGCAGTAGGCGGCCGGCATCCGGACGCTGCCGCCGGTGTCGGTACCCAGGCCGCCCAGGAACAGTCCAGCCGGCAGTCCGCCGCCGGTGCCAGAGCTCGAACCGCCCGGCCAGGTGGCCAGGTCCCAGGGGTTGCGTGGGATCGGGAACGGCTTTTCCGGATCGGGAAAGCCGATCGCGTACTCACACGTCGTGGTCTTGCCGACGACCACGCCGCCGGCTTGCCGCAGCCGGGCCACCACCGGGGCGTCCAGGCCGGCCTCGATCCAAGCTGGATCCAGGATCAGACTCTGGGCCGTGGCCGCCCCCTCTTCGGTGGCCAGGATGTCCTTGATGCCCAACGGGATTCCGTGCAATGGGCCCTTGTCGATGCCCGCCGCCAGGTCGGCGTCCTCAGCGTCGGCGGCGGCCAACGCGGTCTCGTCGAACCGGGCCAGGAAGACGCCGAGGTCCGGCTCCCAGGCATCGGCGGCGGCCTGCGCGGCCTCGACCAGCGCCCGGGAGGTCGTCTCGCCGGCCCGGAGCGCGCGGCCAGCCTCGGCAATGGTCAGGTACTCGGTCATGTCAGCTCTCCTTGTTCAAACTTTTGTAGAGAACTGCACCTATATGGTGCAGTTCTCTACAAAAGTTGGGCCAGGACGTACGGGGATTCAGCTAGGTGATGGTCGGTGAGTTGCTGGAACGCGTCGCCGGCGCGGAACACGGTGGTCTCCTCGAAGGGACGCCCGGCCAGCTGCAATCCGACCGGCAGGCCGGCCGACGTGAGTCCCATCGGGATCGACATCGCCGGGTTGCCGGTGGCATTCCAATACGGCGTGAGCATCCCGTTGATGATCAGTTCCAGCGACAGGTCGTCGATGGCCGGCGGCGGGATCAGGCAGGTGGGCGTGATGATCAGGTCCACGCCGGTGAATAGCTCCGTGACGGCCCGCACGCCGACCCGGCGCACCCGCTGGGCCTGCACGAAGTCGGCCGCCGTCACCCACATACCCATGGCGATGGCGCCTCGGGTCGGCCGGCCGTAGTCGATCCAGCGTTTTTGCAGGTCGCCGCGATGGTAAGCCAGCGCCTCTGACATCTGACCGGCAATCGTGGCGGTGGTCAGTTCCTCATAAACGGGCAGCTTCACCTCGACAACGGTGGCGCCGGCGTCGGCGAAGACCGCGATGGCCGCGCGGGTCAGGCTGGCTACGTCCGGATCGCAGAACGGCATGTCCAGGAAGGAAGTGTCCACGCCGATGGTCAGGCCCGCGATGTCACCGGTGAGGGCGCCGACGTAGTCGTCCACCGGACGGTCCACGCTGCAGGCATCGGACTCGTCGTGCCCGGCCAGCACCGCCAGCATTACCGCGGCATCGCGGGCCGAACGGGTCATCGGGCCGATGTTGTCGAAGCTGAACCCGAGCGGTACGCAGCCCGACTTGGGCACGCGGCCGAAGGTCTGCTTCATGCCCGTGATGCCCGACCAGGACGCCGGCATCCGAACGCTGCCGCCGGTATCGGTCCCCAATCCACCCAGGAACATGCCGCCCGCCACGCCAGATCCGGTGCCGGACGACGAACCGCCCGGCCAGTAGCCCAAGCCGAACGCGTTCCGTGGCGTCGGAAAGCCTTTGGACGGATCCGGCGCGCCGCAGGCGTACTCCATGGTGGTGACCTTGCCGGTGATCACGGCACCGGCCGCGCGCAGCCGCGACACTACGACCGCGTCGGTCCCGTCGCTGAACTCCGGACGCAAGATCAGGCTCTGGGCGGTGGACGGGGCGTCCGCGGTCGCGATGATGTCCTTGATACCCAACGGGATTCCGTGCAGCAGGCCTTTGTCGAGGCCGGCGGCCAGCTCCTCGTCCGCACGCGCGGCCGCGGCCAACGCCGCCTCGTCCGTCCGCAGAATGTAGGTGCCGATCGGCCCGTCCAGCACATCGGCCCGGGCCGTCACCTTGGCCAGCAGCTCGACCGCGGTGAGGGTGCCGTCCCGCAGCGCGGCGGCCGCGGCCGCGATGGTCAGCGGCAGCTCATCCGCCGCGGCCGAGATAGCGTCGGTGCCGGTCTGAGTAGAGGTCACGCGAGCATCTCCAATACCAGGGCGGATTCGACCAGGTGATGGTCGGTCAGGTTCTGGAACGCGTCGGCCGCCCGCAGGATGGTCGACTCCTCGAAGGGCCGGCCGGCCAGTTGCAGCCCGACCGGCAGGCCGCCGGACGTGAGCCCCATCGGGATCGAGATGGCCGGATAACCCACCCCGTTCCAGTACGGGGTCAGGATCGTGGCCAGCAACTCGCCCAGCGACGGCCCGAGCGGCTCCAGCGGCGGGATCAGCGTGCTGGGCGTGAGGATCACGTCGTACTCGCCGAACAACTCGGCCGCCGCCTTGACCGCGGCCCGCCGCACTCGCTGGCACTGGACGAAATCAGCGGCCGTCATCATCGCGCCGCTGGCGATGGCCAACCGGGTCGGCCGGCCGTAGTCGTCCCAGCGCGGGATCAGGTCGGTGCGGTGATAGGCCAACGCCTCACCGAACTGGGCGGTCATGACCACGGTGACCAGCTCGTCGTAGAGCGGCAGCTTCATCTCGGTCACGATCGCGCCGGCCCCGGCCAGCACCTCGACCGCGGCCCGGGTCAGGCTGGCCACGTCGGGATCGCAGGCGGCCAGGTCCAGGAAAGACGAGTCGAAGCCGATCCGCAGGCCCTCGACCGAGCTGCCAGCCAGCGACCCGACGTAGTCGTCCACCGGACGGTCGACGCTGCAGGCATCGGACTCGTCGTGCCCGGCCAGCACGGCGAGCATCGCGGCACAGTCGGCCGCGCTACGGGTCATCGGGCCGATGTTGTCGAAGCTGAAGCCCAGCGGGGTGCAGCCAGACTTCGGCACCCGGCCGAAGGTCTGCTTGAGCCCGCTGATGTTCGACCAGGCCGCCGGCAGCCGCACGCTGCCACCGGTGTCGGTCCCGAGCCCGCCCAGGAATAACCCCGCCGCGACGCCGTTTCCGGTGCCGGACGATGAACCGCCGGGCCAGTAGTCCAGGCCGTAGGCGTTGCGCGGGGTGGGGAATCCCTTGCTGGGATCAGGGAAACCGCAGGCGTACTCCATCGTCGTCGCCTTGCCGGTGATCACCGCGCCGGCGGCCCGCAGTCGTTGCACCACCACCGCGTCGCCCTGCGTGCCGAATTCCGGCCGCAGGATGCGGCTTTGCGCGGTGGTCGGGCTGTCGGCCGTGGCGATGATGTCCTTGACGCCCAAGGGGATTCCGTGCAGCGGGCCCTTGTCGATACCGGCCGCCAGGTCTCGGTCGGCGGCCGCTGCTGCTTCCATGGCGGCTTCGTCGCTGCGGGCGATGTACACGCCCATCGGGCCGTCCAGTACGTCGGCGCGGGCGGTCACCTTGGCCAGCAGCTCGACTGCGGTGAGGGTGCCGTCGCGCAAGGCAGCCGCAGCGGCCGTGATGGTGAGCGGCAACCCGTCCGACGCCGTCGAGACAGCTGCCGATTGTGGGAGTGATGTCGTGGTCATCGGATCACTTCCCGCCCAGAATCCCGAGCACGACCGGGGATTCGACCAGGTGATGATCGGTCCGCAGCTGGAAGGCGTCCGCGGCCTGGAACACGGTGGCCTCGTCGAACGGTTTGCCCGCGAGCTGCAGTCCGGCGGGCAGCCCAGCCGAGGTGAGACCCATCGGGATCGACATGGCCGGGTAGCCCGATGCGTTCCAGTACGGGGTCAGCAGCGCGCCCACGATCCCGTTGAAGCTCAGGCTGCCCAGCTTCGGGGCAGGCACCAGCGTGGTCGGCGTCAGCATCAGATCGAAACCGCTGCCGTACAAGTCGGTCAGTGCCCGCAGTCCGGCCCGCCGCACCCGCTGGGCCTGGACGAAGTCCGCCGCGGTCAGCAGCATGCCGCGGCCGATGGCCAACCGGGTGCCGTAGCCGTAGTCGTCCCAGCGGGCGGCCAGGTCGTTGCGGTGATAGGCCAGTGCCTCGGCGCAGAAACCGGCCACGGTGGCGGTCTGCAGTTCGGTGAAGAACGGCAGGCTGACCTCGCTGACGATCGCACCGGCCGCGGTGCAGACCTCGATTGCCGCCCGGGTCAGGGCGGCAATGTCCGGGTCACAATTCACCGACTCCAGAAAGGACAGGTCGACCCCAATCCGCAGGCCTTCCATCGAACCAGTCAGCGCAGCCACATAGTCGTCGACGGGACGATCCACGCTGCAGGCGTCGGACTCGTCGTGCCCGGCCAGCACGGCCAGCATGGCCGCGGCATCCCGGGCCGAACGGGTCATCGGGCCGATGTGGTCGTAGCTGTAACCCAGCGGCGCACAGCCGGACTTGGGCACCCGGCCGAAGGTCTGCTTCATGCCGGAGATGCCGTTCCAGGCCGAGGGCAACCGGATGCTGCCGCCGGTGTCGGTACCCAGGCCACCGAGGAACATGCCGGCCGCCACACCGTTACCGGTGCCGGACGACGAGCCGCCGGCCCAGTGCTCCAGGTTCCAGGCGTTGTGCGGCGTCGGGAAGCCCTTGGACGGATCGGGGTGCCCGACCGCATACTCCATCGTGGTGACCTTGCCGGTGATCACGGCGCCGGCTGCCCGCAACCGGGCCACGACCACCGCGTCGCCCTGGTCGCTGAACTCTGGCCGCAGGATCAGGCTCTGCGCGGTGGACGGCGCGTCGGCGGTAGCGATGATGTCCTTGATACCCAACGGGATTCCGTGCAGCAGCCCTTTGTCGACACCGGCCGCCAGCTCTTCGTCCGCCTTCGCCGCGGCGGCGAGCGCGGTCTCGTCCGTCCGCACGATGTACGTGCCGATGGCCTCGTCGAGCTGGTCGGCGCGAGCCTGGACGGCTTGGGTCAGGGCAACCGCCGTGAGCGATCCGTCCCGCAGCGCCGCCGCGGCCGCGGTGATGGTCAGCGGAAGGTGGTCCGGCGCGATCGACTGGGCGTCGGTACTGGTCTGGGTGGATGTCATGCGAGCATCTCCAACACGGTCGGGGCTTCGGCCAGGTGGTGGTCGGTCAGCAGTTGGAAGGCGTCTGCCGCCTGGAACACCGTTGCTTCGTCGAACGGCTTGCCGGCGATCTGCAGGCCGGCCGGCAGCCCCAGCGCGTTCTGCCCCATCGGGATCGACATGGCCGGGTTGCCGGTGGCGTTCCAGTACGAGGTGAGGATCGTGCCGGCCAGCCCCTCGTAATCGAGCGCGCCGTTCGGTGGGGCGGCGATGATGCCGGTCGGGTTGACGATCAGGTCGTACTGGCCGAACAACTCGGTCACCGCCTTGACCCCGACCCGGCGGACCCGCTGCATCTGCACGTAGTCGGCGGCGGTGATCATCGCCGCCGAGGTGAGCATCTTGCGGGTGTTGCGGCCGTAGTCCAGGAACCGCTTCTGCAGGTCGGTCTGGTGATAAGCCAGCGCCTCGGCGAACAGGCCGGTCATCGCCGTGGTGTCCAGTTCGGCGAAGAACGGCAACGTGATCTCGGTGACCTCGGCGCCGGCCTGCTTGAACACCTCGATGGCGGCCAGCGTGAGCTCGGCGATGGCCGGATCGCATTTGGGTGAGCTCAGCGACGTCAGGTCGACCGCGACCTTCAAGCCTTCCATGGTGCCGGTCAAGGCCGCGACGTAGTCCGGCACCGGCACGTCCACGCTGGTGGCATCGGACTCGTCGTGCCCGGCCAGCACCGCCAGCATGGCGGCGGCATCGCGAGCCGAACGGGTCATCGGGCCGATGTGGTCGTAACTGAAACCGAGCGGCACACACCCGGACTTAGGCACCCGCCCGAAGGTTTGCATCATGCCGCTGATCCCGCACCAGGACGCCGGGATCCGGATGCTGCCGCCGGTGTCGGTGCCCAGCCCGCCCAGGAACAACCCCGCCGCCACGCCACTTCCGGTGCCCGCGCTGGAGCCGCCAGTCCAGTAGTCCAGGCCGAACGGGTTGTGCGGGGTGGGGAATCCCTTTGATTCATCGGGCATGCCGCACGCGTACTCGCTGGTCGTGACCTTACCGGTGATGATGCCGCCGGCCGCCCGTAGCCGGGATACCACCAGCGCGTCGTGCCGGCCGTCCTCGAACTGGCCGAATTCCGGCCGCAGCACCAGGCTCTGGGCGGTGGACGGACCGTCGGAGGTGGCGATGATGTCCTTGATGCCCAACGGGATGCCGTGCAGCAGGCCCTTGTCGACGCCGGCCGCCAGCTCCTCGTCCGCCTTCGCCGCGGCGGCGAGCGCCGTCTCGTTGTAGCGACCGATGAAGGTGCCCAGCGCGCTATCGAGCTTGTCAGCCCGGGCTTGCACGGCTTGGGTCAGTGCCACCGAGGTGAGGCTGCCGTCCCGCAGTGCGGCGGCGGCGGCCGAGATGGTCAGCGGTAGGCCGTCCGGTGCTGCTGACGTGTCGGCGGTGGTGGGGGTGGTGGCTGTCGTGGTCATGCTTTCATCTCCATCACGATCGGGGCTTCGGCTAGGTGGTGATCGGTCAACTGCTGGAAGGCGTCGGCGGCCTGGAAGATGGTGGCCTCGTCGAACGGCTTGCCGGCGAGCTGCAGCCCGACCGGCAGTCCCAGCGACGTCCGGCCCATCGGGATCGACATGGCCGGGTTCCCGGTGGCGTTCCAGTACGACGTCTGCACCGCGCCGGCCGTCCGCCCGAAGACCAGGCTCTCGACCGACGGCGCGACGATCAGGCAGGTCGGGTTTACGATGAGGTCGTACGTTGCGAACAGCCCGGTCACCGCCTTCACCCCGACCCGGCGGACCCGCTGCATCTGCACGTAGTCGGCCGCGGTCACCATGGCTGCCTTGGTGATCACGCTGCGAGCGGACCGCCCGTAGACCGGCTGACGCTCGCGCAGATCCTTGCGGTGATAAGCCAGCGCCTCGGCGAACAGGCCGACCATGGTGGTGGTGTCCAGCTCCTTGAAGAACGGCAGCGTGATCTCGGTGACGATGGCCCCGGCGTCTTTGAACACCTCGATGGCCGCCCGCGTCAGGGTGGCGACGTCCGGATCACAGATCGGTGACTCCAGGCCGGTGAGATCGACGCCGACCTTCAGACCCTCCATCGAGCCGGTCAGCGCGCCGACGTAGTCATCCACCGGCCGGTCCACACTGCAGGCGTCGGACTCGTCGTGCCCGGCCATGATGGCCAGCATCGCCGCGGCATCCCGCGCCGAACGGGTCATCGGGCCGATGTTGTCGTAGCTGAACCCCAGGGGCACACAGCCGGACTTGGGCACCCGGCCGAACGTCTGCTTCATGCCGGAGATCCCGCACCAGGACGCCGGCAACCGGACGCTACCCCCGGTGTCCGTGCCGAGGCCGCCCAGGAACAGACCCGCCGCCACGCCATTCCCGGTGCCCGACGACGAGCCGCCGGTCCAGTAGTCCAGCCCGAACGGGTTGCGTGGCAACGGGAATCCCTTGGTTTCATCGGGCATTCCGCACGCGTACTCGTTGGTGGTCGTCTTACCGGTGATCACCGCGCCGGCCGCGCGCAGCCGCTGGACGACCAGTGCATCCTGGTACGCACCGGTCCCGTCCGTCCCGAATTCCGGGCGCAGGATGCGGCTCTGCGCGGTGGACGGACCGTCGGAGGTGGTGATGATGTCCTTGACGCCCAACGGGATTCCGTGCAGCGGGCCGCGATCCATCCCGGCCGCGAGTTCCTCATCCGCCTTCGTCGCGGCACCCAACGCCGCTTCGTCGGTCCGGACGATGTACGTCCCGATGGTGCGGTCCAGCTTGTCAGCCCGCGCGGTTACCGACGCCAGCAGCTGCACCGCGGTCAGGGTCCCGTCCCGCAGTGCCGCGGCGGCGGCCGTGATGGTCAGCGGCAGCGCGTCCACTTCCGATTTCGGGAGTGCAATAGTCGTCATAGGGTTAGTTGGCTCCCAGACTCTGGAGGACCACGGGGGCCTCGGTGAGATGGTGATCGGTCAGTTGCGGAAAGGCGTCGGCAGCCCGGAACAGGGTGGCTTCGTCGGACGGCCGGCCCGGGATCCGCCGTCGGTCCAGTGGTCCGCCGTCATGACGAGGCGGCCAGCAGGTCGAGCATTACCGGCGATTCCGCCAGATGGTGATCAGTACGGAGCTGGAAGGCGTCCGCCGCGCGGAACACGGTGGCCTCGTCGAAGGGCCTACCGGCCAGTTGCAATCCCATCGGGAGCCCGGCCGCGGTCTGCCCCATCGGGATGGACATCGCGGGGTAGCCGACCGAGTTCCAGTACGGCGTCAGCACGCTCGGCACCATCTCTTCGAAGTCCAGGCCGTCGAGCAGTGGCGCCGGTGCCAGGCTGGTCGGCGTCAGCACGATGTCGTAATCGGCGAACACCGCTTCCATGGCGCGCAAGCCGGCCCGGCGGACCCGCTGGGCCTGCACGTAATCCGCCGCGCCGATGAACATGCCCAGGCCGACGGTCTTGCGGGTCGGCCGCCCGTAATCGGTCCAGCGTGACTGCATGTCCGGCCGGTGATAGGTGAAGGACTCCGAGGCCATCCCGGCCATCATCGCGGTGGACAGCTCGTCCCACAGCGGCAGCTTGATCTCGGTCACCGTCGCCCCGGCCTCGACGAAGACCGCCAGGGCCGCGCGAGTCAAGCCAGCGGTGGCCGGATCGCAGGCCGCCGAGTCCAGGAAGGACACATCGACGCCGACCTTGAGTCCTTCCATGGTGCCGGTCAGCGCGGCGAGGTAGTCCGGCACCGGCACGTCCACGCTGGCCGGGTCGGATTCGTCGTGACCGGCCAGCACCGCCAGCATCGCCGCGGCGTCGCGGGCCGAACGGGTCATCGGGCCGATGTGGTCATAGCTGAAACCGAGCGGCACACAGCCGGATTTAGGCACCCGTCCGAAGGTCTGCTTCATGCCGCTGATCCCGCACCAGGCGGCCGGCAATCGGATGCTGCCGCCGGTATCCGTGCCGAGCCCACCGAGAAACAGGCCGGCCGCCACGCCGTTCCCGGTGCCGGACGACGAGCCGCCGGTCCAGTAGTCCAGGCCGAACGGGTTGCGCGGGGTGGGGAATCCCTTGGACGGATCGGGTGTGCCGATCGCGTACTCCATCGTGGTCAGCTTGCCCATCACCACGGCACCGGCATCGCGCAGCCTGGTCACGACCAGGGCGTCGGAGTACTTGCCGTCGACCGAGCCGAACTGCGGATCCAGGATCAGGCTCTGCGCGGTGGACGGTCCGTCACTGGTGGTGATGATGTCCTTGATGCCCAACGGGATTCCGTGCAGCAGCCCCTTGTCGATGCCGGCCGCCAGCTCTCGATCCGCCTTCGCCGCGGCGGCCAGTGCGGCCTCGTCGGTCCGGACGATGTAACTGCCGAGGGTGCCGTCCAGGATGTCGGCCCGGGCCTGCATCGCCTGCACCAGCCCGACCGACGTCAGCGAGCCATCCCGCAGGCCGGCCGCGGCCGCGGTGATCGTCAGCGGAATGCTGTCCGCGGCCGCCGAGACTGTGGTCGCGCCAATGCTTGTTTCGATCGTGGTCATGCCATCATCCCCAATACGACTGGCGATTCGGCCAGATGGTGGTCGGTGCGGAGTTGGAAGGCGTCCGCGGTCTGGAACACGGTGGATTCTTCGAACGGGCGGCCGGCAATCTGCAAGCCCATCGGCAGCCCGCTGGTGGTCAGACCCATCGGGATCGACATCGCCGGGAAGCCGGAGGCATTCCAATACATGGTGAGGACGGACTCGGCCAGCTCGTCGAAGTCCATGCCGGTCAGTTCAAGGGCCGGGGTCAGGCTGCTGGGCGTGAGCACCAGGTCGTAGTTGCTGAACACCTCGGTCAGCGCCCGCACGCCGACCCGGCGCACCCGCTGGGATTGGACGAAGTCCGCGGCCGTGGCGAACACCCCCATGCCGACGGTCATCCGGGTCGGACGGCCGTAGTCGGTCCAGCGTTGTTGCATATCGCCCCGGTGGTAGGCGAACGCCTCGGCCATCGAGCCGGCCAGGGTGCTCAGGCTCAGTTCATCCCACAACGGCAGGCGAATCTCGGTCACCGAGGCGCCGGCCTCGATGAAGACGGCGATCGCGGCCCGGATCATGGCGTCCGCGTCCGGGCTGCAGGCGGGCCGATCGAGGAAGCTGAGGTCGACGCCGACCCTGAGCCCCGCCATGGTGCCGGTCAGCGCATCCACATAGTCCTCCACCGGGCGGTCCACGCTGCAGGCATCGGACTCGTCGTGGCCGGCCAGCACCGCCAGCATGGCCGCGGCATCCCGGGCCGAACGGGTCATCGGGCCGATGTTGTCGTAGCTGAACCCCAGCGGCACACAGCCGGACTTGGGCACCCGCCCGAACGTCTGCTTCATGCCGGAGATCCCGCACCAGGCGGCCGGCAACCGAACGCTGCCGCCGGTGTCCGTGCCGAGCCCACCGAGAAACAGGCCGGCCGCCACGCCGTTGCCGGTACCGGACGACGAGCCGCCGGTCCAGTGGTCGAGGCTGAACGGATTGCGCGGGGTCGGGAATCCCTTGCTGGGATCGGGCATGCCGATCGCGTACTCCATCGTGGTGACCTTGCCGGTCAGCACGGCACCGGCCGCGCGCAGCCGCTGCACGACGATGGCATCAGCACCGTCGCTGAACTCCGGCCGCAGGATCAGGCTCTGCGCGGTCGACGGCGCGTCCGCGGTAGCGATGATGTCCTTGACCCCTAAGGGGATCCCGTGCAGTAACCCCTTGTCGATACCATCCGCGAGTTCCTCGTCCGCCCGGGTCGCGGCCGCCCATGCACTGTCGTCAGTCCGGGTGATGTACGTGCCGAGCACACCGTCCAACCGATCGGCCCGCGCCGTCACCGCCGCCAGCAGGTCGACCGCGGTCAGCGTTCCGTCGCGCAACGCCGTCGCCGCGGCCGTGATCGTCAGCGGCAGACCGTCCGGTGCCCGGGAGACAGCAGCGTCGACTGAAGGCGTGGTGGCAGTCATAAGGTCACCGGCTCGTCGCGCTCGTCGAACTTTTGAAGAGTTCTGCACCGTATAGGTGCAGAACCCTTCAAAAGTTCAGCCCCGCCAGATCCTGGGAGCGAAATCAGCGTCATGGAGTTGTTTTCCTCCCAAAATCTGGACGACCGCGGCGATTTAGACGAACGGGCTGAAGATGAGCTGCGGCTCCTCTTCATGTGACATCGGGACGGCGTACAGCGCATCGAGCGAGGCGCGGAACGCGGGATAGGCCGCTACGAACTCGGCTTTCTCATCGTCCGGAACGGTGATTCCAGCGGCCGCCAACATGACGGTCACGGTCTCTTCTGCGGTGGGGCTCATGCCAACATCTCCTTAACTAGGGTGGATTCCTGCAGGTGGTGATCGGTTAACAACTGGAAGGCGTCCCCGGCGCGGAACACCGTGGACTCCTCGAACGGGCGGCCGGCGATCTGCAGGCCGACCGGCAGGCCGGCGGACGTGAGACCCATCGGCACCGACATGGCCGGGTTGCCGGTGGCGTTCCAGTACGGCGTGAGGATCGAGGGAATCAGCTCGCCGAACGTGAGGTTGTCGACCGGTGGCGGCGGTACCAGGCAGGTCGGGTTGATCAACACGTCGTACTGGCCGAACAATTCGGTGACCGCGCGCACCCCGACCCGGCGCACTCGCTGGGCCTGTACGAAGTCGGCGGCGGTCATCATCATCGCGGTGCCGATGGCCATCCGAGTGCCGTAGCCGTAGTCGTTCCAGCGGGCGATCATGTCGCCGCGGTGGTAGGACAGCGCCTCGGCGATCAGGCCGGCCATGGTGGACGTGCACAGCTCGTCCCAGAACGGCAGCTTGACCTCGGTGACAATGGCCCCGGCGTCTTTGAATACCGCAATGGCGGCCCGGGTCAGGCTCGCGACATCGGGATCACAGGTCTGCCAGTCCAGGAAGGAGGTGTCGACGCCGACCTTGAGGCCCTCCATCGAACCGGTCAGCGCACCGACGTAGTCGTTCACCGGACGGTCCACACTGCAGGCATCGGACTCGTCGTGACCGGCCAGCACGGCCAGCATCGCTGCGGCATCGCGGGCCGAACGGGTCAACGGGCCGATGTGGTCATAGCTCAGACCGAGCGGCACACAACCAGACTTGGGCACCCGGCCGAAGGTCTGCTTCATGCCCGTGATGCCGGACCAGGACGCCGGCATCCGGATCGAGCCGCCGGTATCCGTCCCGAGGCCGCCCAGGAACATGCCGGCCGCGACGCCCGAGCCAGTGCCTGAGGACGACCCGCCGGGCCAGTAGTTCAACCCGAACGCGTTACGCGGCGTCGGGAAACCCTTGGACGGATCGGGCGTTCCGATCGCGTACTCCATCGTGGTCAGCTTGCCGGTCAACACCGCCCCAGCGGCCCGCAGCCGCTGCACCACTACGGCGTCACCCTGCTCACCGAAGGCTGGATCCAGGATCAGGCTCTGGGCCGTTGACGGTGCGTCCGAGGTGGCGATGATGTCCTTGACGCCGAGCGGGATGCCCTGCAGCAGGCCCTTGTCGATGCCGGCCGCGAAGTCTGCGTCGGCCTGGATGGCCGCGGCCAATGCCGCCTCGTCCGTCCGCACGATGTACGTGCCCATCGCGGCGTCCAGCTTGTCGGCGCGGGCTTTCACCTTTTCGAACAAGGCCACCGCGGTCAGCGTGCCGTCCCGGAGCGCGGCGGCCGCGGCGGTGATGGTCAGTGGCAGCTCGTCGGCCACCGCCGAGATCGCGCCCGGTTTCTCGGTTACTGCGGTCATTGCTATCCCTCCAACAGGTCGAGCACGATGGGTGACTCGGTCAGGTGGTGATCGGTGAGCAATTGGTAGGCGTCCGCCGCGCGGAACACGCTGGCTTCGTCGAACGGGCGGCCCGCGATCTGCAGCCCGGCCGGCAATCCGTCGCCGGTCAGCCCCATCGGGATCGAGATCGCCGGGTTGCCGGTGGCGTTCCAATACGGGGTGAGGATCTTCGTCCACAACTCCCCCGGGCCCCAGCCGTCCACGATGAGCGGCCCGGGAATCCGGCAGGTCGGCGTGACCAGCAGGTCGTAGTCGCCGAACAGCTCGGTGGTGCGCCGCACGCCAACCCGGCGTACCCGTTGCATCTGCACGAAATCCGCGGCCGTCATCATCATGCCGCGGCCGATGGTCAGGCGGGTCCGGCGGCCGTAATCGGCCCAGCGGTCCAGCATGTCCTCGCGGTGGTAGGCCAGCGCCTCGCCGACCAGGCCGTACATGGCGGTGGAACTGATCTCGTCGTAGTACGGCAAGGCCACGTCGGACACGATGGCCCCGGCGTCACTGAACACCGTGAAGGCGGCCCGGGTCAGCTCGGCGACGTCCGGGTCACACAGCGGCGAGTCCAGCAGGGACAGGTCGAAACCGACCCGCAGGCCTTCCATCGAACCGGTCAGCGCACCCACATAGTCGTCGACAGGACGATCGACACTGCAGGCATCGGACTCGTCGTGACCGGCCAGCACCGCCAGCATCGCCGCGGCATCCCGAGCCGAACGGGTCATCGGGCCGATGTGGTCATAGCTGAACCCCAGCGGCACACACCCGGACTTGGGCACCCGCCCGAACGTCTGCTTCATGCCGGAGATCCCGCACCAGGACGCCGGCAGCCGGATCGATCCACCCGTGTCGGTGCCCAGGCCGCCCAGGAACATGCCGGCGGCCACGCCGCTGCCGGTCCCCGAGGACGAGCCTCCGGGATGGTTGTCGAGCCCGAACGGGTTGCGCGGGATCGGGAAACCGGCCCGCTCGTCCGGCGAACCGATGGCGTACTCGGCGGTGGTCGTCTTGCCGGTGATGATGGCACCGGCCGCACGCAGCCGCTGCACCACCACCGCGTCCTGGTGCTTACCGTCGACCAGCCCGAACTCCGGGCGCAGGATCAGGCTCTGGGCCGTGGACTTTCCCTCGATCGTGGTGATGATGTCCTTGATGCCCAACGGGATTCCGTGCAGCAGGCCCTTGTCGAGGCCGGCGGCCAACTCCTCGTCCGCCTTTGCCGCGGCGGCCAGTGCGGTCTCGTCGGAGCGGACGATGTACGTGCCGATCGGGCCATCCAGTTTATCGGCCCGGGCAATCACGGCCTGGGTCAGCGCGACGGCGGTCAACGACCCGTCCCGCAAGGCGGCCGCGGCCGCCGTGATGGTCAGCGGCAATTGATCGGCCGCCGCAGAAAGGGCGTTGCCGGTGGTGGTTTCGGTGGATGTCATGAGGTCACCTGCTCTTCGCGCGCGCGCTCATCGCTGACATTCGTTGTCGCTCGCTGTTCGCAATCAGCTCGTGCCTCGCGGGGCAGGACCACCCGCGGCCCGGCGCGCTCGCTCATGAGAGCAACTCCAAGATGGCGGCGGATTCGACCAGGTGGTGATCGGTCAGCAACTGGAAGGCATCCGCGGCCTGGAAGATCGTGGCCTCGTCGAACGGCTTGGCCGCCAACTGCAGCCCCACCGGCAGGCCACCGGACGTCAGCCCCATCGGGATCGACATCGCGGGATTGCCGGTCGCGTTCCAGTACGGCGTCAGGATCGAGGCGATCAGGTCACCGAAGTCCAGGTTGTCCACCGGCAACGGCGGCACCAACGTAGTCGGCGTGATCAACAGGTCGTACTGGCCGAAGAGCTCGGTGACGGCACGCACCCCGACCCGGCGCACCCGCTGGGCCTGCACGAAGTCCGCGGCGGTCATGAACATGCCCTGCCCGATCGACAGCCGGGTCGGCCGGCCGTAATCGTTCCACCGGGATCGGAAGTCGCCGCGGTGATAGGCCATTCCCTCGATGACCAGCCCACACATGGTGGCCGTGCACAGTTCTTGCCAGAGGGGCAGCTTCACCTCGGTGACGATCGCGCCGGCGTCTTTGAATACCGCGACGGCATCGCGGGTCAGCCCGGCGACATCCGGATCGCAGGCCGCCCAGTCCAGGAAGGACAGATCGACGCCGACCTTGAGGCCCGCCATCGAGCCGGTCAGCGCGCCGACGTAGTCGTCCACCGGACGGTTCACGCTGCAGGCATCGGACTCGTCGTGACCGGCCAGCACGGCCAGCATCGCCGCGGCATCCCGCGCGGAACGGGTCAAGGGACCGATGTGGTCGTAGCTGAACCCGAGCGGCACGCAGCCGGATTTGGGCACCCGGCCAAAGGTCTGCTTCATCCCGGACAGGTTCGACCAGGCCGCCGGCATCCGGATCGAGCCGCCGGTATCGGTCCCCAGACCACCCAAGAACTGGCCGGACGCGACCCCGTTGCCGGTGCCCGAGGACGACCCACCGGGCCAGAAGTCCAGGTCGTAGGCGTTGTGCGGCGTCGGGAATCCCTTTGATTCATCAGGCATTCCGATGGCGTACTCGGTGGTGGTCGTCTTGCCGGTGAGCACGGCGCCGGCGGCCCGCAGCCGCTGGACGACGACGGCGTCATAACGGTCACCGTCCGGACCAGTGCCGAAGCCTGGATCCAAGATCAGGCTCTGGGCCGTCGACGGCCCCTCACGGGTGGCGATGATGTCCTTGATGCCGAGTGGGATTCCGTGCAACAAGCCACGGTCGACGCCCGCGGCCAGCTCGGCATCCGCCGCCGCGGCCGCGTCCAACGCCGCCTCGTCCAGCCGGCTGATGTAGGTCCCCAGCAGCGGGTCCAGCGTGTCCGACCGGGCTTGGACGGCTTGGGTCAGCGAGACCGAGGTGAACGTGCCGTCACGTAACGCCTCGGCGGCGGCCGTGATGGTCAGCGGCAACCCGTCGGGCGCGGCCGAAATCGCAGTGGCCGTGGACTTCGAGGTGGTGGCGGTCATGATCAGACCCCCGCCAGCATCGACGGCCGGGCCAGGTGAAAATCGGTGACCGCCTGGTACGCCGAACCGAGCGCGAACAAGCTCGCCTCGTCGTGCGGCCGCCCGACCAGCTGAATGCTGGTGGGCAGCCCGCCGGCCAGTCCGGACGGCAAACAGAGTCCAGGGTTGCCGGTGTAGTTGAACGGGATCGAGGTCCGGGTGGCGCTGATCAGCCAGTCCGCGCTGTTGCCGGTGTCGGAAATGGAGCTCAACGGCGGGGCCACCGAGCTGGCTCCCGGCACGATCAGGGCCGAGATGCCGCGCATGGCCACCTCGAGCTGGCCCTGCGCGATCCGCCGGTAACGCAGCCCGCGCAGGTAGTCGACGGCGTGCACGTACGGGCTGGCGGCAAGCATGCCCGCGCCCATCGCGTCCCGGTTCTCCACGTCGTACACGTGGGCTTCGTGATAGGACAGTGCCTCGGGGTACATCACGCTCCAGGCCGCGACGTCCCACAGGTCGACGTCGGGCAGGTCGACGTCCACGACCTGCACACCCATCGATTCGTACTGGGCAACAGCCGCTTCGAGGGCGTCGATCATCTCCGGCTGGATCTGGTCCTCGAACCAACCGCGCGGCCGGCCGATCACCATCCCCCCGACGGGCGCCCCGATCGAGGGCGCGTAGTCGGGGACAGCCCGCTTCGACGAGGTCGAGTCGCGCTCGTCGTAGCCGGCAATGACGCCCAGCATCAGGGCGGCGTCGGCAACCGAACGGGTCATCGGACCGGCGTGGTCCAGCGTCCAGGACAGGCCCATCACACCGTGCCGCGGCACCCGGCCGTAGGTGGCCTTGATGCCGGTGATCCCGCAATATGCGGCCGGGATGCGGATCGAGCCGCCGGTGTCGGTGCCGATGGCCAGCGTGACCTCACCGGCCGCGACAGCCGCGCCCGAGCCGGACGACGAACCACCGGTGGTGCGGTCCAGGTCCCACGGGTTGTGGCACGGACCGAAGGTACGGTTCTCCGCGCCGCCGCAGGCGAATTCGAACGTGTGCAGCTTGGCCAGCAGGATGCCGCCAGCCGCCTTGAGTCGGGTCGCCAACGCCGCGTCGGTCATCGGCACGTTGTCCTTGAACAACGCCGAGCCGCCGGTCGTGGTGACGCCCTCGCTCGACACGATGTCCTTGAGGCCGAAGGGGATCCCGTCCAGCGGGCCCGCGGTGCCGCCCGCCCAGCGAGCGGTGCTGGCCTCGGCTTCGACCAGGGCTTGCTCACCCAGGTTCACCAGGACGGCGTTGAGCTTGCCGTCCACCGCATCGATGCGGGCCTGGCAGGCCTGCACGGCATCGATCGGCGTCGCCTCTTTCGAGGCGAACAAGCCCAGCAGCTCAGTGGCAGTCAGATCAGCCAAATCACTCATTATTTGCTCTCCCCACCGTTTTCAATCCACACCAGGGCACTGTTCGGTTCGGTCGGTTCCAAGAATGAGAGCGGCACTTTGCGCAGTCGCAACAACGCATCCCGCATACCGGCGTGCGTTGACAGGGCCGCGGCGTAGCGCGCGAGCTCGAACTCGAAGCCTTGGTCGGCGGCTCGACTCTGGAAGTCCTCGATGGTCGGAACCGTGCTGTCGGTCATGGGCGTACGTCCTTCGCTGGGGGCGGTTCAGGATTTGCTGCTGTTCAGTTGTAGAAGTGGCCCGGTGGGTGATTCGAGGTCAGCCCACGGTCAGCGTGGTCAGATCGCAGAACCACGACTTTGGTTGGATGAAGCCCTTCACGTTCGAGGCGAGCACTCGCGGGTTCCGATCGTCGACGATGAAGACCCACGCGGCGTCCTCGGTGATCAGGGCACTGGCCTGGGCGTACAGGTCGTAGCGCTTGGTGTCGTCGAGCTCGGACTGGGCCTGCGTGAACAGCGCATTGACCTTGGCGTTGTTGTATCCACCGACGTTGACCGGGCTGCCACCGCCGAAGAAGAGCGCCCAGGACGATTCCGCCTGCATGGTCAGGCTGATGTTGATCATCGCGGCATTGTCGGGGATCTTGCCGACGAAGAAGCTGGTGAGCATCGACGCCCACTCGACCGGCTCGAGTTTCACCTTGATGCCGACGGCGGCCATATCCTGTTGCAGGGCCTCGTTCATCGGAATCGGCACCATGTTGCCGCTGCCGCTGGTCGGATAGGACAGCGTGGTCGAGAACCCGTTCGGGTAGCCGGCGGCCGCCAGTAGCGACTTGGCCTTGGCCGGGTCGTAGCTGTAGATGTTGTTGGCTTCGCGGTACGAGGCATTGGCTCGGGCCGAGGCCTGCAACTCCGCATCGGCCGTGCCCTGCAGCACGTTCTTGATCAGGGCGTCGCGGTTGATCGCGTAGTTCATCGCCTGCCGCACCCGGACGTCGTTGAACGGCTTCTGCTTCATGTCGATGACCCAGGGCCAGACGTGGTCGTAGCTGTTGGTCAGAACCTGGTATCCCTCTTTGGTCAGCGTGGGAATGTCGTCCGGCGGCGGCACTTCGATCCAGTTGACCTGGCCGGAGCGCAACGCCGCGACCCGGGCGGTGGTGTCCGGAATCGGGCGCAGGATGACCTGCTCCACCTTCGGCGCGCCACCCCAGTACTTCGGGTTGGCCTTGAGGACGAGCTGCTGGCCGCGGGTCAGGCTGACGAACGAGAACGGGCCGGTGCCCACCGGCTGGTTGGCGAAGCCCGCGTTGCCGGACTTCTTCACGCCGGCCGGACTGGCCATGAACACCGTAGTGAGATTGGAGGGCAGGTAGGACAACGGGTTGGTCAGGACGATCTTGATCGTCATGTCGTCGACCTTGCTCACCGTGGTACCGGCCGGCAGGGACTGCGCGGCCTGGACGGCCACGGCCGCGTAATAATCCGGGCTCGTCTTCACCAGGTAGCGGTTGAAGTTGAAGATCGCCGCGTCGGCGTTCCACGGCGTGCCGTCGTGGAAGGTCACGTCCGGTCGCAGCTTGAACGTCCAGGTCTTGGCCGTGGAGTCCGCCGTCCAGCTGACGGCCAGGCCCGGCACGACCGGCGGGATCTCGGTTCCCTGCTTCAGGTTGAAGCGCGTGAGCCCGTCGTAGAGCTGATTGCCGACGAACCGCACGCCCTCGTAGCCCTGGTTGGCGGCCAGCGCGGTGTCCAGCACCGGAATGTCCGAGGCGGTCATGCCGATGACCAGAATATTTCCCTTGCTGCTACCGCCGCCCCCACCGCCGGTCGATTTCTTGCCGGGTGCACACGCCGCCAGCAAGCTGGCCAGCCCCACGGTTCCGGTACCGACCAGGAAGCTCCGGCGGTTCGGCCGGAATCGGGGCATCCTGGAAGCAGCCTGGTCCGGCGGTGGAGCATCAGCAAGGCGTGTGTTTAGCATCTGGCTGGACTACCTTCTGTTTCGGATTTTGAACTTTGTGCTGCTGCCAATGGCTTGTGCTGTTGCGAATGGCCCGGTGGACGGCCGCCGAAACGGCCGTCCACCCGCTCGAACTAGGAGACCGACAGCGTGGTCAGGTCGGCGAACCAGGATTTCGGTTCGATGAAGCCCTTGACGTTGGCGGCGAGTACCCGCGGGTTCCGGTCATCGACGATGAACACCCACGGGGCGTCCTCGGTGATGTACTTGACCGCCTGGGCGTACAGGTCGGACCGCTTGGTGTCATCGAGCGTGGCGGCAGCCTGGGTGAACAGCGCCTGGACCTTGGGATTGTTGTACTTACCAACGTTCGGGCCGCTGCCGGCACCGAACCAGGTGTTCCAGAATCCTTCCTGCTGCATGCTCAAACTGATGTTGATCATGTCGGCGTTGCCGGGGATCTTGCCTACGAAGTAGTCGGTGAGCATGGACGCCCACTCAACCGGCTGCAGCTTCACCTTGATCCCGACGGCGGCCAGGTCCTGCTGCAATGCCTCGTTCATCGGTGTCGGCACCATGTTTCCGCTACCACTAGTCGGGTAAGAAAGAGTGGTCGAGAATCCGTTTGGCAAGCCTGCCGCGGCAAGCAGCGACTTGGCTTTGGCCGGGTCGTAGCTGTAGAGGTTGTTTTCTTCCCGGTAGGCGGCGTTGGCCCGCGCTGCGGCCTGGAACTCCGGATCGGCCGTGCCCTGCAACACGTTCTTGATCAGGGCTTCCCGGTTGATGGCGTAGTTCATGGCCTGCCGGACCCGCACATCGGTGAACGGCTTCTTCTGCCCGTTGATGACCCAGGGCCAGACGTGGTCGTAGCTGTTGGTCAGGACCTGGAAGCCGTCCTTGGTCAGCGTCGGGACGTCGTCCGGCGGCGGTACCTCGGCCCAGTTGACCTGGCCGGAGCGCAATGCCGCGATCCTCGCCGTCGGGTCGGGGATCGGGCGCAGGATGACCTGCTCCACCTTCGGCGCGCCGCCCCAGTAGTCCGGGTTGGCCTTGAGCACCAGCTGCTGTCCGCGGGTCATGCTGACAAAGGTGAACGGGCCGGTTCCGACCGGCTTGGCGCCGAACCCCTCGTTGCCCTCGGCCTTGACCGCCGTCGGGCTGGCGAAATACACGGTGGTCAAGTTTGACGGCAGGTACGCCAACGGACCGTTCGTCGTCACCTCGATCGTCATGTCGTCGATCTTCTTCGAGGACTTCAGACTGGAAATGGTCAAGCCGGCCGCGGCGTTGAGCGCCGGATAGAATTCGGGTGCCGACTTGTTGATGTAGCGGTTGAAGTTGAAAATGGCCGCGTCAGCGTTCCACGGCGTGCCGTCGGTGAACTTCACGTTCGGGCGCAGTTTGAACGTCCACACCGTCGCGGCCGCGTTGGCCGTCCAGCTCAAGGCCAAGCCGGGAATGACCGGCGGGATCTTCTCCCCCTGCTTCAGGTCGAACTTCGTGAGGCCGTCGAACAACTGGTTGGCTACGAACCGGAGTCCCTCGTAGCCCTGGTTCTGGGCCAGGCCGGTGTCGAGCAGCGGGATGTCGGACGCCGTCATCGCGATGACCAGGATGTTGGCCTTGGCGCCGCCACCTGAACCGCTGGTGGATTTCGCACCGGGCGTGCACGCAGCCAGCACGCTGGCCAGCGAAACGCCGCCGACGCCGGCGAGGAAATTACGACGGGATGGACGGCGCCGTGGGGACGACGGGGCGGAACTCGACTCAGCGACGGGCAACGCGGTAGGCGCTGGACGTTCGTTGGGCATGGTCTGTCCTTTCATAAAAGGGCATGGTCAGCTGAACTGGTGTGCTCGAGGCGCACGGGATCGAGATACGTTGCGTCCAGCTGGCTGACGGCGTCGGCGGCGCAGTGGCTTGACGAATCGGTGGATCAGTGGAGCGTTGGTCGTTGGCTCGGATTGGGCGGTGGATCAGTTTGCTGCGATGGCTTGCACAAGCGCGCTCAGGCGCTCACCGCCGCGGGCTCGATCGTGTCGGCGGTTTCGTTCAGCCAGCAGGCACTGTTGTGCTGCCGGCCGACGGTCAGGAGCTGCGGTACCTCGACCGAGCAACGGTCGAAGGCCGCCGGGCACCGGGTGTGGAAGGTGCAACCCGACGGCGGGTTGGCCGGGTTGGGCGGGTCGCCCTTCAGCACGATGCGCTCGCGTCCGGTGCCGGGCGAGGCCGACAAAAGCGTTGTGGTGTAAGGGTGCTTCGGCTGACTCCAGAGATCGGCGGCGGTGCCTTCCTCGACGACCTTGCCGAGATACATCACCACCACCCGATCACTGATGTGCTCGACCACGGACAGGTCGTGTGAGATGAACAGGTAGGCCACCCCGAGATCGCGTTGCAGCTCGACCAGCAGGTTGAGCACCTGGGCTTGGACGGACTTGTCGAGGGCCGACACGGCTTCGTCGCAGACCACCAGGTCAGGCTCACTGGCCAGTGCCCGAGCAATGGCGGCGCGTTGCAGCTGGCCACCGGACATCTCGTGCGGGAAGGCCTCGGCATGCCGCTCGGCCAGACCGACCCGATCCAGCAGACCGGCAACCCGCGTCTTCCACTCCGACTTAGGAAAGTCATGGGCACGCAGGTTGAACTCGATCGAGGCCCGGACCGTGAGGCGCGGGTTGAGCGAGGTCTGCGGGTTCTGCGGGACGACCTGCAGCCGCTTGCGCATGGCGCGTAGTTGCTTGCCACGTGCGGCGAGCAGGTCCACACCGTCGAAGCGCACGCTGCCCGAGTCGGGCGAGAGCAGTCGCAACAACATCTTGGCCGTGGTGGACTTCCCACAACCGGACTCGCCGACCAGGCCGACTGTCTCGCCACGATTGACCAGCAGGCTGACCGAATCGACGGCACGGGTGCCGTTGCCGAACGTCTTGGTCAGCGAGACCGCGTCCAGCAGCACCTCGGATGTATCAGGCATCAGAAACCCCATTCACAGCGTGTAAATCGTCCACAGAATCGTCCCCAACACGAAGGCTCTTGGCGGCACTCATTGCTCAGGCCACCTCGGCCGGACGAGCCGACAGCGGGTCCCCGACGGCTGCGGCCGGGTTCAGGACCGGGCAGGCAGCCAAGTGCCGGCTGCCGACCTGCAGCAGCGGCGGGGCGTGCTCGACGCAACTCTCCTGCGCGAACCCGCACCGCGAGGCGAACGAGCAACCAGCGAAGTCCTGACCGGCGATCGGCGGCGCCCCGGGGATCGATTCCAGCTCGCCCCGGGCGGTGTCGTGTCGAGGCAGGGCACCCAGCAGAGCTTTGGTGTGCGGGTGCCGCGGGTTTTCCAGCACCTCGCGGGCCGGACCGGTTTCGACGATGCTGCCGGCGTACATCACCGCGACGACATCAGCGACATCGGCCGCCACCAGCACATCGTGGGTAACCATCAGCAGTGCGGTGGAAAGCCGCTTCTGCAGTTCGGCGAAGAGATCGAGGATCTGTGCCTGCACCGTGACGTCCAGGGCGGTGGTCGGCTCGTCCGCGATGATCACCGCCGGGTCGCAGCTGATGCCGATGGCGATGACGACGCGCTGCCGCATACCGCCGGACAGCTCGTGCGGGTAGGACCGGAACGCCCGCTGCGGATCCGGAATGCCCACCAGGCGCAGCAGTTCGACGGCCTGGGCTTTGGCGTCCTTCTTCGACGAGGCCTGCTTGTGCAGCAGCAACACTTCAGTGATCTGCTTACCCACCCGGCGCAGCGGATCCAGCGCCGCGCTCGGGTCCTGCGGCACCATCGCGACCCGGCCGCCACGCAGGGCCCGCATCGACTTCTCGTCCAGGTCGAGCACGGATTCGCCGGACAGCGTCACCTCGCCTTCGATCTTGGCCCGCGAGTTGTGCAGCCGCATGATCGAACGGGCGGTCACCGATTTGCCGCTGCCGCTCTCACCGAGCAATACCAGCGTCTCGCCGGGTTCCACCTCGAAGCTGACCGAGCGGACGGCTTTGACCTCTGCGGTCCGGGTGCGGAACACCGTGCTCAGGTTGACCACCCGGAGCGCCGGGCCGGCCGGCGCAGTGGTCGTCGCGGTGGCAGGGGCAGGCGTGTCAACCGTCATTGTGCTGTTCTCCGAGTGGGTCATGCCGTTTCCGATCGAACGTTGAGGTAGCTGCGAAGCCCGTCACCGAGGACGTTGAAGGCGACCGAGGCGATCAGGATCGCGATGGCGGGGACCAGCAGCAGTTGCGGCTGGGTGAAGATGTATTGCTGAAGGTCGCTGATCATCAGGCCCCATTCGGCCTTCGGCGGTGAGATGCCCAGACCGAGGAAGCTCAGACCGGCGGCGTACACGATCGACAGGCCGATCAAGGCAGTGCAGTAGACGACCACCGCCGGCGCAATGTTGGGCAGTACCTGGCGGAACGCGATCGCGCTCTTGCGGGCGCCGCTGGCGTTGGCCGCCTCGATGAAGTCCGCCGAGCGAAGGCGTCCGGTCTCGGATTCGGCGACCCGGGCGACCGGTGGGATCAGGATGACCGCCAGCGCGATGACCGAGTTCGAGATACCCGAACCGAGTGCGGCCGCGATTGCGATGGCCAGCAGCACGGCCGGGAACGCGTAGAAGACATCCAGGGTTCGCATGATCGCACCGCGAGTGAACTTGCTACCCATCCCGGCGATCAGGCCGAGCGTGGTGCCCAAGGTGCCCGACACCGCGACCGGGATCAGCCCGGTCATCAGTGACGGCCGCGCGCCGTAGAGCATGCGGGTCAGGATGTCGCGACCCTGGCCGTCGGTGCCGAGCAGGTGGCCCGACGTCCCGATCGGCTGCAAGCGATCGGTCAGCGATCCGACGGTCGGGCTGTAACTGGTCAGCAGCGGGGCGAAGATCGCCAGCAACACGATGATCAGGATTACCCCGCCGGCGATCTTGGCCGACAGTGGCAACCGGCGTTTCGACGTAGCGGCTTGCGGGGCGGCGACCGCGGTGGCCGCGATGCCGACGTCTGCAGTGGCAGTCATCCTCGGTCCTCTTTCTGATTACGGTCGTTGCTCGGCACGGTGCTCACGCTCGGCTGTACCTCTGGAGCCTCGCTCACGCTCACGCTCACGCTCGGACTCGCGGGTCGATGGTGGCGTGCAGCGCATCCACGATGAGGTTGATCAGTACGAAGGCCAGCGCCGAGACGATGACACCGGCCTGGATGACCGGAAGATCGCGTTGCGTGATCGATTGGTAGACCAGCAAACCCAGTCCGGGCCAGGCGAAAATGGTCTCGACGAAGATCACGCCGCCGAGCAGGTAACCGAGCTGCAAGCCGGCGATGGTCAGCAGGGTGGGCATCGTGTTGTGAAAGGCGTGCCAGAGGATCTTTCGTTCGCTCAGGCCACGGGCTCGCATCGAGTCGATGAAGTCCATGCTCATCACGTCGATGACGACCGAGCGGAACATCCGGGCGATGATGCCGGCTGGCACCAGGGCCGCCGAGATACCCGGCAGGACGATGTGCGCGAACAAGTCGCCCCAGCCGCCGCCGCCGATCGCGTTGTACATGCCGGCCGAGGGGAACCAGCCGGTTCCGGTGGCCAGGTAGATGATCAGCAACAGCGCGATGGAGTACTGCGGCACCGAGATCGAGAACAGCGAGATCGCGTTGCTGATCGCGGCCGAGATCTTGCCCCGCCGCAGCGCGGCTATCGCACCCAGCAGCAAGCCGGCGGCGAACGCGAGGATGGCCGCAAACAGCGTCAGGATCAGGGTGTTCTTGAACGCGTCGAACACCAGCGGCCGGACCGCGGTCTGCTTGGCGATCGAGTTGCCGAGATCGCCCCGCACGGTGTGCCCGATCCACGAGAAGTACTGGATCGGCAGCGCTCGGTTCAGGCCCAGGCGTGCGGTGAGCTCTGAGCGCGCCTCCGGCGTACTCGTCGGCCCCAGCAAACTGGCGATCGGATCGCCCGGGATGATCTTGATCGTGATGAACACAACGATCGAGACCCCGATGAGAATGGGGATCGCGGCGGCGATGCGCCTGGACAGGAACGTGATCACTGAGCTGTCTCCTTCTCGGACTGCACCGAACGAGGAAGCTGGATCTGCAGGCTGAGCCGGTCACCGCGGCAGCGGACGTAGCCGTACTCGAGTGGCGATCCATCGGGACTGACGAGCTTGCGTTGGAACATGATGAGCGGGGCACCGACGCGGATGCGCAGCGTCGTTGCTGCCCGCTCGTCGGCCGAAATGGCTTCCACGGACAGGTCGCCACCGTTGACGGTGAATCCGGCCGCTTCGAGCAATTGGTAGAAGTCGCCGCTGAACACGCCGCGATCCAGCTGGCTGCCGACCGGCACGGGCAGGTAGCTCGTGCTGACCGAGAACGGCGTCCCCGCGATGACCGCGGTGTACTCGATCAAGGTGCACGCCGCGCCCGCGGCCAACGCCAGGTGCTCGGCCACCGGCCGCGGCGCGGTCACCGTGCTCATCGACAGCACCGCGCCGCTGACCCGTCCCGACCGGCGGACCGAGTCGTGGATCGCGTGCACCCGGTCGAATCGGTGTTGTGCCTTTGTTTCTAAGACGAAAGTGCCGGAACCCTGGATGCGCTCGATCAGGCCCTCGTCGCGCAACAGGTCCAGGCAGTCACGCACCACGTTGCGACCGACGGCGTACTCGAGCATGAGCTCGGATTCCGACGGCAGCATGGCTTGCTCGCCGTATCGCCCGGACGCGATCTCGCTACGCAGCAGATCGCGAATCCGCGACGCGTCATCGACACGTCGACGGCGGCCGGACAGTTGGTCCGGCTTCTCGATCGAGCCCACATGGCGTCGTGACATGGGCGAAGCTTCGAGAAACGCAGTTACCCACGCGAGTCTCGTCCATTTCTCAGGAGTTACGCCAGTTCAAGGGTCCTTGGACCCCCTTGTCCTCGGCCTTTCTGGCTTCGGATCCGATCTGCTCCGCCAGTATTGGAGCACCTTCCCCAACACGAAACACACGAGTATCAATCAGCGCTTTTAGGGCAATCAGGGCGCGCGGCCGTCAGCCGGCGAGTAACCGATCTGGCGCGCGCAACGCGGCAGCCACCACTTGACCGGCGGCACCCCGTACGGCTGCATCCGGACCGAGCGACGAGCGTCGCACCTGGCCGCCCGCGAAGCGCGAAGCGAGTACCCGCCGGGACAGCTGCTCGGTCAAGCTCGGAGTCACCAGATCGAACAGCCGTGCGTACAAACCGCCGAGCACGACCATCGGCACGTCGACCACGTTCAGCAGTGAGGACAACCCGACGCCCAGCGCGGAGCCAGCCTGATCGAGCGCACGCAGGGTTGCCCGGTCCCGGCTCGCCGCGGCCACCAGCAACGCGTCCACGTCGGGTTGGCGCGCCGCTCGCAGCAACACCTCTTGTCCTGCGTACTGCTCGACACAGCCCTGGCCGCCGCAGCCGCACCGCGGGCCGTCATGGTCGACCACCACATGTCCGAGCTCACCGGCGAACCCGTTCACCCCACGGAACAGCTGGCCATCCACGACCAGGCCGGCACCCACCCCGACCTCGCCGGACACGTAGACGAAGTTGCGGCCGGCCACCGAGCCGTCCACGTTGGACCAAAGTCGGGCCAGCGCGCCCAGGTTGGCTTCGTTCTCGACCGACGCCGCTGTCTGCTCGATGCCAGCTACGGCGGTGAGCGCGGCTAAGCCGGCTACGCCGGTGAGGGCCGCATCCAGGGCCGGCCCGATGGCTAGTCCGGTGAACTCGGGCAGGTTGGGCACCCGCAGCAGTTCACGGTCCGGCCCGACCACCCCGGGCACGGCCAGGCCGGCGCCCAGCACCGCGCGGGCCGGCCCGGAACTGAGCTGGCCGGAACCGAGCCGGCCGGCAATGAGCTGGCCGGCCAGGGCGATCAGCCCGGCCAGCACCTCGGGGACCGAGTGCCGTCGGTTGTCCACGATCACCCGGCGGTGCGCAATCATCGCGCCGCTCAGGTCCAGCAGCGCGGCCGCCGAGTAGTCGACGTTGATCTCCAGGCCAAGCGCGACCGGGCCGGTCGCGGCCAGCGCCACCAGCCGGGAGGGTCGGCCGCGGCCGGCGCCGGGAATCGGCTCGCCCTCAGCCAGCACCTGCCGGGCCAGTAAGGCGTCGACGACGCTGGCCACCGTCGCCTTGGTCAGCCCGGTGCGCTGCGCCAGCTCGGCGCGGGAGCCGGGCCGGGCCGCGATTGCTCCAAGGACCAGGGAAGTGTTGTGCCGCCGGACCTCCTGCTGCCCGGCCGGGACGCCGGGCCGGGTCACGCGTCGACCGCGGTCCGGGGCATCCGGGGCAGGTAGCGCTGGGCGGCCTGGGCATAGCGCTCGGCCAGTCCGGGCGTGATCGGGGCGTCGAAGCGCAACACCTCGCCGGAGGCCCCGGACCAGTCCGGCGGCGGGCTGGACGCCGCGAGCACCCAGGCAGCCTGCCGGGCGGCGCCGTCGGCGACGTACTCACCCGGCGGCGGGACGAAGACCGGCACGCCGAGCACCGACGGCGCGATGCGGCGTACCGACTCGGATTGGGCCGCCCCGCCGATCAGCAGGACGCTGGGTACGGCCACGGCTTGGGCGATCAGCGCGTCGACGCCGCCCGCGAGCCCGCTGAGCATTCCTTCCACCGCGGCGCGGGCCAGATTCTGCGGTGACGCATTGGCCACAGTCAGCCCGTGGACGGCACCGGTCGAGTCGGGCAGGTTCGGGGTGCGCTCGCCATCGAGGTACGGCACCAGGGTGAGTCCGGCCGCGCCCGGCTCAGCGGCCAGGGCCAGCCGGCTGAATTCAGCCAGGTCGACCCCAATCATGGCCGCGGTGGCGTCCAGTACCCGGGCCGCGTTCAACGTGCACACCAGCGGCAGGAACTGGCCTTCCAGGTCAGCGAAACCGGCGACCAGCCCGGCCGGATCGTTGGGTCGACGGCTGCTGCTGGCGAACACGGTCCCACTGGTACCCAGTGATATGACGGTGGAGTCGCCGGCCTGCAACCCGAATGCGGCGGCGGCGTTGTCCCCGGCGCCCGGGCCGATCAGCGTCCGCCCGAGCGCCCCGATCACCTCAGTCGGACCGGCGATCCGGGGCAGCTGAGCATCGTGGCCGAGTGCACGGACCAGTAAGTCACGGCGGTAGGAGTTGGTTACCGGGTCGAAATAGCCGGTGCCGGAAGCGTCCGAGCGGTCGGTGGCCAGGGTCGCGAGGTCGGTCGAGCCCGACAGCTTCCAGGATAGCCAGTCGTGCGGTAGGCAGACGGCGACCGTCCGGGCCGCGTGTTCGGGTTCGTGCTCAGCGAGCCAGCGCAGCTTGGTCACCGTGAAGGCGGCCAGGGGAACGGATCCGGCGGCGTCCACCCATGCTTGCGGGCCCAGCTCGGCGACCAGGTCGGTAGCCGCCTGGGCGGAGCGGGTGTCGTTCCAGAGCAACGCGGGGCGAACGACCGCCCCGGTTTCGTCCAGGCAGACCATGCCGTGCTGCTGACCGCCGATACTGATGGCACCGACGTCGTCCAGGCCGCCCGCCTGCTCGACGGCTGCGGTGAGGGCGGCCCACCAGTTCGCGGGATCTATCTCGGTTCCGTCGCGATGACTGGCGCGGCCCTGGCGAACCAGCCGCCCGGAGGCGGCGTCCCGGATGACGACCTTGCAGGACTGGGTCGACGAGTCCACCCCGGCCACCAGCGTCATCCGGCCATCCTTCCACTCACCTCTGCTGTTGCCCCGTCCCCGAGCCTGCATTGTGCGGCCTGAGTTCCCGCTTCTTCGCAACGAAACCGGGCCGTCGAGCCGCCCTATGCGGCTCGGACGGGGGTGGCTACGCGCGGAGCAGGTGATCTATGGCCAGTTGGTTGAGGTTGACGAAGCCGTAGCCAGGTTGGCCGGCCGCATCGGCGTCGAAGTCCTCGAAGGCCGACCGGTCGGTCAGCAGCTCGGTGACGCTCTCGCCCGGCGACAACGTCGGCGTGGCCAGTTCGGCAACCCGCGCGGCGGCAAGTGCCTGCTGTACCCGCGGGTCAGCGCGAAACGCCTCAGCGCGTTCCTTGAGCAACAGGTACATGCGCATGTTCGCGGCCGCCGAAGTCCAGACCCCGTCGATGTCTTCGGTGCGGGAGGGCTTGTAGTCGAAGTGCCGGGGGCCGGTGTAGGCCGGGCCGCCACCGGGTCCGCCGTGTTCCAGCAGGTCGACCAGTCCGAACGCATTCATCAGGTCGCCGTGCCCGAAGACGAGATCTTGATCGAACTTGATCCCCCGCTGGGCGTTGAGGTCGATGTGGAAGAGCTTCCCGTGCCACAACGCCTGGGCAATGCTGTGTACGAAGTTCAACCCGGCCATCTGTTCGTGACCGACCTCGGGGTTCACGCCGACCAGTTCGGAATGTTCCAGCGACCCGATGAAGGCCAGCGCGCTGCCCACCGTGGGTAGCAGGATGTCCCCGCGGGGCTCGTTCGGCTTCGGCTCGATGGCAAACCTCAGGTCGTAACCGCGCTCCAGCACGTAGCCGGTGAGCAGGTTCATCGCCTCGCGGTAGCGCTCCAGCGCAGCCTGCACGTCCTTCGCGCTGTCGTACTCGCTGCCCTCGCGACCGCCCCAGAGCACGAACGTCTTGGCCCCGAGTTCGGCCGCGAGCTCAATCTGGCGCAGCACCTTTCGCAGTGCGAACCGCCGGACATCCCGGTGGTTGCTGGTGAACCCACCGTCCTTGAACACCGGGTGCGAGAAGAGGTTCGTGGTAACCATCGGGACGGTCATGCCGGTCGCCGATAGCGCGTCCTTGAGCCGGCTGATGCGCTTGTCACGGTCGGCCTCGGTCGAACCGAACGGGATCAGGTCGTCATCGTGAAAGGTCAGGCCCGCGGCCCCCAGTTCGGCCAGCCGCTCAACCGCTTCGACGGCGTCGAGTGCAGGCCGGGTGGGATCGCCGAACGGGTCGGACGCGCGCCATCCGACGGTCCACAGTCCGAAGGTGAAACGGTCGGCCGGAGTGGGGGTGGGAGCCACCATGATTACCTCGCAAGGGAATTAGTTTAGGCACTGAACTTATTCTCTCGGCCGGGTGAACGCAAGCGCCAAAACGGCCGATCCGGTCAGGATTACCGGCCGGGTCCGGTAATTCCGTCCGGGACCGTGGGTTACGCACCCGACCAGCGATGGTGGTTCGATAGCGGCATGCCCAATTCGCCGCGCGCCGGACAGCCAGCCGAGCCATCCGACCTGATCGACGTGACGGTCCTGATCGAGGCCTTCTACGCCAACCGCCCGGACGTCTCGGTGCCCGAGCAGCGCGTGTCCTTCGGGACGTCGGGGCATCGCGGCTCGTCCCTGCACACCACGTTCAACTATGACCACATCGCGGCGACCAGCCAGGCCATCGCGGAATATCGTGCCGCTCAGGGCATCGACGGCCCACTCTTCCTCGGCGCCGACAGTCACGCGCTGTCCGAGCCGGCCACCCAATGCGCCCTCGAGGTGTTCGTCGCCAACGACCTGCAGGTGCTGATCGACTCCCGCGCCGGCCTCACTCCGACGCCCGCCGTGTCGCGAGCGATCCTGGCCCACAACCGTCCCCGGGCCGCCAACGATCCGTCCCGAGGCGACGGCGTGGTCGTCACCCCGAGCCACAACCCGCCCGCTGACGGCGGCTTCAAGTACAACCCACCGGACGGCGGCCCCGCCGGCACCGAGATCACCGGCTGGATCCAGGACCGTGCCAACGCGCTGCTGGCCGACGACCTGGCCGGCGTCAAGCGAATCCCGTACGAACGGGCGCGCCGGGCGGACAACGTGATCGGCTTCGACTTCTTGAACGAGTACGTCACGGCCTTGCCGCAGGCCGTGGATGTGGACGCGATCCGGCAGGCGGCCATCCGCATCGGAGCGGATCCGCTGGGTGGCGCCTCGGTGGCCTACTGGTCCGAGATCGCTGACCGATACGCGCTCGAACTCACGGTGGTCAACCCGGACATCGATCCGCAATTTGGGTTCATGACCCTGGACTGGGACGGAAAGATCCGGATGGATTGCTCGTCCCCGTACGCGATGGCGTCCCTCATCAAGCGGCAACACGATTTCGACGTCGCGACCGGCAATGACACCGACTCCGACCGGCACGGCATCGTGACTCCGGACGCCGGCCTTATGAATCCGAACCATTTCCTGGCCGTGGCCATCGAGTACCTGTTCACGCACCGGCCTGGTTGGGGCGAGGCGGCGGCCATCGGCAAGACGCTCGTCAGCTCGTCCATGATCGACCGGGTGGCGGCCTCGCTGGGTCGCAGCTTGATCGAGGTGCCGGTCGGATTCAAGTGGTTCGTACCCGGTCTGCTCGACGGCAGCGTGGGTTTCGGCGGCGAGGAGTCGGCCGGGGCGTCGTTCCTGCAGCGGGACGGCGACGTGTGGACCACCGACAAGGACGGCATCCTGTTGTGCCTGGCCGCCTCGGAAATCCTCGCCGTCACCGGTGAATCCCCGTCCGTGCACTACCGCCGGCTTACCGAGAAGTTCGGTGCGCCGGCGTACGCCCGGATCGATTCGCCGGCCACCCGCGAGCAGAAGGCCGTGCTCAGCAGGTTGTCACCGGACCAGGTCAGCGCCACGTCGCTGGCCGGCGACCCGATCACAGCGCGGCTGACCACCGCGCCCGGCAACGGAGCGTCCATCGGCGGACTGAAGGTGACGACCGATCGGGGCTGGTTCGCAGCCCGTCCGTCGGGTACCGAGGACGTCTACAAGCTCTACGCCGAGTCCTTTGCCGGGCCGGATCACCTGGCCGAGATCCAGGACGAGGCGCAGCAAATCATCGCCGCGGCCCTCGGTTCGGCGCAACGTTGATGCGGGCCGAATTGCGGGAATTCATCGCGGGACTGCCCAAGGCGGAATTGCACGTCCACCACGTCGGGTCGGCGTCGCCGCGCATTGTCGCGGAGCTGGCCGCCCGGCATCCGCAGGCGGGCGTCCCGGCCGATCCCGAACTGCTGGCCGAGTACTTCGACTTCACCGACTTCGGGCATTTCATCCGGGTGTACCTGTCGGTGGTGGACCTGATCCGGGACGCCGAGGACGTACGGACGCTGACCTACGAGGTGGCCCGGGATATGGCCGCGCAGCAGATCCGGTACGCCGAGCTGACCATCACCCCGTACTCGTCGGTGCATCGAGGCATTGCCGAGCAGGCCTTCCTGGAGGCCATCGAGGACGCCCGCACCACGGCCGAGCGGGATCTCGGGGTCGTGCTGCGCTGGTGCTTCGACATCCCGGGCGAGGCCGGTTTGCCGTCAGCCGAACTGACCACCCGGATGGCCACCGAGCTGACCCCGGACGGGCTGGTGAGCTTCGGGCTGGGCGGCCCGGAGGTAGGCGTGCCCCGTCCGCAGTTCAAGCCGTACTTCGACGCGGCGCGGGCGATCGGGTTGCACAGCGTCCCGCACGCCGGTGAGACGACCGGCCCGGAGACGATCTGGGACGCCTTGCGCAGCCTGGGCGCTGAGCGGATCGGGCACGGCACCTCGGCCGTTCAGGACCCTGACTTGCTGGCCTACCTGGCCGAGCACCAGATCGCGCTCGAGGTCTGCCCGACGTCGAATCTGGCCACTCGGGCGGTGCCTTCGCTGGACCGGCATCCCTTACCGGAGATGGTGAAAGCGGGCGTCCTGGTCACGATCAACTCCGACGATCCCCCGATGTTCGCCACCGACCTCAACCGCGAATACGCGATCGCGGCCGAGTTGCTCGACCTCGACGAACAGGGCGTCGCCGCGCTGGCCGAGAATGCCGTCCAGGCGTCGTTCGCGCCGGCTGATGTCAAGGCGCGACTGCTCACCGAGATCGCCGGCTACACCGCCGAGCGGGGCAGCGGCGACTCGGGGCGCTGACCGCAGCGTCCCGTTGCTCCGGAAGCGGAACACCGCGATCAACCAGAGCACGCCGCCGACCAGCCAGAACGGTTCGTAGCCGAACGAGTAGAACCGGTCGTGGTCGGTGAACGGTTGGCCGAGTACGGTCCGCACGCCCAGGAACAGGTAGTTGAGGGCCGCGTGCCAGAGCATCAGCGAGGCCCCGACCGTGCCGATGACGAATAGGCCGCCGCGGTAAGGGCTTCGCGTTATCCGAAGCGCCAGCAGGACGCCGCAGAGGCACGCGGGGACGGCCAGCAGATCGATCGTGAACAGCGCCCCGTGGTCGCGCATCGTGACGTCGGACGGCATCCCGAGCCGGCCGCCGCCGGCCCAGTACAGCTGGGCGGTGGCGAAGACCGCGGACCAGGCGGCGGCCAGCACGGCGGCTGGATTCAGTCGCCAGCGGCTGGGCTTGGTCGTTGTCTCGAGCATGGAACCGAACCTAGATCGACGGGTCCCTCAGGCGGATCGGGGAATCCCCTGGTCCGGACCCTGAAGTAGGAAGCGCAGGACAGCCCAAGTTATCCACAGATGGTCTGAGTAGGCCATCGAATTTCCCTAGGCTCCTGAGCTGGCCGACCGAGTACCACTCGCGTCACCCGCAGCCAGCTCTCGAAAGGAACCTGCATGACCGACGACGCGCCCATCTCCGGCCGCGAGGACAAGAACTCAGACCAACCCCGGTTCGCCCCGGAGTTCGATCCCTTCGTCGAAACAGACGACTTCGCTTGGACGCCACCCCCGATTGGTCGGGCCACCGCGTCGTCGGAGGCGTTACGGAATCCGTCACCAGCCAGCGGTTCGCCAGCGGCCGGCGCGCCGCCGGAGCTGGCCGGTGCGCCCAGGGAGACCCCGTCCGCCCTGTCGCCGTTGGCCATTCAGGCTGCGCAGATCGGTGCCGGAGCCACCGTTGTCGGGATGGTCGTTGCGATCATCGGGTCCTTCATCGCGCTGGGCCTGCTCGGCTCCAGAACGCACGAGGTCGGCGCGTTGGCGCCCGGCGGATTTCGGCTCGGCCTATGGGCATTCGGAGCCGCATTCGGCGCGCCGATAACCGGCCGCATCACCGCTGATTCAGGTTTCACCACCACCTCGCTCACGTTCAGCACGCACGTTCCGATCGCGCTCCCGTTGGTGGTGACGCTCGGGGTGGCCGGCTATCTCGCCTTCCGATTCGAAGGGCTCACCCCCAGTCGGGACCGATCGCAGCTGCTGGTGCAAGCCGCCGCAGCCGGCGCCGTTTCGGCCGTGATCACGTTTCTGGCCGCCCGGTTCAGCCGCGTCACAGGGTCCGCGGATACCGAATTGATGTCGGGCTCGGGCCATTTGGGGGTCGCACCGTTCCGCGCGATGGTGATGGCTTTCGCCCTCATATTCGTTGCTACCTTCATCGGCCGCGCCGTATTCGCCGATCGCTTGCAGATGTTCGAGATCAATCCGGCCCGGCGAGCCCAGTTCGCCGTCCCCGTGCAGTCAGTGCTGGCCTACCTGGCCGCGACAGCGCTCATCGGCTCGGCGTTCTCGATCGGCTACGCGTTGTTCGTCGATGCGCCGAAGGGCGCCGCGGTCGGCACCGTCCTGGCCGAGACGCCGCTACTGGGTTACGAGGTGGCGCAGTTCGCCGAGTTCGTGCCCATCCGAGGGACGGCGGGCCTGGCCGGACAAACGACATCGGGGGTCGAGTCGCTGGCCTCTGATGACGTTTCCAGCTGGTACCTGTTGCTGGTACTCGTTCCGCTGCTCGCCCTGGCGATCGCGGCCATCCGGACCGGTCTGCTGAACCGCGCGGCGCCGGTGGCCCAGCCGCGCCCACGATGGCAGCAGGCCGTCACCACGGGTGGTCTGCTGGTCATGGCGACGGTGTTGCTCAACTGGTATTTCGGCTTTCGAGTTAACGGGGCCGGGGGCAGTGGACTGCTTACGTTCGGTGAGGACGGCACGATGTCCGCGCGCCTCGATCCGAGCGCGGCCATCCTGGCGGCGCTGCTGAGCGGAGCGCTGCTGCCGGTACTCGGGCATTGGCTGGCGCCGTTGGCCAGTTCTCGGGCACCGCGCCTGGCTGCCTTCCTGGCCCGCACCTCGATGCCGGCGCGCACCTCGATGCCGGCCCGCACCTCGATGCCGGCCGGTACTTCGGCAACCGAAAACTGGACACCAACGCCGGACGTCAGGTCCAGCCCCACGTCGGCCAAACCCTGGTCGCCGCGGGCCAAAATCGGCCTAGCCGTCGGCGCCGGTGTCATAGTGCTGGCCTTGGTCGCCCACGGCGTGGTGTCCTACGTCAACGGCCACGCGTTCGGACCAGCCCGAACCGCACAGCAATTTCTCGCGGCGGTCGGGCACGGAAATGCGAGCCAGGCGCTGTCCTATGTACTGGACCCAGCGCCGGGACCGTTGCTAACCAACGCCGTCCTGGCCGAACAGAACCGACTCGGCGGCCTCACCGACGTAAAAGTCGGCAAGGCGAAGATCAGCGGCGATCACGCCAGCGTCGGCATCAAATACTCCATCGCCGGTAAGGCCACCACCAGCGATTTGCAGTTGGTGAAGGACGGCCATCGCGATCTGGTCTTCGACGCCTGGCGACTCGTCAATCCGACGGTCACCCTCGATCTGACGGACGGGACCTCCGGGCTGATCAGTTCGGTCAGCCTCAACGGGGTGAACGTCGACCCGACGCAGAAACTCGCGGCGTTCCCGGGCACGTTCAGCGTGGGCGGCGGCTCAACCTGGTACGCCGCAACGGCGGATCAGAGCGTGGCGACCGGATTCGGTGGCACGACGACGATCGAGGTGCGGGCGTCTTTGTCGTCGGCCGCACAGGACAAGATCCGCGGCGCGATCAAGCAGTCCATCGATCATTGCTTGACGTCGACGGACTTCGAACCGGATGGCTGCCCGTTCTCGACGTCCTATTTCGGCTTCAGCGGAGGGCCGGATCCGAAGGTCAGCTGGACGCTGAACTCACCGATCTCGTTCGGCACTCCGAGCGACGATGGCCCCGGACGGGTGAGCTATGACGTCACCGTCCCGGCTCATTTCGAGTACACCGAACCGGCCGTGACCGGCATTTTCTCGACACCGGCCAAGCACCACAGCGACGATATCCCGTCCTACTACCGCGATGCCCACGCGATGATCGACATCAGCGGCACCGAGCCGATCGTCAACTGGGGGTACTGAGCACAGCTACGACAACGCCGGCGCAACACCCGGTCGGTGCAATACAAAGAACGGCGCGACTCGCTGGGGGAGGCGAGTCGCGCCGTTCGTGTGCCGGCCAACCGGACAGCTTTCGAATGGCCTCGAAGCCATCGGGCTGGGCGGGCAGGTCGAGCTGTCCTGCTTAGTCGGCCGGGCCGCTGCCGAGCGTGAGGGTCGCCTGGTGGGACTGGCCGGACGAGTCGGTCCAGCTGACGCTGACCTTCTGGCCCGGGTCGAGCTTGGCCATCGCCGCGGACAGCGCGGTCGCGTCGGCAACCGGGGTGCCGTTGACGGCGGTGACCGTGTCACCTTGAGCCAGGCCGGCCTTGGCGGCAGCCGAACCATCGACTACACCGCTGATCACCGCGCCGCTGGCCGTCGTCGATCCAGTGCTGCTGAGCTCCACGCCCAGGAACGCCGGGTAACCCTGATGGATCGTCGCGTTATCGGTCCCGGAGACGATCTGCTCGGCGATGCCGACCGCCTTGGCCAGCGGAATGGCATAGCCGGTGACGTTGGTGGTGCCCGAGGACGCAGCCGTGTCGATGCCGACGATCTCACCGCTGGCGTTGTACAGCGGACCGCCCGAGTCACCAGCCTGGATGTCCGCGTCGATCTCGATCATGCCGGTCAGCTGTTCGGCGTTGCTGCCGCCCGTGTCGCTGGCCGTGATGGACTGATCCAGGGCGGTGACGGTGCCGGCTGCCGCGCTGGGTGTGCCACCAGTGCCGCCAGCATTGCCGACGGCCGTAACCGCGTCGCCCACTGCCACGTTGGCCGAGTCACCGAGCTTGGCGGTCGTGAGCCCGGACGCGTCCTTGAGCTGAATGACCGCGACGTCATCGGTCGGGTCCGTCCCGACGACCGTGCCGGTATAGGTCTTGCCCGTACTGACCACCGTCACCGAAATGCTGGTGGAGCCGTCAACCACGTGATTGTTGGTGAGAATCTCGCCGCTGGACGTCAGCACGATGCCGGTGCCGGCAGCCTTACCCGCGCCATACTGCAGCACCGTGTTGATGTCCACCACGCCGACGGATTGGGTCGACGTCGCTTGGGTCGATCCGCTCGAACCCGAGGTCCCGGATCCCTGACCGGGGAAGAACCGCCCGAACGGATCCGAGGATGAACCGTTGCCTGACGAGCCATTGCCCGTCGAACCGCTACCGTTCGACCCGCCCGATCCATTGGACCCATTAGACCCGTTGGAACCGAAGCCGTTGCCGTAACCGTTGCCGCCGAACGGACTGGTTTGCGAGTTCGGCGTCGACAGCGCGGTCTGCTGGGACGAGTTGTCGTGCGCCTGCGACACCCCGAATGCAATCCCGCCCGCAGCTACCGCTGCGGCGGTCGCACCCGCTAGGGCGCCGAACAGGGCGCGGCGGTGCTTGCGGTTCTTGGACGCAGCTGCCGGTGGGACGGGCGGTGGCGCCCAGCCGTGCGGACCGGCCACGTACGGACCGTACGGCGGGCCGGCATAGGGCGATTGCGGGCCTGCTGCATCGCCGTTCGGAGCTTGCTGAGCGCCAAAGGCGCCGTAGGTCCCGTACGGCTGGCCTGGGTGGGGCTGGCCTGCGTACGGCCAACCGGGATAGGGCTGGCGTGCGGTCGGCTGGCTGGGGTTGGTCTGCTCGCCAGACGGAATCTCGTATGACCCGTCAGCACTCGCGGGCTGCCCGTCACTCATCGCGGCGGCGTCAGCGCCCGGAGCCTGAGGGGCGTCCCCCTGCGGGGTCGGCGGTCCGTAATAATGTGGCGCGTCGTAACCACCGTTGGTCGCCGACTCCGGCTTGTCGGCGTTGGAGTTGCCCGCGCCGGAGTTGTCGTGGTCGGAGTTGTCGCCGCTCGGGTTCATGGCTGCTTCCTCGTTCGAAACGTAAGTCTGGCAACGTCGTTCGCGTTGTCTAGAACAGAACACTCCGCGCAGCTCGATATGGACTGTGAGAAAACCAGGTGCTACCTGTGAGGCGAATGCCGCCTCAGCGGAGGTACAGCGGATAACCTGACCAGCTATGGACACCAAGGGAGCCGTCCCGGTCGGCGCCAGTCCGGTGACCCAAGAAGTAACGGTCCGCCGACCGCGCTCGGTGGTCGCGTTCGCGCTGTGGTTCGCCCTCGGGGTCGGGGTCGCGTACCTAGGCTTCCGGCTGTTCGTGAAGCTGCAAACCGTCATCCTCATCATCGCGTTCGCGCTGCTCATCGGGGTGACCCTGGATCCGCTCATCCAGTTCCTGCAACGGCGCGGCATGAACCGGCGGCTCGCGGCCCTGTTGACCTGGCTAGCCGTGGTGGCGCTACTTGCCGCGCCGGTCGTGCTCGCCGTCAATGCGGCGACCAGCGAGTTGCCCACGCTCATCAAAACGGCGCCGGACCTGATCGACAAGGCTGAATCGCATCTCGGCTCGCTGGGCGACCGGCTGTCCACGATCACCGACTCCAGCACCGGAGGTTCGTTCAATCCGACGAAGATCATCGACTACGTACTGACCAGCGGCGAGCTGATCTTCAGTGCGGTCACCGACATCGTGGTGGTCGCGTTCCTGTCCCTGTACTTCGCGAGCGAGTTGCCCAAGCTGCACGACGTAGCCCTGAAAGTGGTGCCCGCCTCGCGCCGGGTTCGGGCCGGGATGATGCTCGACGACCTGATCACCCAGGTCGGTCGCTACATGCTCTCCACGGTCATGATCGCCCTGCTGTGCGGCACCGGCACGACGATCTGGGCTGTCTGCTGGGGAATCCCCTACGCGATCCTGCTGGGCGCGCTGGTGTCGGTGCTGTCGCTGGTGCCGGTCATCGGCTCGACGATCGGCGGCGTCATCGTCACCCTCGTGTCGCTGAGTGTTGGCTTACCGACGGCCATCGCGACGCTGATCTTCTACATCGGCTACCGGGTCGCCGAGGACTACCTGATCCAACCCCGGGTGATGCGATTCTCGGTCGAGCTGCCGGGCGTCGTCACCGTCCCGTCGGTGATCCTGGGCGGAGCGATCCTGGGCGTACCCGGCGCGCTGTTCGCGGTCCCGATCGCGCTCATCCTGCGGCTGCTGATCCGCGACATCGTCTTCCCAGCCGTCGACCGCGCCTAACAGCCGCGGCAGCGACCGCCGGCAACAGCAACGGCCGGCAACAGCAACGGCCGGCAAGGCGCTCAGCCGTCGAAGGAGCGGGCCAGCTCGGTGCCGGCCGCGACCAGCCAGCGCTCGGGGTCCCGCATCGCCGCCGCCGTTGATCCGGCCAGCTCGGCCAAGCTGACCGTACGGTCGCTGCGCATGGCCTCAGCCACCGAACCGGCCGCGAGCAGGGTCCGCTTCGGACCGGCCAGTGCCAGCACATTCCCGCACGCTTTGCCGCGCCGCGAGGTCTCGTCGAACCGTCCCTCGCCGGTGACGACGACGTCGGCGGCCGCGATCGCCGCGGGCAGCCCGATCAGCTCGGACACGGTGATCGCGCCGGGCACCAGCCGGGCACCCCACCAGGCCAGGCCGTATCCGGTGCCGCCGGCCGCGCCGGCGCCCGGTTCGTCCGGGGCGCCGCCCAGCACCGAGGCGTACCGGCGAAGCCCCGCGTCCAGCACGCTCAGTTGCTCCCCGACGGCACCCTTCTGGGGACCGAACACGAACGCGGCCCCGGACGGCCCGGCCAACGGGTTGTCGACGTCCACGAGAACCTCGGCGCCACCGGGCGGCGGAGCCAACAACCGGCGCCGATCGACCCGCGCTAGATTTGCGAGCCCCTCGCCCCCGATGGGCAGGATGCCGTGCGCGCCGATCAGCTGGGCACCGAGCGCGACCAGCGCGCCGCTGGCACCGTCGGTGGACGCCGAGCCGCCGGACGCCACGATCAGCCGCTGGGCCCCGGCCCGGATCGCCGCGGCCATCACGATGCCCAGCCCGACAGTGTGCGCGCGCATCGGATCGAGCTCGGTCAGTCCGGCGATGCCACACACCGAGGCCAGCTCGACCACTGCGGTGTCACCGGCCCGCACATAGCTGGCCATCTTCGGGCGGCCGAGGGCGTCGACGGCCATCACGTGCACCCAGCGGGCACCGGGCAACACCTCGGCCAATGCCGTTGCCGTCCCGTCGCCGCCGTCGGCAATGGGCAGCAGCACCAGTTCGTCCGCCGAGCGCGCCGCCCGCCAACCGGTAGCGAGCGCGAGCGCGGCCTCGCTCGCGGTGAGGGTGCCCTTGAACTTGTCCGGCGCGATGAGAACTCGACTCATGCGTGCCGCGCGAATCGGGCCGGCGACAGGAACTCGATGTCGTGGCGGGTATACCCGTCGATGACCAGGTCGGCCACGATCTCGCCGACGACCGGCATGAACTTGAAGCCGTGACCGGAAAATCCGAGCGCGAGCACCACCCGGCCCGAGCCGCCGGGATGCATACCGAGCATGAAATCGTCCCCGGGCAAGCCGGTGTACATGCAGGCCGTCCCGCTCTGCCACGGCCCGGCCAACCCCGGCAGCGTCTGCGGGAGCAGGTCGGTCAGGCGCGCCGCGTCAGGCGGCCCGACGGTCCGGTCCAAGTCGTCGGCGTCGACGTCATAGCCGTCGTGATAGAGACCGATCTTCACGGCGGTGTCCCCCGGCTGGTGCGGAAAGCCGTAAAGCTCGGCCGGCGGCTGCCCCACCGGCACCGGCCAATCCCACACGTAGACCGGGAACCGCGCCGGGTCAAAATCCGTCAGCCCGGACGATCCGCTCGCCGGCTCGTACCAGTGCATCGTTTGCCGTTGCACGTTCAGCGGAAACTGCTCGAGATTGGCGAGCCGGGACGCCCAGGCGCCACTGGCGATGACGACCTTGTCGGCGGTCAGTTCGGTGCCGCCCGCGGTGATGTGCACGCCGGACGGACCGAGTTCGACTGCCTCCACGGCGGTGTCGAACCATAGCTCGGCGTTCTCGGCCATCGCCAGTTCCAGGTTGGCCAGCACGCTCGGCTCAGCCAGCGCGAAGCCGGCGTCCGCCTCGAACACCGCGAGCTGATCGGCAGGCATTGCGAATTGTGGGAACCGCGCTCGCAGCTGGCGGGCGTCCAGGACGTCGTGCGGTAACGACCAGCGCCGAGCCGATTCGAGGGTGCCGGTCACGACCGGGCTGTCCGCCGCCCCGATCATCAGCGAGCCGCAGCGGGTGAACAGCTGCTGGCCGTACCGCGCCGACAGGTCGTCCCACAGTTCGTACGCCCGTTGCAGGAGCGGTACGTAGTCCGGTTTTTCGAAGTACGCCTTTCGGACGATCCGGGTCTGGCCGTGCGACGATCCCAGTTCGTGGGCCGGTGTGAACTGCTCGATCCCCAGCACCCGGCGACCGCGGCGGGCCGATTCGTACGCCGCCGCCGAGCCCATCGCACCCAGGCCGACCACGACGACGTCGAAATGATCTACCGGAGTCACGCGTCCATCATGCACACCCTGGCGGCGACGACGGCTACCGTGTCCGGGTGAGTTGGCTGACCGATCCCGCCGAGTGGCAGGAACAACCCTCCGTAGCGGACGGCGGGCACGGTGGATCGACGGAATCGGCCGAGTCGAGCGGATCTGGCGGGTCTACGGGCCCACCCGGGATAATGGGCCCACGTGGGTCTCGCGGGAAGCTCATCGCCGCCGTTGTCGCTGGTTGGCTCGCGGTCAGCGTTGTCGTGCTACTCATCTTGCTCGCCGTTCGCGGCCCGGGAGCCAACGATCAGGCCGGTTCACCCAAGCCCACCGGCGCGGCCAGCAACGGCGCCAGCGCTTTCGCGGCGCTGCCCGCGGGTTGGCAACGGCAGGCCGCCGATGATCAGACCAACTGCGCCGCCCACTCCTACGGTCAGGTTCCGGCGTTCTTCAGCCAGCATCCGTGCGAGCGCGTGCATCGGGAGTTGCTCACGACCACCGGTGATGCCGGCCGGCCGATCGTGATGGCGAGCTACCTCATCACCTTCAGCCAAGCGGCGACGGCCGCCCAGTTCAACGCCCTGGTGACCTCTGACGGCACCGGCAACGTCAGCGACCTGTTACGCGAAGGCGTTTCCATCACCGGTTCACCAAAGCGGCTGCCGCCGGCGGCGTTCTTTTCCACGCAGAGCGGGACGCAGGTACGGGTCGCCGAGGCGGCCTACCTCAGCGGGGCATCCGATCCGAACGATGCCACCCTGAAGTCGCTGGCTCAGCGGGCGGTGGCACAGCTGCGCTGAGCGACATGCGGCCGGTCAGGTTCGCCCTACTACGTCCAGCACAACATCGGTCAGGTCACCGTTGGCGGTGAACATGCGTCGTTGGCGGTCGGCGCCGGTGCCACGGGTGAGCATCCGCGACACGGCATGCTCGACCATGGCCAGATCCCCGTTGTGTACCAGTGCATCGTGGACGAGATCCAGTAGCCGATCCAGCAGATCGGCGGCCGGGACCGGTCGCCGGTCGACGGAGTCGAAGAGCGTATCGGTCAATCCGTAGCGGGCCGCGCCCCACGAGGCGACCCGTAACAGCTCACTCCGAATTGCCGGCGCCGCATAGCCGTTGAGGGCCTGCTGAGCCACCGTGTCCACCAGTGCGCGGCAGATCGCGCCGATGGCTACGCCGTCATTGACGTCGGTGCACACGTCGGCCACTCGGATTTCCACCGTCGGGTACTTGCGGGACAGCCGAGCGTCGAAGTAGACCATGCCCTCGTCGAGAATGGTGCCTGAGGTCAGCAGGTCGGCCACCAAGGCGTTGTACTCGCTGAGGCCACCGAACAATTCGGTCGGGCCGGCGGTCGGCCATTGACCCCAGATGACCGTCCGGAAGCTCGCGTAGCCGGTCTCGGTGCCTTGCCAGTACGGCGAATTGGCCGACATGGCGATCAGGGCCGGCAGCCACGGCCGGATCCGATCAATGATCGCGACGCCTTCGTCGGGCGACTCGATCGACACGTGCACATGCATGCCGCAGGTGAGTTGTTGCCGTCCCAGTAAGCCGAATCGTCCTTCCATCTGTTGGTAGCGAGCGTCCGGCGTCACGGTGGACGACACCTGCATCGGGCTGGTGGCGCAGGCCGCGACGGCAAGCTCGTGCGCGGCGGCCGCGGCCTGCAGCTGGTCACGACGCTGGCGCAGATCGACCCGTACGTGATTCAGGTTCTTGAACGGGGCGGAGGCAATTTCGGCCTGTTCCTGCTTCAACTCGTGCTCGGCCGGCGTCTCGTCGCGGGCCAGCGCCTCGGCCCGGACCTTGGCGAAGCCCGGCTGCGGGGTGCCGTCCTTGGGATGGACGAGCAACAGCTCCTCCTCGATACCTACTCGCCGGCGCGTCATGGCAACAAGTGTCGCCGACGATCGCGCGAAGGGTGTACCAAACCCAGTTCGTTGGGTGCAGAGCGTTAGGTGCAGAGCATCGGGCGCCGGGCGTCGTAGGCTGGGAGGAGCCATCGCAGCCAAACAGCTGGTCAATGCCCTGGCCGGTACGAAAGGCCGACCCGTGACCAGCACGACTCCCGCGTTAGGCAGCACGCCAAAACCTGGGCCCTTCGCCTGGGTCGGTGCGTTCACCGGCTTCTACCCGGCCCGCGCGGACGATCTAACCGGCCTCGACCCGGTAACCCGGTTCCTCTACGCGGCGCGCAGCGTGATCCTAGTGATCTCGGCCCAGTCGGCCATCATTGCCGGCTTGCTCGCCGCGACGGACCGGCACTTCGAGGTGCTGCCGTTCATTCTGGTCCTGCTGGGCTATCTGGTGCTGCACGGCATCAGCAACCTGTCCAATGACTACTTCGGTTATCGCCGCGGTCATGACACCGAAGACTCCCCCCGCCGGCGTTACACCCTGCACCCGGTGGCCAGTGGTGCGTTCACAATGCGGTTTCTGGCCACGGGACTGCTCGTCATGGGCGTGGTCGCCGCAGCCATCGGGGGGTACTTCATCGCCTTGCGGGGCTGGGGCGCGGTAGCGCTCGCCCTGATCGGCGCGCTGTTCCTGTACGCCTACGACGCTGCCCCGCGGGCCTTGAAGGAGCTCGGTCTCGGCGAGGTCGCGGCCTTCGTGGTCTGGGGGCCGTTGATGATCGGCGGCGGCTACTACGTGATCACCGGCCGTTGGTCCGGGGACGCGTTCCTGGCCTCGGTCCCGTACGGGCTGGGGGTCGCCTCGATCCTCATCGGCAAGCACATCGACCAGCGGGGCTTCGATTCCTCGCAGGACCAGCGGACGTTGCCCGTACTGCTGGGTGAAGCAAACGCGCGGCGGCTCAACCGCACGGTGCTGGCCCTGATGTACGTCCTGACGGTGGTCGGCATCGCGGTCGGGGCGCTCACCCCGTTCGCGCTCGTCATCGTGGTGGCGCTCCCCCGCGCGCTGCGCGCCTGGCGGGTTATGAGCGAGGTCACGCCGGCCGCACCGCCAGCTGGTTACATCGGTTGGCCGCTCTGGTACCACCGGGTGTGCCTGGTTCACAACCGGGCGTTCGGCTGGCTCTTCATCCTCGGACTGGCGTTCGGGGTGGCGTTTCCGTCGCTGCGGGTTGGCTGAGACGCGAGCAGAATCACCTTTGCCGATAGGCGAAAGCTCAGAGGTGCAGTACGCCGCCGTCTGGGAGCACGTCGTGGGCGTCCGGGTCGTCGAACCACACGCCACCAGAGCCGAGGTAGCGGAACTTTATCTCCTGGATCTCGTCGCCGGCCGGCACCGTCAACGTGACGCTGCGAGTTCCGTTCGTGCGGCGGACCAGCTTGTGCTTACCAGGCGTCCAGTCGTTGAACGATCCGACCGCCGAGACCGGGCCGTCGTGTACGTCGTCCGGCAGAACGAAGCGAATCCGGGTACTGCGGGACTGCTCGTCCGTGGTAATGCTGATCGCCATCGCTGCCTCCTAGAACCGCGCCCGTTCGACTACTTCAGCAGGTTAGGCAGCGGATGGGGGTTGGTCCGGCTCGGCTCGCGAGTGGGACGAAAGTTTTCCGAGTCGTAACCGAACGCCGGCGACAGTCGGCGAGCCAATCGGGGCAGGTCGGTGGTGTAAGCCCAAACCCGCTCATCGCGCTGGGCGGCCAGGATCAGCTCGGCCGAGTTGAGCGTCCACAGCAACACCGGAAGTCCGCGCCGCCGAGCGCCGGCCAGTACCCCCAGCCGGGCGATCCGGTGATGCACGGCGAGGAAGCTCGCGCCACACCGCTCGACCCGGGACCAGGGTCGGAGTTCGGATCGCCGCACGCGCGCGATGGCGAGCCGGTCGAGGCCTTCGGTGTTTCGTCCGAGCGACAGCCCGGTCGCGAACTGCGGACGCGCTGAGCGCAACGCCGCGACGCTACTGTCTTCCAGCGAGGTGATCACGAACCCCGCCGTACCCAGGAATTGCGCACAAAGATCGGCAATTTCGACTTCCTTGACGGTGTCCTTCAGGTCGACGTGAGCGCGCGTTCGCCCGGCGAGCAAACCGAGTACCTCGGTCAGTGAGGCAATACGCGGTGCATAGCGGCGAACCTCGAAGCGAGTGAGTGCGCCGATCGGATAATTCCCGTCACCGATCTTGATCGTCGCGTCGTGATGGACGACAAACTGATCATCGCTGGTGACCCGGACGTCGAATTCGATGAGGTCGGCGCCGAGATCGCTGGCGGCTGAGATCGCGGAGAGGCTATTGGGTGGCAGGACACCTTCGCCGCCGCCGCGATGGGCGGAAAGCAACGGTCGGACGGCAGGACGGGCCGGTTGCATAGAACCAAAGTCCGCCGGCCGTACGAACGAACCGCGCGCGTGGGCGAAACGACAGATGAACCGTTCATGGCGCTTCGTCACACCCCGTGCCGGGTTTTCCGGCGCCCCGCTCGGGCGCGGTGTCGCCATCGGAAACATTTGGCTGCGATCATGCTTCGATGGGGACGTCGGCGGGGACACGACGAATGACGGTGGGCTGCGACTTCACCTATGAATCCGCCGTCGAGACCCCGGCGATCTTCCAGGTGCAGCCGGCCGCGTCGGACGACTTCTTCCGGACGTCGGAGGCCTGGTCGTCCAATCCGCAGATGACGCTTCGTTCGTACACCGACCTGTACGGCAATCCCTGCATCCGGGTGGTACTGCCCGCGGGCCGGTCCACCTTCACCTACCGTTCCGAGCTCCAGGTCCTGGACGCCACCGAGGACGTGAACCTGGCGGCCGTCGAGATCGCGCCCGACAAGCTGCCGGACGAGACCCTGATATACACGCTGCCGAGCCGATACTGCCTGCCGGACGTGCTCGGTAACGAGGCGTGGTCGCGATTCGGAGCGACGGCACCGGGCTACAGCCGGGTCGCGGCGATCTGCGATCACGTGAACTCGCACCTGACCTTCCAGTACGGCAGCTCTACAGCCTGGTCGACGGCAGCCGATGTGAACAGCACCCGGTTCGGGGTATGCCGTGACTTCACGCATCTGGCCATCTCGTTCTGCCGGGCGCTGAACATCCCGGCCCGGTACGTCTTCGGCTACCTGCCGGACATGGACGTGCCGTTCGACCCGGCTCCGATGGACTTCGCGGCCTGGATGGAGGTGTGGCTCGAAGACCGCTGGTGGACGTTCGACCCGCGCAACAACAGGCCTCGCAAGGGCCGTGCAGTGATCGGCCGGGGACGAGACGCCTCCGACGTGGCGATGGCGACCACGTTCGGTGGCCCCTGGCTGGAGACAATGACCGTACTGGCCGAGGAAGTGTCCGAATGATGCTCGACCCGGAATTGCTGGCGGCGCCGGTACTGGATCACGCCAATGTGAACCTTGATGCGGCCAGCCGAGTCACGTACCTGCTCGAACAGACGTTCCGCTACTCCTACGATGGCCCGGTCCGGAATCTGCGGCACCGGCTGGTTGTGCTGCCGCCGGTCCGACACGGCAACCAACATCTGCGGGCGCACCGGCTGGACATCAGCGGGGCGGCAACTCGTCGCGCGACGCGGCGCGACGCCCGCGGCAACACTGTCGTCCGGCTGCACGCCGAACGGGTTGAGCAGAGCGTCGAGTTCCGGGTCGGCGCGCTGGTCGAACGCCTGAACCCGCGTGATCCGGCCCGCTTGCCGGCGTCGATGCTCACCGATCCGAGGTTGCTGCGGCCGACCCGATTGACCGCCGCGGACCACGGCCTGCGCGAACTCGCCGCTTCGCTCGGCACCCTCGGGGCCACACCCGCCGCCGAGCGGGCCGCGCGGATCTGTGCCGCGGTCTATCGCGCCATGACGTACGAGTACGGCATCACCAGCGTGAAAACCACAGCCGCGGAGGCGCTGGCCGGTGGCCGCGGGGTCTGCCAGGACTCAGCCCACGTGATGCTGGCGCTCTGCCATCTGCTGGCCGTGCCGGCGCGCTATGTATCCGGTCATTTGCTCGGCCAGGGCGGCACGCACGCGTGGGTCGAGGTGGTCGTTCCGCAGGGCGATCACGCGGTAGCCATGGCGTTCGACCCGTGCCACGGCAAGCCCGCGACGGCGCACTATCTGACCGTGGCCATCGGGCGCGACTACTCGGACGTGCCGCCGACGTCGGGCAGCTACATCGGCGCCGTCGACGGCCGGCTCACCACGTCGCGGCGAGTCGCGGTCCTCGATGCGGCTTAGGTACGCGCTGCTGTGGCCCCGAAGCGCAGGCCGTCCATCAACAGACTGATCAAGCGCATGGCCTGGTCTTCCCATCCCGGCTGATCGGACACCAGGCAGATGCCGCCCATGGCCCGCAGCAGATCGTTCGGGTCCATGTCGGCCCGGATCTGGCCTTGTGCGCTCGCGGCGTTCAGCAGTTTGGCCACGGCGTCGATCATGATCTGGTGTACGTAACCGAACAGCTCGGTGTGGTTCTCGGGCGCCGCCTTGAGCACCGAAGCCAAGCCGCGTTTGGTGGCTACGTAGCCGATGAAACGCTGCATCCACAATTCGAGGGCCTGGTCGGCCTGGTTCTCGGCCAGCAAGGTGTCCGCCGCGGCGGCAAGATGCTCGACGCCCAGCCGGTACGCGGCAACCACGAGGTCCTCCCGGCAGGGGAAGTTCCGGTACAGCGTGCCGATGCCCACGCCGGCGGCCTTGGCGACATCCTCCAACGAAGCGTCGGCCCCCTTGGTGGCGAACACCTCGGACGCGGCCTTGATCAGCGCGTCGTAATTTCGCTGGGCGTCGGCCCGGCGGGGACGGGCAGCGCTGGATGTCGTGGTCACTCGAACCCCTCTGTCGATGCCTGCTCGCGTTCACTTCGCTGCGCCGCGGTTGCGGCTGTGATTCAGAACTCGGAAAACGATTTGCTAACCGGAGGATGCCTCCGTATCGTAACTGGAGGCGCCTTCCATTTATTGTGACATCAACTACGTCGGAGATCCAGCAATGCAACCGGATACCCACACTCGTCTGCCGCGATCAGCAAATTTTGCTTTGATTGCCATCCTCGTCTGCCAGTTGATGGTCGTGCTCGACGCGACCATCGTCAACATCGCCCTTCCCGACATTCGTATCGCTCTGGACTTCACGCCCACGAGCCTGTCCTGGGTGCTCAACGCGTACACGCTCGCCTTCGGCGGTCTGCTGCTGCTCGGCGCCAGAGCCGGTGACCTCTACGGCCGCCGCCGAGTCTTCCTCGCCGGGATCGTCGTGTTCACCGTGGCTTCATTGGCCGGTGGCCTGACCGATTCGGCCAGCCTGCTGCTCACCGCTCGTTTTGCCCAGGGCATCGGGGCTGCCTTCGCCTCACCGTCCGCGCTCGCGCTGCTCATGGTGACCTTCCGTGAGGGACCGGAACGCACTCGCGCGATCGGCCTGTACACCGCCGTCTCCATTGGCGGCAGTGCCGTCGGCCTGATGGCGGGCGGCCTGCTCACCGAGTGGGTCTCCTGGCGCTGGGTCTTCTTCGTCAACGTGCCGATCGGCCTCGCCTTGCTGGTGCTCGCCCGGCGATCCCTGCCCGAGACGGACCGCCACGTCGGCAAGATCGATTTGCCCGGAGCACTGACGTCCACCCTCGGTATGGGAGCACTCGTATACGGCATCGTGCGGGCGTCCTCGGACGGTTGGGGCGACGTCGGAACCATCGCGGCCCTTGCTGGTGGACTGGTGCTGCTCGGCCTGTTCGTCCTCGTCGAGACCCGCGCCCCGATGCCGATCACGCCGCTGCGGCTGTTCGCCAACCGCACCCGCAACCTGTCCTACCTGGCGCGGCTGACCCTGATTGCCGGCATGTTCGGCATGTTCTTCTTCCTGACCCAGTTCCTGCAGGGCGTTCTGCATTACAGCGCACTGGTCACCGGGTTGGCCTTCATGCCGCTGACCGCAGCCCTGTTTGCCTCGTCCCAGTTCAGCTCCCGGGTGCTGTCGGCCCGGTTCAACCAGCGGCTGACGATGACGAGCGGCATCCTGTTGTCCATGCTCGGGCTGCTGTGGCTGACGCAGCTGTCGCAGACCAGTGGCTACCTCATGGTGCTCGGTCCGCTGCTGCTGGTTGGGTTCGGTAACGGCGTCGCCTTCGTGCCGCTGACCACGGCCGCGCTGGCCGGGGTTGCCCCGGCCGATTCCGGTGCCGCGTCCGGGCTGGTGAACGTCATGCAGCAGGTCGGCGGTTCACTCGGACTGGCCGTGCTGGTCACGGTGTTCGGCAGCGTCAGCCGGTCCGCGGCCAAACACCCGGCGGCTGGGGTGGACCCGGCTGTGTACGGATTCGTGCACGGCGCCCAATGGGCCTTCGGAGTCGGGGCCGGTCTGCTCGCGGTGGCCGCACTGCTCGTGCTGGCCATGCGGCCGTCACAGCGTCCGGTCGCCGTCGACGAGCTGAGCGACGAGCTGGCCATCGAACTGGAGACGGCCGCCGCCGCGGGCTGATCGCTTGCCGAACGCATAGTGCGGCCCGAGTTCCCGGTTCGATCGAGTTTTTCCGGGAACTCGGCCCGCGCTATGCCGCCGTGAATCACCCGATCGCGCAGCATCCGTCCGCCCAGGCGGAAGGTGTTGCGCCATCGGCATTTGGTACCTTGCCCGTTTTTACCTGCCGATCGCGTCGACACGACCCGCATGTGACCAACTCCGCGACTCTTCTGCCCGCAGACTCCCGAACCGAGCTAGTTTGCCTAGAAGGCTGCTGCCACGGGCCTGGTTTGCTCCAAAGCAGTGAGGCGATGGTGAATGGGAGATTGGTGAGTACGACAGATCAACCGGGGCCACCAAAATCCCTTTCTGAAGCGAAGGGTGCTCTTCGAAAACTCGTTGATCAAGAGCGCGACCGGCACCCACTCGTCATCGCCTTTGCAGCTCCACTCGGCACTGACCTCGAGACGATCATCGTCGAGCTCGAGACCGGATTCGAGCTCTTCGGCTATGACACCAAGCGCGTACCGCTATCCGACTTCCTTGACGGTGTGGCCAACGCACCTTGGCAGTCATTACCTCGCCGCGGCGCGATCAACTATTACCAGCAAAGGATGGACGCTGGCGATGACCTTCGACGGGACACTGGAATAGACGGGGCGCTAGCCGCCTTGGCGGCGACGCGCATTGCTCAACTGCGGCCTACCAAGAACCGAACCACGGCTTATCTGCTGCCAAGCCTGAAGCACCCCGACGAGGCCGAGCTGCTGAGACACATCTATGGCGACGCCTTCTGGCTGGTCGCAGTGGTGAGCGGTCCCGACGACCGGCGTGATGATTTCGCGGAAAAGCTAGCGCGTGACGGAGCGACATTCGACGATGGCCGTGCTCAAGCGCAGCTCCTCATCGATCGAGACGAGAACGATCAGGCCAAACCTCACGGCCAGCATGTGCAGAAGGTATTTGCGAAGGCAGACGTGTTCCTGCCTTACCGCCGAGGACACGCATCAAAGAAGGATGTCGAAAGATTTCTCGACGGCATCTTCGGTCAACCTTTCTTTACGCCGTACGCCGTCGAGGAAGGCATGCGCCTGGCCCATAGTGCCAGCCTTCGGTCAGCCTCTATGGCGCGGCAGGTCGGTGCCGTGCTGCTGCCCGTCAGCGGCACGACCTATGTGACAGGAACCAATGAAGTGCCCAAGCCCGGCGGCGGCCAGTTCTGGGCCGGCGATGAACCCGACCACCGCGACTTTCAGGCCGGGGACGACCCTAACCCGTCGCACATGGCGACGATGCTGAAGGAACTTTTCGGCCGACTCATCGACTGGGCATGGTTAGAACCAAGATTCCGCCGAGAGACTCCCGCTGAATTGCTCGTCCTGGCACAGAAGCAAGACGACAATGGTGAGTCAGTGCTCAAAGGCACGAGGGTTGAATCGGTGATTGAGTTCACGCGATGCCTGCATGCAGAGCAAGCCTCGATTGTGAATGCTGCCCGGCAAGGCATTTCAACACAGGATGCGCTGCTGATCACCACGACATTCCCGTGCCACGAGTGCGCCAAGTTCATCGTGGGCGCAGGGGTTCGGAGGGTCGTGTACATCGAGCCTTATCCGAAGAGCATGGTACGACATTTGTATAGAGATCTGATCGATACGAGGCCTCCGTTGCCTGCAGCCGAGGCGTTCGATGACCACCCTCCAGCCGAACTCACGAAGGTCCCATTCTCAGCATTCGTGGGCTTCGCTCCACATCGTTACGACGATGTATTCGTTGCGGGAACGCGCCGTGAGGGAGTTGCGGCAGCCCGATTTAATCGAAAGTTAGCCCACCCCAGGGGAGGCGGGTGGAGTGAGGTTGCCGTGGCGGAGCGGGAGCGCTCAACGGCAAACGCGATCGGGAGCGTGATAGCTCAGACGTATCCCTTGGTTGTGAGTTCGCCAGCTGAAGTGACACCGGCGCCGCCGACGAAGAGTCGCAAGGCTAGGGCGCAACCTAAACCCGAACAAGATGCACCAAGTCGCGCCCCGAGTGCGCCGCTGCCACAACAGACTCGCGAGATGTGAGTCAGGTTCGCCATGATGTCCGAGCGTGGCGTGGTGTACTCAGGCCGGTTCTGTCGTACCGCCGGTCTACCGTCAGCACAAACCTGTGAAGCTCGAATTCGGAGGAACCATGGACAACGTTGTCACTTCCCCGCTGGTCATCGGCGCGGCATCACCAGAGGAGGACGAGTGGCGACCTAGCCCGTCCTGGTTGGAGGAGCAGCGTGAAATTGCGGCGGCCTACCTGGCTCAGATACCAGAATCGCTGCTCGGTCCCGCAGCACGCCAGCTACGCGCCGCATCTACGTCGGCGCCTGCGCCGCAGCTTGACCATGCGGTCCGCAATCACCTAGAACTGCTCGAGCCGCTCGGGGAATCCGCCGCGGCGAAGCGGCCACATCAACCCTTCCTCATGAACGATCTCCACAGAACCTGAGCGGTTGTCGGGCCGCCTGACTACTGGCTGGGGTCCTTGTCGGCGCGGGAATCTGGTCGGTGGGGCGGGCGTTGGGGCTGACATGACTAAGAGCGTGTTGCTACCCAACGCCGAGCACCCCATCACCATCGAGCCGACGAATTCTCGGGTCGAGGTTCGCATCAACGGCGAGCTCGTGGCCGCGTCGTCCAAGGCCTTGACGTTGCAGGAGTCGAGCTACCCGGCCGTGCAGTACATCCCGCTGGCCGACGTCGACCAGGCACTGCTGCAGCGCACGGACACCCAGACCTACTGTCCGTACAAGGGCGATGCCTCCTACTACAGCGTCCAGACGTCAGCCGGCGAGCTGCTCACCGACGTGATTTGGACCTACGAGGCTCCATACCCATCCGTGGCTGAGATCGCCGGCCACGTTGCCTTCTACCCCGATCGCGCCGATATCTCGGTGGCCGACTAGCCGCCAGCAGGTCGGGGCGTCACACCAGCGTGAGCAGACCGTTGTGCAACGAGGCGGCAACGAGATGCCGATAGCCGACTGAATCGAAGGCGACGACGAGTTCGTGGTCGTCCTGCGACAGCAAGGTTCCCGTCCCCCAGACCTGATGCCGCACGCGGACCCCGCCGGTCGAATGGTCGACGTCGGAGGCGGGTTCGCGCAGCGCCCCGGACGCCCGATCGTTGTCGCAGCTTCCGCATGGCGGCGGATAGTTCTCGCCGAAGTAGCCGAGCAATTCCGCTCGACGACAGTGCACCGATTCTCCGTAGTGCCGGGCGGCGTCGATCTGGCTGGCGAGAATTGCCTGCCGCCGGTCGCCGACGGCCGAGATCTGGGCCCCAGTGTCGGCCGGCAACGGTTGCCGCCGTTGCACCGCGTCCGTGCCGTCCGGCTCCAGAACACCGAGCTCCAACAGCTCGTCAACTACCCGCTGCACCGTGCGCACGTTCACCTTGCTCGTGTCGGCCAACGCCCGCAGCGTCACCCGTGCATTCGCCGCCTCGAGCGCGTCGACCACCGCATGAATGGTCGCCGCCGAGATCCGCGATCGGGCCGCGAGCAGCCTCGGAATGCGCACCGTCCGCGGGTCGTACACCAGGACGGCGTGCGCCGGCTGCCCGTCGCGACCCGCCCGTCCGATCTCCTGGTAGTACTCGTCGAGGCTGCCCGGCACGCCAGCGTGGACGACCGTGCGGACATCGGATTTGTCGATGCCCATCCCGAAGGCGCTGGTTGCGACGATCACGTCGAGGCGGCCGCTGAAGAACCGATCCTGGATGTCGCTGCGCTGCGCGGCCGGCAGGCCCGCGTGATAGGCCGCGGCCCGTAGCGAATCCAGGCTGAGCCGCTCCGCGAGGCTCTCGCAGCGCACATGGCTGAGCGCATAGACGAGCGCGGGTGTCTCATGATCGATCACGACCTCGACGGTCCGGTCATCGATCGCCTGCGCTTCGGGCAGGCTGTTACGCGTCCGGCGGACTGCCAGGTCGATATTTGGACGGTCGAAATCGGCCACGATGACGTGCGGCGCTCGCATCTTCAACTGCCGAGTGATGTCGGCTTGCACCGGCGGTGCGGCGGTGGCCGTCAGCGCGAGCACAGCCGGCCGCCCGACCGCCTCGATCGTCGCGGGCAGGTTCAGGTATTCCGGACGAAAGTCGTGGCCCCACTCGCTGACCAGGTGCGCTTCATCGACGGCGACGAGGGTAACCGGCCGTTGAGTTTCGGCCAGCGCGGTATGGGTTTCTGCATTGCCGAGCTGTTCGGGACTGAGCAGCAGGAAGTCCAGCGTGCCCGCGCTCAGGTCAGCGAGGACGCCAGCGCGCTGCGCTGTTCGTTGCGTCGAGTTGAGCATGGCCGCCCGCACCGGGGCACCGTCGCCCCGTATCAACGCGGTCAGCGATCGGAGCTGGTCACGTTGTAAGGCGATCAACGGCGAGACGACGACAGTCAAACCGCCCAGCGCGAGGCCGGCCACCTGGTAGATCGCACTCTTGCCACTCCCGGTGGGCAGCACGGCCAGGGTGTCGCGGCCGGACAGGATCGACTCGATCGCACCTCGTTGCGAGGCACGCAGGCTCACGCCCAGCAGGGTGCTCGCCAGTTCCTCGATCGCGGTCGGCTTGGTCACGACGCTTGCTCGCTGGTCATCCGGCTGCGCCCGCTCTCAGCTGGGCCAGCTCAGCAGCGGGACCAGCAGTTCGTCCTCGGTCAGCGCGCCATGGTGGCCGCGCATGGCCGCGAGGTAATGCTCGGCTCGGCGTCGCACCACGGTGGTCTGGTCACGCGACACCGCCAGCAGATCGCCGGCACGAGCCCGGGCCGCGGTCGACACGATAGGCCCGAGCCAGCCGTTGCCGATCACTTCGTCCACCGCCAAGACCTGCACGGAATCACCGAGACGCTGCCGCCAGCGGTCCTGCACCGCGACCTGCTGGCCCGGCGCAACGTAGATGAAGCGGGCCCGCGCTTCGCCGGCAAGTTGCAGAACACCCTCGGCCAGCTCAGGAGAATCGTCGTAGTCGATCTTCGCCGACTCGGGCACATCGACCATCCCGTGATCAGCCGTCACGACCAACCGGGTCCGCGCCGGCAACCGGGCCGCCAACATCTCGATGGCCCGGTCGATCAAGCTGAGTTGGATCCGCCACGCGTCGGCGGACGGCCCGTGCTTGTGACCAACCAAGTCCAGGTCGCCGATATAGGCGTACACCAGCGCCGGACGCGAGCCCAGCGTGGCCTGGGCCACGGTGCTGACCCAGTCCCCCGGCGTCGAGGTCGACCGATAGGACGCCCCTCGCAGGACGGCGCGGGTCAGCCCGCTACTGCGGTGATCGTGCGGGGCGACGGCGAAGGTTTCGATCCCGTGCTGCTGGGCCTGCTCGAACACGGTCGGACGGGGTTGCACCTGCTCGGGCACGACCGATTCGCGCAGATCCGTCCCGCTGGCCGCGCCGGCCCAGCGGAGCCAGTTGATCGGCTCGGTCAGCAGCGGCATGTCCGGAAGCGCGCTCGTGTACCCGATGAGCCCGTGTTCGCCCGGGCTCAATCCGGTGCCGATCGAGGCCAGGCTGGTCGCCGTAGTGGTCGGAAAGCCAGCGGTCAGGATACGAGCAGGCAACGTGGCCAGAAACGGCGCGGCGTCCGGCTGCCGTTGCAACGCAATCCAGCCCAGCCCGTCGATCACGACCACCACGACCCGTTGGCAGGCCGGCATCGCCAGTGAATTTGGAAACGGCGCACCCAGCGCAGCACAAGCGGAGGGCAGGACGTCAGCTAGCGACGTTTCGCCGTACCGCACGGGGTTGACGGCTACAGGGTTGACGGGCGCTACGGCGTTGACGGGCGCTACGGCGTTGACGGGCGTTCCGGCATTGGCGGGCGTTCCGGCGGGGCGCTCGATCCCAGCGGCTCTCAGCGGCCGACGGCGGCTTCGCGATGCGGCAACTTCCAGTTCGGCCGGACGAAGTGGCAGGTATAGCCGTTCGGAATGCGCTCGAGATAGTCCTGGTGCTCCGGCTCGGCTTCCCAGAACGGACCAGCCGCCTGGACCTCGGTGACAACCTTGCCCGGCCATAATCCAGAGGCGTCGACGTCGGCAATGGTGTCTTCGGCGATCCGCTTCTGCTCGTCATTGGTATAGAAGATGGCCGACCGGTAGCTGACACCGAGGTCATTGCCCTGACGGTTCTTCGTGGTCGGGTCGTGAACCTGGAAGAAGAATTCGAGAAGATCCCGGTAAGAAGTCTGCTTCGGGTCGAAAATGATCTCGATCGATTCGGCGTGCGAGCCGTGATTCCGATAGGTGGCGTTCGGCACTTCACCACCGGTATACCCGACCCGCGTAGAAATGACCCCTGGCCGGCGGCGAATCAGGTCCTGCATTCCCCAGAAGCACCCACCGGCAAGTATGGCCTTTTCCGTGGTTTCGGTCATCGTGACACCTCATCCTTGTCAACGGCTATCGCTTGCCTACAAGGTACCGCCGTGGTGTGGTCAGCGCCGCAAAACGAGCTGCCCGAGGCTCGGCCGGTTACCGTCGAGCCGACGCAGGACAGGCCGCGGTCAGATTCTCGCGACGGAAGGCAGAGCCATGGGAGAACGCTGGTACCAGGAAGCAGTCATCTATTGCGTCGAGGTCGGCACCTTCCAGGACTCGAACGGTGACGGGCGCGGCGACTTCCGCGGTTTGATCAGCCGGCTGGACTACCTGTCGCGCCTCGGCGTCAGCTGCCTCTGGCTCAATCCGATCCACCCCAGCCCGTGGCGTGACAACGGTTACGACATCAGCGACTACTACGCCGTCGACCCGGCCTTCGGCAGCCTGGGCGACTTTGCCGAACTCACCCGCCGGGCCCGCGAGCGCGGCATCCGGGTAGTACTGGACCTGGTCGTGAACCACACCTCCGACCAGCATCCGTGGTTTCGCGACGCCTGCAGCAATCCCGAATCTCCTTTTCGAGACTGGTACATCTGGAGTTCGGATGAACCAGCCGATCGCCATCAGGGCACGGTGTTCCCGGGTGAACAAACGGAGACCTGGACGTATGACCAACAGGCCGGTGCCTGGTACTTCCACCGGTTCTACGACTTCCAGCCCGATCTGAACTGGTCCAACCCGGAGGTGCGCGCGGAGATCCAGAAGGTGATGGCTTTCTGGCTGGCGCTGGGCGCGTCCGGCTTCCGGATCGACGCTGCGCCTTTCGTCATCGAACAGACCACCCCAGGCGTTGACCCGGGCCCGAGCGACTTCTCCATCCTGGACAGCTGGCGACACGAAACCCAATGGCAGACGGGCGATTCGGTGCTGCTGTGTGAAGCCAACGTCGCCCCAACGCTGGTCGGGCGCTACGCGGGCTCCCGTTCGGACGGTCCCGCCGACCGCGCCCAGATGATGTTCGATTTCGTCCTCAATCCGAAGATGTGGCTGGCGCTGGCGCGAAACGACGCCGAGCCGTTGATCGAAGCCTTGACGACCGCGATCGTGCTTCCGCCCGGGGCTCAGTGGGTGACGTTTTTGCGCAACCACGACGAACTGGATCTGAGCCGGCTCACCGAGGAGCAGCGTGGCGACGCGTTCAAGGCCTTCGCGCCCCGGGCTGAGATGCGGCTATACGGCCGCGGAATCCGACGGCGGCTGGCGCCGATGCTGAAAGGCGATCGGCGCCATATCGAGCTGGCCTACGCGTTGCAATTCGCCATGCCCGGCACGCCGGCCGTCCGGTACGGCGAAGAGATCGGGATGGGCGAGGACCTCGCATTGGACGGCCGGGAGGCCTTGCGGACACCGATGCAATGGGACGATGGGCCGAACGCGGGCTTCTCCACGGCCGACCGAGCGGAGCTGACCCGGCCGGTCATCACCCGCGGCCGGTTCGGCGCCAAGCAGGTCAACGTCCGAGCACAGCAGCGTGACCCCAACTCGTTGTTGCGGTGGTTCGAGAACCTCGTGCACACCCTGCGGGAAGCACCCGAGATCGGAACGGGACGTTGTTCGGTGGTGGATGTGCCATTGCCACGCTCGGTGCTGGCGCACCGCTTTGATGCACCGGCCGGCTCGATCCTGCTGCTGCACAACCTGGCCGACGCGAGCGTGACCGTCGACATCGGAGAACTCAGTGGGATGGACACGCGCCCGTACGACCTGTTGGTGGACGGCCCCTACGCCGCACCGACCGCTCGCCTTGCTGGTCTGGAGTTGCACGGCTGGGGCTACCGCTGGATTCGACTTCGGCGAAGCGACCAACGCTGAGCGATGCTGCTGCGGTTCGAGTTAGCCCGGGGAGGTGCTTGACGGTTCGCAAGATTGCTCGGTAACTTTCGATTCTTCGACATTTTCGCACGAGCGGCAATAATTCACAGAAAAGGGTCGAAATGGCAGGCAATGAATTACGGGCAAACCTCGCGAACGGTGGCACCGCACTGGGCGCCTTCGTGATGACCGATGGCGTCTTCAACGCCGAAACATTCGGGCACGCGGGCTTCGACTATGTCTGCATCGACAACCAGCACGGGTTGATGGACTACGCCCAGACACTGCAGATGCTGCAGGCGGTCGGCAGTACCCCCGCGGTCCCGATCGTTCGGGTGCACGACCGGAACCCGTCATCGGTTGAGCGCGTACTGGACGCCGGCGCATACGGCGTCATCGTGCCGATGGTCGAGACGGCCGAACAAGCGCGGGTAGCGGTGGCGGCTTGCCGTTACAGCCCGGTCGGCACCCGGAGTTACGGTCCGACCCGGGGCGGACTGGCCTTCGGCGCGGACACCGCCGGCGCTTCGGACGTGGCCTGCTTCGTCATGGTCGAAACGAAGCTGGGACTGGACAATGTGGCCGAGATCTGTGCCGTGCCCGGGCTGGACGGCGTGTACGTCGGCCCATCCGACTTGGCGCTGACGTTGGGCAGCCCGCTCTACCCGAAGTCCGACGTGGTCTACGAGGCGATCAATACGATCCGCGAGGCCTGCGATCAGGCCGGCGTGACGGCCGGAATTCACGGCGGGTCAGGCGAGCAGTCCGCGAAGTTCCTGGCCGGCGGCTATCGGTTGGTCACGGTGACCCAGGATTACACCCTGCTTGCTCAGCAGGCTCGTACGGAGCTTGCGGTGGCGCGGAAGGGATGAGGCACCGCGCATGACGAACCCGACGAATTCCGCCGACACCATTCGCTCGCTCGAGGACCGACGCTGGACGGCCATGCTGAGCGCCGATGTCGCCACCCTCGACGCGTTGACCTCACCCGAGCTGATCTACACCCACTCGAACGCCCGGGTCGACGATAAGGCCTCGTGGCTGGATTTGATGGACGGCTCGGATTATCGGGAGTCGAGACGGTCGCAGACGCAAGTGCGGATGTATGAATCCACCGCGATCGTCACCGGCCGAGCCGAGATCGATCTGATGGTCGATCAGTCGCCGGTCGGCGTGACCGTTCGCTACAGCGCGATCTGGGTGCTCGTGGACGGCGAATGGCGTTTCGCCCTCTGGCACGCCACGCCGACCCGCGACTAGCCGGCCAGCGCCCAGCCCGGCCGCGATTAGCCGGCCAGCGCCCAGCCCAGCCCAGCCGTGACTAGCCGGCCCGCGGCCAGCCGGGCCGGGTCCCTGAGAGTCAGCTGTCCGAGGTTTGTGCAGCGGTCTTACGTATATCGAGCTCGAAGGTCAGCCGCCCGATGCTACGAGCAATTTCGCTCATCCGCTCCGCGCTGTGATTGACGTTGGCGGAATCCTTGAGGTCGCGGAGCCGCCGTTCCAGACGGTCCGTACTCCACTCGGTGTAGTCCGCCTCAGTCATGAACGCTGGCCCTGAGAAATGTGCGAAACGTGCGGCCCCGCGTTGTGCAAACGGGCATACGCCTTCTCTATTAGACGAGCCCGCTCGGCGGGATCATCGATCAGCTGCAATGCGGATTCGAGATTGTCATCGTCGCTGTAGTGGTAAATCACCAAATATCCTTCGTCGTTCAGAGTATGTCTGTACTGCTACCACGGTACTCGCGCGGGCGGGCCAACAATGCCCCTGCGGCTGACCCGCAGCGGCGTACTATCTGTTGGACCGGGCTCACACGCTGAACATGCTGAGTACGCAGTCCGGTGAGCTTGATCAAAAGCTCCCAGTGGGAACCCGGCGCGGTCGGCCGCAGGCTTGCGGTCATCGACCATCAGCGACGAGGTTGCTGGTCGAAGGAGCACCTCATGGCCCGAACACAGAATACGTACGACATCGATTCCAGCCACGCCCGGACGATCCGGATACCGCGGACCCGGGGCGCGGTCAGCGGCCTTCTACTCGTCGTCCTGGGTATCTGGGGGGCGCTGATCCCGTTCGTCGGGCCGTACTTCCATTATTCCTATCAACGCGATGACACCTGGATCTGGACCACCGCCCGCTTCTGGCTGGAGGTGCTGCCCGGTGGCGCGGCCGCGCTGGGTGGGCTGCTGCTGCTGATCAGCGCCAACCGGATCGCCGGTGGCCTCGGCGGCTGGCTTGCCGCGCTGGCCGGGGCTTGGTTCGTTGTCGGCCAGACCTTGTCGGAGGTTCTCAGGATAGGTTCGGTCGGGTCACCCACCGCAACCACGGACGGCGGGCGCACCATCCAGCAACTCGGATTTTTCTACGGGCTCGGGGCGCTGATCCTCTTCTTGGGCTCGTTCGCGCTCGGCCGGCTCTCGGTTGTCGGCGTCCGTGATGTCCGTGCGGCCCGCAAGCGTGATCAGCGCGCCGTCGCCGATCAGCAAAACCAACAGCAGCGTGTCGTGCGGACGGGCGAACGTCGAAGCGATGTCGGCACCCGGGACGGCTACGACGATGACCCGGTGCCGGTCGAGCGTCCGGTCGAGGTCCTGGCACACGGCCCGGACGACCGCCCGGACGACCGCCCGGCTGAGCGTCCGGCGCAAGACCGTCCGGGGATCTGACGCCGCTCCCTGCGATACCGCGCGCTACTCGAGCAACGCAAGCATGTCGGGCAGGTCGAAGAACCGGGCAATGTCCAACGCCGATTTGCTGCCCTGGGCCGGATCGGCCCCGGCCGCCAGTAAGGCCGTCACGGCGTCGCCGTCCTGGCGGAAGACGGCGGCACCCAGAGCGGTCTGGCCGCGGTCGTTGATCCGGCCGGTATCCGCACCACGTTGCAGCAGCGCCCGCACCGTTTCGGTCTGCTTGTAGTACGCGGCGAGCATCAGCAGCGTGTCGCCGCTGGCGCTGGTCAGGTTGACCGGCACGCCGGCGTCGATCATGAGCAGCAGTTCGTTTGGTGGACCATAGCGAGCAAGATCGAGGACGCCGTTCAGCAAGGCAATTTCGCTGTCGGTCAGGGGCTCAGTCATCGCGCTAGTTTAGATTCCGACTCCGACAGGGGGTGCCAGCGCGTCGGGCGCGGAATGGGTTACCTGACCGCGAAGACGATCAAGCTGGCGAGGCCGGCGACGATGCAATAGACACCGAACGGTCGCAGGGATCGATCGGCGAGATAGCGGGTCAGAAACCGCACGGCCAAGTAGGCGCCGACCCCGGAAAGTACTGATCCGAACAGGATCTGCCCACGGATGCCAGAGCCGAGCGGGCCGAACAGATCTCCTAGTTTGAGCGCACCGGCGGCCAGAATCACCGGCGTGGCCAGCAGAAATGAGAAGCGCGCGGCATCCTCGCGGGACAGTCCGCGCCAGAGGCCGCCGACCATGGCGATCCCCGATCGTGAAATGCCCGGCGCCAGCGCCGCAATCTGCAGGGAACCGATCAACAGGGCCTTGCGCACAGGCAGCGCAGCCAGTCGGTGATCTGATCCGATGCCGCTGATCCGCTCGTCGACGTATTCGGAATTCAACCGCGGGTCATTGCGGCGCAACTGTTCCACCGCGAACAGGATCAGGCCGTTGATAGTCAGGAAGATTGCCGTCGGCACCGGTTTACCCAGGTGGGTACGGACGAAGTGCTCGCCGAGAAGGCCCACTAATCCGACCGGAATCGTAGCCATGATGAGCAGCCAGGCCAGCCGCTGATCGGCCGAACGGACCTCACGGCGCGAGATGCTGGTGGCCAAGCCGGCAATGATGCGAAGCCAATCCCGCCAGAAATAGATGATCAATGCAATTGCGGTAGCGACGTGCAGACCGACGATAAACGCCAGATACGGCGATTCGGGGCTGCTGACGTCGAGATGTCGTTGCCATGACCCGCCCACCAGCGCCGGGATCAACACACTGTGGCCCAGACTCGAAACCGGAAAGAGCTCTGACACGCCTTGGAACGCCCCAATGACGCCGGCCTCGAGCCAGCCCAGGTTGCCGCTCATCGGTCGGGGCCGCCGTCCGGGTGGTTCAGCGCCGGCACGAAGGGCGTACGGGCGAGCAGGCTGCGTTGGCTGGGCACGTTCACCGCAAGTAACTGTGACGAAAGCATCGAGCCTCCATTTGCTTAGCCGGCTGCAAAACTGACCGCCATGGAAGAATGCAGGTAGCAGCGGCAACTACTACGGCAATTGTAGTAGACGGAAAGGGGTCCGGATGCCAGCAAAGGGAAATCGGTCCCGCGGTGCGCTCGAGCAAGAGATTCTGGCCTGCCTGGTCTCGACGGGGCGCCCGATGACACCCGCCGAAGTACAGGCCGAACTCGGCCGCGACCTCGCCTATACGACGGTGATGACGACGCTGTCCCGCCTGCACGACAAGCGCGCGCTCGATCGCTGTCTGCGCGGGCGGGCGTTCAGGTATTCACTCGCCGGCGACGCCGAGGGCGTGCGCGCCAACGTCACCGCTCACCAGATGCACAAGCTGCTCGCCGACGGGACCGACCGGGCGAGCGTGCTGACTAGATTCGTCGCCGAGCTCAATCCCGACGACGAGCAACTGCTGGCCGAACTGTTGGCACGCAGCGACGAGCAGCCGTGATCCTGTTCGCGATCGTTCCCTTCGTGTTTGCGCTGGCGCTACATTTCACGAGTGCGTTCATTTCGCGCGCGCTGCCGCCCGCCTGGGCCAGCTGGCTGCTCACCGTGCTGAGCCTGACTGTCTCAGTCACCTGCGGCCTCATCCTGTCCGCCGCGGCCGTCATCTCGCTGGCCCGGCTGCCCGAGGCAGCTCAGCTCGGGCACTGGTCGGCTCCGATCATCGAACACGGCGGGGCGCCACCGGTCTGGCTCGGCGTGCTGGCGACGCTGGTGGTGAGCTTGCTACTGAGCATGGCTTTGATTCGCAGCCTGCGATCGATCAGCGCAATTGCGGCGGCGCGCTACGCCCTGCGCGGCCTCGAGGTTCCGCAGTCCAATCTGGTCGTCATCGAGAACGCTTCGCCGACGGCCTACTCCGTCGGAGGGCTGCACGGACGAATCGTCGTGTCCACCTCGATGTTGCGGGCGTTGTCTGCCGGCGAACGCCGAGTGTTGCTGGCCCATGAGGCCGCGCACGTACGCCACCACCACTATCTGTTCGTGCAGCTGTGCGAGGTCGCCGCGGCGGCGAATCCGCTGGTTCGTGCCTCCGTCAGCGCCGTCCGGGTATCCGTTGAAAGATGGGCGGACGAAGTTGCCGCGCGCGATGTCGGTGATCGCGCGCTCGCCGCCCGCGGTCTGGCCCGGGCGGCATTGGCGTGCTCGACCGGGCAGCCGATGACCCGCGCCGCTCTGGGGATCTCCGACGGCGACGTCGTACTGCGCGTCCGCGCCTTGCTGTCCGCGCCGCCGACTCAACGCCGCCAACTGGCGGCTCTGTTGGCCCTGGTCGTCCCGCTGTGCTGGCTTGCCGCTGCCGTCGTGGCCATCCGAACCCACGGGCTGATCGAGCTGGCCGAACACGCCTATTTCAGCTGACCAGGAACGGCACCCCCAGTTGCATAAGCCTCGCGAGTGATCGTGTCGACGACACCCTTGCTCGGATCACTCTTGTTCGAGTGGACTGCCGGTCAGGTAAGCCGGTCGAACACCCTGATCAGGCTCGGGACGCCCGCCGCGGAGATCACCGTGGATACGTAGGACAAGCCGTCATCGGCGAGGTGTCGCTGCATGATGTGGCTGGCGCTTCGATCCGGATTCCGGGCAATGCGGTACTGGAATCGCTCGTTGACGCGGACCACCGTGACGTAGGCGAGCAGTTGCCCGACGGTCCAGACCGGAACCTGACCGGGGCGTCCGGAATGACCATCGGCATTGTCGGGCTCGGAGGCCTCGTCGTCGACGATGGCCCGTACCTCGTACGGCACCCAGTTCGTCATGTCGTCGTAGCGGGCGCGGTAGCCGATCTTGTAGGACGGATTGAGACCGATGATGTTCTCGTAATCGTGAACATCGTCGTGGTTTTCGATCTTCACGTCCTCGCGGCCGATCTCGTCGTGTACCCATCGACCCTCAGCCGGATCCCAGGCTTGCGACTTATCGAGATTGTTGCGCCAAACGCCAACGAATGGATCACTCATCTGCCCGCTCCTCGTGGTGGCCCCGCTGCCTACCTCTCGGGCAGCTTAGGACACGAGCGGGGCGGAATCGATCAACCGCGGCCACGACGCCGACCTAGGTGTGCACCACCGAAAACCATGGTGCCAATGAACAGCAGGGCCGCGATGATCAACAACCAGAACAGGCCGTGCACGACAGCACCGATGATGCCCAGCGCGATCCAAACAATGATGAGCAGCAGTATGAACGCGAGCATGGATGCTTCACTCCCTGAGGATGGGGCAACGCGCGCTGTCTGTTCAGTGCCTTGATCACGTTACGCACCGCCGCCTGACCGCGTTCACCTCGCCCGCTTCTGGCGTGCATGACCACGTGCCACGGCCGAACCGTAACGGTGAAGAAGCCGCCGGCGACGCCGGCGTCGTCCTGGGTCGCCAGCCGGTGTGCCACCGCGAGTTGATCGGGGCAACGGACCAACGTGCTGTCCCCCGACGGGAGGAACGCGACGGTCACTCGGCTCGCCCCCTCGGGGGAGGACCCCGGGTGCCAGCTGAACGCGACCAGCGACGGCGGCTCCCAGCGGGTGACACTGCCCCAGCTGGCGGCCGGTTTCCCGTATTTCGCGACGGATAGCAGTCAGTTCGGCCATCACGCTCCCCTTCGACGAGCCGGAACGATCTTGGGTGCCTTAGCCCTAGGGGCGTAGTCGGAATCGCTGGGCTCGGTCCGTGCGCGCGCGGCGGCCGTTTCCTGGACGGCCTCGGGTAGCCGGCCAAGGCGGTGTCCCAGAGTTGAATCAACCACTGCTGGGCCGCGACCACTTCGAACGGGGCGAGCGCAACAAGCCCCGGACCTGATGCGGCAGAATTGACGAGGACGAAAAAGACCAAGGAGACCACTGTGCCCGTGCCCGCAAAAGCCTTGAAGAAGCTGGGTTTTCTTACCATCGGCCTATTCGACGGCGCCGACCCTCGTGCCGGTCACGAGTCGACGCTGGCGATCATCGAACTAGGTGAGCGGCTTGGTTTCGACAGCGCGTGGGTCCGGCATCGCCACCTTCAGTACGGCATCTCGTCCCCGGTCGCCGTGTTGGCCGCCGCCTCCCAACGGACCAGCCGGATCGAACTCGGCACGGCCGTCATCCCCCTGGGGTGGGAAAATCCGCTTCGCCTCGCCGAAGACCTGGCCACGGTTGACATCCTCTCCGGCGGTCGCCTGAATCCCGGGGTCAGCGTCGGTCCGCCGATGCACTACGAGCAGGTCAAATCGGCTCTCTATCCCGACACCGCAGACGTCGAGGACTTCAGTTACGAACGGGTCGGACGACTATTGCGCCTCGTCCGCGGCGAACCGGCCACCGACTTCAGCGGTGTCGAGGGAATCGAGGTGTTCTCCGACCGGGTCCAGCCGCATGCCCAAGGCCTGGCGCAGCGCCTGTGGTACGGCGGCGCCAGCCTGCAGTCGGCCCAATGGGCCGGCGAGCACGGCATGAACTTCCTGACCAGCAGCGTCGTCAAGGCCGAGGAATCCGACGACTTCGCGGCCATCCAGCTTTCCCACGTACGACAGTTCCGAGCCCACCATCCCGACGGCGACCGGGCCCGGGTTTCCCAAGGCCTGGTCGTCATTCCCACCGACCACGCCTCGGCCGACCAGCGTTCGAAGTACCGGCAATACGCCCAGGCACGGACGCCGCGGACCGCCGCCCCACAGGGGCCGGCGCGGATGATGTTCTCCCCCGATCTGGTCGGGACCTCGGCGGAGATCGCCGACCGGCTTTATTCACACCCGGCGTTCCGCGAAATCGACGAGGTCGCCTTCGCATTGCCGTTCAGTTTCGCCCACGACGATTACGTCCAGATCCTCACCGACATCGCCACTGAGCTCGGCCCGGCGCTGGGCTGGCGGCCGGCCCCGCACTGACTTAGCCGAAGCGGCACTCGGCCCAGTGAAATTTCTTGCGGCGACGTTGGTCAGTCGCTGGGTCGCTGCCAAACTCCAGCGGGATCGGGTCGACGGGCCTCAGGACAGGAAACGCCCGATGAACTTCGCGGCCACGTCAGCGACCTCGTGCCAGCCGCTGTCGATGGTCAGGGCGTGCCCACGGCCAGGAATCTCCACGAATTCGGTGACGCCGGGATTGTCCTTTTGCTGTTTGAAGGCAGCTTCGGAGATCGACCGCGGCACCGTATGGTCGAGTTCACCGGACACGATCAGCAGCGGCCCGCGATCGGGGTTGTCGCTGTCGACCTTGGCCTCCGTCCACGGATTGAGGTTCGCGGTGGCGGCCTGGAACAGCGGGGCGCCGGCGGCAGGTACGGCGAACGTGTCGTACAGCTCCTTGGCTTCGTCCTCACTCACGGCGTTGGCGAAGGCGAAGCGGAACTGGTCGTAGGTCAGCGGCACCGCTCGATGCCGGTTGAGCGGGTTGCCCAGCACCGGAAATGACGACTTCAAGGCCGAGATGGGCAGCGGGAGCACCCCCCGGAAAGGTGCCCCGTCGATCGCGACCGTCGCCGCCGACAAACCGCGGCCGGCCAGAATCTGGGCCAGTAAGCCACCGAAAGAATGTCCGATTACCGCGGGCTTCCTGGTCAGCGTCTTGATGACCGATTCGTAGTGGTCGGCGACCTGGCCGATCGTTTTGTTGGCGAAAACCTCGGGATGCGCGTTCGCCTCTTCGACCGTCGCCGGATCGTCCGGCCAACCCGGAGTCACCGGTGCGTAACCGGCTTGGGCGAAGACCGCCGCCCAGCGGTCCCAGCTGCTCGGCAGCAGCCAGAGGCCGTGAATGAAGACGACCGGCGTAGCGCCACTGGCGTTGGCCTGGGCGACCTGTTTCTCGGTGGACGGGCCCATGTGAACGGGCTGATCGGATGCAGGTTGATCGGGCACGGTGCGCTCCTACCGGTTGAGGGTCTGACGCGAGGCGATCTCGTGGTGAGCACAACGTAGCCGCGGCATGTTAACGCCGTCCAACATCAAGGGAGGTCTCCGGCGTTCACCGACGCGATCGACATGATCACCACGCCGGTCGGATAGGAAAACGCACGATCCTGCTCGTGTCAGCCCCTTTCGTCAGGGTCTGAACTCGACTGAGCGTCACATCGTCCTTTCATCAGCGCTGCCGAGACTCTTTCTCATGCGCCGCTCCCGGGCTCCAGCCAAGTCCGGGGTGCTGCTCGCGCGCACGCCTGATCCGCGGACGGTCGCAGGTATCGGGATCGCCGCTCTCCTGCTGTTCTGCGTGCTGCTTTCGATGGTGGCGACTCGATCACACAACAACCGGGTCGACGAGTTCGTCGCGGCTCGGGTGGACTCCTACGCCCGGCACAACGACACCGCAGTGCGCGCTGCTCGCGCGATGACGTTCTTCGGATCCACCATGTGGCTGAGCATCGTGGTGATCCTTTCCACGTTCGTGTTCTGCCTGCGCCGACGCCCGGTCGCTGGCTGCCAACTGATTGGCGTCGCGCTGGTGTCATCCGGCGCTGTTGCGGTGGTCAAGCGGCTAGTGGCACGGCCGCGGCCACTCGGTGGCACCATTGCTCACGCCGCCGGTTATGCCTTCCCGTCCGGTCACGCAACGAACAGCACGGCGATCTACGGGATGCTCACCATGCTGGTTCTGGGTACGACCCAATTCGGACGACCTCGGCGCGCACTTGAGATCGGCACGGGCGTGCTGATCATCGTGATTGCCGCGAGCCGCGTGGTGCTCGGCGTGCATTGGGTCACTGATGTAATCGCCGGAATAGCACTGGGCGTATTCATCGACGCGGCCGCGTGGTTCTTCCTGCGCCGATACCGCACGCTTCGGTGGCGCCCAGGTCGTGGCGAGACCCTGCCGAGGAGCTCGGCTCTCATGTGACAACGATCGCGATCGGTTGGGCGGCGTAGGTGTCCCGCCTCAAGACCTCGACATGACGAGCAATCACCGTCCTCTCAGGTTGATCGACTTACTATGCCAAATGTAGTAGGAAGCCAAAAAGGGGCGCCTCATCGGGAGGCTCCCTACCGCCACGCTCCGGGTGTGGCGTGGCTGTGCCGTGGCCATTTCCTCTTACGTACCAAGTCGATTCTTTACAGGAGCAGTTGATGATCGAGGTTCACAACCTAACCAAGCGCTACGGCGACAAGGTCGCCGTCAAGGACCTCACCTTCACCGTGCGGCCAGGCATCGTGACCGGATTCTTGGGTCCCAACGGCGCCGGAAAATCCACCACGATGCGAATGATCGCCGGCCTGGACGCCCCGACCGAGGGCACGGTGTCAGTGAACGGCGGCCGTTATCGTGACGCGAGCGCGCCGATGGCCCAACTCGGGATCCTGCTGGAGGCGCGGGCGGTGCACACGAGTCGCTCGGCGTACAACCACCTGCTTGCACTGGCGCAAACCAATGGCATCCCGAGCCGCCGGGTGGCCGAGGTGATAGACCTCGTCGGACTCAGCGAGGTGGCCAAGAAGCGGGTCGGCGGGTTCTCCCTCGGCATGGGCCAACGACTCGGGGTGGCCTCGGCCCTGCTGGGTGATCCGCAGACGGTAATCCTGGACGAACCGGTGAACGGACTGGATCCCGAGGGCATCCTGTGGGTTCGCAATTTGCTGAAAGGCCTGGCGGCAGAAGGGCGAACGGTCTTCGTGTCCTCGCACTTGATGAGCGAGATGGCGCTCACCGCGCAGCGCCTGATTGTGGTTGGCCGGGGCCAGTTGATTGCCGACACCACGGTGGCCGAGTTCGTAGCCCAGGCCTCCGGCAATGTTGTTGTGGTGCGATCTCCGCAATCCAGTGAGCTGCGAGAACTGCTGGTAAGTCCCGACGTCACCGTGTCGGCTATCGCGCCCGGACAGATCGAAGTGCATGGGCTCAGCGCTGAACAGATCGGCGACGTCGCCTGGGAAAATCGCCTGCGTATTCACGAGCTGTCCACACAACAGGCGTCACTGGAAGAGGCATTCATGGAACTGACCCGGAATGCCGTTGAATATCATGCCCATGGCGTGACCCCGTCGCACAGTGCCGACGACCGCCCGGTCACTTCCGGAGACCCGCGATGACCGCCGCCGCAACGCATTCCGCCGATATCCGCCCGGCGTTCCCAGGTATGAAAGTAACCCAGGCGCGCGTCATCAAGTCGGAGTGGACAAAGTTCCGCTCATTACGTTCGACCAAGATCATCCTGCTGGTTTCAATCATCTTGACGATCGGGGTCAGCGCCCTGATATGCGCGGTCACGGCGTCGCATTGGACGCGCCTGGAGCCAGGCGACCGGGCCAGTTTCAACGCGGTGGCCAGCAGCCTCAACGGGATCCTGATCTCGCAACTCGCCGTCGGCGTGCTCGGTGTCCTGTTGATCAGCGGCGAATACGCGACCGGGATGATCCGAGCATCGCTCACCGCGGCCCCCAAACGGCTGCCGGTGCTCTGGGGCAAGATTGCGGTGTTCGCCGGTGTCGTCGGGACAGCATCGATCGTGTCCACGTTCGTGTCCTTCTTCCTCGGACAGGCTCTTCTCACCGGGCACAATCTGCGGGTGGGCATCTCGAGCCCGGGTGCGCTGCGCATGGTCATTGCGGCTGGGGTCTACCTGCTGCTGGTCGGAATCATCGGCATGGCGCTCGGCTGCCTGTTGCGTAACACGGCTGCGGGGATATCGAGTCTGGTGGCTTTGTTCTTCGTAATCCCACCAATTCTTGGTCTCTTGCCAAAGAGCTGGTCGGACAAGATCGGCCCGTATCTGCCGGCCAATGCCGGCGAGGCGTTCTGGGGTCACCCAGAAGGAAGCCACCTTTCGCCATGGGTGGGGCTGGCCGTCCTGTGTGCCTGGACCGCCGTGGCGGTTGCGCTAGCCGCCGTTCGGCTGACTCGATACGACGCCTGATCCGACGTCCCGGCCTGCGAGGTGCGGCCGTCAGATGGTGGCGGGCTCGGCGCCGAACCGCACACGGAGGCCGACCGCTCCCATTGAGCGGCGGAACCACATGTACGAGATCGCGATACCCGTGATGATCAAGCCGTAAGAAATCACCGGCCGTAAGAACAGGACGTTGCCGAGCGATCCGTAGATGAGCAACAGCAGGCTGCCGACGCCATTTGCCGCACAGACGACCGCCCACAGCAACGACAACCGGCAGAAGAATCGATGCAATCCGTCGTGACCCGAAAGGCTCTTCGGGAACGAGCAGAAGTCGTCGGCGAGCATGCGCGTCAACGGCCGGCTTTTCGCCACCGAGACCAGAAACGCCGACGCGAGCAGGAAATTGCCCAGGCTTGGCTGCAGGAAATACAGGAAGGCATTGTTCGTCGAAAAGGCTATCGCCGTTCGCGCCGTGATGAGTACCGCCCCGAGAATGATGATGCCCGACGTGCGGCCCTTGCCCAGAGCTCGAATCGCCAAGACGCTGTACGACAGACCGAGCGCGGCCAGCAACGCCGGACGAAGCCCGAAGACTGTCATCATCACGTAGAAGGTGACGGTTGGCGCGATTACTCCTTCGAGGAGCTGGCGACCGCCATGGCGCGCGAACTGCTTGATTGACGGCAGTCGAATCGTATTGACGGCGACGATCGAGCTTGAATTGATGGCGGCCTCCCGTGCTCTGGGGCGGGTAAATACCTCAGTTTACGCCACATGCAGCGCGGCGCCGGCACGAAAGTCCTTCTCTCTCGCCGTCATGGCGACGTGAGAGTAGGACTTTCCGGTGCAGGACGGACACACATCACCCTCACATTTTGTCGACGGCACCATGTGGTCTGGTGGAACATCGGTTCGGCTGCGTCTTGGCAAGGGAGAAAGAACGTGCGTTCAGCGAGCAGGGCGGCGGCCTGGCGTCAGGAGCCGCTCGCGGCCAAAGTACCTGAAATCACCATTCTGTTCTGGGTGATCAAGGTGCTCACCACCGGGACGGGCGAGGCCGCATCCGACTTCCTGGGCCAGGCCAACCTGGTGTTGGCCGGTCTCATCGGCGTACTCGGATTCGTCGTCGCGATGTGGCTGCAATTCCGCTCGACCCGTTACATCGCCGTCGTCTACTGGTTTGCCGTCACCATGGTCGCGGTCTTCGGGACGATGGTGGCCGACGCGTTGCATGTCGGGCTCGGTCTGCCCTACGCGGGTTCGACCCTTTTCTACGCCGCCGCGCTGGCCGTCGTCTTCCTGCTTTGGTACCGCAGCGAGGGCACGCTGTCGATCCACAGCATCACCACTCGCAAGCGTGAGGTCTATTACTGGATCACCGTCTTGGTCACCTTTGCCCTCGGCACCGCGGCCGGCGACCTGACCGCGACCGAAATGCATCTTGGTTTCTTTGCTTCGGGAATTCTGTTCGCCGTGGTGATGGCTGTTCCGGCCATCGGCGTTGCCGGCTTCGGGCTCAACGAGGTTGCGGCCTTCTGGTTCGCCTACGTACTCACGCGACCGCTCGGGGCATCATTCGCCGACTGGTTCGGCAAGGCTCATTCGTTCGGCGGCGGGCTCGGCTTCGGCGACGGCACGGTAACCGGTGTGGCGTTGATCGGGATCATCGCCCTGGTGGCCTACGTCGCGGTGAAACGCAGCGACATACAGCGTCCGTTCAACACTGTCAGCGCATTGTCAGCCGAGGAAGCCTGACGAAGAAACGTGAACTGCCAGGCAGCGGTCATTTTCTGGCGGTGGCACGCCACAGGCTGTACGGCAAAAGAATCAATACCGCAACGGGAACGATCCACCAGCTGGCCAGGCTCGACCGGCTGACCCCGTAGGTAACCGCCAAGGCCACGACGATGCCCACGGCCACCCGCCAGTCGTCGCCGATGACGAAGTCGTACCAGAAGGCAGCGAAGGCCCGTAGTCTCGAGATCAAGCGATCGACCCGCGCTCTTTAGCGACAGCAGCGTGCGTTTGCCCCGAGCCTCGGCGCCGCAGAACAGCGACAATCATCAGGGCGTACCCGGCGATCGCCGGCACCAGTACGAGTAATGCAGCGTCTGAACCGGGCCATTTTCCACCGGCGCCCTCGACACCCCAGAAGACACCGAAGCCGGTGAGCATGACACCGACGACGAACTTCATCGTATTTTCCGGCACCCGTGCCAACGGCGCCCGGATCACAAAACCGATTATGGCGATCAGCACAACCGCGCTGACTGCCGCACTAGCCGCCAGCGGGATGTCATGCTGATTGCTGCCGAAGGTCAGGGTGATGAACACGACTTCGAGCCCCTCGAGCACAACGCCTTTGAAGGACAGGGTGAACGCGTACCAGTCGCTCACGACACCACGCCGACCGGCCGGCGCCTGTGCTGCCGCGTGGACTTGTCGAGCGAAGATCTCCGACTCGTCGTGCAGGGCTTTGTAGCCGCTCGCGCGCAAGATCGCTTTGCGTAGCCATTGCAGACCGAAGACCAGGAGCAGTCCACCGACCACGAGCCGGAGCGACTGCAACGGGATTCTCGATACCGCCGGCCCGAGCACCGCGACGATCACCGCGAGGACGCCCAGGCCGCACAGCACGCCGGCCAGCGCCGAGCGCCAGTCGCGGGTCGTCCCGGCCGCCAGCACAATCGTCGTCGCTTCGACCGCCTCGACGGCGCAGGCGAGGAAGACCGCAATGAACAACGCGGTAGTACTCACGTGCCGACCTTCCCACGGATCACGGTAGAAGCGCCATTATGTTGTGCGTGAACGGCGCGCCGATCGTCGAAGATGTCATCTGAGGGTCCCTGCTCACTGGCTACGCGCCCTACCTGTACGAACCATTCCCGTCCGCACGCCAGCGCGAACAGCCACGGTGGCAATCGAAGGAACATGGCCAACGTCCGCAAGTCCGGACCGCCACTGGCCTGGCTGGCGTGCGCGGCCATCGCGGCCCGCTTTGCGGCCAGAACCGAGCGCACATCGACTCGGTGGGTAATTGTCGACCGTGCGCTGTACGCGGCATCGAACGCAGCCGGCGATAGTGCTCGCGGCAGTAACCGTAGCCGCTTCGCCCAGCGCAGCGCCCGAACCAGCGCGGTGCGGTCGACGGTGGCTTGAAGCACCACCGGAGTGCCCGCCAACGCAGCAGCCCGCTGCCCGACTCGCCATACTTGAACGTGATCCGGATGGCCGTAGCCGCCCGCCGCGTCATAGCTGGTCAGGACGTCCGCGGCCTCCTCGACGAGGACGGTGGCCAGCCGTTCAGCCGCCTCGTCCACAGCAACCGAGCAGAAACCGTCGAACTCCGCGCGCATTCCCGAGTCGCCGTATCCGAGGTTCACCACCCGATGGCAGCCGAGTGCCTGGGCGGCTCGGTCCAGCTCGAGTGACCGGCTCGCCCCTAGGTCAGCCGGGTCAGCCGGGTCAGCCGGGTCAGCCGGGTCAGCCGGGTCAGCCGGGTCAGCCGGGTCAGCCGAGGCCACGGAGCCAGCTAAACCACGCTCACCTCGGGTCGCGACAACCAGCACCACCCGGTGTCCGTCGGCGGCCGCGCGAGCCAACGTTCCGCCAGTGAGTAAGGCTTCGTCGTCCGGGTGCGCGTGAAAGGACACCAGTGTGAATCGCGCCGGCTTTTCCGCGCCGGTCACACGTTGCTCGCGCTCAGTGCCGGTTCGGCCTGGCGACGCCCCAAATGCAGTATCGACACCGCCAGTATCGCGAGCAGCACAGCCAGCAAGGCGCCCGTCCAGGGCCCGCGACGCACATGCTCGTCGAATATCAAGACTCCGATGGCGATGCTGGCCAGCGGATCCACAGCCGACATGGCCGGCAAGCTCGCGGTCAATGGGCCGGACTGATACGCCAACTGGGTGAGCACCAGTCCCAACACCCCAACGACGATCACCGCATAGAGCTGCCAGCAGGTGATCAGGCGGGTGAGGCCAAGTACGGCCTGATCGCTCACGGTCTTGAGTAATGCAGCATCCGCCGCATACAGCAGGCCCACGGCCACGCCCAACAGCGCAGCCGACGTCATGGCTGTTCGAAGCCGCCGGGCCACCCCGACCGACGTCACCGCGACCGCGGCACCGATGAGCGCGGCCACCACCGCCGGCAACCGATCAGGCCCATCGTGGGGCTGCACGCCGGATCCCGTCCCGGCCACGAGGATGAACCCGGCCAACGACGCCGTCAGTACGGCGGCCCACCCGAGATCGGAGCGCCGGGACGCGTCGGCCCGCAGGTATCGCAGCGCGACCGAGAACAGCAATCCTGAAACGAGGAGCGGCTGCACGACCGCCAGCGCCCCGAGATGCAACGCCAGGACTTGCAGCACCAAACCCACCGAATCCGCGACAATGCCCAGCAGCCAGAGCGGATGTGACGCCATGCTGCGAACGAAGCGAGCGATCGTGGTCACGGTGAGCTTGGGCAACGTCACCGACTCGGCCGCGCCGGCATGCTTCAGATTGGTCGACACGGCAAAACCGAAAGCCGAGCCGAGACTGAGCGTGATCACGAGCCAAGTGTTGTTCACCGCGGATTCTCCAGCACCGCAACAAGCGCGTCGGGCCGGTTGAGCACGATTCGAGCCCCGCGGTCGACGGTTCGATTCGACGCCGCGGCGTTCTCACCGTGACTGCGCAAAGAGCACATGGGCCCAACGATAAAAGGCGTTACGTGTACGCATCATGTGAGCGGGTCGTGCGTCACCACCAACGCTCGCTCACATAGTCACCACATCAACCGGCTTCGAAGATGACCTGGTGCAGCGCCGCTGTGCTAATTCTTCAGTGGAAGTTGGTTAGCTGGTGACTGCGCATCTCGGTTGGCTCGAAGCCAGCGTGATCGGCTTAGCGCAAGGTGTGACCGAGCTGTTTCCGGTCAGCAGCCTCGGGCACAGCGTCCTTATCCCCGCCATCATCGGCGGCAGTTGGGCGCGCGACCTCAACGTCAGCGACGCCGAGTCCCCCTATCTTGCCTTCATCGTCGGGCTGCACGTTGCCACCGCCCTCGCCCTCATCATCTATTTCTGGCGTGATTGGCTGTCGATCCTCAAGGGACTGATGACGTCGATCAGATACCGCCGAATCACCGAGGACAACGAACGACTCGGCTGGCTTCTCGTCGTATGCACGATTCCGGTGGGAATCGCGGGCCTGCTGTTAGAACACACCCTGCGCACCGTGCTGGCCAAACCTTCACCCACCGCGATCTTCCTCATTGTGAACGGCTTCATTCTCTTCGCGTCCGAAAAGTGGAAGCAAGGAAGGGCAGCAGCCGCTGCGGGCGCCTACTCGGTTGCCAACCACAACGAATCAACGGTCGCAGCCCGATCCGCGGCCGGCTCACCCGAGCTGGCAGGCACACAATCCGTCGCGGTCATCGATGAGGTCGACCACACGCTCAGCCGGCTTCCGCTGGCCAAGGCGCTGGCGGTTGGCGCGGCCCAGATTCTCGCGCTCGCCCCGGGTATCAGCCGTTCCGGCGCCGCTATGGCCACCGGGTTGTTTCGCGGCCTGTCCCACGAAGCGGCCGCGCGTTTCTCGTTCCTGCTCGCTACGCCAGTCATTCTGGCCGCTGGAGTTCTGAAGGTTCCGGACTTGATGGGCCCACTCGGCAATGGCATCCGTGGGCAGGTACTGCTCGGCAGCCTGCTGTCGGGCCTAGCCGCCTACGTCAGCGTGCGCTTTCTGAGCCGGTACTTCGAGAATCGATCACTTCGCCCATTCGCGTGGTATTGCGTCGTCGGCGGCGTCGCCGCGTTGATTCTAGTGAACCGGTGACTCCATGAACCGAGCGAATTCACGGGCCAGCGTATGAGAATCGCCCACGTCAGTGACTGCTACTTACCTCGAATAGGCGGCATCGAACGGCAAGTTCATGGATTGGCGAGTGCTCAACAAGAAGTGGGCCATGACGTCGAGGTGATTACGTCGGTGGGCGCCCCACCGGAGTCAGCGCCGTCGTCCTTTCCGGTACGCCGACCCGACGCCGGCGACCCGTCGGCCGATTCGGGCGATGGACGCATCCAGTACCGCGCGGCGCGGCAAGGACGCGATGCCGTCCTGGCCGGCAAGTTCGATGCCGTCCACGTGCACGCCTCGACCTTTTCGCCGTTGGCCTTTCTGGTCGCCAGATCGTGCGCGGGAACCGTGCCGACCGCGCTCACCCTGCATTCGCTTTGGTCCTACGCCGCCCCGGTGTTCGCCGGTGCCGACGCCTTACTCGGTTGGCGACGCTGGCCGCTGGCCTGGTCAGCGGTCAGTTCCGTCGCGGCCGCCGAACTGGCCACAAGCCTCAAGCGAGCGCCGGTCTCGGTACTGCCCAATGCGGTTTCGACGCAGTGGTGGCGAGCCGGCGGCCGGGCTGTCGTCCGGCGCGACGCGGTCGGCGTGGTGACGACGATGCGGTTGAGTCACCGCAAGCGTCCCATGCAACTGCTGCGGATGATGCGCGAAGTGCGGGCAGCCGTTCCCGCTGAACTGGGCCTGACCCTGACAATCATCGGCGACGGCCCGTTGCGCGCGAAGATGCTGGATTATCTGCGCGCCCATCACATGTTGGGCTGGGTCACGCTGCTCGGCACACTTTCGGCTGTGCAGATCAGGCAGCGGTATTCATCAGCCGACATCTACATCTCGCCCGCTACGTTGGAGTCTTTCGGCATCGCCGCACTGGAGGCGCGGTGCGCCGGGCTACCCGTGGTGGCCTTTTCCCGAACCGGCATATCGGATTTCATCTCCGATCGTCGTGAAGGTCTGCTTGTCAACAGCGACCGTGAAATGGTTGCCGCGATCACCAGCCTCGTCCGCGCGCCAGCACTGCGCTCCACCATTAGCGACCACAACGTAGCCAGCGTCCCGACGCAGTCATGGGCCAGGGTGACCCAGGCCGCAGACCAGCTGTACGAACGGGCCGCACGGCTTACCCGACCGGGCCAACGGTCACCCGCGCGTTCGACACTGGCCTCGGCCGAGCTGAGGTAGTGGCCTGATCCTAGGTTGCTGATTGCTACTTCAGGTTCGGGACCATCTTGCGGTACAGGTCAGCAACGAACTGGTCGCTGAAGGAATTCTCGCTCGTCAACAGCATCAGGTCGCCTACGCGGACCACGGTGCTGCTGCCGTTGTCGTAGGCCTCGTCGCCCAGATCGGGCACCTTGCTCGCGTCCGTGCTGTAGAGCGAGAAGTTCTCCGCGGCCTGGACGAGTATGACGACGGTGCCGCTCGCTCCTTCGCCGTCGATCGAGAATTTGCACCCCGACGTCGGCTGATTGGGATTGGTGCCCGGTTGCGGGGTGGTGGTCAGGGAGTACTTCGTGGCCGCCGTTTGCGCGCCGTTCAATCCTCGGTCCCGGGCCACCGCGGCGGCATCGGCCGGGCTGAGCAACGCGCAGACATCAATCGAGGTGACGCGGCTCGACGCGGCCCCGCCCGTCGACGGCGAGGCAACACTGGACAGCGCCGACAGATCGCCGGCCTGCGTGGCGCTGCTGGCGTTCGGGCCTTCGGACGCCGCCGGATTTGCCGTTTTGGCGCTGCCGCCGCAGCCGGCAAGCAACGCAACCGCAGCCGTGCCGCAGGCCAGCTGTCGAAGCCGAACACGCACGGGTGCGGTGAAGTTGAGCATCATCGGATCAGTCCTTCGGTCGACGGGCGCGCGGTCGGACCGATCACGTCAGCGGTTCAGGTCGTCCACAGCTCGCGTCTCCACTTGATCGGCTGCCTATCGGAGCGACCTTGGCCGCACCCTGATACAAATCCCGGAGGACGCCGCAGGAGTCAGGGAGTCAGTGGGTGTCAGCTGGAGTCAGTGGGGGTCAGCGGGCGAAATCCGCGGACGCCCATTGCCGGCCGTCGGCGAACACGACCAGGCCACGGTAGCCGGCAAGAGTGTCGATCCAGGCGGTCGCGTCCTCCCCCATCGCGAATGCGGCCGTCGCGTAGGCGTCGGTGGCACCCAGCTCGTGGCCGACCAGCGTGACGCTCGCGATCGCGATGGGGCTCGTCCGGTCGTGGGGGTTGATGATGTGCGCACCGCGCTCCGCATTACCCGAGGTGGCGACGGCGATGTCCGAGCCGGCGACGACGGCCACCAGCTGGCCGCGCTGCAACGGGTCCGCTATGCCGACCCGCCAGGGTCCACCCCCGGCCGCCGTCCCCGCGCAGTGAACGTCGCCGCCGCCGTTCACACAATGATTGGCAGAACCAGCCGCGGTGAGCAGGTCGCTGGCTCGTTGAATGGCCCAGCCCTTGACCAGGCCGGACGGATCGAGGCGCCCGGCGGCACGGGCCGAGAAATATCCGGATGTTTCGGTCTCGAGAAGCTGGCAGCGGGTGAGGATCTCGTCGACTTCGGGAGCGCAATCGTCGATGCCCAGTTCGCCCCGGCCCAACCGGCTGAGCTGGCTGTCCGCTTGGTAGGTCGAGAACGTCGCATCGACCCAATGCAGCCACCGGATGACGTCCTCAACGACGAGCGGATCACAGCCGGGCGCGCCGATCTCGATCGAGAAAACCGTTCCCATGCAGTGCTCGACCCGACGAAGCGTGGTTGGGCGCGGCACCAGGTCGATGTTGGTCGCGGACCGCTGCGTCATTTGATCCCGGCCTGGTCGAGGGCGCTCTGCAACGATTGCAGGTAGCCCTCACTGGTGAACGTCGCCCCCGAGATCGTATTGATGTTGCTGCTCTGCGCGCTCAATGTCTCTTGCAGCAGCAAGGGTGCGGCCTGACTGTTGATGTCGGCCGACCGACCGTCGTTGGCGCTGAGCTGCAGAAATGAGACGTTCGTGATTTTGCTGCCGAGGACGGTGACCGCTGCTTGGACCGTTCCGTAACGGGTTTGCACGGCCGATCCGTCGAACGTCTTCGAGGCCGAGGCGGGCGTCGAGGCGGCTGAGGAAGGCTCGCCGGCGGTGCTGCTGGCGGGTGCGGGGTTGGCGCCGGGCGCCGGGCTTGAGCTGGCGCCGGGCGCCGGGCTTGAGCTGGCGCCGAGCCCTGCGGACGGAAGGGCCGCGCCGACCGTGGCGTGATTCTGTGACTTGAAGCTGAGCAGCGCGACCAAGCCGACAATGGTGCTCACGACGGAGAAGATGACTCGTTTCATGGGTGCCCTTAGAAACTGAACGATTCGTGGTGGATGTGACGACGGGGCACGCCGGCCGCGATGAGTGACTTCCGGGTGCTGGCCATCATGGCCTCCGGGCCGCAGAGGTAGACATCCTGCTCACGCAGGTCGGGGACGAGACGCTGAAGGCGTGGCGCGGACAGGTGATCGTGCTCGTCTCGGCGTGACGAACCGATCAGGTAGTAGACGAACCAGCCGCGGTGCTGAGCAATCGCCTCGATCTCCTTCCGCAGCACCACGTCAGCCGGCGTCCGCGCGCGGTACAGCAACGTGACGTCGCCGGGATCTCCCGGCAGGGATTCGAACAGCGCCCGAAGCGGTGTGATGCCCACGCCACCGGCAATGAGCAGCACCTTGCGGCGCCGGCGTCGATCCTGAGTCAGCGCGCCGTACGGGCCTTCGGCAAACACCCTGGTACCCGGGGTCAGATTGAGCAGCGCGCGGCTGTGCACCCCGCCCATCTTGACCGTGATCCGCAACATGTCCGGACGAGGTGCTGCCGACAGTGAATATGGATTTGCCGCCCACCACAGCTCGCGATTGAGGAATCGCCACCGGAAGAATTGCCCCGAGCTCGCGCGTAACCGAGCAATGGCCGGACCCGTGACGTAGACCGACACCGAGTCGCGGTTTTCCCGCGTGATCCCGGCCACGTGCATCGGATATCTGATCGCACCGTAGACCGGGACGAGCAGCCGGTACCAGAGCAGCAAAGCGCCGACCACGATGTACATCGCCGACCACAGCCAGCGAGCCGGCGCGTTGCTGATGAAGTCCGCGCCGTTGGCGAATTGATGGCTGAACACGAGAGCGACCGCAAGATAGGTATAGAGATGGACGAAATGCCAGGTTTCGTAACTCAATCGACGGCGGGCCGCCCGAGCGGACGTCACGCCGACGGCGACCAGCAACCCGAGCCCGACCGTTGCCATCAGCACATCGGGGTAGCTCGTGATCAGCGTGCTGGTCTGGTGAATGACGTTCGTATGGGCGGTGATCGCATAGCCCCAGATGATCAGCAGCGTGTGCACCACGGCCAGGCAGACCGTGTAGCGGCCGCCCATCGCATGCCAGCGCGCCAGCCGATCAGCCCCGACGCCGCGATCCAACGCTGGTAGTCGCGCCATCAGGGCAAGCAACACGACGATGGCGTAGCCGGCCCACAAACCGGTCAGCCGGCCGGCGTTGGTCAGCCAATCACCGAAGCCGTGGACGGCAAAAGTGTCATTCCACCAAAGGAACGTGACCGCGAGGGCACCCACGGCGACTACGCCGAGCGCGACTTCAGCCGAGATCCGCACCGGCGCCGGACCGGCTGCCGTCGCTGGAGTGTGGTGCTTCTGGGCCGTCACGGTCATCGCGCCTGTCCTTTCGTCCGCAGCCATCGCCACCCGTTCCTGGACACTGTGGCCTGCCTTGCTCTGTGAATCCTCTGGCCTTGCTGTGCGCATGCTGACTGCGCGTCTCGCAGGCGAGCCGAGCTGAGGGTCTTGAGAGCAGACTCAGAGGTTCAGGCCGGTCGAGATAGGTCATGCTTGCTCGGTGAGCCAACCTACGACGCCGCTGTTCGGACCCGATGGCAGCGCGCTCCGTGCTCTAGTCGTCGAGGACGAACCCAACCTCGCCGATGTGCTGATCCGGATGTTGACCTACGAGGGCTGGGTTGCGGCCCAAGCCCGCACCGGTGCCATCGCGGTCGCGGTCGCGACGGAATTCAAGCCCGATGTCGTGGTGCTGGACGTCATGCTGCCCGACGGCAGCGGGCTGGACGTGTTGCGCCGGCTGCGAGAACAGAACCCCGCGGTCTGCGTGCTGTTCCTCACCGCGAAGGACTCATTGGAGGACCGGATCGCCGGAATCACCGCCGGCGGCGATGATTACGTCACTAAACCGTTCAGCTTTCAGGAGGTGTCGGCGCGGCTGCGGGGACTGGTCCGGCGTGCCGGCCTGGCCCGATCAATCGAGGACAACGGCCTTGTCGTCGGTGACCTCAGAATGGACGAGGACGCGCGGGAGGTCCGCCGCGGTGAGGATCTCGTCGAGCTGACCGTGACCGAGTTCGAGCTGCTCAGATTATTGATGCGCAACCCGCGCGTGGTGTTGTCCAAGGCGCAAATACTCGATCGGGTCTGGAGCTACGACTTCGGCGGCGGCGGGCATGTTGTGGAGCTCTACGTCAGCTATCTCCGCAAGAAACTCGACAACGGTGGGCCGCCGCTGATCCATACCGTTCGGGGGATCGGTTACGTCCTGAAGCCGAGCCCATGAGGGTCGCGCCCGCCCCGCCCGCCCAGTGGACGGCGATGATCCGGCGCCGCGTGCACCGCCTGAGCCTGCGAAGCCGGCTGACCGCGGTGTTGGTCGGCCTGCTGTTCCTTAGCTGTGCCATCCTGACCGTGGTGACCTCGCTGGCACTGCACGCCTATCTCGTCCACCGGCTCGATCAGCAACTGGCCTCGGCCGGCAACCGGTACGCCGTCTCGCTCGAACACCCCAGTGACCACGACGCCGACAACAACTACAGCTCGGTCGTGGGCCAGGCCAGCGGGACGCTCGGCGCCCGAATCTCGGCGGGACAGGTCACGGCCGCCGGAATCGTCACCGACGAATCCACGACCAGCAGCATCTCGGCCGCCGATCGTGCCGTCATCGCCCAGCTGCAGCTAGGGGGTGCGCGCGACGTCCGGCTACCCACGCTTGGCGAATACCGCATCATCGTGACCGCCGGCGCCGACAACGACCTGCAGGTCACCGGCCTGCCGAAACGCGGCGTCGACGACACGATCGCCCGGCTGACCCTCATCGAGGTGATCGTCTTCATCGTCGCTCTGGCCTTGACCGCCCTGGCCGGGGCAATCTGCGTCAAGCTAACGCTGCGCCCGCTCGATCGTGTCTCGCGAACTGCCCACAGCGTCACCGACCTGCCGTTGGGCACCGGCGAAGTTCAGCTGCCGGCCCGGCTGCTCAACAACGCTCCCGGCACCGAAGTCGGCCGAGTCACCGGCGCCGTCAACAGCATGCTCGAGCACATCGAATCAGCTTTGACCGAAAGGCAAACCACCGAGACGCTGCTTCGTCAGTTCGTCGCCGACGCCAGTCACGAGTTCCGCACGCCGCTGGCGGTTATCCGCAGCCACGCCGAGTACGCCCACATGACCGGGCATGATCTTGGCGCCGAGGTGGAACTGGCCTTGACCCGCATCAGCGCGGAATCGGTCCGCATGGGTGCGCTGGTCGATGACCTATTACTGCTTGCGCGGCTGGATTCGGGCCGCGCACTGGGACACGTGGCCGTCGATCTGACCCGCCTGGTGCTCGACGCCGTGATCGATGCGCAGACCCTCGGCGCCGATCACCATTGGCAGCTCGATCTACCCGAGCGTGAAATCACCGTCACCGGGGACGAAAACCCACTTCGGCAAGTTGTCGTGAACCTGCTCGCCAACGCGGTCGAGCACACCCCCGCAGGCACCGGTGTATCCGTTTCGCTCACCCACGATGCGCGCAGCGCCGTCCTGATCATTGCCGACAACGGACCTGGAATCGCCGCCGAAGTGCTACCCCACGTCTTCGAACGATTCGTCCGCGCCGATAGCGCTCGAGAACACACCAGCGGCGAGAGCGGCCTCGGGCTGGCCATCGTCGACGCGATCACCCGCGCGCATTCAGGCACGGTAACGGTGACGAGCGAACCGGGAAGGACCGCCTTTACCGTGCGACTTCCGCTGCTTCAGCACGATGCACAATCAAACGAACGATAACGGCTGAATTCGTACGGACCACCCGATCAAGTCTGAGCCGCTCGTGCCGATAAGACGTAGACGGCTCGCTAGAGCCTCGATTACGACAATGGCACACCCGTCGCGAGGCGGGGCCGCAAAGCCACGGGGCCCACGGGGTCAGCCGGGCCGCCGAATGAGCGGGGTTGTTCTTTGAGTACTCGCAACGACCGATGGTTGTCGCACTCATCGTGGCGCCGCCCGCAGGAGATCGTCGAGAACACCCGATGGTTGTTCGCGGTGCTCGTGTTGGTATCGCTGCTGATCTGTCTGCCGGTGCCGCTGACTGCCGGGTCCTGGAGTGCGCGGTTACTTGCCGTGATCGCTACGCTCACGTTGGCTGCTTCCTGCCTGTGGGGCTACCGGATCAAGCGGGCCCCGCTGTTCCTCGATCCTGTCGATGCGATCGCTATCGCTGGGTTCGCGCTGGCCTGCACCGATCCGCAGACCGCGCTGGCGATTGCCTTTGGCTTCGGGTGGTTTCGTTCGCTCTACGGTTCGACCTGGCGAGCTGTGACTCGATGCGGTCTGTATGCGGTCGGCATCGGGCTGAGTTTGCCGTTGTGGCTGTTGATCCCAGGTCACGCGGTGACCCCTGCAGTCGCACCCCTGGTCGGCATCTTTCCCTTCATGTTTGTTACGGTCATCGTTTCGCGTCAACTGGGAACCGGGCTGATGACCAGGGCACAAGCTCTGCGTCGCGACGCCGTGCTCACCGCAACGGGCGCCGAACTGCTCGGCCTGACGGATCTGGCGGCGATCCAGACGCTGGCCTGGCGCGCGGCCAGCGAAATCTGCCTTACCTCGCCTGGGCTTCGACTGCTCAAGGTGATTCCTGACCATGGCGTTCTGCAGGTGGCAGGTGCCGACGGCACCTTCGCCAGCGTGCCGGCCACGTTGCCGGCCATCGCGGTGAGCGTGCGGCCCGATGGCAGCCACCACATTGCCGATGACGCCGCATTAGACGCCGCTGTGGGCGCAACACTGCGGTGGCATTGCGTCGCGATACCCGACCAGAGCCGTGCCTTCATGGCCCTCGGTGCGCCCAAGCGCGTACCCGACGGGGTGCTGCTGGCCGTGCAAAGCCTGGCCAATCAGGTCGCGCTGGCCCGGCGCAACAGTGACGTACATGAGGAACTCACCGTCCAAGCGCGAATCGACTCACTGACCGGTTTGGCCAACCGCGCTGCTTTCACTTCCGAACTGGCCAGCCAGATCGACCACGGGTCGTCCGGTACAACACTGCACGTGCTGTTCCTGGATCTGGACGACTTCAAGAACGTCAACGACATCTTGGGCCACCGCGTCGGCGACGACGTGCTGGGCGAGGTCGCGAGGCGACTGAACAGTGCCAGCCGTCCCGAGGACACCTGTGCTCGCCTCGGCGGTGACGAGTTCGCGGTGCTCCTCCGCGGCGTCTCGGATGACACCGCGAAGCGGATTGCCCAGCGAATGGTCGACGCGATTGCCGAGCCCGTTCAGCTCGGTGACCACACGGTCCGGATCGGTGCCAGCATCGGCATCGCCGGTACGGTCGCCGATGCGTACGTCGATCTCGATGCCTTGGTGCACCAGGCCGATGTCGCGATGTATGCGGCCAAGGCTTGCGGAAAGGGCCGAGTCGAGATCTTCCAGAACGGGCTACTGAACGAGACGGCGTCTCGGGTTACATTCGAACGAGAGCTCTCCGCGGCAGCTGCTGCCGGCGAGCTGATTGTGCACTACCAGCCCATCCTGTCGCTGACCGATAAACGCTGCACGGCGGTCGAAGCCTTGGTTCGCTGGCAGCATCCGGAACGGGGGCTGCTGCCGCCGGCAGACTTCATCGACATCGCCGAACGCACCGGCGCCATCATCGATGTGGGTGAATTCGTGCTGCGGCAGGCATGCTCGGACGCCGCGGGGTGGCGAGCCTCGAACCCAGGCTCGCCCCTCGCTGTGCACGTCAACGTGTCTGCGACCCAACTTGATCGCGGCGACTTCGTGCGGACGGTGACCGATTGTCTTCGCGAATCCGGAATCCCGCCGCATGCCCTGGTGCTCGAACTCACCGAAACCGTCGTTCTCAATTCCACCGAGGCCATCGCGCGTCTCAAGCTGCTGGCCAGTCATGGCGTCCAGATCGGGATCGATGACTTCGGCACCGGATATTCATCTCTCACCACACTCCGGTCGCTTCCGATCAACGTCCTCAAACTTGATCGGACGTTCGTTGCCGGTGTCCTCGACAACCCGATCGACCGAGCCGTCATCAGCGCAATCGTGCGCGTGAGTACGGAGTTGGGTTTGTACACCGTCGCCGAAGGAATCGAACGGCCCGAGCAGGCGCAGTTCCTCGACGCAATCGGCACCGACGCAGTGCAGGGATATCTCTACCAGCGACCCGTCCCGGCGGCGCAATTCGAGAGCTGGTACGCGGACAACCTGAGCGCGTCGCCGGTGACCGAAGCGAGTGTCATTCCGCTCCGGAAACCCCGACGCACCGGCTAGCCACGCGTTAAGCTGTCGTTTCGTCGATGCAGCCGGGCCGGCAGGCCTCTTGCAAACGCGAAAGAAGCGACTTGACTATGCCCTCCGATGATGAAGCCGCGGCCGAGACGACCGTTGCCGAGCAGGCCCGGCAAGGCGCCATCCTGGATCATGGCCTGGATCGGCAAAGTCGGACATCCGAAGACGACGCCGAACTGATGGTCTTTGTTGACCGGGCACAAAGATATTCAGGTGCGGATATAGCCATCGTCTTCGTGCTCGACGGACCGTATGAAGTGGTCGTCGCAACGTCACTACCACTGCCGGTCAGAATCGTGGCCCGCGAACAGGGTCTCGTTGAGTGGGTACTGCGTCAAGGCAACGGCGACCGCGTCTTCGCCACCGCCGATGCCGCGGCTCACCCTGCCCTGCAACTGAGTTCATTGGTTAACGGGACGAGCGGAAAGGTTCGCTTCTTCGCCGCCGCGCCGTTGATTGACCGGGATGGCATCGGGCTCGGAGCATTATGTCTTCTTTCCCCTCGGCAGCGGGACGACTTCGAAGAAGGCACCAGTCGCCTGAGCGAGGTCCGCGATGACATCATGGCCACGCTCGAGGCGCGCCGTGCCGTGCCGAGTCGCCCGCAGCTTGACCCGTCCAGTCCTCGCCACCCCACGGCAGACGGCACGGAGCGCAACCGCGACTCCCCGATCGATCTCATCATCGATCAGCGTGCGGTGCATACGCTCTTCCAGCCAATTGTCCATCTGCAGACCGGCGCCGTCGTGGGTTTCGAAGCGTTCGCACGCGGCCCGGCCGGTACGCCGCTCGAGTCGCCGTTGGCGTTGATTTCAGCCGCGCATGACGTCGGACGCCTGGGCGAATTGGACTGGGTGTGTCGGGTCAACGCCATGGAGGCGGCCACCGCAAGCGGACTGCACCCCAGCATTTCGTGGTTCATCAATGTTGAACCAGCGGGGTTGGAGTTGGATTGTCCAGAGGATCTTCGACCCGCTTATGAGTACGCCCGCCGCGATCTGCGCATCGTGCTGGAGGTCATCGACCGGGTAGGCAACAGTTACCTTCCGAGCCTGCTGCGCGCCAGCGACCGTGCCCGCCGCGACGCCTGGGGCGTCGCCGTGAACCTGAACGCGGATGGCTCGTCGGTCGGCTTACTGCCCTTTCTGCAGCCCGATGCGCTGAAGCTGGCCATACCCATGTTGCGCCAGGTTCGACTGCTCAAAGTAGCCGAAGCCACGGCCGCGGTTCGGGCTTACGCCGAACGCCGTGGCGCGGTCATCATCGGCGAGGGTATCGAGACGGAGGAGGAGCAACGGCTCGCCCAATTCTACGGAGCCACTTACGGACAGGGTTACCGATTCGGCAAGCCAGAACCGCTGCCCGAGTCGACGCCGGCTCCGCGCGACCCCATACCGCTCGTGCAGCGCCCGATGCCCCTAGTCGGAGACACCCCCTTCGAGGTGCTCGCGCAATCGTGCACCGTCACGATCTCGCCGAAGCATCTGCTTGTCGGGCTGGCCGCCCATCTGGAATCGCACAGCGTCGAACACAACGAGGCTTGCGCACTCTTGACGTGCTTTCAACGCGCCGAATTCTTCGGTGCCCGTAGCCTGACCCGTTACCGGCAACTTGCGACGCGCAATGCGTACACGCTTGTGCTGGCCGAAGGATTGGAGGCCCAAACGTGGCCCGGGCTACAGATTGCGCCCCTCAAGCGCAGTAGCCGAATGTGCCAGGAATGGGTAACGATCGTAGTAGGCCCGCACTACGCCGCCGCCCTCGTCGCTCAAGACATCGGTGACCGCGGAGCGGACGCGGACCGTCGCTATAAATTCATCTACACCCACGATCGAAGCAAAGTCATCAACGCGGCACGCTCGTACCTCGGCCACCTGACGATCCCGCCATCGGTGTTCGATGCGCCGCCTCCGGTACGCGAGCCAGGACGCGGACGATTGCGACGATGACCTCGATCGCGTTTTTCGCAGGCTACGCGTGAGCGCCGGCCGGGCTGGCGTGCACGGTCGCCGCAGTCAGCCGACGGACGTCGGTGAGCAGGTGCGCTTCAGCGTGATGGGCGATGTCGTGAGCCGCAGTCAGGGTGAGCGCCGGGTCGACGTCGATGGCGGCTTCCGCGCGGAGCGTGTGCCCGATCCAGCGAATCCGCAACTCGCGTACATCGAGCACGCCTTCGACCGAGCGGACGGCTTCGCTCGCCTGCCGGACCAAGCCGGGATCGACGGCGTCCATCAGCCGGGCGCCGACTTGCCGGATCGCTGAACGCAGCACACCGAGGATGGCGACGGTGACCACCAGGCCAATGATCGGGTCGGCCGCCCGCCAGCCCAACCCGACCCCGACCGCACCGAGCAGGACGGCCAGACTGGTGAATCCGTCGGTGCGGGCGTGCAATCCGTCCGCGACCAGGGCGGCTGAGCCGATGCGCCGGCCCACCCGCATTCGGTAACGGGCCACGATCTCGTTCCCGACGAAACCGACGACCGCGGCACCGGCCACCGCCCACAGGTGGGTCACCGTGCGCGGGTGCAGGAGCCGGTCGATCGCTTCATATCCGGCCAGCAACGAGGACAGCGTGATCATGGCGATCACGAACAGGCCGCCGAGATCCTCGGCCCGGCCAAAGCCATAGGTGTAGCGGCTCGTGGGTGCTCGTCGGGCCAGCCGGAACGCGATCAGCAACGGGACCGCGGTCAGGGCATCGGCAACGTTGTGCAGGGTGTCTCCGAGAAGGGCCACCGACCCGGACAGCACCACGACCACGGCTTGGATGGCGGCCGTAACCGCCAGGCCGGCCAGGCTGATGAGCAACGCACGCCGACCGTCGGAGTCGGCCTCGAGTGCCTCGTCGAGCTGGTCGGCAGTGTCGTGGGAGTGCCCGCCGAGGAATTCGGACACCTCGTGCGTGAGCCGCGACCAACGGGTGCCGTTATGTTCATGATCATGGTCGGCGTGCTCATGATGATCGTGGTCGTGGTGCTCGACCTCGACCGCAGCCGGATGACGCAGGGCGTGGCTCATGGTTCAGATACTCCTCGCGGGGGTGACCGTCGCCGTCGAGCCTATCAAGACCTTCACGCATGCGAATATGTGTTAAGAGGCGATACTATCCAGTCGTGACCGCCCGCAAAGCCAAGCCCGCCACAATCCCGGCCTTGCACCCGGACACGCCCAACGATGGCCAGGTCGCGGCTGCCGTGGTCTCGTTCGCGTTACTGGCCGACCCGACCCGGGTCCGAATGCTCTGGGCGCTCCGCGACGCCGAGCTGGACGTGGCCAGCCTGGCCGCCATCGCCGGTTGCCGTCCCACTGTGGCCAGCCAACATCTGTCCAAGCTGCGCTTCGCCGGTTTGGTAGAAGGCACCCGTAACGGCCAACGGGTCGTCTACCGGTTGCGCGGCGGGCACGTGCGGGCATTGCTGTCCGAGGCCCTCTTCCATGCCGACCACCAGGTCAGCGGCGAACCCACGCACGACTGAGAAGGCCTCGCGACCCCGCCGCGGGCGGTCGAATCGTGCAACATCTGGCATCCCACTGATGCCAGGTGTTGCACAATTCGGAGCTCAGTGGCCGCCGCAGCAAGGGGTCGGATTGGGTACCTCGAACGGGGCAACGGTCCCCGAGCCGGCCGGCATCACGGCCAGGACCAGGTCACCCTGCTGCCAGCGAGGCCGGACGAAGTCGCGGGTAGTCAACTGCCAGTCCGGCGCGATTGTGCCGCCACCGAGCAGGGTCATCCGGTCGATGGCCGAGTCGGCCAGCACCGCGGCAATCGGCAACGAGCCGGTGAGCGCCTCTCTGCCCGGGAACCGAACGGCCCGGCCGCCCGCGCGTCGCCTCACCTCGTCGAGCGCTTGGCTAACGCCAACGCCAAGATCCGACCCGACGCCGACGGCCAGCTGCGACCCAACGGGTACATCCGATCCGACCGGGCCGGCGTCGAACATCATCGGCCAATCGCCGAGGTACTCGATGAGCCGAGCCCGCAGCGTCTCGCTGACCGGGCCGCTGAAGGTGATCGAGAAGGCGTAGTGCGGCGCGGCATCGCGAACTTCGTGCGTGCACACCAGGGCGTCGGCGGGCAACACGACCGCCTGGCCGAGGCCGAACAGCGAATGTTCGGCCTCGGCCAGGGTGGTCAACGGCGTATCGATCGCCAGGACCGGTCCCGTAGCAGGGTTCATCTGGTTATCGAGCGCGGTTGTACGGCAGCGGGCTGGGCGTGAGCACGAAGATCGGGTTCGAGTAGAACCACAGGTCGGCCCACGGGTCGGCGTCGCCGACGATGTCGATAGCCGGCCCGATCGGATCGACCCCAGCGCCCAGGTAACCGGGAGCCGTGCGGTTCGCGTCGGTTCCCCGAATCCGAACGTAGAAGGGCCGGTCCACCCGCGGGAAACTGTAGGTCAGCGTCACGGTTCCCACTGACTTGCTGGTGTCCCAGGACTTGACGACCTTGGTGTTCGGGGTGGTGAACGCGTCCCGGTCGGTGTTCGGTCCGAGGATGTCACCCACGATCAAATCGACTCGGTTGAGCTTCGGAGTGAACTGGGCGAAGTTCGGGCCGTCGGCCAGCGTGATCTTGATCGAGAGGGTCACCGTCTCACGTTCGCGCACCGCCAACTTGCCGCCGAGCGCCGTTCCGGGCCCGTGCTTTCCCTTGACGCCGGCCCGCATGTCCAAGCCGGCGATCAGGTCACCGTGCGAGACCCAGACCCGCCCGGCGCGAATGCCGCTCATCACGGCGCCGTAGTTGAACCCGGTCGACCCGACGTGCGTCCGGCTGAAGTACCCGGGCCAGAAATCGGCGTTCGCGGTCTGGATGCCGTCGGCGTAGACCGGGTCACCGAACCGGCCGAAGTTGTTGAACGTGTCGCCGGCGCTGTCCCACGGGGCGTCCGCATTGTTGTCGACCGGGTTCTTGGACCAGTCGGCGTACACCTTGTGCGAATCGGAGTTTGCCGTTATCCACCAAGGTTTTCCCTCGGCCAGCAGGCTGTCCCAGAGGCCGCCCACGGTGGAGGTCATGAAGTCGAAGCCGCCCCAGGTGCGGTAACTCTCCAACGGGAATCCGGCGAACGAGTCCGGGCTGGGCGAGAAGTCGTATTCACCGCGGCCACCGGCTGGGCCGGGCGCCTTGATGCCACCGGCCTGGTGACCGGGAGCGCCTTCGAAGCCGACGGCAATCCCCGGTGCGGTGTCGCGCCAGGCGCGGATCTCGTGCGGGCTGTCAATGCCCTTGCGGGACGGGTGGTTGGCCAGCATCAGGGCATCACCGACCCGGCGCTGACGCACGGCCTGGGTGAGATAGGCCAATCCAGAGATGGCCAAAGCCTCGTTCTTGGGCGTGGACGGCCCGGCGTTGTTCACCGTCCCGTCGTAGGAGTTCTCGAACTGCTTGAGGACGGCGACCTCGTTGGGTCCAGGGGCAACGAACACCGTGCCGTGTTCGGCGGCCGGGATGTTCCACTCCAGACCCTGGAAGACCAGCGTGTCCGGGAAGTTCTTGCGCGCGACCTTGATGTCCGGGTTGACCTTGTCGACGCCGAACTTGGCGTGCGCGACGCTGCCGTGATCGGTGATGACCATCCAGTCCAGGCCGTTCTGCGCCGCGTGCCGGACCTGGTCGCTGACCCGGTACTGCGCGTCATTGCTGTACTGGGTGTGGATGTGATGATCGCCGGACAGCCACTGGTAACCACCCTGGTTCTCGCGACCCCGGCTGGGCGCGCCCGATTCGACCGGCGAGGCGGCCGCGGAATCGGCAATTCCGAACACCGAGGCCGCCGCCGCACCGGCGCCCAGCAGCCCGCTGGCGCGCAGGAAATTACGGCGGTTCAATCCGTTCGGGCTCAGCTCGGAGTCGGGGCGAATCAAGTCGATCGCTTCGACGTGCGCCGGCGAGGACTCCTCGGCGGGGTGGACGTGATCGTGGGGGTGGGTGTGCGGTTGTCCGGCGCCATGGCTGTGCGTTCCATGGCTATGGGTGTGTTCATCGTGGCTCATCGATGCTCCGCGGCTCGGTGGACGTGTCTTGTGTTTATTCGCGCCGACGCGTGCAGACGCAGGTCGGCGTGAACGCTTAGTTACTTCACAGACCTTGGGGCTTCTGGCTGGCTAATGTCCTAGCGCCCCGGTGAACAGAGAACGACGATCGGGCAACGATCAGCGGACGACCCCGCGATCTACCCGATTCGAGCTTTCCGCTCAGGGCCATCGAAAGCTGGCCATCCCGGCCGCTTCGCCGCGGGTCCGGTCAGGCCCGACTGGCGTCAGCCGAACCGGCCGTTGACGTAGTCAAGCGTCCGGCTGTCCTGCGGCTCGGAGAACATCGCGTCGGTGGGGCCGTATTCGACGATGACGCCTGGAGTCGATTGGCTGCCCAGGAAGAAGGCGCATTGATCGGACACCCGGGCCGCCTGCTGCATGTTGTGGGTGACGATCACGATGGTCACCTCGGCGGCCAGTTCGGCGATGGTCTGTTCGATGCGCCGGGTCGAGGTCGGATCCAGCGCCGAGCACGGCTCGTCCATCAACAGCACCCGCGGACGGACGGCCAGCGAACGGGCAATGCAGAGCCGCTGTTGCTGGCCGCCGGACAGGGCGCCGCCGGGTTGGCGCAGCCGGTCCTTGACCTCGTTCCACAGGCCGCCCTTGGACAGGCATTCCTGCACCAGCACGTCCCGGTCACTACGCGAGACCTTTGTGCCGGTCAGCTTCAACCCGGCCACCACGTTGTCGTAGATGGACATCGCCGGGAACGGGTTGGGCTTCTGGAACACCATGCCGATCTGGCGCCGAGCCTCGGTCAAGCGGCGTTGCGGCGCGTAGATGTCTTCGGCGTCGAGCAGCACCTCACCGGCCAGGGATGCCGACGGGATCAGTTCGTGCATCCGGTTGAGGATCCGCAGAAACGTCGACTTACCGCAGCCGGACGGGCCGATCAGCGCCGTCACCTGCCCGGCCGGCATGAGCAGCGACACCCGGTCGAGCACCTTCCGGTCGCCGAACCAGGCTGACACACCACGGGCCTCGATACCGGCCAGCGGCTGCGGCACGGCAACGAGGTAGCCGTCCGCCGCGGTGCTGGTCGACAGCGGGCTGATCCGATCGGTGACGAACTCGGGACCTGCGGGGGCACTGGCACTCATCGGCATGACCTTTCGGGACAACCTTTTCCGGACGTGCGGCACAGAACGGCTCAGAGCAGATTGGGAAGCAACCGGCTGACATGATCGGCGACCTGCACGCCGACGGCGCCGAGAACGGGAACGGCGACGATCCAGCTCTGCCAGCGTCCCCACCGGGAGCGCACCCAGACCAGCAGCAAGGTGAGCACCACCAGTAACTGGCCCCAGAGCATCACGGCCAGCCACTCGCTCTGGTCACCGGCCAGCGCGCGTTCAGCGGCCGGGACGCCCCCGACCGGGATGACCGGCACGAGATGCGCCTGAGCGGGCGAGGTCAGCTCGGCGTCCACCCGCAGCACCCCGGTGGGCCGGTAGGCCGGCCCGGTCGCCGTGACCAGGGTCAAGCGCCCGGACGAACCAGACAGCGCCAGCGGTTGCGGATCGCCGCCACGTCGTACGCCGAGCACCGCGTAGGTATGGCTGCCCAGCCCGGTTTGCACGGTGATCCGGTCTCCCGGCCGTAGCTGCTCCAGGTGCCGGAACGGACCGCCATAGGCCGCCCGTCGCCCGAAGATCACGCTGGTACCGGCCTGCCCCGGCAACACCGAATCGCGTTCGTGCCCCGGGCCAGCCGTGAGAACGCCCGCGGTGGTGCCCTCGCCGACGACCTCGCGCAAGCCGAGGGCGGGTATCTCCAACAGCGCGACCGGGCTACCCAGGGCAAGCACCCGGCTGTCGCCGTCCACCTGGCCGACGGGCGCGATGGCCTGCGCCAGCTCCGACCGCAGGCTGGCGTAGGACACCCGCTGGGCTTGGGCGTGTTGCACCGGGCTGAGCACCAGCAGTTGAAGCAGGAACGCGGCCAGCAGCGCTCCCAATACGGTCAGCGCACTGCCGGTCAGATACGGCCCGAGAGCCAACGGAGCCCGGCTCGTCGCGGCCGGTCGAACAGGCTTGCGGGGCCTGATCGACCAGCGACGACGGCGTACTTTGCCTTTGTGATGGAACGGCAAAGTCGGTTTGGGCGCCGTCCGCACCTCGGATCCGATGACTGGCATAGTCGAGCGAATCAGCTTCGGCGGCCGTGCAGCAACCCACGCCGGCGGCCAGCCAGTACCGCGACCCCGCCGGCAACGATGCAGAGCACGCCAATCCCGCCGGCGACCGCGACGTGTGCACCGGTGTTGCTCAACTGGCCGCCGGAATCGGTACCGGTACCGGCCGGGTCACCGCTGACGGTGAAGTCGAAGACCCGACTGACGGCGCCGGCGGTGAAGGTGAGAGTGTGCGAGCCGGCCTCCAGCGTGCTGGGCACGCTGAAGTTGTACGAGATCGCCCCGCTGGCGTCCGCGGTGGTGGGTGCCAGGCTCTGCGGAGTGGAACGCAAGGTGGCGCTGACCGTGGCGCCGGGCGCGAAGCCGGCCACCGACAACGTGACCGAGTCGCCGGGCGCGAGTGCCGGGCTGTCACTGAGAGCGTTGCCCGAGGCGTCAACCCCATCGACAGCGGTGCTCGGGTTCGCCGCCGTGGTGTGCGGTGCCGCGGTGCTCGCGTTCGTGGTCGGCGCCGCACTGGTGTGCGCCGCCGTGGTGCTCACCTTGGTCGTCGCCGGCGCCGTGGTGTGCGGCTTCGTCGTCGTCGCCTTGGTGGTAGCGGGAGCGCTGGTGTGCGGCGCCGTCGTCGTCGGGTGCGTGGAGGTGGCCGGCGGCGACGTCGGCGGAGCGAACCCGGCAAAGGCGTAGTGCGTGGCGTCGCTGAAGACGACCGAGGTGGTGAAGTCTGTGAAGACGGTGCCTAGGGTGTCGACACATTGCAGTCGCAGGTCGTACTCACCGGCTTGGATCACGGTGCCGGCCTGAGTCGCTGCGTCCTTCCAGATCAGCCCGAATGAACCCGGAATCGGATTTGTCGTGGAGAAACCGGCGTCGGTCGGCGTAAGGATGACGAAGCCGTCTGGGGAGAATCCGTGGCCGTACAACCGCATCAGGAACGAGTCCGCGCCGTCCGTCCCGCAACCACCCGACGTGAGCACTGTCGGCGCGCTGAGGTCAGTGCCCGTGGCCAGCGAGGTGGGCGTCAGCTTGCCGCCCCCGGCCCCGGTGCCCGGTGGGATAGCGGCCCCGGCCGGAGAGCTGGCCAGCAGCAAGGTTCCCGTGGTGGCTGCCGCAACCGCGATCGTGGCAGCCGCGGCGTAAAGGCGCCGATACTTGAGCTTGGACATTCAGTGCTCTTCCTTCTCTTGTCGAGTGGATGACGGGCAGGATCGACTCGTGCGGCTCAGGATTTCGTTCACCGGAACCCTCCGGTTGCCGCGCTAACGTCCCGGTACGCCGACATGAACGACGAACGACGCGCGCCGGCTCAAGTGGCACCGGACGGGGCTCAAGCTGGACTCGGTACGGTCGATGACCAGCGGCCGGTTTTCGGTCGGCTTTCCCGCACCATGCGCGGCCGATCCGGCGACGGCCAAGGCGCCGGTACCGCCGCCCCGAGTACCGGGTCCGTGCTGGGGGCCGGCGTCGACCGGCCGGCGGCGGAGCCAGCGCAACAGCCCGATGAGAACGACCAGTACGAACAAGCCGATTGCGAGCCAGGGCAGTACCCACAGGCTGGCCGACTGGGCGACCCTTGACAGCGACGGGTCACTCGCGTTGTTCTCCGAGCGAGGCGTCACGGTGGCGGTCGCCGTGATGCGCACCGCCGGGAGTACACCGCGCACCTCGGCCGTGACCTGGACGGAGCTGCCGGGTAACACCTCAGGCAACCGGGCGAGCAGGTCGGCGCGCCGGGTACCCCCGATGAGCCCCTTCACCGTGGCCCGTTGATCGGCCGAGAGCCGGACGTTGCCGGTGTTGCGGACTAGGTAGGTCATCGTGACCAGGCCGGACCGGGCCGGGTTCCCGATCGATCCGGTCGGGTGGTAGCTCACTCGGAAGTCGTCCAGTTGCAGCTTCGGATGCAGCGGGCCGCTGACCCGCAAGTAGATTCGCGACGCCACCCGCTGATCGAGATTCACCTTGTCCCCTTGGGACGTCTGGGCTTCCGATCCGAGGGAGGCTACGATCCCGCCGGCGTGATCACCCGGTTCGGCGTTGGCCGGCACGGTCAGCCGCAGGGCCACGATGACGTTCGTACGCGGGGCCACCGTTACCGACTTCGCGCCGTTCGCCAGCCGGACCCAGCTACCGACACCGGAGTTGCGGCCCCCGGCCAGGCTGAGGTTGTAACTGCCGTCCGGTGCGGTCGAGGCGTCCGAGGCATAGAGCGCGACCGTGATCGGAACGGCACCGGGGTTGCGGACGGCCACGTGGTCGATGACGCTGGCCCCGGGCGTTGCGGCGTAGGAGAAGAACGGGCGTGCGTCAGGCTTCTTGGCGTTGGCCGGCTGCACTCCGAAGGTCGCGTTCTTGCTGACCGCCCTCGGCTTACCGGTGGTGCTCGGCGGGCTCGTGCTGCCCGGCGCCGTGGTCGTCGGTCCCGAGACGTTGGACGGCGGGGGCACTGCGGGGCCGCTCGGTCCAGCCGCGACGGCCGTGCCGCCGGCCAGCACGAGCAGGAACGCGAGTACGGCCAGCAACACCGTCGCCCGCGCCGCGGGCCCTCGCCGGCGGTGGGCGAAGCGAGATTCGCCCACCGGGATAAGGGTTCTCATGTCAGGCAGGGAATCTGTCGCGGAACAACCATGAGCCAACTCGCGATGAACGACGAACGGCCGCGACGCCGCCACTGGCCAGCCAGGCCGTCAGGAAACGCCGACGGGGGCGGGCAGGACCTCTCGGCCCAGCCCGCCCCCGCCGATATCTGCGGTTTTCGGCTCACTGTTGCGGTCGTGCCAGTACCAGCCGTGATGCAGGTACTGGAAGTGCGAGCAGTACTAGGAGATCGTGAACGTCACGGTGCCCTTGTACAGACCCGGGTTGGTCGAGGTCGGCGCGTTCAGCGTGAGCTGGCCGCTCAGACCGATCGTGCCGCGGCCGGCGGTGGCGGCAGCAACCGTCGGTCCGCTCTTGAGACCGGCGGTACCGGCGTCAGCGGCGGACACGCCATTGGCGGCCGGGACGTTGGTCACGGTGACCGTGGAGCCGTCCTGCGCGTTACCGGCAACCAGGTTCTTGGTCAGACCGGTCAGGCCGACGTTCTCACCGTTGATCGCGTCCGTGCCACTGATGAGGTTCGAGGACTTGGCCGTCATGCTCCAGCCCAGGTTCGTCGCGCCAACCCGGGTGTCGGTGACCGTGATGTTCTCGAACGGCTTGCTGGCACTGAGCAAAGTGGCGTCGCTGTTCAACGCCAAGGTGCCCAGGTCGAGCGGGCTGGTCGGGGTGTACGGGGTCGACACCGTGACAGTGCCGGCATCGACCGTGCCCTGGATGTTCTGCACGTCGGTGTTGCCGGTCGTCGGCGGGGTGACAACGCCCGTGACCGTAACCGTGACGGCAGCCGAGTCCGAGGTCCCGAACGCCGTGGCGTCGGTCGGGACGAAGGTCGCGGTGATCGAGTGCGGGCCCACGCTGAGCGAGCTCAGGGTGAGTGAAGCCGTACCAGCCGCGACGGGCTGGCTGCCGATCGTGGCCGAGCCGTCCTTGAAGTCAACGCTGCCCACGGCGTCGGCCGGAGCCACCGCCGCGGTGAAGGTGATCGGATCGCCCGTGGCGACGGAGGTGTTGTCCGCCGCCAAGGTCGTCGTGGTGGCGGTCGCGCCCGGCGTCGTCGTGCCGTTGAGCGGGTAGCTGATGACGGCCGAAGTCGAGCTCGTGAAGGCCGCCGCGTCGGTCGGGGTGAAGACAGCCGACAGGCTGTGCGTCGCCGCAGTCAAGGCGCTGGTCACCAGCGAGGCGCTACCGGCGGCGACCGTGACCGGCGAACCGAGGTTGGCCGCACCATCCTTGAACTGAACCGAGCCAGTCGCGGCGGGGGTGATGGCGGCGGTGAGCGTAACCGGATCGCCGACACTGGCGGACGTGCCCGGGGTCACGGTGAGTGACGTGGCGGTCGTGACCTGCGTCGGTCCGGCCGTCTTGAAGCTGTAGGCGGTCGGGCTGGTGAAGTCGACCTCGGTGGTGAAGTCGGTGAAGACGTCGCCCAGAGTATCGACGCACTGCAGTCGCAGGTCGTATTCACCGGTCTGGATCGTCGTCCCGGCCAGCGTCGCGGCATCCTTGAAGGTGAGTCCGAAGGAGGCCGTGATCGGGGCGCTGGTGCTGAATCCGGCGTCGGTCGGCGTCGTGATGACGAAGCCGTCGGATGAGAACCCCGCACCGTACAACCGCATCAGGAACGAGTCGGCGCCATCGGTGCCGCAGCCGCCCGAGGTGACAACCGTCGGCGCGCTGAGGTCGGAACCGGTTGCTAACGACGCTGCGGTCAGCGTGCCGCCGCCGGCGCCGCTACCCGGAGCGATGGCCGCATTGGCGGCTCCCGCTCCGAGGAACATCAGGGACGAGGCCGTCGCGGCCAGGGCCCCAGCGCCAACCAGGCGCTTGGTGAGCTTTGTGGACATCGAAATCCTTTTCGTCAGAGTTCTATGGGGTGGGGACTACGAGGACTACGGGGTGACCAGGGTGGTTGAACCACAGTTCGGGTCGAGTGCGAAGCCGTACTTCTCGATGGTGGCGGCGTTGGCGCAGACCGACGACGTGGCGCCCTTGAAGGTGGTGCTGAACGGGGCGGTGTTCACGTCCGAGCTCTCGATGACGTTGAAGACCTCACGCTTGAAGCTGGAGTCGGTGTTCAACTCGAGCGGCGCGATGGAGTTGACCTGGGCGAGTACGGCCGAGCCGTGAACGTCGGCCACCGTGCCGTTGACCTGCGACTGGTAGACAGCGATCGAGTAAGGCACCAGCTGCTTGGGGTCGGTCAGCAGGGTGCCGGTGTTCTCCTCGAAGGGATTGCCGGAACCGTCGACCTGGCTGACGCACGGGTTGTCGGTGGTGTACGTCGCCGTGTCGGTGAGGCCCAGTGACTGGAGGAAGAACTTGCGGGTACCGGAACCGGACTTCGGCAGCATCGGCTTGAAGTTGGCCTGGGTAGCGGCGGGCAACGCGCAGGTGTAGATCGACTTCAGGTTGGCGGTGGTCAGCTTCTTGCTGACGCCACTGTCCGAGCGGACTGCGTACGCCACGGCGTCCTGCGCGAACGGGATGTAGGTGAGGCCCTTGCCGGCGTAGCTGCTGCGGTTGTCCGAGGACGAACGGGCGAAGTCGACGCAGTTGTTGCTAGCGGCGTTCGAGGCGACCAGCGCGTCGACGCCCGGGCCGGAACCGTTGGGGCGGGTGATGGTGCAGGTCGTTCCCGACTTGGTGCTGATGGTGGCTGAGCCGACCGCGTCGTAGGAAGCGACCGTGCCGCCGCCGATCGCGGTGGCCAGACCGTTCATGACACCCTGAGTGGTGTCCGAGCCAACGCCGGCCAACTGGCCGAACGTGCCGGCCGGCGGGTCCGCCTGCGCCGTACCGCTCTGCAAGGCCGCGATGACCCCGGCGCTGATTGCGATGCAGGCAAGGAGTGAAGCCTTGCGATTCCTGCTAATTCTCATCTGCACTGTCTCCCTCTGTAATGCTCGTCCTGACCCGGCGTCAGCAACGCATGAGCAGTACAGAAGCGTGCAACCAAACTCCCGGTACGCCGCCGGTTACGAGAAACGTCCGGCAGGCAAACACTTAGCTTTCTCCTAACGGGAATCCTCAAGTCCTAGCGGGCGCGGTCGATTACCACGCGCGCACCGGCGCGCACCGGTGGCCGCGTCTACCGGAGGCGTCGGGCCAGCCGCAAATACACCGGGCCGATCAGGATTCCCGTGGCGGCGAGCACCGCCAGCGTCAACACCACGTAACCACCGGCACCGGCCGAGGTCGCCGGAGTAGCCGCCCCCACCAGCGTGAGGGAGCGCTGCGGACTCGGCGTGCCTGCTGAGGACGGGTCGGCGGCGCCGGCTTTCGAGCCTGCGGGTGCGGGCGCGACGGCGGGCGAATCCGCTACGGCAGCAGGGTTTTCAGCACTCGTCGCGTCCGGATCGTTGCCGTTTCCAACGAATTCCGAGTCCGGACGGCGCACCCTCACCGATGCCCGTGGGTTCGCTCCCGACGCCGGACTTGCGACGGTGGTCGGCTTGCCCGCGCTCGACTCGATCAGGGCCGCCGCCTTGACCGTCTGACTTCGTAACTTCGCGGGCAGCGGGGCATAGCCGAACGGCAACGTTCCGATAGCCACCCCAGGCTGCTGAGCGTTGCCGGCGGCGAAACGCAGGAATGCGGCGAAGTCCTTGCCGGCCGCCGCATCGATCGCGGCCGGCACGGTCGCCGCATACGAGATTGCCGTTAACGGATAGGCCGTCGGACTCGCCGTGGTCGGATCAGGGCGCAACACTGCCGGCACCTCGGACGGCTTCATAGCCGTGACCCCGGCCAGCAAAGCCGACGTCGTCGGGGTGACGAACTTGCCGGCCGAGTTGCGCAAGGCCGCGGTGGGCAGTCCGTACCGAGCGGCCGTCGCGACGTCAGCCACCCCGATGAGTGCCGTCTGGCCTTGGGCCTGGCGCGGGGTCTTGGTCAGCACCGGCGGCGTGACCGTGTTGTCGATGCCGTTCTTGCCGCCGGTGTCACCGCGACTGACGCCACGGATGCCGGCGTGCATGTCGTTGGCCAGCGGACGCTCGTCCAGGGCACAGACCTCGGTCGGATCCGGACCGGGCTTGACACACGAGAGGTCGCTCATTGGATAGCTGTTCAGCGTCAGTGGCGTGCCGTCGTAATTCTTGTTGAGCGTCATGCCCCACGGATCCGGCTTGCCGGCCATGAAGGCCCGGGCCTCGGGATCGGCCGCGATCCAGGTCCAGAGTTCCGAGGCCAAGTCGGACAGACCCAACGGCATCACCATGTTCCCGATCGCAAAGCTGTTCGGAAAGTTCAGCTCTTTGAACACGGGGTTGTACTGCAGAAAGTCTGGGTCGGTGGTGAGGTCGCGCTGATTGCCGGCCAGGTAGGCGGCGCTGCGGTCCGGTATCGAGTAACGGTATGACTGGGTCAACAGCTTCGCCACCAGGCGGGGTGTGAGATTGAGGGTGCTGAGCCGCTCACCGTCCTGGGCCGCCACTTGTGGCGTCGCGTCAAAGCTGGACTGCCGCTCGATGTCGAAGGCGATGGCCAAGCCGGACACCGCGACCGGCGCGTACACCACGCTGCGTTTGGCCGGTACCGAATCGGGTGGGACCGCCTGGCCGGTGAAGACCATCGACGGATCGTCGGATACCAGTTGCCGGCGGGCTGCGTCATCGGGCACCTGAGAGAACCCGTAGACCGTGCCGGTGCTCTTGCACAGGACCGGCTGCCATCGGGTAACCGCTTCGGTGATTGCTTCCTGGCCGATCATCCGGCGTTCGACCGCGCCGACCGGGCAGACGTTGCCTTCCGGCTCGAACTGCAGCGGAAACACGATCCGCGCATCCCAGTTGGTCTGACTCAACGGCGAGGACACCAGGTTGCGCAGCGCGTTGTTGGGCCCACCGCCATCGGGAAAGACCTTGTCACCGTTGACCTCGGTGTCTCCACGCGGAACGACGACCAACCAACACGACCGTCCGACCGTTGTGCCATCGGAGGCCTTCAATGGGGTTCCGCAACCGAGCCCGGGCGCTTCCCGCGCCGCCTGCAGCTCGAAGAACTGCTGGCCGGTGCCGTCCTGCCGGGTACGGGCAAACGGTATGTCATTGGTGGTATTGGCGTCGAAGAACTGGTTACCCCCGATGCCCCGGATCGGTGTCTTGGGGTCGGTGACCGAGTCGAACGGGACGCCGACGTTCTGCCCGTCGGTCGACAGAATCGTCTCTTTGGGATCGATGGTCGGCGGGTTGTAGTTGACCTGCCGGTCGGTGGCATGGTTGCCCTGCCCACCGACCAGCCCGGTGTCCAGCGTCGCGCCGAACTGGCACTGGGTCCGGTCCGGACCAGCCGGGTCGTCGCCCCAGCACTGCATTATCTGCAGGTAATTGGCGCTGGCATTGACTGAGGACGGCCGGGTCGGGGTGCCGCCGGTCCAGGTCACGGAGACGACCTGGTTGATCAGGTCCTTGGTCTGGCCCACCGTCACCTTCAACCCCGCGAAGTTGCCGTCGCCGGCGCGGGTCATGGCCGAATCGGTCAGGCCCGGCCCGGCGGTCGACGGAGCCGTGGCTGCCGTCCCACTGGGCGACATCCACAACGAGGTCGCGGCCAGCGCACCGATCCATCCGAAGACCACCGCCGCGCGCAGCCTCGGGCGCCGGACCCGGCGGGAGTGCGCTGCCATCGGCCCGCGCATCATCGTCGACCTCGGATCAGCCGGACGAGTAAGGGCGGACCGGTGATGAGCAGCAACAACATCGCGGCCGCGATGGCCATCATGGCTTGATCGGTAGCGGATCCGTTGTTGGCGGACAAGGCCACCGGAACAGCCGCCACCGTCAGGGCGTTGGCATCCCCGGCCGGATCGCTCGTGCCAGCAGCGCCCGCATCGCTGGCGGGGTCGGGCGCCCCGGTGATCGCGCCAGACCCGGCGGCGACGGACTTGGTTGGCTTGGCTCCGGGCTTAGCGACACCTGATGAACCCGTCCGCGCACCGCCGGGCGTGTTCGCGGGATCGGCTTGGTTGCTGCCGCTGGTCGAATTTCCGCTGGCTACGGTTTGCGTACCGGTGTTGGCGTTGCTGGTGTTCTTGGCGCCGCCGGTGCCGTTGCTGCATTGGGTGACGCCGATCTTGTCGCACGGCGAGGGCTGCGGGGCATTCTTGGCCAAGGTGTTCGTCCCGTCCTTGGAAAAGGTGGGGTTGTTGCACTTGGCAATGTCCACGCTCTGTACGTCGACCCCGGGAATCTTGCGTACCTGGGCCAACCCGGCTTGGACCAGGTTGATGGGAAGCGGCGAATAACCCAGATTCGGGGCCTGCTGTTGGCCTTCACAAAGAAAGTAATACGAGAACGCGCCCAGCGTATATCCCTTATTAGTGGTGAATTTGGATTCGATCTTGGTCGGGATGATCATGTAGCTGTAGCTGGACAACGGGTAGGTACGCGGGTCTGGATTGACGTACACGTTGGTCAAATCCTGGGTCAGGTAGTTGGGTGACTTCGGGTCGTCGTTGATCTTGGCTTTGAGCAGCGCAACGGCGACGTTCTGGGCGGTGGGCTCGGTGTAATAACCGGCCTGGTTCAGGATCTTCGCCACCGGGAATCCAGAATTGAGCGCGTACGAATACTCGACGTAGGTGATGGCGCCGATGCTCTGAGCCTGCGCCACGTAGCCCGCCGTTCCGGTGGATCCGGACTGGGCGGTGAATGCGGTTCCCGGCGCTACCGGCCACACCGAGGTCTGGCCGCACGGGGACTTGCGTCCGACCTTCAAGCAGTAGGCGTTCCACAGCGCGGGGTATTGACTCGCCATCCAGGTGGTGAATTGTGCCGTCGTACCGGAACCATCCGAGCGCACCACCGGCACAATCTTGCGGGCCGGCAGGCCGAGGCCGGGGTTGTCGGCCTTGATCGCCGGGTCCGACCAGTTCGTGATGACGCCGGTGAAGATCTTGGACAGCGTCTGCCCGGACAACCGGAGGTTGGTGACTTGCTTGGTGCCGACTTTCAGGTTGTACATAAACGAGGTACCGCCGGCCACGATGGGCATATAGGCGTAACCCCGCTTAGGCGGGTAGTCGGTTACCCCGTTGTCGGTCAGGCCGTACGGGATCTCGGACACGCCGAAGTCAACCGTCCCGCTGGTGAACTGATTGCGGCCGTCCGACGACCCGGTCGGGTTGTAGTTGACCTGCATGCCGTACTGCGTGACGTTGCGTCGCCACTGGTCGATTGCGTTGGAACTCCAGGTGGAACCTGCGCCGCTGATCGGGACGTACACCGACGCCGCTTGGGCCGGGACGCCGGCCAGCAGCCCGAGTGATAGCAGCACGATCAGTACGGCGGTACAACGGGAAAGTACTCGGCCGAGGCGGCGGAAAGTCACAGTGCGGGCCCTTCGGGGCGTGTTGGATCGGACGGCTCGTCGGTGGGTGGGTATGCGTGGTCCGTACCGCTGAACTCGCTGGCCCGGAACCGGCGGGCGTCGCGGCGGCTGGCCGCAGCGCGGCGGCGCTCCTGCCGTTTCGTCAACACGCCAGGCGCCCGGCCGCCGATCAACCGAGCGACGATGAACAGCACCAGGACCAGGAGCAATAGCGTGGCCGCCGCCCCGAAGCCACGGGCAATGACGTTGGGCTGCGGCGACCGGACGAACTCGAACGTCGCCAGCGGCAGCGAAACCTGCGGCCCGACGAAGGGATTGGCGTTCATGGCGGCCGTATACCCGGCGGTCAGCAATACCGGCGACGTCTCACCGATTCCGCGGGCCGCACCCAGGATTACCGCGGTGGCCAGGCCCGAGCGCGCGGTGGGAAGCACCACGTGCCAGACCGTTCGCCACTGGGATGCTCCGGTGGCCAGCGACGCCTCCCGCAACGTACCGGGCACCAGCCGGATCACCACGTCCGCGGCCCGGATGATGATCGGCAGCATCATCACCGTCAACGCGAGCGCCGCGGCAAAACCGGACTTGTCCTGATGCAGGATGAGAATGACGCTGGCGTAGATGAACAGACCGGCCACGATGGACGGCAACGCAGTCATGGCCTCGACGATGGTACGAACGAAGCGGCTGAACCGGCCAGGCACCTCGTTCAGGAACACAGCGCAGACCAGGCCGAGTGGTACCGAGAACAGCAGGGAGAGCCCGATCTGCTCCAGGGTGCCGACGATGGCGTGCAGGATGCCGCCGACCGAGAGCGGTTGCAGCGGCCCCGCGTTCTGCACGTCCTGGGTGAAGAAATTGGTGTGCAACAACGCACGTCGCCCGCGGACGAGGGTGAAGACCACGACCACGACCAGCGCGCACAGCAGCAGGAAGGCCAGGCTGTGCACCAGCACCGACGCCAGCCGGTCACGTACCGCCGGGCCGGATTCGTCGAGGGAAACCAGCAAGCCGTAGAACAGAATGAAGCTGCACCAGCTGACCACGATAAAGCCGAGCACTCCGGACAACGGCGCGAGCTTGTTGAACAACAAGGCGGTGAAGCCGAACGCGGCGCCGGCCGCGCCGAGCAGCGAGAAGACATCCGAATTTCGTAGCCCTGAGCTGCGACGGTGCTCGGGCTCGTTGCGCGGATCCGCTCCGTCATCGAATGCGCCCGCGAGCGATTGGTCGGATGTGATCGCCAGATCGGGTAGTCGCGGCCCGCTCACCGCCGGCACCACGGTGCGGGGCGGTTCCTGCAGAGTGGTCATTGCGATCAGCCCGTTGCCGCGCCGGAACGGCTACGGGCGACGATCGCCGACGCGCCGAAGTTGACGACCAGGGTCAGCAGGAACAGGGCGAGTCCGGCGGCCATCAGGGCCGACGTGCCGAACGGCGTTGCCGCGCCGTACTGCAACGCGATCAAAGCCGAAACCGAGCTGGCCCCGCTCTGCAGGATGTGAGGCTGGATGGCGTACAGCGGCGAGATGATCATGTACACGGCGATCGTTTCACCCATCGCGCGACCGAGTCCGAGCATCGCACCGCCGATCATCCCACCCTTGCCGAACGGCAGGACGACCGAACGGATCATGCCCCAGCGGGTGGCCCCCAACGCGAAGGCGCCTTCCCGTTCGCCCACCGGGGCCTGCGAGAACACCTCACGCATGATCGAGCAGATGATCGGCGTCACCATCATGGCCACGACCACGCCGGCGATGAGCGTCGAGGACGTCAGCACGGTCGGCGTCGCCAGCGGATCGCGGGGCTGGTAGCCGTCCACCTTCAGAAACGGCACCCAGCCGAAGTAGGTCGCCAGCCATCGGGGCAGACCCTTTCCTTCGGCGCCGTGCACCAGTACGTCGGGCTGCAGCAGAAAGAATCCCCACAATCCGTACACCACGCTGGGTACGGCCGCCATCAGATCGACCAGGCTGATCAGGGTTTGTTTCAGTCGGCGGGGGGCGTATTCGGAGATGTACAGGGCGGTCCCGGTCGCCAGCGGCACCGCGATGCAGATCGCGACCAGCGCGATGAGCACCGTGCCGAGCAGCACGCCGGCGATCCCGAAATGCCCGTGGCCGGCGTCCGGTTGCCAACTGCTCACGCTGAAGAACGACCAGCCGGCTGACCGCAGCGCCGAGCCACCCTTGTAGAGCAGGAACACCCCGACCAGCACCATGATGGTCAGTACCGTCAGTCCGCCGGTCCGCAGCAGACCGCGAAACACCCGGTCGTCACGTCCGAGCGCGGACTCGAGCGGGCGCGGATCGTCCTCGTCGACGTCCGAGTCCGGGTGGTCGTCGGCAACGTCGGCTAATCCGATCAACGGCCTCATCTTCCGACGGCGACAATCGGCAGCCCGTTGGCGATCCGCATTCGGTTGGTGATCGTGGTCCGGGCCGGGCTGGGTGTCACACTCGCCACCGTCAGGTTGTCACCGAGTCCCTCGTCGTAGGCGCGCAGGGCGTTCGGTCCGAGGTCCCGTAGTTCGGTGACGGTCGGGTCCGCGATCCGGATGGCCGAGGTGAACTGGGCTAGTGCGCGCACGCACTCAACTCGACGGTTGTAGAAGTGCACACAGACAGCGGACGGCACGTTGTCCAGCAAAACGGTCCATATCCAGCGCGAATCCGAGGAACGAAATAACACCGTCGTGGAGACCCGGTCGGCGTTTTCTCGTAGCCGCTGAGCGTTTTGCTGGCAGGCCTCGACGGAGTCGAAAGCGCTCGACGAGCGACCCATCGGACGATTGTTGGCCGCAATCAAGCGCCAGCCGAAGCGTCCGGAGGCGTCTGCGGACGAGTCATGCCAAGCCGAACGTGGTCGTCGGTCGGATAGGAAAATGAACCTGGGCGCCTTGCGGGCGTTCGGTAACGCTAGTGATTCCACCGATCTGCTCCCGTTAGCCGGATACGAACCCGGTGAGCATCGCGGAGCAGCGCCCTCGATCACCTTACGAAAGGATGAACTACATACGTTCGGTGTTTGCCCATTACCTCGCAACCACCCTATTGGCCCTTAACCGACGCACAGATTTTCAAGCTCAGGTCGAGATCGACGAGGCCTGAAGACGGTGCCCGGGCCCGCGGTCGTGTTGCAGTTCCGCCGGCATCGTCTTGTGACCGTTCAACGGCGTCCCGGCGCCGCCGTTGATAGCTAAAGGTCGAGGACGAGGTCAGTGGCGGCTTGCGCGCAGCAGATCAGCGCTTGACCATCGCTGGGTAGCTCGAGCGGTGCCGGGTCGTAGCTGATAGTTCCGGAGATGATCGGGGTGACGCAGGTGTGGCAAACCCCGCTTCGGCACGACCAGCGGGTCGGGACGTCGCAGGCTTCGGCCAGTTGAAGCACCGTGGAGTAACGCTCGGACGAGCGGACGGACAGGCCGCTGCGAGCGAAGGTGACCAGCGCGCCGGTTCCGGTGGGTCCACTGGGCTGGTGTGGTGACACCCGCGTGATGTCGACCAGCCCGGGGTTGATTGATGGGAGTGCGCCGAACAGTTCGGTGTGGATCCGTCCGGGATCGAGGCCGAGCTCGAGCAGGGCGGTTTGGATATCGGCCATGAAGGCGGCCGGGCCACAGATGTAGGCACCGGCGTGTGCGGGCAGCGCGAGGTTCGACAGCTTGCCCGAGTTGAGGCGGCCGGTGGCCGAGGTGCTGTAGAAGATGTGCTCGTGGCCGTTGGCCATAGCCCGGATGAGCCGGTGGGCTTCCTCGGCGAACACGTGCTGGTCAGCGTTATGTGCAGCGTGAATCCAGTGGATCTCGCGGGTGCTGCGCTGGGCGTGCAGGTGGTGCAGCATGGCCAGCACCGGCGTTGCGCCGATCCCGGCGGAGATGAGAAGCACCGGCCCGTCGTCGTCGCTGAGCACGAATTCCCCGCGCGGCGCGGCAGCATCCAGCACCGACTGTTCCCGCAGCGCGGCATGAAGGTAGCCGCTGACCAGGCCGTGCGCTTCGCGCTTCACGCTGATCCGGTAGCTGCCGCCCGTGGGGTCCGCGGACAGCGAGTAGCTGCGGACGGGCGCCGGATCACCAGCGCCCGGTACCCGGAGGGTGAGGAACTGGCCGGGTCGGCCGCTCGGCAGCGGTTCGCCGTCCAGCGAGCTCAGCTGGATCGAGTGGACCGTCTGCGTCTCGGCCACAATTTGCGTTACCCGCAGCGGACGGAAACCATTCCATCCCGGCTCGACTCCGATCGTCAGCGAGGCCGGTCTGATGCGGGCCCCGCCGTCGGCCATTGCCCCGGTCCCGGCTTCGGCTTCGGCTTCGGCGTCGGCGTCGGCGTCGGCTTCAGCTTCAGCTTCGGCTTCGGCTTCGGCTTCGGCTTCGGCGAGGAGCGTCTCGAAGGAGCCTTGCCAGCCTGGGCTCAGAGCGGGGATGTCGACGGCGGTTCGAAGCAGGCCCGGGTCGCGGTCAGGCAGGTAGAGCAGCGCGTCGATGTCGGCGACGCTCAGTTCGTGTGGGCCGCGCCGGGTCCGGACGATCTGGTCCCCGGCCTGCACCAACCCTTCGGTGATGACTCGTAAATAGAAGCCCGGCCGATGGTGGGCGACGAGTAACGCGGGCAGCGTCGGCACACCCAGCCGCATTCCGACGCGGAAGCAGGTCACTCGTGGTTGGGTCACCTCGAATTCGGCCGCGCCGATGCGGTAACGGTCACCGATGCAGACCTCGTCGTCCGGTAGCCCGTCGATCGTGAAGTTCTCGCCGAACTGTCCGGGCGTGAGATCGTCGCGACCGAGTTGGTGGCTCCAGTAGTCGTAGGACTCGCGTTGGTACACCAGCACGGCCCGTTGCTCGCCGCCGTGGCCGTTGAGGTCACCTTGCCCGTCGCCGTCGATGTTCAAGCGGCGAACCAGCTGCGGACCGGCAACGGGATCTTTCCAGATTCCGGTGTAGACGGTTCTGCCGTTCCAATCGACGTTCTTCGGTCGGCCGACATTCACCGACAGCAGCGTCGCCATCGCGATCACTTCCTTCCCCAATCGCTCGGTCAGATAAGGCCGTTCGGGGCCAGATACACCTACGCTTTCTACCTTTGGCATTACCCGATAATCGCGCTTCTACACCATCACGAGCGGTCCTCACCGGTAATCCGCGCAGGCATGAACTTCCTGGTGACGCTCTCGGCAACGTTAATGTCCTAGGCGCTCGTGGAGCGCTGTACCAGACACGCACTTCGACGAATGGACCTTACTGACGATAAGCGGACGACAACCTAGCGACTTACCGGACGGGCTGATTAACCTTAGGTTGGCGGGAGGTTGTCGCCTCCGAAGTGGATCTCTATCGGGTAGGAGCGTCATGGGAACCGATGAAGTGCGCGACGGGGTGCCACTGACCAATCTCGATCAACCGCTGTTTCCGGATGCTGCCGCGACCAAACGTGACCTGGTCGACTATCTCGACGCTGTCAGCGATCACCTGCTCCCCGCGCTGACCGGTCGCCCGCTTTCGGTACTACGGGTCTTGCGCGGACAAGCACCCTTCATGCAGAAGAACGTTCCGAAGTACACGCCCACCTGGGTGCCGACGGTGACAATGTGGGCTGAGTCCTCAAGACGCAATGTGTCCTACGCACTGTGCAACGACCGTAGAACGTTGCTCTGGTTCGCTAACCAACGCGCTGTGGAATACCACCCGACGTTATTTCACATCGATCAGCCGGACTCCCCGAACTACCTCGTGCTCGACATCGATCCGCCCGAAGGAAGCGCCTTCGGGCTCGCGGTGCAGGCGGCCTACTTAGTACGCGAAACCCTTGCCGCCGCGGGCTTGACGGGACTGGTGAAGACCAGCGGCGCGAAAGGCGTCCATATCTTCGTGCCGATCACCGCCGCCACCGTCGAAGAGGCCGCAGCCGTAACAAGGGCAGTCGCAGCGCGCGCAGAAAAGCTCGATCCAGCACTAGCCACCACGGCTTATGTCCGCGCGGAACGAGGCGGCAAAGTGTTCCTGGACTCCACCCGTGTCGGCGCGGCGACGGTCGTTGCCACCTACAGCCCACGCATTCGCGCCGGAATTCCGGTGTCTTTTCCGGTGCCGTGGGACCAGCTGGAGCAGGTAGCTCCGTCCGATTTCACCATGCACAACGTGCCAGCCCTGCTCGCGACGGCCGCGTCCTGGTCGACTCTGTTGCCGTTGCCCCAAACGCTAGCGGCCGACTTGGTCGAGGAAGGTCGAGCGATACCGATCGCCCGCGTACAAGCAATGCACGAAGGCAAACGACGTGCTCGCGAGCAACAGCAGGCACCCGCAGCGCCCCGCGACTAGCACCCAGACTGGCCGTCCGTGCCCGGGCTCGGTGATGGGCCCTCAGTACCAGTGTCGGCGGCCGCCGATTTCGCGACCAGCCATGCCGGCCACGGCGAGGATCGCGCCAATCACGACGAGGATGATTCCAATTGTCCAGAGGATGGCGACCTTAGCGATGAATCCGATGACGAGCAGGATGATTCCGAGAACGATCATGACAGTCTCCTGACCCCGGCGAGCGGACCGGCTTGTTCGGGTCCACGGCGCTCTGACCGACCAAACCTAGGCACCCCTAGGGCGGATGCGGTACACCCCTAAGGAGGTTATCGTCGGAACATGGCCGCGTCGACTCGAAGCTCGCCGATCAGCATTGCGCTGGTCGACGACTACGACGTGGTGCTGCTAGGGGTAGCGCGGATGCTCGACCAGTACCGCGGCCGGGTGGTCACTGCCGAGATTGATTCGAACGAGGCCGTGACCGACACCGTTGACATCGTCCTGTACGACTCTTTCGCCCAGCCGGAGTCCGATCACGATGAGATCGCTGTTCTGGTCGCGAACCCAAGGGCACGCCGCGTCGTCGTCTACACCTGGAACTTCCATCCGGACCTGGTGAGCAGCGCACTCGAGCAGGGGGCCGACGGGTATCTGTCCAAGACGCTGCCCGCGCGTGAGCTCGTCACCGCGCTCGAGGCTGTCCATGCGGGCGAGCAGGTTGTGAGCGAGTCGCCCCTTCGGGCCCGTAGCGCTCCGGGGCTGGATTGGCCTGGACGGCTCGAGGGTCTGACTGATCGCGAATCGGAGATCCTGGCGCTGATCACTCAGGGCAAGAACAATGCTGATGTTGCCGCGCTGACCTACCTCAGCCCTAACACCATCAAGTCCTACATCCGCAGTATCTATCGAAAGATCGGCGTCGCCAGCCGCACGCAGGCCGTGCTCTGGGGAGTCAGCAACGGTTTCAGTCCTGATCACCGCCGAATAGCGCATTGGCGTGGCGGCCCGTGAGCCCATTACGGCCGCCTGCTTACCGGCGTGACGTCGGTGCGCTGGGCACTCACGACGAGCTACTCCGAGCCGGCGAAACGTACCCGCAACTGTGGCGGGCGCGGCTCGAACCGTCGAATGCGGAACCATTCGCCGCGACCGATTAGTTCGACCATCGCTGCCAGTCTTAGCTGGCGACAGCACAACCACTACATCAGGAGGCCCACGATGCCCATTACCGCAACCCGGATCCGCGAGATCAGTCTGGTCTGTGTCCCGACGGTCGACCAGGATCGCGCGATCGAGTTCTATGAATCGCTGGGCTTTGAGAAGCAGACCGATACCGCCTTCGGCGGTGGCTACCGCTGGGTCGAGGTGTACCCGCCGCAAGGGACGACCGGGATCGCGCTGGCGCCGCCGCCACCGCAGGACGGTCCGGTCACCCCGACGCAGACGGGGATCACGCTGACCACGGACGACATCGACGCCACTCACGCCGAGATGAAGGCGCTCGGGGTGGACGTCGACGCCGAGGTGTCACGGATGGGTGACCCCGTGCCACCGATGTTCTGGTTCCGCGACCCGACCGGCCACACCCTGATGGTGGTCGAACAGCCCTGATCCGCCGCTAAAGAAGAAATCGAGCAACATCTGGCATCTCAGGGATGCCAGATGTTGCTCGATTCGGCGGGAGGCCTAGTGTCTGCACGGGCACCTTCATACCGGGAGCGATTGCCGTGGGCCGAGCCAGACGTAACACCCAGCCGCAAGCGCGACGGCAGCGACCGTCAATACACCGGTCATGTCGGCTGGCCCTGGTAACAGCAAGGCACTGGCGGTGTCGGTCGTCCCCCCGCCGGCAACTGTTGAACGCCAGATCAGGTGGCCGAAGCCGGCCAACACGACTGGCAGCCAGGCCAACGCGCCAAGCGCGATTACAGCGAGCAGCGCGAGTGAAACTTCGATCGCAGTGAGTTCCAGCAGACGGAGGTCAGCACCTCGCGCCAGCAATACGACCGGTCCAGTGCTGCAGGCGACCAGAACGCCAACGACTAGGCCGGCCCGTAGACGCGGTGAGTGCCGGATCAGCCCAGTTTCGAATGTCCCGAGCCGGGACGCTGTGGAGTAGCCCGCGAGGACCGCAGTCGCGATCGGCAGCAGCGATAGCAATGCCAGCCCACGCCCGGCCAGCGGCAACTGCAGGCGCACGTCGGCGAAAGCTCCTATGCCACCCTGCAAGATCACCAGCAAGGCCAGAGTTATGCGACCGAGCTGGCCTAGCAGTATCAGGCGGATCACGGTGGCAGCGGCGCGGGCCGTCGTCGCGCGGCTGCCGGATGCGCGCCTCGGGTGCGTCACTCGAGCCCGGTCGGCAACGACACATGGTCGAGATCGCACCGGCGAAGTGCGTCGAAGCTGACCCGGACCCAGTCATCAGCCGACGCGCCTGAATGCACCCAACGCCCCTCAGGAGAGTTAGAGTCAGCGGTTTCTAGGCGAGATCGAATTCGCAGCCAGTAGGCGATAAGCGACGGCACTGGCAGCGCCCCGATCGGCGGTACCGGAGCGAACCACTGCGGACAGGCGGCCGGTGTCGCGAGCCAGCCGGATACCTGCACGGGCGACGTCGGATCGTCGGTCAGGTTGAGCAAGCCGACGGACGGGTCTGGCGTCGCATAAGGCAACTGCTGGCGGTAACGCGCCGGCACCGTCACCCCGAGCGCGAATAGCGGCTGCGCCAACCGATCGGCCTCAGCCGCGACGGCGGACAGATGGGTGCGGGTCTCGTCGGCTAGGCACACGGTTGGCCGATCTCCTAGGCAGTCAAACCGGATGCGGCCGCGGTCGGCAACGAGCACCTCATGGGATGCCCGGTCGAGCGCGACCAGGCCACCCACGAACATCGCAAAGGCGACCACGACCGCAGCGAGTGCCGCACGAGTCCTTCCCGGCTGACTTAGCAGTCCGAAGGCCACACCGAAGGCGGCGATTGCGAGCCAGCACATCATCAGCAGACCAGCCACCCGAACGGACCAGGTCAGACCCGCGACCGAACCGGTCGAGCCCCCGACCCGAAGCAGCCGCGGCAGCCCCGCTGGATCGGCCAGGCCGAGAGCGAACGCTCCGACCACGGTCAACGGTGCTGCCAGTGCCGTCGGTATCCAGGATCCCACGAGCAGGCCGATTCCGGCGTAGCCAAGCAGTAGGACCAAGGGTAAGACGACCGGTACCACGGGAATGTGACCGCCCGGACTGGTGGTGGACGTCAGCACGAGGGCAAGACCAGTGGCGATCAGTTGGGCGACGATCGCGGTGAGACACAAAGGCGCAACGAGCGTCACGGCGGCCCAACGTCGTCGGCGCGTCTGCGGCACGAGGTCAGCTACTCCGTGGCGGCCAACGAACCATAGTTCCCACACCACGGCGCCGGCGAGTAGTGGTCCGAGGAGATCGGCGGCGGCACCGGCCCAATCGACCGTCCAACCCCACTCGCCACGCCACGGCGTGCCCCGGCTAAGCACGGCCGCGATCGTAACGGCAACGAATACAGGCAGTAGGACCCGCGCGGACCCGCGCCGGAGCCAGAAGAACGGCATCGAATCAGCCTCCGGTCGCCGAAACCGCGGGGCGGGAGATCAACCTTAAGAATGCTTGCTCTGTCGCCTGCGGAGCGGCCGGGTCGTCTGCCTGCATGCGCAGCGCGTCCGGGGCGCCGTCGAAGTACACCTGTCCTTCGTGCAGGACGATCACACGGTCGCAGATGGCCTCGATGTCTTCGATCAGGTGACTGGAAAAAACCACGGCGCGGTCGACCGCTACCTCCGCGACTAGCTGTCGCAGACCGGCCCGCTGGGCCGGATCGAGACCGGTCGTGGGTTCGTCTAGCAGCAAGATGTGAGGATCCGCCACGATCGCCTGCGCAAGTGCTAGACGGCGCACCATGCCGCCCGACAACGCTCGCACTTTCGTTCGATGACGATCGGCGAGTCCGACACGAGCCAGGGTTTCTGTCGCCGCTTGGCGGGTGCCGCTGACCGGCATACCACGAAGCCAGGCGAGGTAACGCAGGTAGTCGAGGCTGGTGAGGTGTTTGATGACCGCGATTCCTGCGGCATGTAGCCCAAGTGAGTCAAGGCAGCGCGGTGAGCGCCTGAGTACAGCGATGACCCGCACACGGTGGCTGACCCTGCGACGGGACGGAGGAGACCAGCTGCGATCCGTAGCAACGTGCTCTTTCCGGCGCCGTTCAGGCCGAGCAATCCCAGTACGCCCGGCCCCACCTCGACGCTCACGTCATCGACGGCCGGACCGGCTTGTCCCCGATGCGCGGAGTACTGGTGGCGGATGCCTTGCAAGGAGAGCAGCGGTTCCTCCGTCCCGATGTTCATCAGTACGTAAAGCTAGGGAGCGCGTTGACCGAACACGGGTCGGGGGAGAAAGACTGGTCCTCACAGGTGTGGATGCGAGCCCGAGCCTGCGACGAGTCCTCCGACAACGAGGTCTGCTTCGGGTAGTACAACCACGATGCCGAGTTGCTCCGGGTCGTCTGCTGTGTGCTGTATACGTTCCACCCCATAACGCCGGACGCGGACGGCGCGTAGAACTGGAAAGCGTTGTCCACGAACACCTTGTTACCACCGGGCTGGGGGTCCCGCTCGTTGTTGTTCACCCTGGCATAGCTGTAAGACACGTTGTCGAACTGCCCATACGCCTGCGCTTTCGCGACACCTCCGCTTGTGGCTGTCAGCGGATTGCTGATCGACCACCAGGCGACTGCATTCGCCGCAGGCGCGAAGGCGAGTAGCCCAGCGGACACTGCTCCCGCCACGGCCAGGCGACGCCGGACAGGTCGTGCGCAGAATCTCTTTACTGCTTGTTGCATGCCACACTCCGAAACTTTTTCGAGCGGATTACCCAAGCCAGCGGCAGGGGCAGGGGCAGGGCATTTCCGTTTATTCCGCTGGGGAAAATATCAGTTCGTTTGTGAGAGTCAGGGCCCATTCTGCGAAGCCCATTCTGCGAATGGGTTCTAAAATTTGCGCTCCTGTACCCACGGGCCCAGAAGAAAGACATAGACGTACGACTTTTCAGGCACCAACGGACTCAGAAGCCTGATTTCCTTGCCGAACATGAATGCATTCCTGAGTCGAATACCGGCTGACGCCGAACGTCGAAAAGCAACTAGTGCTGTGTCGAGAAGAATAGCTAAGTCAACAGCGAAGAAGATTCAGCGCACCTGCCACTCGGCTTGGCCGCGATCACGTTTACCGCTCAATAGCTGCACTTAAGACGGGCCCGCTCGTCGCAAACGACGCACAGGGGCAGGTCGCATCACTTCATAAATCCCCTACCCTTCAAGGCCCTGTGCTAAGCCCGACGAACTGCGCTAAGCCCGACGAACCGAGCGCCCGGCAGTCCGGTGACGATATCCCACGGCACCGCTGAGCGACAAACGGTGTGAAACGTCCTTAGCAAACGCGAGCATCATCAGGACGAAACCTTGCCTTGCGGAGCGTGTGGCCGCTGCTCCCGCACGTCGTGTCCTTCCCGGACCAGCCTTGAACTCTCGACAACCCGCGCACACCCACCGACCGAGTGTGGTTTCCCTGGCTGAGCCCTTTGACCGTAGGATCCACCCGTGGCTGTCAGCCGCCCATTACCGGTCGCGACGTCCGTGTTGGTCGGACGGACCGAACAGGTAGACGCGCTGCGCGGCATTCTGTCCGCCTCACCGTCCCGGCTGGTCACGCTGACCGGTCCACCCGGGGTCGGCAAGACTCGGCTCGCCCTCGAGGTGGCGGCCACGATGGCGAGCGATTTCGCCGACGGGGTTGCCTGGGTTGACCTGGGCCCAGTACACGACGCGGCGCAGGTGCCCGCTGAGCTCGCGCGAGGCATCGGCGTTCCCAGCACGCGAAATGCGCGAGGCACCCGAGACACCAACGACGCCAGAGACGCACCGTCCGTCGACTCCGTCGTGACCGCATTCGCCGGCCGCGAAATGCTGCTCGTGGTCGACAACTACGAGCACCTTCTCGACGCCGCGTCGGCCGTCGCCGACCTGCTTGAACGGCTGCCTCGGCTGCGCGTGCTGGCTACCAGCCGCCAGCGATTGCACCTACTCGCCGAGGTCGAGTACCCAGTGCCACCGTTGCCGATGCCGGTCGCACTCGAAGCCGAGGACGTCGCCCGGCTGGCCGGCAACCCGGCGGTGGAACTTCTCCTCGCCCGCGCGCCGGCCCACGTGACCTTGACCCAGCGGACCGCTCGTCCCCTGGTCGAGATCTGCCTCCGGCTGGACGGATTGCCGCTGGCAATCGAATTGGCCGCGGCTCGACTGCGCGTCTTCACGCCGAGCGAGCTGGCGTTCCGCCTCGAGCATCGGACGGTTGGGCTGTCCGGTGCACCACGAGACGCCCCGGCCCGTCATCGCACGCTGGAAGCGGCGATCGATTGGAGCCACGAGCTGCTGCCAGACGCGGAGCGGACCGCCTTCCGCCGGCTTGCCGTGCTTGTCGGCGAGTGGACCATGGCCGCAGCCGAGGCCGTGTGCGGGCTCTCGGCACCGGTCGCTCTCGCTGCCATCGAATCATTGCTGGACCAAAGTCTGATTCAGCGCGCCGCGGGCGAGGGTTCCGCGCGATTCACGATGTTGGCCAGCATCCACGACTTCGCGGGCGAGCAGCTCGTTGGCAGCGGCGAGCTTGGCCTGACTCGAGATCGCCACGCGCGCTATTTCGCCGGTATCGGAGCGGCTTGGGAGGCGACCATCGGCACGGACGAGGAGAACACAAGGTGGGCCGAGTTCGACGCGATGCAACCGGATCTGGCCGCTGCGTTCGACCACCTGGGGCCAAGCGTGGAGCGAGCCTGGCTCGGCGTCGCGTTGGCCTGGTACGGCCACCTGCACGGCTCGCTGCTAAACGGCGCCGCGCTGCTCGACGCACTGCACGAGATCGAGGCCGTGCCCGGCGGCCTCGATGAGAAGGCCCGGGCGGCCACGCTGACCGCGGCCGGCGTGATCGGACTAGGGCGCGGCGAGTTCACCCGGGCGGATCAGGATCTTCGGTCGGCGGTCGAGCTCAGCGAAGCGATCGGGGACGAACGACGCCAGGCCGTAGCGCTCTCATTCCTCGGCCACGTGGCCCGCGGTCTCGGCGACGCCGCCGACGCGGCTGGCTGCTACCGCTCGGCGCGCATCATCTGCGAACGCCGCGGCAGCGTTCGGGGGACGGCCTGGTCGGCTTACGATCTCGGTCTGCTGGCCGTCGACGGCGAGGATGCGACGGACCGCTCAGCGGCGGAACCATTGCTACGAGAAGCTTTGAGCTACTTCGAGGATCTCAGCTATGACTGGGCCGTTGCCCAGTCGGCGCGAGGTCTCGCGACGGCACTGCTCGATCGAGGTGCGGTCGACGAGGCCGGCCAGCTGCTCGTCCGATCACTTGTCCTGCACGAGAGCGTCGGAGATCGGCGCGGCGGCGCGGAGTGCCTGGAAGCGCTGGCCCATATCGCTGCGGTCCGCGAATCTCTGACGAGCGCCGCCCGGCTGATCGGTGCGGCCCAAACTCAGCGGGATCTCGGCGCAACCAGGCCCACCGAGCACGAGTTGCGTCGCCTGGGCGCCGTGGATGCGAAGGTTCGCGCGGCGCTTGGCCGCGTCGCCGCCGACCACGAGAAGCACAGTGGACGTACCGCCGCGCGGACAGCTGTCCTCGCATGGGCTGTTGCGGTCGCCCAGCCAAAGCAGGCCGAGACGGCTACCGCAGTCGTTCTGACAACAAGGCAGATCCAGGTCGCCGACCTGGTCGCGAGCGGTAAAACCAATCGCCAGATCGGCCGCGTGCTCGGGATCAGCGAGAAGACCGCCGAGATCCACGTCAGCAACATCATGGGCCGGCTGGGCATGCCAAGTCGAGCTGGCGTGGCCGCGTGGGTTGCCGCTCAGCCGCCATCGGCTCCGTAGGGGGTTCCCCCTATATCCGTGCGCCCTTTCGACTTCTAGACATGGTGCAGGTCACCACGACAAGTGGCTGGCTCGCACCGATCTCAGAGGAGAAAACACAATGGACGACACGAAATTGACGGAAATGCTGCACCGCTTTGTCGGCGACCTCGGCGCGACGATGGCCGCCGGAAACGTGGTGGTGGGGCACCGGCTTGGCCTTTATCGAGCGCTCGCCGGCGAACCCGGCTCATCCGACGAACTGGCCCGACGTACCGACACCGATCCCCGCTACATCGCCGAATGGCTTCGCGGCCAAGCCGCCGGCGGCTACGTCACTTACGACGCGGACGCCGACACCTACTCACTGACGGAGGAGCAGGCCTTCGTCCTCGCCAACCCCGACGGCGCCGTCTACGCACCGGGGGCATTCGTGCTCGCGCTTGGTTCGCTGCGGGCCGAGCAGCGGGTGACCGATGCGTTTCGCACCGGGGACGGCATCGGCTGGCACGAACACGACAGCGATGTATTCGTCGGCTGCGAGCAGTTCTTCCGTCCGGGCTATCTGGCCAATCTCACGACGAGCTGGATCCCGGCCCTGGACGGCGTAGAGACCAAACTTCGCTCGGGCGCCCGGGTGGCCGACGTCGGCTGCGGGCTGGGTGCCTCGACGATCTTGATGGCCGAACAATATCCGCACAGCACACTGGTCGGCTGCGACTACCACGATGGCTCGATCGAGCTCGCCGCCAAGCGGGCCGCCGATGCCGGAGTTGCCGAGCGGATCACCTTCGAGGTCGCGTCAGCCCAAACCTTCTCCGGCGCTGGTTACGACCTCGTCACGACGTTCGATTGCCTGCACGACATGGGCGATCCGATCGGTGCCGCGACCCACATCCGGCAGGCACTGGCCGAGGACGGTACCTGGCTGATCGTCGAGCCTTATGCGGGCGATTCGGTGTCGGACAATCTCAATCCGGTCGGGCGCGTCTATTACAACTTTTCGACGTTCCTCTGCGTGCCGAACGCGATGTCGCAACCCGGCGGCTACTCACTCGGCGCCCAGGCCGGCGAGCGAGCGATCGCTCAGGTCGCCGAGCGAGCCGGCTTCACCCGTTTCCGCCGGGCGGCCGAGACCCCGATCAACATCGTGTACGAGGCGCGTCCGTGACATTCGGCAGCTGCGCTTCGGCGCCGGACAAGGAAGAGTAAGCGGCATGCGTGCGCGTGAGCCGGACCGTTGCGGCTATGCCGTGCGGTCCGGCGTGCGCCTGTATTGGGAGGAGTACGGCGAAGGCCCCCAGACCGTCCTGCTGCTGCCGACCTGGGCCACCCTGGACTCGCGGGTCTGGAAGCTGCAAGTGCCTTACCTGGCGCGGCACTTCCGGGTTATCGTCTTCGATCCGCGTGGCAACGGCCGCTCCGACCGCCCGCAAGACCCACTGGCCCATGCCGACCCCGAGCTGGTCGAAGATGCCGTCGCGGTGCTGGACGCGACCGACACCTCGGCGGCGGTGTGCGTCGGGCTGTCCATGGGCGGCCGGGTGCTGCTGCAACTCGCGGTCGCGCAGCCGGATCGGGTGGCCGGCGCCGTGTTCGTCGCTCCCACCGTGCGCTGGGAACAAGAAGCTCCCGCGTGCTGGGTGCAGGAGTTCGACGATCCGTGCGTGAGCGACGCCGGCTGGGGCCGGTTCAATGCCGAGTACTGGAGGCGCGACCTGGCCGGCTTCGCCGAGTTCTTCTTCGGCGAGGTGTTCAGCGAGCCGCACTCGTCCAAGCAGCGCGATGATGCCGTCGAATGGACGCTGCAAACCGACGCCGACACGTTGATCGCGATCGAACGTGCGCCCTACCTCGGCGATGTCGAGGACAGCCCGGTGGGGGAACCGGAGGCCGCCCGATTGGCGCGGCTGGTGCGTTGTCCGTCGCTGATCGTGCACGGTGACGACGACCGGATCATCGGTCTCAAGACGTCGGAACTGCTCGCCAATGCACTCGGCTGCTCCGTCGAGGTCTTCGCCGGGGGTGGACATTGTGTGCCGGCCCGCCACCCGGTCCGCTTCAATCTTCTGCTGCGCCGCTTCGTCGAGTCGGTGAGTTCCTGATGCGGGCCCGCGAACCTGACCTCGTCGCCGAGGTCGACCGCGACGGGGTGGCCGTCCACTACGAGGTCTTCGGCAACGGGCCGACAACCTTGCTGCTGATGGGCACCTTCCCCGTGGTGGACGGGCGTCAATGGAAGGCACAGGTGCCCTACCTCGCCCGGCACTTTCGCGTGATCACGATCGACGCCCGCGGCAACGGCGGGTCCGGACGCCCGGTCGGCGCCGACGCCTACTCCGATGAGATCAATGCCGCCGACGCCGCGGCCGTGCTCGACGCGACCGGTACCGAGTCCGCGTTCGTCGTCGCCCTCTGCTCGGGCATTAAGTGGTCCATGTTGCTGGCCCACGAGCACCCGACTCGAGTGCGCGGCCTGGTGGCCATCGCTCCCGGCGTCCATCCCCTGTCGGCGAATCCGAGCCCGCTCGACCCGGTCGACGCGCCGCAGTGGACCGATGACTTCGCCGGGTGGATCGATTACCACAGCCGGCGCCTGACGCCTGAACCGTATTCGTCCAAGCTGTATGACGACCTGGTCGAGTGGACGCTGCAGACCGACGTCGACACCCTCGCCGCCCGCAGCCAGGCGCCACTCAAGCCGGCCGACGAGGCCGAGGCGCTCGCCTTGTCGGATGCGCTGAGCTGCCCCGTACTCGTGCTGCACGGCACCGACGACCATTGCCAGCCGCTCGAACGCGGCCGCCGGTTCGCCGCCGCGGCGGGCGGCCGATTGGTCGTATTGGACGGCGCCGGTCACTTACCGCACGGCCGACATCCCGTCCTGGTGAACGTCTTGATCAAGGAGTTCGTCGACATGCACACGCCAGCCGCTCCACGCCGCAGTACCTGGCTGTTCGCTCGAGAACGCAAGCGACGGGCGCTGTGGGTCTGCTCGCCGATCGGACTAGGACACGTGTTGCGCGATATCGCGATCGCCCGGTCACTTCGCGAATCCGTCGGCGACCTGGAGATCCACTGGCTGGCGCAACCACCCGTGACGGCCGTGCTCGAAGCCGAAGGCGAGATCGTCCACCCGGCTAGCGCCGAACTGGCGTCCGAGTCCGCGCACTGGGAGAGCGAAGCCACCCACCACGATCTGCACGCGTTCTACGCGTTCCGCCGAATGGACGAGATCTTCTGCGCCAACTACATGTTGTTCGACGACATCGTGCGGGAAACGCCGTACGACCTCTGGGTCGGCGACGAATCCTGGGAGGTCGACCACTTCCTGCACGAGAACCCCGAGCGCAAGATCGCCCCGTACGCCTTCCTCACCGACGTGATCGGATTCCTGCCGGTCGACCCGGGCGGCGACCCGCGAGAGGCGGAACTCTGCGCCGACTACAACGCGGAAATGATCGAGCATCTCGCCCGATTTCCTTACGTCCGCGACCGATCGGTATTCATCGGCGGGTTCGACGAGCTCCCGGATGCTTCGTTCGGCGCCGGGCTGCCCGGTATCCGTGAATGGTCCAAACAGTGGTACACCTCGGTGCCGTACGTCGTCCCGTTCGACCCCGTCCCCTATCGGCGCACGAACGCCCTGCGCAAGCGGCTCGGTTACGGCACGGGCTACCCGCTCTACGTCGCCGCGGTCGGCGGAACGTCGGTCGGTCGCGACCTGCTCGAACTGACGGTCGAGGCATTCGCGATTGTTCGCAAGGACCAGCCGGACGCCCGGATGGTCATGGTCACCGGACCACGGCTGCATCCGACGCAGCTTCCGGACGCCGAGGGAATCGACAAGCTCGGCTACGTGCCGTCCCTGTTCGAACACCTGGCTTGTGCCGACGTCGCGATCGTTCAAGGTGGCCTGTCCACGACAATGGAATTGGTCGCCGCGCGCCGGCCCTTCATCTACTTCCCGCTCGCCCACCACTGGGAGCAGCAACACTTCGTCACACACCGTCTGAACCATTACGGCGCGGGGCTGCGGATGGACTTCGCGAGCACTACGCCGGCCGACCTCGCGGCGTCGATGATTGCCGCGCGCGAGAAACGGCCCGCGTTCCGTCCCGTCGCGCGACACGGTGCGCAGCAGGCGGCCCGTCAACTGGCCACGATCCTGGTCCGCTGACCCCATCGTCAACGGCGGGTCGCGGCCAGGTCGTCACCTCAGCCCGTCGACGTCCGAAAGACCGGCCAGCAGATCTCCGTTACCGCTTCACCGGTGTGGCCGTCGGGCTCGAGGTAATTTTCGCGGACCGGTCCGTCGATGCTGAGCAACCGCTCGGTGACATAAGTCCCCAGCGCGCCGTAGGTGCGATCCGCCTCGGCATGCGTTCCCCGGTGCACGGCCACCGCGACCTCGGCCGCCGGAATCTCGACCACACGGACCCGGCCGGTCGCGCCCAGGACCGCTTGGGTGGGAATGAAGACGGTCACCTCGCCGAGCTCGTCGCTGAACAGCTCCTGCGCGTACAGACCGCCGGACGGCCCGCTCGCGACATTGCCGGCCGAGCTCAACCCGCTGCGGAGCTCGCGAAACGCGTCCGAAAACCAGGCGTCGATGTCCCCCAGGTTAACCAGGTCCGTGATGGCCCAGGCCGGCACGACCGGCACCGAGCGGAAACTGACCGGCAACGCTGTGGTGTTCGGCGCCAGGAGTTCGCGCAGCGCCGCGACCGCCCGTTGCGTGTCGAGCAGCTGGTCCTCCATCTGCTGCAGGTGACTGGCGATGATCGCGTTGCGCTTGACCACGTCATCGGTCGCCAATACCGCCTTGATGTCGGGCACCGACAGGCCCAGGTTCCGGAACCGACGGATGATGTGCGCGATCGACACCTGTTGGGTGTCGTAGCGGCGATAACCGTTGAACCGGTCGATGTGGGCCGGCTCCAGCAATCCGAGCTCGTGATAGTGCCGCAACGCTTTCTTGCTCAACTGCGTCATCACCGAGAACTCGCCAATGGTCAGCTCCGCCGTCACTGGGCACACCTCCCTTTCGCGCCGCACCCACCAATGATCTTTCACCTTCCCCCAACAGGAAGGTCAACGATGAAGCGTCTGCATCGTGCGGCCCGACTTCCCGGCGGCTTTGACTGAAGGCGGGAAGTCGGGCCACGCTATGGCGCGGTCTGGATCAGGTCATCAGCGGAAACGTCGCCATAGCCGTCACGCAGCTCACGGAGGTGCCGCGTCTGATCCTCGATCGCGACGTCGCCGTTGGTCTGAAGGCACCAGGTCCAGGCCAGGTAACCAAGATCATCCATGCGCCGGCCGGGCCGAGCGTGCTCCCAGTCGATGAAGGCAACCGGATGGCCGTCCCGGAAGATCGTGTTGAACGGGCCGGCATCAGCGTGGATCACGCACTCGGCGTCACCAGCGAGGGGATGACCGGCCGTGGCCTCATGCAGCGAGCGCAGCATCGACCCGCCGGCGCCGTAAGCGCCGGCTGCTCGCTGACTCGGATGATCAGTCGTGTCCCCTGGCATGTAGGTGAGCAGCTGCCAACCCGACTCGTCCACGCCCAGGTAACGAGGCGCGTAAGGAAAGCCGATCGATTCGAGATAGCGCAGCAGGCTCGTCACAAATTCGCGGTGGGGGCCGTGACGGTAGACAACGTCGCCGCGGCGCACCACGTCCGAGCCGGAGTTACCACCCGAAAGGTGTTCATCGACCACAACTCATTATTGCGCCGGTGCTCTGGACGGCCGAATCGCTAAAAGGCATGATATCCAGAGAGACGAGGACGACGGTTGGTACGTTGAGGTATGGCAACGATTGAATTGACGGAAGCGGAAATCAAGCTACTCAGAAACGCGCTGATCGCGTTTGAAAAGGACTTCGGTCATGACGAGGCGGACGTGGTGAACGCCGTCAAGCGCCTGCTGGCCAGGCTCGACACCCTGACCTGACGCCCGCCCGGCATCGCAAGGCCGCACGGACAACGCTGAGTGCGAGCAGCGTCGGCCAGCCAGTCAGCTAATTCTTCAGTGTGCTCAGGTGAGAATGTCGTCGACGGTGACGTTTACGGTCACGCTCATCAGTCCGACGCTGTCTTCCAGTTCGCTGATCACACGCCGTTGAACCTCGCGTGCGATGTCATCGACCGCGTCGCCGTATTGCACGGCGAGGGCAAGGTCGACGACGGCGGTGCGACCCAGCACACCGACGGCGGCGTGCGGATGCAAATGCCCGAGCGTTGCCTTCTCAGCCAACCCCGCAGCCCGACTTTCCGAGCTGCGGCCGAAAGCAACTCTGACCCCGGGCACCGTGCGAGCTGCGGATCGGGCGAGATTGGCCACGACCCGGGCGGCGATGCGGATGGCGCCCCCGTCAGTGAGCTGCAGCGTGTACCAAACGTCGCTGACCAGCTTTCGAACTTGGTCGGCAACTGCCATCCGAAGGGCGGCCGGAACAGTGACTGGTTCGGCCGCTTTGGCGCGAACTGGGTCCCAGATGCGCGTGAGTTCCCGCAACGCCGCCTGGCAGTGCACACATTCGGCCTGGTGGGCGTTGAGCTCATCGCCACGGCCATCGGCTGCCTGTTGCAGGAGCTCATCCGGATCAGCACCGCACGGCAGTTCCGCATCTCGGAGCATGCGCTGGAGCGAGAATTCGGAGTCAGCCATCGGTCATCTCCACTCGTCGAGCATCTGAGTAAGTGTGCGCCTAGCCCGGAACAGGTGGCTACGCACCGCCGGAACGGTGCTATCGGCGACGCGAGCGATGTCTTCGTAGCGCAGTCCTTCGAAGTGGTAGAGGACGACAACAATCCGCTGAGCCGGCGGAAGGGCGGTGACGGCTTGGGTTACCGCGTCAATGGCTTGGTTGCGTTCGGCTGAAAGGGCCGGGCCGTTGGCTTTGTCCTCGTCGAGTTCATCGAGCAGGTCCGTGGAGTCGGTCGGCTTGGTTCGCGTCATGCGATTCAACGCGCGCCTGGTCACAATGCGGTACAGCCAGGTTGAGAAATTCGATTCGGCCTTGAACCGGGGCAATTGCTGCCACGCGGCGACCAGCGCCTCTTGGGCGACGTCTTCGGCGTCGTGATGGTTACCCAGCAACCGTAAGGCGACGCGATACGCGAGCTTTCCGTGCCGATTCACGAGTTCGGTGAACGCGTCCAGATACCCCTCTTGGGCTCGCTGGACCAAAAACGCGTCGTCTACGTCCGGATTCACCCCGTTCGATCCCCGTTCGATGACCATGACCGCGGCTTCGCTCTGATCTGAACGTGGCCACCACGATGCCACACAAGAATTGGTGTGCGATGTTTTTGTTCGAGCGGTGTCTAACTAGGTGAAGGCGGTTTAGCAGCGATCGGTCCTTCACACCCCGGGCGACGACGCCCGGCTTCGCGAAAGAGCGACAGATGACGCAATCAACCCGCACCGCCAGTCCCGCCGCAGAGTCCGGCAAGTCGGTGCAGCCCACGGGCCAGGATGCCCTGAACACCGATGAGGGCAAGATCAGCATTGCTGAGAGCGTGGTCTCGAAGATCGCCGGCGTTGCCTGCCGAGAGATAAGCGGCGTGCACGCGATGGGCACCTCAACCGGGCGGGCCTTCGGCGCGATCCGTGAACGCATTCCAGGAAGCTCCGGCGCCAAGGTCGACCAAGGCGTCGGTGTCGAGGTCGGCGAAACTCAAGCCGCGATTGACCTAGACATCGTTGTGGAGTACGGCGTATCCATCGCCGAACTCGGTAAGAGCATTCAGCGCAACGTCAAACAAGCCGTCGAGCGGATGACCGGCATGGATGTCGTCGAAGTCAACGTCAACGTCGATGATGTGTACCTACCCGCCGATGACGACGGACAAGGCGACCCTTCGCGCGTGTCATGACCAGCCTCAATCCCAATCCGCAGCTGATCGACGGTGTCGATGTGGACGCCGTCGCCGCGGCCGTGCGGTCCTGCGATGGGGTGGACGACCTGGACGCCGGTCAGCTCGGCTCAGCGATGTCGTATCTGCCGGGACGCAGGGTCGCCGGCGTCCAGGTTGCCGCCGACCGAGTCACCGTGCAGGTACGCACCCGCTGGGCGGTGCCGGTCGGTGACGTCGGCCGACGGCTTCAGGTCACAGTCGGGCCGTTAGTCGCCCCCCGTCGGCTCGACGTCGTAGTCAGCGACATCGCGGATCCGCCAACCAACGAGGCGGTGCCGTGGACGAGCAGCAGCGACGATGCGCGCGACGCGCTTTCATCCGCGAGCACCACCCTGATCGCGGCGGAGACGTCGATTACTTCATCGTCGGACTCGCCGCTCTCGACGAGCAGTCCGAGCACGGTCCCGCTGTAACACCGCGGGTCTTCGTAATACCTGATCGAACCTGGCGCCATCGGATCAGGCAGTTCCTGAAGCGAGGAAATCATCGTCCGGCGCGGGTGAAGTGACCACCCATCCTTTTCTTGAATGTGAGTTGTGATGACACGCAGCACCCTCGGAATCTTCATCGGGCTTCTTCTTGGTCTGGCCTTCGTACTCGGCAGCTTCGGCGACATGCTGATCGTGGCTCTGTTCGCGATCATCGGATTCGTCACGGCCAAGGTGCTCGAAGGTGACATCGACGTATCCCAATACCTGTCCGGGCGGCGCAGCAACCGATGAGCACCGTCGATTCCCCCGCTCGCACCGGGGATTCCGCCGCCGCATCGTCGCCCGCGGTCGGTCGTAATGAACACGGCGTGATCAGTATTGACGACCGGGTGGTGGCCAAACTCGCCGCGCGGGCCGCACTCGACATCGCCGACGCCGGCAGCGCGGCACCCCGGGTACTGGGTCGGTCCTTTGATGGAGTGATCGGCACCCGGGACACCAGCTTGAACTCATTGCCCAAAGCGACGGCCGATGTTGACAATTCGATGGCGATCCTGGGCCTGGTGATCAGCGTCCGATGGCCCATGTCGGTGCCCGACGTATGCGCTCGCGTGCGGGCGCACGTCGCCGACCGCATCACCGAACTGACTGGATTGACCGTCGCTGAAATTCAGATTTCGGTCACCGACCTGGTCACTGCCCTTCCCCCGTCGCCACGGGTCAGCTGAGCACGAAGGACGACTATGAAGCATGCGAATCGCGTTCTCGCGGCTCTGTTGAGCCTGGCCATAATCGTAGTCGGCGGGCTGCTGATCATCGAGGTCGTCGCCGACCGAATCAACCATCGGCCGGCGCTCGTGCACTGGCACCACGCCTACGAGTGGCTGGGTCGCACCGAGTGGCTGGCCGGCTCGGTCCGCGTCACCTGCGTACTGCTGATCCTGGTTGGGCTGGTCCTGCTGGCCGCCGAACTGAAGCCACCGCGTGTCAGCCGACTGCGCGTCTCGGGTTCGATTCCCAATACAGATACGGCCTATACCCGTCGAGGGGTTGCGACCGCAGTCCAATCTGCGGTGGCCGACGTGGACGGTATCCGGGACACCTCGATCTCGGTGAGCCGCCGCAAAGTGCGGCTCGCGGCAACCGCCGGCGCGGCCGACAACGGGGCCGCCCAGCAGCTGCGCGAGCCAGTCGTGGAGGCAGCTCAACAGCGCCTCGACGCGTTGCAGCTCGAGTCCGCGCCGTCGCTGTCCGCGACGATCAAGCCCAGGAGAAGCTGATGCACGCCGACAAAACTAACCGAAGCCTGCTGATCTTTCTGGCGATCCTCCTGACTGCAGCCGGCGCTCTTGGCCTGATCACCGGCTTCGGGGTGTTCGGATCGGACCTGCAACATCGGCCGTTGACCCGTAACCGTGTCGGCGCTTTCATCGGCCGCGATGGCGACTGGCTCTGGCCCGTGGTGGCCGTGGTGGTCCTGCTCATAGCCCTGTTGGCATTGCGATGGTTGCTGTTGATACTGACGTCGACCGATCGCAGCGGCGATTTACGGATCCGCAGCGATTCGTCGAGTGGGATTCGCGGCAAGACCACATTGTCGAGTTCGGCCGTCACCGCAGCTCTCAGCAGTGAGATCGAGTCCTATCGCGGCGTCCATTCCGCCAATGCGCGACTGATCGGAAATCCGGACGACCCAACTCTCGCCGTAGACGTCACGCTTCAGCAATCGGCCAATCTGGCGGGTGTCCGACGCCGGGTCGAAACCGAGGCGTTTACCCATGTCCGCCAGGCGATCGGGAGCCCCGAGCTACCGATCCGGCTTGATCTGGGCGTGAGTACGAAACGCCCGGCACGGACCGTCTGACCACCTCACCGGTACGTCCGACTGCACGACACTGCACTACCGCGCCGTGATAAAAACCGCAATCGATCAGTCACCAAACCGCACAATCAACCCGAAGGAGCGCACCGCCATGTCCAACCCCAGCGAATTACAAAGCATGGTCGGCCAAACGGCCGTCGACACCGAAGGCGCCAAGATTGGCAAGATCGGCCAGATCTACCTGGATGACCAGTCAGGCCAGCCGGTCTGGGTCACCGTGCACACCGGCATGTTCGGCACCAAAGAGAGCTTCGCTCCACTCTTCGGGTCCAGTGTCCGCGGCGACGACCTCGTCCTGGCCGTCACGAAGGATCTGGTCAAAGGAGCGCCAAGCGTCGACGCCGATGGTCATACCTCCGATGAGGAGAACGACGCGTTGTACAACTACTACGCCGGTTACCTTGGTACGGCTGACGCGCAGACCAAGTACGCCGGCGGGGACGCGGCCACCGACGGGCCTGATCGCGTCGGGCACGATACCTCCGGCCCGAACACGGATGACGCTATGACCCGGTCGGAGGAGCGCCTTCGGGTGGGAACCGAAAAGGTCGAAGGAGGCCGCGCTCGCTTGCGCAAATACGTCGTCACCGAGAACGTCACCCAGACCGTGCCGATCAGCCACGAAGAGGTTCGCATCGAACGGGAACCGATCACCGACGCCAACCGGGATCAGGCGATGGCGGGCGGTGACATCACCGAGGAAGAGCACGAGGTGATTCTCACGGCCGAGCGTCCCGCCGTTCAAAAGGAAACCGTTCCGGTTGAGCGGGTTCGCCTTTCCACCGAGACGGTTACCGAGGATCACGAGGTGAGCGAGACTTTGCGTAAGGAGCAGATCGACGAAACGCCCGAGGTCGTCACCGACGCTCGGAAGAACTGATTGATTCTGCCCTCGCTAACCACGCGGGCTAAGCCACCTCAGAATTCGACATTGGAGGAATCGATGAACATCGACAAGGACCAGATCCTGCAGCTACTGAAAAGCCAGGGAAATCACACGCGGGCCGACCAGGCCAGCAACGAACTGCCGGACCAGGTCGACACCGACAACGGCCAGCACCAGGACTTGCTGTCGAAGTTCGGCCTTAACACCAATGAGCTGCCCGGGATGCTCGGCGGCTTGGGCAAGCTGCTGTAACGCAGCGCGAGAACCGGCTGGACCGGCGGCGGCGATGCCAGCATTGTGGTCGCGGTCAAACACCGCGGCCATGACATCGCCGCCGCCCGCCGGGAGACAGGGATCGCGCACTGGGAACCACGGATCACGCACTGGGAATCACGGCGCACGCACTGGGAACATATTGGTTTGCGCTGGCACCGCGTGACGGCGCACGATCGTGACTATGAATTGCCATCGCGGAAGTTGGAGTTGGCCGCCTGAACGGCGACCCTGACCACACCTGTCTTGGGCGGCCCTTTCATGGCGGCCCTCGTCGGATATCGCGATTCGGCTGCCTTGAATGGACGGCCCTCCATCCCGGAGGACACCTAGCCATGTCGGACCGCACCCCGTCGCAGCAGGCGGCGCTCGATCGCAGCGCCCTGCTCGAGCAGCGCGTCCATTCCGAACCGCACCGCTTCCGCGTGCTCAGCGGTGACCGGCCGACCGGGCCCCTACATGTAGGCCATTACTTCGGCACCCTGGCCAATCGCGTCCGACTCCAGAACATCGGAGTCGAGGTGATCGTGCTGATCGCCGACTACCAGGTGTTGACCGATCAGCGGACCGGCCGCGATCTGCCGGCAACGGTTCGCGGCATCGTCGCCGACTATGTCGCAGCCGGCCTCGACCCAACGCGATCAACGATCTTCACCCACAGCGCCGTCCCGGCCCTGAACGAACTGGTGTTGCCGTTCCTCAGCCTGGTCAGCGACGCCGAACTGCACCGGAACCCGACGGTGAAGGCAGAAACCGACGCGACCGGGCGTCCACCGACCGGCTTGATGTTGACCTATCCCGTCCATCAGGCCGCCGACATCTTGTTCTGCCGGGCAAACCTGGTTCCGGTCGGATTCGACCAGCTTCCACACATTGAAACGACCCGGGTGATCGCCCGTCGTTTCAACGAGCGCTATACCGAGCGACCGTTGTTCCCCGAGCCGGCGCCGCTGCTGACCCGGACCCCGATGCTGATGGGCCTGGACGGGCACAAGATGAGCAAGACCCGCGGCAACGGTATCGCCTTAGGCGCTACCGAGGATGAAACCGCCGCGATGATCCGACGGGCGCCCACCGACAGTGACCGGCAGGTCACTTACGATCCGGCCCGCCGGCCCGGGATCGCCAATCTGATCGAGCTGCTGTGCACCGTCACCGGCGACGAGCCACGCCAGCTCGCCGATCAGATCGGGCATCGAGGAGCGGGCCACCTGAAACAAGAACTCACCGGCGCGCTCAACAAACTCCTACGCCCGCTGCGCCGACGACGGATGGAGCTGCTCACGGACCCCGGGTACCTCGACCGGGTGCTCAACGCCGGCAACGCTCACGCCCGTCGGCTCGCGGACGAGACCCTCGCCGAGGTGCACGATGCCCTCGGGATGACGTACCCGAATCGGTAAGGCGGTAATACTCTGCGGTCAACCGACCGAGATGAAAGGACCGACCGGATGAGTGACACCCCGACCGTGGCATCGAGCCCGAATTGGGTCGCCGAACCAGCCGTCCTGGTCTTCGACGTCAACGAGACACTGATCGACATCGAATCGATGAATCCCTTGTTCACCCAGATCTTCAGCAATCCGCACGCCCTGCGGGAGTGGTTCGCGAATCTGGTCATGTATTCGATGACGACCACGCTATCCGCCAATTACGTCGACTTCTTTACGCTCGGCCAAGGAGTGCTGCGCATGTTGGCCGACATCCATGACGTGCAACTCAGCGACTCCGACGTCGAGGATCTCGGGACGGCGATGTTGAGCATGCCCGCACATCCGGACGTAGCGCCCGGGCTTGAACTGCTGCGCGAGGCCGGATTTCGGCTCGTCACCCTGACCAACTCGCCTGCCAGCCCCGGCCGGCGGTCGTCCTTGGAACAGGCGGGTTTGGCTGATTTCTTCGAGCGGAAATTCACCATCGACACCATGCGCACCTACAAGCCCGCTCCGCTGGTGTACCACTACGTGTCGCAAGAATTGGACGTGGCGCCGTCGTCCTGCCTGATGGTCGCCGCGCATGTCTGGGACACCCTGGGCGCTCAGAGCGCCGGCTACACCGCGGCGCTCATCACCCGGCCAGGCAACGCACCACTGCCCATCCGCGCACTGCCACAACCCACCGTGTTGGCCGCCGACCTTCCGGACCTGGCCCGTCAGTTGATCGCCCGCTGGCGCTGTTGACCGCTCAACCCGCGCAGTTCAAACCCCCGCAGGTAGGCTCGGTAGCAATAGCAGAATTGCTTGTGAGCTGCGACCGGTCCCGCAACTGATGAACGGCAGGTACTGACCGATGGCCCAAACCACTGACGCTGACACTGACGCCATCGTCGAGCGCATCCTTCAGAGCTACGACGTCATCACGGTCGTCGGTGCGAGCAACGCAACCGAGAAACCCGCCCATTACGTCCCGGACCATATGCAGCAGCACGGTTGGCGGATCATCCCGGTCAACCCGACGGCCGATCAGGTCCTGGGCGAGAAGGCCTACCCGGCGCTGGCCGACGTGCCCGAGCCAATCGGGCTGGTCGACGTGTTCCGGCCATCCGCGGCGACGCCGGACATAGCACGCCAGGCGGTCGCGGCCGGGGCAACGGCGTTGTGGCTCCAGCTGCACATCGCCTCGGCCGAAGCCCGGCAAATCGCCGAGCAAGCCGGGCTCTTGTACGTAGAGAACCGCTGCCTGATCGTCGAACAACGCCGCCTGCGCCTGAACGCACCACGCCTCAGTCGTTAACGACGGACCGGCCTGATGTCCGGCTCCCGCCGTTTCTCGTGCGGCGTTTCTAGTTCCGCTTCTTGGGCCCGGCTCGTGGCGCGGACGGCGGCGGCACTACCGGACCGATATCGCCGTCCGGCGCTTCGTCAAGATCAACGATTACCGGGGCGTGGTCGCTGGGACCAGTTCCCTTGCGAGCCTTTCGGTCGATCCAAGCTGCTTTCACCCGTTCGGCCACTCCGTCCGAGGCAAGAACGAGGTCGATTCGCATGCCGAGGTCTTGATGAAACATTCCAGCTCGGTAGTCCCAATAGCTGAACACGCGCTCGGTCGGCCAGCGTTCCCGCACTACGTCGTGGTATCCGAGCTTCAGCAACTCGGCCAAGGCGGCTCGTTCGGGCTCAGTGACGTGGGTTTGGCCGATATAGGCCGCCGGATCGAACACATCGGCATCGGCGGGAGCGATATTGATATCGCCGCAAACCACAGCATCGGCGGGTCCATTGGCGACGTCACGACGCAGGGCATCAAGCCACGCCAACTTGTATTCGTAGTGATCTGAGCCGACGCTGCGCCCGTTGGGAACGTACAGCGAGTGCACTCGTAAACCGTCACAGGTCGCCGAGATCGCGCGAGCCTCGGGATCGGGAAAGCCCGGTGCTTCAGGTATGCCCCGGCCAACATCGTCCAAGCCGACTCTGGAAAGCAGCGCGACGCCGTTCCACTGAGCTTGCCCGTAATAAGCAGCCTCATAACCCCGTTCGTGGAGCTCATCGTCCAGCAGGGTCGAGATCGCGTCATCGGTCAGTTTCGTCTCTTGCAGGCAGATCACGTCGGGTCGACGCTCGTCAACCCAAGGCAAGAAACGCGGCAGCCGTTGCTTCATCGAATTGACATTCCAGGTGGCAAGTCGCACCCATCCAACTTAGTCCCGATGCTCCGGCTAGGTTGTGGATCGTGCCCGAATTACCCGAGGTCGAATCTGCTCGCAGCGTTATCGAGCGCAATGCGCTGAGGCGCAAGATCGTCGATGTCGATGACTCCGATACCTACGTATGCCGACCACATCGTCCCGGTGAAATCCGCGAGGCGCTGCTCGGAAGGAGTTTGACCGTCGCCCATCGGCGTGGCAAGAGCATGTGGTGTGAGACCTCCGGGTTCGGACGCTCCCGGGCGCCCGGGCCGCGGCTTGGCATTCACCTCGGAATGTCAGGCAAGATCGTTATCGCGGACCACCGGGGCGGCGAGGTCGACGGTGGTGACTACTGGGAGCGGGGCAGAGCGCCGGGCGACTACCGCTTCAGTCGGTTTTCATTGAAGTTCGCCGACGGTGGCACGTTGTTGCTGATCGATCCACGTCGCCTCGGACGAGTGCGCCTTGATCCGCCCGTCGAGCGATTGGGGCCGGATGCGGCCGACGTTACGGCGGCGCAGTTTCGCAGTCTGTTAGCGCGCGGAACTGCGCCGATCAAGGCGCGGCTGCTTGATCAAGAAGCGATCGCGGGCATCGGGAATCTGTTGGCCGATCAGGCTCTCTGGCTGGCGAAAGTCAATCCGGCCCGGCCGGTCGGCGAGCTGTCGCGAGTAGAAGTAGATCGATTGTTTCGCGGCGTGCGACGCGCGGTTGGCTCGGCGATCGGCAGTGGGGGCGTGCATACCTTGTCGATTATCGCGTTTCGCAAGGTCGACGCTCACTGTCCGCGCTGCGGCGCACTCATGAAGCGCGCGACGGTTGGCGGACGGACGACCTACTGGTGCCCGCGAGAGCAAATCTAGCTCGACGGTCAGGGACAACCGTCAACGATTGGCGGACGCCGGTGCGTCCACCTGGTGGCTTCTTCGAAGGCATGTCCGACCTGCAACACGAGAAGGTCGGCGCGATGTGGCCCAACGATCTGGATGCCCACCGGTAGCCCTGCCGAGGTAAAGCCGGCCGGCACGGACAGCGCCGGGCACCCCACCGCCGAGACGAAGTAGCACGAACGCATCCAGTCGATATAGGTGTGCTGAGGCTTGTTGTCGACGCTGCTCGGATATTCGAGTCCGGCGTCGAACGGCGCGACCTGGCTTGTCGGCAGAACCAGGACGTCGTATTGCTCGAAGAATTGTCGAACCCGGTGATAGAGCCGCGTTTGTAATTGCTGGGTCCGGGCCAGATCGGCGCCGGTCAGTTTCCGCCCCTCGTCGATGTTCCAGATGATGCTCGGCTTCATCAGGTCGCTGTGCGCATCACGGAGCGGGCCAAGTGCGGCCTCGAACTGGATCGCCCGCAGGTTACGGAAGACCTCGTCCGCCCCGTCGAAGTCGATGCATCCCTCCTCGACGACACAGCCGAGATCGGCGAAGACCGCGGCTTGCGCAGCGACGATGTACCGCACCTCGGGGTCGACGTCCACCGCGCCGCCCAGGTCCGCCGACCAGGCGACCCGGAGTCCGGCCATGTCGCGATCGAGCGGGCCGCCGAAGTGGTAGCCCGGCTCGTCGAGCGCAATCGGTGACAGCTCCGTCGGTCCGGCGATCGCCGAGAGCAGTAGCGCCACGTCGGCTACAGATCGTGCCATCGGACCCTGAACGGACAGGGTCGACCATGCGGACACGGTCGGCCACGACGGGACGCGACCGGGCGAGGGCCGGAGTCCGACGACGTTACAGAACGCGGCGGGGTTGCGCAGTGAGCCACCCATGTCACTGCCATCGGCCAGGGGTGCCATGCCAGTGGCCAGCGCTGCGGCGGCTCCACCGCTGGACCCGCCGGCCGAGCGGGTGACGTCGAATGGGTTGCGGGTCATACCGAAGACGGGGTTGAAGGTGTGCGAGCCGGCGGCGAACTCCGGGACGTTGGTCTTGCCGAGCGTGATCGCACCCGCTGCCAGTTCGCGTCGCACGATCAGTTCGTCGGCGGCTGGTACGAAATCCGCGAAGATCGGTGAGCCCTGGGTGGTGCGGATACCGGCAGTGGCATGGGTGTCCTTGTGAACGATGGGCAGTCCGTGCAGCGGTCCGATTTCACCGCCCGAGACCAATAGGTCATCGGCTCGGTCGGCGGCCATGATCGCCTGTTCGGCGACGATCGTGACGATCGCATTCACCTGTGGATTGACCCGGTCGATCTGCGTGAGGTGGGCTTCGACCACCTCACGCGCGGAGAGCTGACGGGCCCGCAGCGCCGCAGCGAGCGCTACCGCCGATTGGAAGGTGATCTCTTCAGCCACAGTGACACGCTAGATCACGAGGCACGCCTTGTTGCGATCGCTTTCACTGCCCGCCGATGCTCCCGCCGCCGGTCCCGGTCAGGCCGATTCCGAGGCGGGCGATGTCGGCAGTCGGGTCCAGACTGCTCGTTACGACCCGCGCCGGTGAGGTCCCGGCGCGTATTGGTCCATTTTGCGTCTTGTATCGCCTACCGTCCTTTGTGTATGGACCGGGGCGTTAATCTACGGCTTGTTAGTACGGGGGCTCTAAAGGCGCTCAGCCCGAAATGGAAGAAGGAATCATGAGCGATGACGACCCGCTGACACCGTCGGACGACGCTAGAGAACTTGCTCGCACCCTCATCGGCATGACCCGTGCCGAAGGACTGAAAAGAATCGCTGAACACGGCCTGGTCGGGCAGGAATCCGCCAAGGGCGGCGTGGAGGACGCAATGTTTAACCCCGATCGGATTCGTATCACCGTCACCGATGGCCACATAACATCCGCCAGACTCGGATAAACAGTTCCCTGGTCCGACGAGGCCGACGAGGCCGACGAGGCCGACGAGGCCGACGAGGCCACAATCTGGTGGCGGCGGGGCCAGCAAAGGGTCACGCTGGAATTCGGTATCGACGGCATCGAACTCGTCATGCTGGCTGAGGGCGAGCAGTGGCCTGAACGGACGGAGCAAACCATGACGCACCATCGCAGCTGGCGGGAACGGATCGGCGGTCACAGCGAACACGGTCCCGAGCCCGACTTCGAAATGAGCGAAGACTCGATCCTGCTGGCCTTTGCCCGGTTGTTCGTCACGTCGGAGCTGGTGAGCCTCGACGCGAACAAGCAGCTGCGGACAGACGCGTTCTCACCGCTGTACGACTGCGAGACCGAGTCGGTGCGGGTCGAGGGCGGGACGCCGGAGCAGTTCGTGGCGATCTGGACGCCGGTATGGGACGGAACCGACCCACTGACCGGGTTCCGCACCGGGCGAGACTCGGCCTATCTGGGATCAACGTTGCCGGTAGCGATGCCCGAGGACGAACGCACTGCGGCCCTACTGCTGCTGGTTACCAGCGACTACATCCACCTGTCAGGTGGCTCGAATGACTCACGTGGTCAGGGCGGATCAGCGCTGCTCATTCGGGGCGCCGTCGACGAGGGCGGGGAGCAGTTCCGATTCGTGGAGCTCACCACCGCAGCCACGGTGCAGGTCACCACGGCGGCCTCGAGCCCCGCAGAAGCCTCGGTAGAAACTGTCGCCCCAGCCCGGCACCAGAGCAGCTGAACCAGCAACGGCTGAACCGGCAACGTTGTCGATGTCGGCGGTCAGGCCGGCGACTCCATTCCGGCCTGTTCGCGCACCATGTAGTCGGCGTACCAGACGGGCCAGTCCGCATCCTCCTGACCGGTTCGCGCCTCGTGCTCGCCGTGGGCCGCAGCCGCGCGCCGGAGCGCGCCGGCCAGATCCTCCGCGGACGCAAAGGCGGTTTCGGCCGGGTCGATCCGGCCCGGAAGCCGGGTGGTGATCTCCTGGAGCACCCAGCCGTTGCCATCCGGATCACTGAACGACAGGAACGAGCTGTAGCTGTGCCCCTGTGGATCTTTACCCGCGACGCGTGAATCCGTGCCGGCGTGATGGAAGATTCCACCTTCGTCGTGGAACACGTCGCTGACTGCCGCGCCGTGCGAAACCAACTCCTGCCGGGCCGCCTCTATGTCGGTGACGATCAGATGCAAACCCTGGGCCGACCCGGGGGCCTGCGTCGTGACGTTCGTGCCGAAGATGATCGAGGCCGGTGATCCCGGCGGGGTCAGCTGCACCACCCGAAACGCGTCATCCGGGGCGACGTCGGCGTCCAATCGCCAGCCCAAACCCTGGTAGAACTGGGCGGATCGGTCGACATCGGAGACTGGAACCACGACGACTTCGAGCTTCATGTCCATTTGTCTGCGCTCCTTTGTGCTAATGGGAAGTGGCGGCAAGCTAGGCCGACGTCCGTTACTCGACCGGCTGACTCGGCTGCTCGTCCCAGCCGTGGAAGGACGAGCGGTCGCCGCCGTCCCAGGCTTCGCGGAGGCCGGGTTTGCTCAGGTCCCCGTCCGGCCGGATCTCGCTCATCGCCGCGCGCAGGTCTCGCCAGAGGTCATAGAACGAAGGCCGGCCCCAGAACCAGTAGCCGTTGTAGATGCTGTGGACGACCAGTCCCGGCTTGAGCACGAGCGTGTACGGGATCATCGGGTCGTTATCTGGATCGGTGTATTCCTTGATGTCCAAGTCTTGCTGCACAGTTCGTCCCGGATCGGACAGGAAGGGCCATTGCGCCCCGACCGACGCGCGGAACTCCTGCAACGTGTGATGGGCGTCGGTCGAGATCGTGGCGACCTGGGTGTAGGCCACCGCGATCTTCGGGTAATGCGCAGCCAGTTCGAGATGCTGCTGGTGTTCTTTCGGGCAGTAGTGGCCGCGCGCGAGCGTGAGGATCAGCGGATCGTCACCCTGAATCTCGCTGAGCGTGCGGACGGTATCGGTGTGGTCGGGCAGCGCGTAGTCGGGGAAGACCGCGCCGGGGACGATGTCGCTACGCATGGGACGGCCTCCGCCTCACTGGCCAGGGCCACCGGCTGGCCCCCATCGATATCGTAGGTAGCCGCCGTGAGCGCAGTATTAGCCATCAGCTGGCTGGCCGCCGAGCGTTGCGGTTCAGCGGAGGCTTTCCTGGGCGGCTCGAATTCGTGCCGGGGTCAGCGCTTGCATGACAGCGATCACGGATTCGATGCCTGGGCGAGCGGTGATGACTCGCACGACGGTCTCGTCCAAGCCTTCGGACAGCCGCGCATACGCCGCCGGGGCCAGCTCGGCCGGTCCGAAGTAGCCCACCGAGTTGAGCAGCTCGTCCGGCGTCGCCTTGAGCAGCGAGCCGAGTGGCTCACCGCTGTCTCGCCGCTGCTCCAGTTCGGTGAGCACATCCTCAAAACCCATCGCACCGAATGCGGCACGGTAGCCGGCGTCGCGTGCGGCCTGAGGACCGCCCGGCAGCCCGATCGCGTAGGCCAGCACCTGCGTGGCCAACGCCTGACGCGCGGCGTCGATGTCGTCATCGACACAGATCCGCACGTACATCGTGAGCTTTACCTCGTCCGTCCTTCGGCCACCTCGTACCGCACCCTCGTTCAGCCACTGCCGGCATAGCGCGATGCGCTCCGGCGTGGCCCAGTTGAGCAGCGCGCCGTCACTGAGTTCGCCCGCCAGCCGGACCATCTGCGGGCCCAGCGCGCCCAGCTGCAACGGAACCGGCGAGAGATCGGCCGCTGCGACCAGCGATGCGCCGCGTACTTGCAGGGCTGGCCCTTCGTAGGTCACCTGCTCACCGTTCAAGAGCCCCCGCAGGATCGTGAGGTAATCGCGCATGACGGCAATAGGGCGGTTGGGCATCCCCACCGACGACCAGAAGTCCGCGCCGTAACCGCCAGTTCCGATGCCAAGGACAAACCGTCCGTCGGCAATCTGACCCACGGTCGCCGCCTGAATCGCAACCGCGAGGGCAGTCCACGCACGCGCCATCGGAACAACAGAAATTCCGGTACGCAGGGGCGGTGAATCCTGTGACCACGCCGCGCAGATATGAAATGCGTCCGGCACCGTACCGGACGGGGTCCACGCACTTTCAAAGCCGAGCCGCGCGGCCTCCCGTCCGGCATCGCGCAACTCTCCGAACGTGAGCCCAAGGCGTCCGTCGAGACCGACTCCAATACGCATCGCCGTCACAGTGCCACCATTACTTTCCCTAAGACGCCCACCGCACGAATCTCCTCAGCCATAGTTCCGGTCCTTTCCCACGCCATCAACCTAGCTACCCGCACGCACGCCGTTGAGTTGAGTTCGCAAAGATCCAGCAATGGCGCTCATGTCGGACACCACGTCGGTGGTGAACACCTCGGTGTGTGCGTCATTCCCATCCTCTGGTCGAACGGCAACAGCCGGCATTGCGGGCGGCCACCCTTCCCAGCTCGGCATTGTGGTGTGACTCTAGCGACGAATGTGACGGACGGCATTGACTCCGGGCATCTCGGACGGCACTCGTCCGTCGCTCGGACGGATGCGTGTTGCCGACCCGCCTTCTGACCACTTCACCCAGCCGGAAGTTCTTCGCTTTACCACCGCAAATCCCACCGCTCCACGCGTGGGAGTAAAGCGACTGGATGATCGGTCGCACCGTATCTGACTACCTCGCGGTGCGATGCTGCCGAAGGTCATCCTGAATTGCCGCACTCAGCGCGACCAGGAACTGAATGGGGCTGCGGTCCACCGGCCCGTGGCAATACACCAGCAGCTCCTCTTCCGCTCGGGTCCCCACCGGAATCCGATCTGGCGACAGCTGAATGCGCCGCATCGCGTTCAGGAGGTTCACCGTGCGTGGATCGCCGGGCGCGAGCCCATTGAGAAAACAGCGGAGGTCGGTCAGCCGTGGATTGCTCACCTTCGCAGTGAGATCCGCCGCTGACGTCGAGGCACGCGTCTGCGAGAGCGTGTAGGTTCCCGCGAGAATCTCAATGAGCTGATCTCTGGCATCCGCATCCGCATCCGCATCCGCATCCGCATCGCGTTCGCTTCTCACGGCAGCCCCCGTCGTCGGTATGACTTGCGCTGGTCGCTGACCGGTGTTCGCTATGACTAACGAACGCAGCGCTCCCGAGATGCGAGCAGAATGTCAGGACAATGGCGGGGCCCTAACGTCAACCGCGTCCCGGTTCATGAAGACGCTTATCGATAAATAGGTAGCGGTGTCCAATGGGTCTAAAGATTCGGCGCCGACGGCACGGTCCGACCGGCGGGGTGAGTAGGCCCGCTAACGTGGCACGGACGGCGCACCACGATCCGGGCATTGCGAGGCTTCACGGAGGAGTTCAACTATGAGATTCGGCGTATCGCTAGCGGAAGTGATGGGCTCCGACGTCCCGGTCGACTGGTCGCTGGACATTGCCCGGCAGGTCGATTCATTGGGCTACGACTCGCTGTGGGTCGCTGATCACCTGGCCGTCCCCACGGGCGGCGACGCTGACGGTGCCGATTACCGACAGCACGACGGCGTCGATCGCGCGCGCTCCCGGCCGGCCGACTACGAGGCCTTGACGATGGTCAGCGCCCTGGCCGCGATCACCAGTCACGTGCAGGTCGGCACCGCGGTGCTGACCCTACCGTTCCGGCATCCCGCGATAACGGCCAAGATGCTCGCGGCCGCCGACCTCATCTCCGGCGGTCGCGTGGTGCTAGGCGTCGGGACGGGCTGGCTGCGCAGTGAGTTCGAGGCGCTCGGTCTGCCGGATCCGTACTACGACCAACGCGACACGGTGACGGACGAGTTTCTGCTGGCCGTGAAAGAGATGTGGCTGAGCACCGGCCCGTCGAACTTCACCGGCCAGCACCTTTCCTTCTCCGATGTCGGTACCTTCCCTAAGCCGACGCAACGGCCACACCCACCCATCGTGGTGGGCGGTCATGGCCGTGAGGCGATGATCCGCGCGTCCCGCCATGGCACCGGATATCTGACGACGGCGGTCGAACCGGCTGAACTCGCCGAGCTGGTTGGGCAATTACGCGCAATCTGCGAACGCGATCGACGGGATTTCGGCGAACTCGAGGTACATATGCTGGCGCGGGTATCGCTCACGGAGAGCGCCGGGCCGAGCCGCCCGCCGCTGACCGGGGACGTAGGCGAGATCGCCGCCGACCTGATGGCGTATGGCAAGGCCGGCCTCGAGCATCTGATCATCGTCCCCGCCGCGGACGCGCCGCCCGATCGGCTGGAGTCCACGATCGCCACGATCGAGGCGATCGCGGCGGATATCCTTCCCGCCTTCGGCGGCCACCGGACCGCGACCGCAGAAGCGAGGCACTGATGAAGATCGGTATCGCTATCGGAAACTTCGACACCTTCGGCAAGCAGGGCGGCACGGCCGAGATACTGGAGGTTGCTCGTCACGCCGAACGACTGGGGCTGGATTCGGTCTGGCTGCACGATCACCTGTTCATGCCGGCGACGATCAAAGCGCGGTACCCGTACAACGAATCGGGTGTCGCCGGCTTCGCTTATCGGCAGAACATCTATGACCCTTACGCCATGATGGCTGCGGTCGCCGTGAACACAACGACGGTGCAGATCGGCACGAGCGTGGTCATCGTCCCGTACCGGAACCCGATTCTGCAGGCCCGCATGTTGGCCACGCTCGATCACCTCTCACACGGCCGAATCGTGTTCGGTCTCGGCGTGGGCTGGATGGCCGAGGAATTCGAGGCTCTCGGGATTGCCGACTACTATCCCATTCGCGGCACGGTCACGGACGAGTGGATGCGCATCTGCATGGCCTTATGGGACGACAAAGAATCCGTCGACTACGAAGGCCGATTCCATTCATTTCAGGGATTACCGGGAATGGCACCGGTGCAACGTCCGTACCTGCCACTGTGGGTCGGCGGCAAGGGCGAGATCGCGGCTCGACGGGTTGCTCGCTACGGAACCGGCTATCACACCATCACCTCCACGCCCGAGGAGCTGCGCGCTGAACTGGTCCTCGTCGATGTGGAGCTCGAGCGGCGGGGACGCCTGAGGTCGGACATCGAGGTGTCGATGCTTGGCCCGGTGCTGTCCATCGGGGCAACCGGGGAGCCGGCGCCGGGCGTCATCTCCGGATCGGTCGATCAGATGGTCAACCAGCTCGGCGAGTACGCCGAAGCTGGACTCGAGCACGCCATCCTGCTTCCTCGTCACGCCAAAAACACCTCGCTACAACAAACTCCGGCGCAGCTCATGGAAGGCATGGCTTTCATCGCCGAAGAAGTGCTGCCGGCGCTTCATCAGCGCGAGCCCGGAAGTGGGGATGCACGATGAGAGCCGTCGGGTTGACTGAATTCGGTGGCCCAGAGGTCCTGCAGGTGTTCGAGCTGGCCGAGCCGCATGCCGGCTCGGGCGAGGTTCGGATCAAGGTCGCAGCCGCCGCGGTGAATCCCACCGACACCGGCCTGCGGGCGGGTCTCTACGGTGCCGGTCTGCGGAGTTCGAGTCCGCACATACCGGGTATGGACGCTGCCGGCGTCATTGACGAGGTAGGCGCCGGAGTCGATTGGGAGATCGGCGAAAAAGTCATGGCGATCTTGCTACCCGCCACCGGGCGCGGCGGAGCGTACGCCGAATACGTCGTTGTCCCGGCGCAATCGGTGGCTCGGATTCCGGCCGGCAGCGATCTGGTGTCCGCCGCGAGTCTGCCGATGAACGGCTTGACCGCGCGCCTGTCTCTGGATCAGTTGAATCTCAAGAAAGGCCAGTCGATAGCCGTGACCGGCGCCGCCGGGGCTTACGGGGGGTACGTCGTCCAACTCGCCAAGGCCGACGGCCTCTACGTAGTCGCCGATGCGTCAGAAGCTGATGAGGAGCTCGTCCGGAGTCTTGGGGCGGACGCGGTGGTGCGCCGGGGGCCAGACGTCGCTGACCGCATTCGGGAGATCGTTCCGGCTGGTGTGGACGGCCTCGCCGACGGCGCGGTGCAGACGGATATGACGCTGCCGGCAATTCGCGACGCGGGCGGTCTGGCCGTGATTCGTGGATGGGCCGGACCGACCGAGCGCGAGATCGCACTGCATCAGACCTGGGTCAGGGATTACGCGACCAACCACGCGGCACTCGATCGGCTGCGGCAGCAGGTCGAAGACGGCGAGGTGACCCTGCGGATTGCCGCGACGTATTCAGCCGAGGATGCCGCTTCCGCGCACCGCCGGCTAGAAGCGGGCGGCACCAGGGGACGTCTGGTCCTCACGTTCTGAGGCATCACGGCGCGTCGCTGAGGCTGGCGGCCCGTACACGGCGGCAGCCGCTTTGGTTCACCCGTCTGCGTATTACCTCTCTCACCTTGACCCTCGAAGTTAGGTATGGCTAACCTAAGTCGTCCTTTCTCAGGTTGTGCTCATCAAGGTGGTTGTTGTGCCCCTTCCCAGTTTGCTGTCCACCGCCGTGCTGTCCGCGGCCTCGGCTCCCTCGACCCCACTCGGACCGTTCGAGGACCGTGCCATCGCCTGGACCACCTGGGTGACTCTGATGGGGTTCGTCGGACTCATCGCGCTGTCCCTGCTGTCGGCCGGGCCGCCCGCCCGACGCATCGGCACGGGCACGCTGACCATCGTCACCACTCGGCTCGCCGGGCTCGCGATCGTGCTCGGGCTGCTGGCGGTACCGGCCGTCCTCACCGAACTCGCCCACAACGCCTCCGACTCCGGCGGTTACGACTACCGCGCGGCCTGGAACTTGCTCTACGACGGGAGCAACGCCGGCCGTCTCGCCGGCCTGGAGGTCACCTTCTCCCTCGTCGGAGCAGCGCTGATCGCCCCGCTCGTCAGCCGCGTCGGCGCGGCCGGACGGGCCAGGAACTGCCTTCTTGGCGGCGGCCTGGCCGCCGGGGCGGTCGCGCTCGGCACCACTAAATTTCCCGCGGCGGTACCAACCGATTGGCCGCGCACCAGCTTCAAGACGGTGATGTGGATGCTGCACCTGTTCGGCGGGGCCATCTGGATCGGTGGACTGGCCGGCCTACTGCTGCTCGCCGCCCCCGGAGCCGTTGGTGCGGCGGATCGAGGCGCGTTCTGGTCCCCGACGATCCGCCGCTTCTCGGCGGTCGCGATGAGCTGCGTCGCCGCGATCACCTTGTCCGGATTGTTCCTCTACTGGGAGCACGTGGACGGACCCTCGCAGCTGTTCACCACCATGTACGGCCGGGTCCTCGGAGTGAAAATCCTCATCTTCGGCACCCTGCTGCTGCTCGGCATCGCCAACCAGTTCTGGCTCCACCCGCGCATCGAAGCCCTCCGGGCGGCCGGTGACCAACGGCCACTGCGGGTCCTGCTCGTCCGCGAGTTCCGCGCCATCATTGCCGTCGAATTCCTGCTCGGCCTAACGGTGCTGTTCGTCGCTCCGTTCCTCCGCGGCTCCGCCCGTAACCAAGCCTTCCAAGCCAACGCCGCTGAACACGCCACCGCCGGCACCGGCAAACTCCCCAAGATCGCCACCAAAGACGTAAGCGGCGCCACCTGGGCCTGGGGCATCACCGAAACCATCGTCGTGATTGCCATCATGGCCGCCGGCTATTACCTCAGCGGACGCCTCGCCCGACGACGCGCCGGCGCGCCAGTCTCCACGGTCGCGCCCACAGCCAGCGTCGTCGACAGCTAACGGCTGAGCGGGGTCGTTTCGCTCAGCCGGTGCAGCTTGTCGGGGTTGCGCACCGCGAAGACCCTGCTGTTCGCCCGGCCTCGAAGGCGAAACCGATCACGGTGTCGACGGCACCGTTGAGCAGGACGCGGGCACCAGGCGCACCGTTGAGCAGGACCGGCTCGACCACGGCGGCCGGGGCGACCCGCGCGAACCCGCCGAGCAGATTGACGATCTTCCTCGCGCCCACGACCGGCTGCCGGACCGCAGCCACCACGCCACCACCGTCGGCGATGAGCACCGCGTCAGGGGCGAGGGGCCCAGTTGCAGCCGATCTGCGCTGCGACGGCCAGGTGGGCGAACGACTTCAGGCCGAGGTCACTGGCGTCCCATTTCTGCGCCTTGGCGCCGATGCCCATGGTGGCCTTGAGCACGGCGCGGTTGTGCCAATACACGCCCAGCGGCTCCGGCACGCGGCCGAGCAGCTTCTTGCTGAACCTTTTCACCAAGGCGCCATAAAGGCCGGTGATCTCTGCTCTTGGGATTCGGGCGGTGCTCATCTGTTCTCCTCGTGGGTTGGTGTCGACATCAAGACACCGGCAATCCACGAGATGTGACACCGCACGTTCTGCCGAATCGTGCAACATCTGGCATCACACTGATGCCAGATGTTGCATAATTCGCGATTGCCAGCGTGGGCTAGCATCACCCCAACGGCTACGCCCGATCAGGGGTGGGCGACCATTCGCGAGGAGTCGGGGAGTGGATTCAACGATGATAGAGCCGTCGGCGCGGGACAAGAGAGCGCTCAAGAGGGTCATCGGACATGTCGATGCCAAGCGCGAGGCCGAAAAGATCATGTATCGCGGAATCGCCGATTACGTGGCCGGTGCGACCGAGGACGAGTACACGCTCGCGCTCAACCGTAAGCAGTTCGAGGACATCGGATTCGACGCGAAGATGGGCGTTTGGGTTCCGGAGCCGAAGCTAGAAACTACGGTCCTTGGGCAGAAGCTGTCGATGCCGGTGTTTACCGCCCCGTGCGGTGGCATGCGGCTCGTCCATCCCGACGGCGACATGGGCATCGCGCTCGCGGCCAAGGCCCAGGGCCTGAACCACATCCTGAGCGCGGTCTCGATGTACCCGATGGAAGAGATCCACAGCGCAGTGCCGGATGCCTGGTTCCAGCTGTACAAGCTGGGTAACGAGGACATCATGTGGGGCCTGGTCGACCGCGCCCAGGACTCCGGCTACCAGGTGATCGTGCCGACCATCGACAGCCAGGTCGCAAGCATCCGGGAACGCGACTACCGCAACGGCTTCAACATGGTCAAGAAGATGACCCTGATGGAGGGCTTCAAGCGGGCCGACCAGTTGGCCTTCCGGCCGCGTTGGGCATACCGCTTCTGGCGCGACGGAATGCCCTTCCAGCTGTCGAACACCGTCGGCCTCACCAAGGACGGAAAGCCGCTGTCGCTGGCCGTCATGAGCGAAAAGGGCCGGCAGTCACACAGCCCGATGTGGGACGACATCGCCAAGATTCGTGAGCGGTGGAACGGCAAGCTCGTCGTCAAGGGCGTCATGAGCGTGCACGACGCCAAAAAGGCCGTCGATCTCGGCGCCGACGGCATCATCATCTCCAACCACGGTGGCCGCCAGCTCGAGTTCGGTTACACGATCACCCAGACCGTGGCCGAGGTGGCTGACGCGGTGGGCAGCCAGGTCGAGATCATGGCCGACAGCGGCGTGCGACGCGGTACCGACATAATGAAGCTGCTGGCGCTGGGCGCACGTGCCGTGCTGATCGGTCGCATGTCGGCGTGGGGTCTGGCGATCGCTGGGCAGGCCGGGGTCGAGCATGTGATCGGCCGCCTTCGGGCCGAGATGACGACAAACATGCAGCTGCTCGGCGTCGACTCAGTACAGGACCTCAATCGCAGCCACCTGCGGCTGCCGGACTACATCAAGGACGCCATCGCGACGCCGTAGCCGCCGGCTGATTCCGTGCTGGTTCAGGACGTTCCAGCCGGTCGGGTATTCGGTGACTTGCGAAAATCACGAAACCTCTTTGATGGTTGCGATATCGAGTGAGAGTCGTCGACGAGGAAGAGCTCATGACCGACGAGCAACAGATCCGCGACCTCGTCGAGCGTTGGGCCGCCGCCGCGCATGACGGTGACCTGTCCACCGTGCTCGCCGACCACGCCCCCGGCATCGTGATGTTCGACGTCTCGCCGCCGTACGAGGGCGTACGAGGACTCGACGCCTACCGTGAAACCTGGCCGGGGTTCTTCGACTGGCAGGCCGCCGGCGCGATATTCGAGATCGAGTCGCTGACCGTGACCGCCGGCACGGATATCGCATTCGCGTTCGCACTGCTGCGTTGCGGCACGCCCGAAGACTTCGATCGCGCCCCCGAACAAAGGCTGCGCCTCACTGTCGGCCTACGCAAGACCGACAATCGATGGATTGTCGAGCACGAACACCACTCGTTCACCGACGACATCGCCATCGACTGAACGCTGGTCTTCATCCCGCATTCGCGAAGCCAGGAAAGCCTGGTATTCCATCGAAGTATTCCATCGAAAGTCCAAAAAGAATCGCGACCGCGATCACTCAGCACCGGCCCCAATCATCGCTTTCGCTGATGGGGGCCGGTCCCTTTCACAATCTCACGAAGCGTGGATCAGCTGGTGGCCTGGCCGTGGATCAGCTGATCGGGGCGAGGAAGCGCTAGAGGATGGCTCCGAGCTCCTCGGCGTGCTCGAAGATGGTCTCGTCGGCGTCGCTCTGGCTGGTCGCCGCGGGACGTTGCCTGGTGATCAGGACGAGCGATAGGACGGCGGCGAGGATGAGCGCACCAAGTCCCCACGTGAACGCGACGGTGTAACCGTGCACCGTTGCGGCGGAAGCGCTGCTGGCACCGTGATTGCTGATGTAATGCACGGTAGCCGTGGCGGCGATGGTGTTGAGCAGCGCGGTCCCCAGCGAGCCGCCGACCTGTTGGGTCGTGTTGACCAGCGCGCTGGCCACGCCCGCGTCGCGATCAGCGACACCGATCAGTGCGGTGCTGGAAAGGGCGACAAAGGCGAACCCCATGCCGAGACTCATTGCGATCTCAGCCGGAAGCACGACCATGGCGAAGCTGGAATCGACCTTGATCTGGGTGAACAAAGCCATCCCCAATGCGGCCGCCACGGTGCCACCAACCATGACCGGGCGGGGCCCGATGCGTGGGAGCAATCCGCTCGCCACGCCGGCCGCTACCACGATGCCGGCGCTGAAGGGCAAGAAGGCGAGCCCGGACTTCAAGGCCGAATAGTGGAGCGTGCCCTGCATGTAGTAGACGAGGAACAGGAACATGCCGAACAGCGCGAGCCCGATCAGCAGCGAGACGAGGAAGGCACCGGCCCGATTTCGCTCGGTGAACACCCGTGTCGGTAACAGCGGCTCGGCGGTGTTCCGCTCGATCAGGACGAACGCGGTGAGCAGCACGACGGCGGCAATCAGCAGGACGACGGTGCTCGTGGCCGACCAGCCGCTCTCATTGGCTTTGGTGAAGCCGTAGACCAGCGCGACGAGGCCAAGCGAGCTGGTGATCACACCGGGAATGTCGTAATGCGCTGCGCCCTCCGCGCGGCTTTCGCGTACCACCAGCGCGCCCGCGATGGCGGTGACGATCGCGATCGGGGTATTGACCAGCAGCGTCCACCGCCACGAGGCGTACTCGGTAAGTACACCCCCGAGAATCAGCCCTAGCGCCGCGCCGCCTCCGGAGATTCCGCCATAGACGCCGAAAGCCCTGGCCCGCTCCCTCGGTTCGGTGAACGTGACCGTGATCAGCGAGAGCGCGGCCGGCGCCATCAGCGCCGCGAACGCGCCCTGTAGGCCGCGTGCGCCGAACAGCTCACCTTGATTCTGGGCAATGCCGCCGATCGCCGAGGCCAACCCGAAGCCGACCAGGCCGATGACGAAAGCGCGTTTACGACCGATGAAGTCGGCAATCCGGCCGCCTAGCAGCAGAAGTCCACCGAACGCGAGCGCGTAGGCGGTGACCACCCATTGCCGATTGGCGTCGGAGATGTGCAGGGAATGCTGCGCCGAGGGCAAGGCGATGTTCACGATGCTGGCGTCGAGCACCACGATCAATTGGGCGACGGCAATGACGCCCAACGCCAGCCATCGACGCGGATCGGCAGCGGTATATGAATCGGTACGACTCGTACTCATAGCGGTTCCTTTGGGTGATCGGGTCAGCGTTATTCAAAGCCAAGGCATACGCTACGAACTCGGATCGTCCGAGTCAAGACGATCCGAGAACGACTAATCCGAAGTTTGACCATAGGTCGAGCGCGGGCTAGGATGCGGTTCATGCGAGCGCGCCCGTCAGCGGACACCGAGCTGGGCCTGATGGCTTGTTCGGCCATCTTCCGACCGGCCGATCTGACTTTTCTGCTGCACGCCGCCGTCGACCGGATGACCGTCGATCTCGACCGAGCGGCCGTCGAGATGGGGCTCAACGACGTCCGCGACTGGCTCGTACTCGCCGCCCTCGACGACGGTCAGCAACGCACCCAGCTCGAACTGAGCCGGATCGTGTGCGTCGACAAGACGACCCTGATCAGCGTTCTCGATCGCCTCGAACAACACAAACTGATCGTGCGAACAGTTGACCCCGCCGATCGCCGGGTCCGTATACCTCAAATCACGCCGGCTGGTCGACGGACCTACGCCAAGTTCGCGACCGCGCGAGACGCCGCCGAGGCTCGCGCACTCGACGGCGTGGATCCCGAGCAGCGGACCCTGCTGCTAAACCTGCTGGCCCGAATCGCCGATCGCCAGAACGCCGCTCAGCCAGCGACCTGACCCGACCCGATCGCTGCAGTGTGTGCTACGCACCGACAGCTGTTCATCTTCCATCTGATCGCTGGTCACCCCCGCGTCACCCTCGCCCACGCTGCCGTCCTTTAGCGTCAGCGACCGCGGCGGCGGAGCCGTTCGGGAAACGACGGTGGGGGATGGCGTTGACTGCAGTAGTTGGCAAACGATCGGGGACATTCGTCGCAGTTCTTGGGCTGATCGTCGGGATGTGTGTCACGTTGCCTCGGGCAGCGCGTGCGGACGTTGCGAGCACCGGCGTTGACCTTTCGAGGTACAGCCTGGTCGGACGCTATGACCTGCCGGAACCGACTCGGACTACGGCTCCTGCGAACAGTTTGCTGGCTCAGGAGGCATCCTCGGTCACCTACGACTGGGACACCAACTCACTGTTTGTCGTCGGTGACGGCGGCACGTCCGTGGTCCAGGTGTCCAAGACCGGACAGCTGATCGATTCGATGAGCCTGGCGCCCGGTAACAGTCGCAGGGCACGACCTTCTATGACACCGAGGCCGTCACCTATGTCGGCGGCGGCAAGTTCGTCCTCGGCGAGGAACGCGACCAACGGCTCACCGACCACAGCTGAGTCGACGAACCTCTTCGACCCTTCTTTGATCGGCACGACCGACTTCTCCGACGTGTTTGCCTTATCGAACCTGCCTAACCTGACCGGTCCTGACTCGAGCCATCTGCTGATCATCAGCCAGGAATCAGGCAAGATCGTCAACGTCGATCGCTCGGGCCAGGTCGAGAGTTCGCTGACCATCAGCGACCCGACCAGCCCGATCTCGGTGCCGGATGAGACGCAAGAAGGCGTCACCATGGACCGCGACGGCTACCTGTACACCGTCAACGCTGACCGGGTTGGTCTGCGCGATGTGATCAGCGCAGCGTTAGGCGAATAGCTCGGGCACCCGCCGCCCACGCCTGGCGCAGGTCGGTCGGATCCGGCTCGCCGGTCGGACCGACGCCGATCTTGTTGAACTTCGCAAACTGGCGATTCTTCCGCGCCATTGCGCCGTACAACTCGATGACCCCCGCCGCGGCGCTGACGACCTCGACCTCGACCGTTTGGCGCTTGCCCTTGAACCGGATGTCGACCGGCTCGCCGGTGCGGAGGTTGCGTCCCCACCCGAATGGCGTGCCGATCAACAACGTCCCGTCATAGCTGAGGTAAGCCACGGGAATGGTGTAGCGGCGACCGGACTTTCGGCCCACGACATATACCGTTACCAATCGATTGCCCACCACCCGGCAGATTAGCGGGGTGCGGAGCAAACCTCGCACAATCCGATTAGCCATGCTCTGCCAGGCCAGGGTCTGAGCTCGCACGCTCGCGATCGTTTGTGCGTCTGCTGACAGGTTGGCGGCAGCCGGGATAAGGGGGGCCTGGCTGTTCATTGCGGCTCCTTTGGGGTCGTGTTACGTCCAACGGTTTCGATCCGTCAGTGTTATGACGCGCGGCGGCGAAGGAAGGTAACAGTGGACGAACAGGACCGGCTGACGGCAGGCTTCGAGGGGCACCGCACCCATCTGCGAGCAGTGGCGTACCGGATGCTCGGCTCACTGGGCGAAGCCGACGATGCCGTGCAGGAGGCCTGGCTCCGGCTCGCACGCTCGGACACCGACGAGGTGCGCAATCTGGGCGGCTGGCTGACCACCGTCACGTCACGGGTGTGTCTGGATATGTTGCGCGCTCGCGAGGCGCGCCGCGAGGAGCCACTCGACGTGCACGTGCCGGATCCGATCGTCGGCCGAGCGGACGGGGCCGATCCGGAACAGCATGCGTTGCTGGCTGACTCGGTCGGGCTGGCGCTGCTCATCGTGCTGGACACGCTCTCGCCGACCGAGCGGCTCGCCTTCGTGTTGCACGATATCTTCGCCGTGCCCTACGAGCAGATCGGACCAATCCTGGACCGCTCCCCCGCTGCAGCCAAGCAGCTGGCTAGCCGTGCCCGGCACCGGCTGCGGGACGCCGATCCGGCACCGGACGCCAGCCACGTCCAGCAGCGGCAGCTCCTCGACGCCTTCCTCGCCGCCGCTCGCAACGGCGACTTCGACGGCCTGCTGGCCGTGCTCGACCCCGACGTCGTGTTGCGGGCCGACGCCGGCGCCGGCCCACTCGGGCCCTCTCAGTTGGTGCGCGGAGCCTCTGAAGTGGCCGGGCAGGCGCTGCGCTTCGCGCCAATCGGGCAGCACGCGCGGCCCGCGCTGGTCAATGGCGCCCCTGGACTCTTCGCGACGCACCATGGGCAGCCGATAGCGGTGCTGGGCGTAACGATCCAGCACGCAAGGATCACCGAGATCAACATCCTCGCCGACCCCGAACGCCTGCGCCGCCTCGACCTCACGGGCTGGGACGGCTAGAGATCCACTGGCCCGATTGGCCTACCGACACTGACCGGTCCCACGTCCGCGATGATTGGGCCTGGGACCGGCAGTGATCAGGCGTGCCTACAGGACGACGATCCCCATCGGTGACGTGCCCGCCGGAAGCGCCACCGGTGAACTGGGCAACTCGGTCAGCGCGCCCCCATGAACGGCAAAGGTGCTGACCACCAAGCCGCGGCCGCCGGTGACAGACAGCGTCTTGCCGTCCGGTGACAAGCGGGCGTCGACGGCGCCGGCGCCGTTGGTGAACGGTGTCGTGCCGAGCAGCGAGAGGGACCCATTGTGGCTGATCGCGTAGCTGGACAGATTGCCCGAGCCGGTGTTGACGGCAAACAGGTACTTGCCATCGTGGCTGATCTCAACCCAGCAGGGCGCGGTTTGCCCGTTGGCTACGGGCGAGTCGCCGATGGAAGTCAGAACGCCTTTTCGGTTGACCCGGAAAGCGGAAACGGTGCCGAGCCCGGCGCCGGCGTGGGCGTTGGACACATAGAGCTGCGACGGGTTGGTCGGGCGGAATTGGGAACCAATCGGACCAAGGCTCTGCGCGGGGAACGGCGAGCCCGCCGCGCGTACGAGTCGGCCGTCCAGACCGACGGTGAAGCTGTCGATCAGTGAGGTGTTGTCCCGGGTGCCGACGAGGCGATCACCGGTCGAGTTGAACAGGACGTCGCCGACGCCGGAGCCCTCCGGCACCGCGACCTTGGCGTAGGGCAGCGCGATCAGCTGGCCGTGCGATGTGAGTCGGAAGCCGGAGTAATTGCTGCCGCCCTGGCCGACATTGGCGACATACACCAGCCCGAATCGGTTGATGGCGATGCTGACGGGTTCAACGCCGCCGGAGGACACTGGCGAACCAACCAGGCGCGGCACGCCGTGACGGCCGACGCGCAGGACCGAGATCTGATTGCTGCCGGCATCGACAGCAAGCAGGAAGCGGCGATCTGGGCTGGCTTGGATCGCACCTTGTGAGCCCAGGCCGGCGCCCAGCCCGTAACCGCCGACGGCGAACGGTGAACCGGCGATCGGGGTCAGGGAACCGTTGGCATGCCGGTCGAAGCCGGCGATGGTGTTCGCGCCGGCCACGTTGTCGTTGACGTAGGTGTGCCCGACGACCGGCGATATCGTATTGGCCCCGGCGGTTCCGGTGCTGACCAGCAGGCTGGCTCCGACCGCTAACAACGATGCGACGGCGGCGAGGCAGGCTCGTTCACGCATGGCGTTCTCCCAACAGTGAGGGCCGACCGCAGGTGGTCGACGCATATGAGTCCGCGCTGGGCCGCCGGCGTTACAGTTTTCACGCCCGAACTCGACTCCGTTCCGCGGTTCGTAATGTGCGCCACGGCAAATCGACGGCCACGCTCGGCATAGCCTCGGGTTCGTGCGCACCGCAGGCTCCGACCATCAGCTTCTGATCCGGCTGCGGGCTCGAGACGAGGGCGCGTTCACCGAGCTCGTGCAGCGGTACCACCGACCCCTGGTTCGGTTGGCCGGTGCGTTCGTCTCGCGCGACGAACTGGCCGAAGATGTCGCTCAAGAAACCTGGTTGGCGATGCTGAAAGGGCTGGATAAGTTCGAAGGCCGATCTTCCTTGCGCACCTGGCTGTTCCAGATCTGTGTCAACCGAGCTCGGTCGATCGGCGAGCGCGATCACCGCACCGTGCCGGTCGAGCACATCGAACCGGCCGTGGACGCCGAACAATTCAGCCCTACCGGAGCCTGGACATCACCACCGACGCCCTGGCCCGAAAGGGACTTAGCCGATGACGCGGCCATGCTCGCGCGGATCCGTCAGGCGATCTCCGAGCTGCCGCAGCTGCAGCGTCTGGTCGTCACGATGCGCGACATCGATGGGGTCACCAGCAGCGAGGTCTGTCAGGTGCTATCGATCAGCGAAGCGAACCAGCGAGTCCTGCTCCACCGCGGCCGCGCCAACATCCGACACGGCATCGACGAAGCGGTGATCCGACGATGAACGTCATAGCGAGATTCGCGAGACGGCACGACCTGACCTGCCGGCGCGCCGTCGAGTTGATCACGGACTACCTCGACAAGGCGCTGCCCGGGCGACAGCGGGCCGACGTCGAACGACACCTGAGCCGCTGCCCGCATTGTTCGGAATACCTCAGGCAGCTCAAGGCAACCATCATGGCCATCGGACGGGTGGACTCCGACCAGCTCAGTCCTGACGTGAAGAACACGCTCATCCTGCTTTACCGGCGGAACGAGGGATAGCGCGCATCGAGGAACTGATCGAGCGACCACTCGTCTGATCCCAATTCAGCAGCACTTTCGATATGCGGGAGGATCTCGAGCGGCTCATGATGCTTTCCTATCGGATAGATCGAGATCGTTATGCGGCCGGGCGTTTAAGAAGTACTCCCGGATAATTCCCAACCAACATCGGAGCGAACGGTGTCGATCCTCACCGAAGTTTTGCAAGCCAACGACGACTACGCCGCCGCCTTCGGCGCCAAGGGCGAGTTGGCGCTACCCCCGGCGCGCGGCTTCGCCATCCTGACCTGCATGGACGCCCGGCTCGACCCGGCCAAGTACGCCGGTCTCAGCGAAGGCGACGCACACGTCATCCGCAACGCCGGCGGCCGGGCCAGCGACGACGCGATCCGTTCGCTCGTCATTTCCTACAAACTGCTGGGCACAAGAGAGTGGTTCGTCATTCACCACTCCAACTGTGGCATGGAGTTCTTCACCGACGACGTGATGCGCGGCTTGCTGGCCAGCAGCTTGGATACTGCGGCCCTCGGCGACGACGGCTTCTACGACATCGGCACCGCACCAGGCTCGACCGAGGCAAATTACATCGACTGGCTCACCATTTCTGACAACGCGCGCAGTGTCGTCGAGGACGTGACTCGGATCCGAAATCACCCGCTAGTGCCCACCCGAATCCCGATTTACGGCTATATCTACGACGTCACCACCGGACGCCTGATCGAGGTGCACGACGCGATCGCGGCCGGAATCCCGGCGTAGAGGACCTCGGTGAGTTTGGCGGCCACGTACTCCGCGGCGCCCCGCTCCGTGCCAACACCCGTTGCGTCGCAATTCCGCTGCCGTCCGCAGCTCGTTGCCGGCGAAACCGGTCTGGTTATCCGATGAAGTCATCGGGGACTCGAGCCGCCTGGAAAGTCGCCGTGCGACGCAGCCGGAATCCGAGCGACTCGTAGAGCCGAATGGCGTTGGTGTTGTCGCGGGCCGCATGCAGGAAGGGCTTATCACCGCGCTGCCGGATGCCGTAGGCAACGGCGTGCACCAGCCGGGTGGCCAGCCCTTCGCCGCGATAGTCCGCGTCGGTACATACCGCGCTGATCTCCGTCCAGCCCGGCGGGTGCAGTCGTTCGCCGGCCATCGCAATCAGCTTGCCCTGCCTGCGGATGCCGAGATAGGTGCCCAGCTCGATCGTGCGCGGCAAGAACGGGCCGGGCTTGGTGCGCTCGACCAGCGCCAGCATCTCCGGCACGTCGGCGGCGGTAAGTCTGATCGCCTCGTCGTCGTGGGCCGCGGCGATACCGTCGTCGACCAGCTGCACCCCCTCGCCACGCATGACGATTTCCCAGCCCGCCGGCGGCGGCACGCCTACTCCGGCCAGCGGGACGACAGCCCCCGGTCCGACCAGCGTGGCGATATCGGCCCAGTCCTGGGCGTCCGGGTCATCGGGCAGCGCCACGAACGGCGACACGTCGACGGGGTAACGCACGGCATTGCCGCGGCGCTCAGCGAAATGGGCGTGTGGCCCGGTCAGCGACGTGTACGCGGGATTGTCTAATGGATGTGAACCGGAGCGGCCGGCCCCCGCCGCGCGCGCAGGCCGGTGATCGGCGTCGTCCGTAGACGTCATGCGTGGACCTCCTTCACGAGATTCCTGGGGATCGCCGCCGGAACGGCTACCGCCCGGTCGCGCAGGGAAACCGGCAGCACCCGGCTTGCCGTCCACGATGTCATGGTGCGCGCCGCCTCGCAGACGGATATCGCGCCAGCGAGGCCACTCGTATCGAACAGTCTTGGCATGGATGCAGCGACCCGGCTCAGTCAGCTGTTGTCGTCCTACCTGCTGCCCAAGATTGGCAGCCGTCGCATCGTGCAGATCACGCTTATCGGTTACTGCGGCACCGGTCCGCCGGTTGCACTGGGCTTGCTCCCGGTACTGACGGCGTTCGTGGTCGTGGCCTCGTCCAGGTCGAATCGCACCTCGGGTCCACGCCCGGCCAGCGGCGCACGCTGTTGCGCCGACACTTCGCACCGCACCGCATCAGCTCGACCCGGTCTCGGCTGAAGTCCCTTCGCTGCCCTGAACGCATCCTGCGTTCAGGGCACCGTCAGCAAAGCTCTACCCGACCGCTAGGGAATTCGTGGACCGGTCGCCTTGGTTGTTCGAAACATGGCACTCGACTTCGCTGTGACGTGGGACTACCGCTGCCCGTTCGCACGCAACGCCCACGAGCATGTCCTTACCGGCCTCGCTGCCGGCGCCGACTGGAAGGTGACGTTCCTGCCGTTCTCTCTCGGCCAGGTCCACGTCGAGGAAGGCAAGCCCAGCGTCTGGGACCAGCCCGACCAAGACACTGGGATCCTCGCCTTGCAAGCCGGCGTCATCGTGCGTGACGACTACCCCGACGTCTTCCCCGCGGTGCATCGAGCCTTGTTCGCATTGCGCCACGATGACGCGAAGCTGCTCAACGACCGCAGCGAAGTCAGCGCAGTGCTCACCCGCAGCGGCGCCCCCGCCGACGCAGTCCTCGACCAGGTCGACTCCGGTCAGGCGCTGACCCGCGTACGGGACGAGCACGAGCGCTACCTCGCCTCCCACAGTGTCTGGGGCGTTCCGACGTTCGTTGCCGGCGACGAGGCAGTTTTCGTCCGACTCATGGACCGCTCACCCGCGGGCACTGACCCAGCGTCGTCGATCCGAACAATCGAGCGGGTGGTAGACCTGCTGGACGGATGGCCTGACCTCAACGAGTTCAAGCACACCAGCATCCCGCGCTGACCAGCAGCGGCCACGCCCGCTCGACGAACGGGGCGACGCCGGCCAACGTTCACCCGCAATCTTCGACCCGGAGGAAGCGATGGAGACCTGGGACGCAATCCGCGCCCGCCGCAACGTCCGCACCTACACGTCCGATCCGGTGCCCGAGCAGGATTTGATCCGGATCGTCGAGGCGGGCTGGCGAGCACCGTCAGCATCGAATCGGCAGCATTGGGACTTCGTCATCGTCACCGACCCCGGTCAAATAACCGAGTTGTCGACAGTCTGGCCGGGCGCGAGCCATATTGCTGGTGCCCCAGCCGCCATCGCACTGGTCGTGCCGGAGCCCGCGGACGACCGGACTCGGGTCGTCGATCAGTACGATCTCGGGCAGGCGACGTACGCGATCATCCTGGCGGCGACTGATCTGGGCATCGGCACCGGACACTCCTCGGTGGGCGATCAGGCCAAGGCGCGCGCGATTCTGGGCGTACCCGAAACACGTCGTGTCCTTCCTGCTTGGGGTTGGCTACCCGGCAGACCGCCCACTGCAGCCCATCACAAACCCGGACCGCCGCCCCCTCGACGAGGTCGTACATCGCGGACACTGGTAACCCGATTTCCCCCGTGCAACGCTGGGCCGCGTCGTACGATCCGACTCGTTATCAGGGGCAACGTTCAGTGGGTGCAGGCACTCAAGCGTGCGGTCCGAGCCTGATCTAATGCGCCTGGCTTACCGAGGTAGCGGGCTGTAAAACACCAGGCCGTTGCCTTTGTTGTCGTAGACGACGGCACGCCGCTCGTGCGCGTCGTTGTACGGACCCTTGATGATGGCGCCGCCGCTGTCTTCGACCGCTTTGGCGGCCGCGTCGACATCGGCGGTCTTTATACCGACGACGACCTTTCCGGGCTGTGGGTGATCGACTGCGGTCGCCAACGCGAGCGTGACCGAACCGCCGTCGAGGGCTGCGTAGTGGGCGCCGTCGCGGAACTTCAAAGACAGACCCAAGGTCTCGCTGTAGAAACGGATCGATTCATCCAGATCGTCGGTCGAGAGAACAACCATTCGGACATCGAAATCGCTCACGGGAGCCTCCTAAGGGTGTTCCAAATTTAATGGCCGGGAGCTACGGGCGCCAGACCCAGAGCCGGTGAACGTGTGCGAGCGGACTTCCTTCTGACGCCCATGCCGACAGTCGAACGCCCCGACCCTCCGGGTCGACCCCGCGGTCACATCCGCCTCAGTTTGGGCAATCCGCTGGCCTTCGGTGCCCCCGCGCCGTTCCGCTCACAGCGTCGATGTCGAAGATCCAATCGGTCATTGCTTGCCAGCTCGCGACAACCGCCTGCTCTCCGGCACGGTTGATGTCATCCAGATACACCACGGCAGCCTCGCTCAAGCGGGATTCCAAGGCCGCAAGCGCCGGCGCCCGGCGCAAGCCATTCCCTGGCCGATCGGCGGGTGGCCCGTCAATGATCAGCAGATCGACAACCTCCGGTAGCTCGGCCAGGGCGGTGAGGGAATACCACGGCGGTTCGCCTGCGAGCGGGGCATGAATCACCCGTCCGAAAGCACTGAGATGTTCGTCGGCCAGCAGCTCCGACACCAGCCGCGCCCAGTCGGGGTCGTGCTCCAGCGCGACTACTGCGCTTTCGCTGCCTCGCTGGCGCAGCAGGCGGGCGATCACGACCGTGCTCACGCCACTGCCGCATTCGACGATGCTTGTTCGACGGCCATGGACGATCTCGTTGCAGACCGCGACCAGGGCGGCCGGTCGCATCGAGCCGGTGGTCCACGGCAGGTAGCGACCGTCATCCAGCAGCGGGCGCAAGATCTGCCAAGCGTGCAGATCATCAGCGTGCCTCGGGTCGTCGGTGAATGCATTCACAACGTGCCGTCCAAAGATGAAGGTGTGCGCGGTGGCACCGCTCTGGGCGCCCGTGTCACCCTGAGCCTAGGGCCACTCTCGGACCGCATTACCAGCATGAACAGTCGATGAACACCGTCTCTCGACCAGGATGCGGCAGCGTAGACGCGCCTGATGCGGAGCTACCGTGGCCGTTCAGGGCGGCTCCGCGGCCTACTGGGTACTGAGGTGGACACGGATGCACGTGGTACGCGTTTTGGGAAAGCTGGAGCCTGGCGGTGCGCAGCTGGCTTTGCTGCGGTTGTCCCAAGATCTCCGTGTCCGGCACGGTGTGGACACCACATTGCTCGTCGGTGACGCCTCGGTCGAGGGACTGCGCCTGGCGATGCGTTATCAAGTTCCGGTGGCCGCTTTTCGTACCGGGCGCCCGCACCCCACTAGGAACCTTCAGTGGACGTTGTCGTGGCCGTTCGCCCGATGGCTTCAGGACAAGCTGGCCGGCGCCGACATCGTGCACGCCCACATGGTCGGCGCATGGTGGGCGGTAGCCCAGGTGATCGAGCGCTCGACCCCGTTCGTGGCGACGGAGCACAACCAGGTGAACTGGACGGCCGAGCGGATTCGGGCACTCCGCCCGGCGGCCGGCGGCATCGACAGGTTCTTCGCGATGGGCCCAGCCGCCCGACGTTTCGCTGAGGCCGCCGGCGTACCGGTGGAGGTCATCAGACCGGCACGCTCCCCGGTGGCCGGGCTGAGTGCAGCGCCACGAAGCGGATTGCCCACCCCACGAGTGACGTTCGCTGGTCGCTTCAGCGAGGACAAGGGTCCAGACCTGCTGGTCGAGGCCTTGGGCCTCATCCGCGGTGAATCGTTCTGCGCCTACCTTCTTGGTGACGGCCCGCTCCGGGACACGTTGGTCGGCCGGGTCGAGGAGCTGGGGCTGTCTGATCGCGTGTTCCTGCCTGGGTGGAGCGACAAGCCGTGGACCATGGTCGCGGGGAGTTCGGTACACGTGGTTCCGTCCCGCGAGGAGGCATGGTCTCAGAGCGCGGTGCTCGGCCTCGGACTCGGTGTTTCGGTCGTCGGCTTCGACGTGGACGGCCTTACCGACACGCTCTCGGGTTCACGCGGTGTCATCGTCGACGCAGCGAATCCGGTGCGACTGGCGACCGCGATCGCAGCTGCCCTCGGTGGACGTACCGTAACGGACCGCGACGCTGCCATCCGCTACGCGCGGCAGTTCACGCCCGCACGGGTGGCCGACTTCTACCTCGGCGAGTATTCGACACTGCTCGCGCAGTCGATTCCCGACGAGCGTCCCGTGCTCACCGGGACCGCGTAGAAATCGTCGGCCTTGTCGCAGAGATCGGCGGGCCGAACTTATCGACCAAGCTTGGTGCTTCTGAACGGCCGACCCGGCGGCGGGGTCGATGATGAAGAGGTGACTGTCGATCCGCTCAGCGTCGCTGACGCAACCAAGCGCCGTTCGCAGCCACTGACTTACACCGGCGCCGGACGCACTCGAACCACGCCGCCGTCAGGCTTTGCCACCTTCACCAGGACACGACGACTATCGGCATCGACAGACTTCGAATCAGCCGCCCAGGCCCTGATGAGCTGGCAGGTCCAGCTTCGCGCCGGGCTGCAGGTCGCGGCATCAGCGACGCAGATCGTCGAAGACGCCGTCTGCGTCATGCGACTCGGACGCGCACCACTGGCGATGACCATCCCGTGCCGGGTCATCTACACGATCACCGAAGCCGACAAGCGCGGATTCGCCTACGGCACGCTGCCCGGACACCCCGAGTCCGGCGAAGAAGCCTTCGTCTTGAGCCGCGGCCCCGCCGGGGGCCTCGACTTCACCATCACGGCGTTCTTCCGGCCGGCAACCCTGCTGGCCAAGCTCGGCGGTCCGGCCGCAAGACACGTGCAGCACTTCATGACCACGCGATACCTCCACGCCCTCGACAGGTAGTCGTCAACCCCCGACAGGCTTTCATCTCGCTCGGATGGCTTGCTCGGTTGATCAATTCGTGGCCGATGAATCCGACCCATGTGCAAGGGCAGACCTGAGTCGCCGGCGAACGTCGGATTCCTGCTGGCCTCCAGTGGGGTTGGATGCTGGCCGCGAAGACACGAGCGGGCCCTCATGCGACGGTCGGGAGTAGCCGGCGCGAGATTCGAACAGCCGGTATCGGAAGGACGTGAGGGCAACATGATGGGAGTTCCGGCTGTGCGGATCTCGATCTTCGGACGGGCGCCGCGGGCCAACCGTCATGCCTGGCGGAAAGCGGCTCCGACCGCTCCTGTGGCACTGATCGCGACGGTGGTACTCGCCGTATCAGTGGTCAGCGGATGCAGTTCGAAAACCCCTACGGCGCCGGTGTCCCTCCCGACCCCCACGGCCGGCCAGGTCACCTTCTACCTGTCGCTCCCCGCCTCGGCGGCCGCGCTCAGCGATGCCGCGGCCAAGGTGGCGACCGCTGGGTCATCGGACTACCGGCGGTTCAGCTCGCTGGCGACCGCAGCCGGCGAGTTCGGCGCGAGCAACGTGCAGGTGAACAGCATCGCCAAATCGGTCGGCGCCCTCGGCCTGCAATTCTCAGCCGACCCGACTCGGTTGTTCGCGCGGGTCACCGGATCGGCCCAGCAGTGGCAGAGCGCGTTGGGAACTCCGCTCACCGAGCAGGCGGCCACTGCGTCCAACCCGTTCACCACCTACAGCCTCCCCGCCCAGACGCCAGCCGCGCTGCAACCTTCGGGCGCCAAGCTGCTGCTGCAAACGGCACAGGTGTACGCCCCCACGGCCGAGGGACGTCGGCCGCGCACTGGAATCGGTCCGGCCGATTCGATGGCCACCGCTGAGCCATGGCCGACCAACAGCGGCACCCCGTTCACCGCCGGCTGCTCGGCGCCTCCGCTGCAGCAGGGCCAGGCCTACACCGAACAGCAGATCCAGACCGCGTACGGCGTCGACACGCTGCGTGCCCATGCCTCGGGCACCCCGGTGATAACGATCCTGGACCTCGGAGGCGGCTGGCTGCCGAGCGACCTCCAGCTAGCCGGGCAATGCTTCGGGTACTCCCCGCCGCAAGTCGAGCAAGCGCAGGGCGACGGCGTCGCCACCGCAATCGTCAACGCCGACCCCGAGACGTCGCTCGACCTGCAGACGGCCGCCGCGGTAGCCCCCGGGGCGCAGGTGCGCCTCGTACAGAGCACCGCAGGCGGGGGCGGCATCCTGGATGGATTCAGTAGGGCGATAGGCGGGCCCAGCGGGCTCCCGGACGTCATCTCGCTCTCCTACGGCGGATGCGCGATCGCGGAGAACACGGCCGATCCTGCCTTCACCTCCGTCGTCGATTCCGTTCTGGCGATGACAGCGCTCACCGGCGTGTCCTCGTTCGCGGCCGCAGGCGACTCCGGGTCGACCACCTGTGGGACGACCGTCAGCGGAACCACATTGTCCTATCCGGCGGTGTCGCCCTTCGTCACGGCGGTGGGCGGCACGCGGCTGACCCTCGGCACCGGGAATACCCGCGTTTCTGAGACTGTGTGGAACGACTCGGTCTACGGCCAGAGTGCCGCCGGCGGCGGAGCGCTGAGCCGCCTCGAGCCTCGGCCGCCCTATCAGGACGGCATCAACCTGCAAGATCACCGGGCCGTCCCCGATGTCAGCGCACTCGCCGACGTCGTGCCCGGCTGGCCGGTAGTAGTCGACTCCACCTTGGAGCCGGTCGGTGGAACCAGCGGCTCGACGCCATTCACCGCAGCATCCACGGCGCTGGTCGACGCTTCTGAGCGCGCCGCGGGGCGACCACGAATCGGGCTGGCAAACGGATGGTTCTACCAGGCCGCATCGCAACCGGCAGCCTTCTTCGACATCGTGACCGGCAACAATGATCTCGCCGACGTCGGATGCTGTCAGGCCTCCGCCGGCTACGACCTCGCAAGCGGGCTCGGTGTTCCGAACTGGGCCGCCCTGCCGGCCGCACTCCCAATGCCCGGCTGACCGATCGCAATGACTCCAGCGGACGGCGAGGGCGTAGTGGTTGGTGCTGGCTGACGGGCCCCCCGGCTGGCGGTACCTCGGGTTTAGGGGTGGCTGCGATGCGGCCGACCGGCACCCGTCCGATGCTGGAACCGATGACTTGGCCTGCTCGCAGCCGCGATCACGGCACAACCACAAAGGAGCAATCATGGCGACGGCAAATCCAAATCACGTACTCCCGGCAGTGGCCGTAATCGGTGCCGGCATCATGGGTTCGGCAATGACCCGTAACCTCGTCGCTGCCGGCCTGAGCACGACCGTGTGGGACCGGTCGCTCGCAGCGACCAGCCCGCTCGGCGAGGCGGGTGCCGTCGTCGCCGAGTCCGCGCAGGCTGCGATCCAGGACGCTGAGGTCGTGATCACCATGCTGCCCACCGCCGATGTCGTCGAGTCGGTGATCTTCGACGCCGGTGTGGCCGAGGCGTTCGCCGACGGATCTGTGTGGGCGCAGATGGGCACGATCGGAGTAGACGCCACTCTGCGGATCAGGGATCGCCTCGAAGCGAGTTGGCCCGGCGTGACGTTCGTGGACGCTCCGGTATCGGGCAGCAAGCAACCGGCGCAACAGGGTCAGCTGCTCATCCTGGCCTCGGGACCCCCCGCAGCTGCTGAGCGGTTGGCACCGGTGTTCGATGTCATCGGCCGCAAAACCGTCTGGCTCGGTGAAGTCGGCAAAGGAAGCCAGCTCAAGCTCATCGTCAACGCCTACATGTCCATGCTCATCGAGGGCGTAGCAGAGGCTCTGGACTTGGCTGATCGCCTCGGTATCGACCACCAGCAGTTCGAGGAGGCCATCGAGGGCGGACCGCTGGACGCCCCGATCGCGGACGCGAAGTTTCACAAAATGGACCGGGGCGACTTCACGGCCGAGTTCCCACTTGAGTGGGCGCTCAAGGACGTGGATCTCGCCATCAGCGCCGCGCGCGGCGACGCCCCGCCACTGCTGGCCGCACTGTCCAGCCAATGGCACACCGCCGTAGCTGCCGGACACGGCCGCCAGGACATCAGCGCCGCGCGTCTGGCGCTCGGCCCGAGACGCACTTAATCACCCTTCGCTCATGGGGCATCAGGGTGTAAATTCAGCCGGGTACCTGCTTCGGGGAGGTGCCTGTGACGGCTCGGCTCGTTACCAGTGCGTCGCCCTACGTCCCGGACGTCCGACGGGCGCGATGCCGTTGCTCGTCGCCCACCGTGGCTAAATCTGGTTAGGGCGCGGATGCCGCGTCTTCTCTTACCGCTTGGTGAACAGCCCGGTGGGGACGTTTAGCCGGCGTTCGCCGCCAAAATCCATCGCTGAACGGTGCCTCCGCCGAATGAACGAGAGGGGCTTGTCCATGGCCCAATTCAACGCGGGTGTTGACGCGGAAGAGCTGATGCTGGCGGCGGTCCCCGGCGTGCCGGCTCTGGGTCGCGGGCCCGCCTCGACGGACAGTTATTCGCGACATGAATACGATCATCCAGCCGCCGGGTGGGGCGCCGCTCAGAGCGTCGGCCGAGTGCTCGAGCGTGCCGGTGAACCGGCCGAGGGCTTTCGCGCGCTCTTTGTGATGAATCACGAGGACGGCGGTTTCGACTGCCCGGGGTGCGCATGGCCGGACGACCCGGACGGTCTGCGGCTTGACCTGTGCGAGAACGGCGTCAAGCACACCACCTGGGAGATGGCGCCTGCCAAGGCGGACCGCGAGTTCTTCGCCAGGCACACCGTCAGCGAGCTGGCCGGGTGGAGCGATTACGACCTGGAGGCGATTGGACGGCTAGCCGAGCCGCTCAGCTACAACCCGGCAAGCGACCGGTACGAGCCGATCTCGTGGCCGGACGCCTTTGCGCTGGTCGGGGAAACCCTGCGCGAGTTGGACAGCCCGCATCAGGCGGCTTTCTATACCTCGGGTCGGCTGAGCAATGAGGCCACCTTCCTGTACCAGTTGTGGGTGCGCGAGTTCGGCACGAATAACCTCCCGGATTGCTCGAACATGTGCCACGAGGCAAGCGGTCGCGCAATGACGGCGGCTATCGGCACCGGGAAGGGAACGGTCGATCTGCACGACTGGGAGGCCGCCGACGCGATCTGGGTGATGGGTGACAATGCTGCCTCCAACGCCCCGCGGATGCTCACCTGGCTAGCCGAGGCCGATCGGCGCGGGGCGCAGCTAGTGCATATCAATCCGCTGGTGGAAGCGGCGTCCCGGCGCACGATCGTGCCGCACGAGCTCGTCGACATGGCCACCTTCCACACCACACGGATCGGCACGAGGAATGTCCAAGTCCGAATCGGCGGCGACATGGCCCTGCTGCGCGGCGTCGCTAAGGCGGTACTCGAGGCCGCCGACAAGCGCCCCGATGTGCTCGACCGAGACTTCATCGAGCGCCACACCGAGGGCTTCGACAACTATGCTGCGCAGCTCGCGGCCACGCCATGGCGCCAGATCGTCGACGGCGCCGGGATAACGGAGCCCGACATCCGCGCCCTCGCGGACTCCTACCTGTCCTCGCAGCGAGTGATCATCGCCTGGTGCCTCGGGGTTACGCAGCACGAGCATGGTGTTGACACCGTCCGCGAGATCATGAACCTGCTGCTGCTGCGCGGCAACATCGGCCGTGAGGGTGCGGGGCCGTGTCCAGTGCGCGGCCACAGCAATGTCCAGGGCAATCGCACCTGCGGCATCGACCACCGCCCCAGTGAGGCGTTCCTGCAGCGGCTCAGCGAGGTCTGCGGCTTCGACGCGCCACGCGAGCACGGGCAAAGCGTGGTCGCCACCATCGCGGCGATGCACCGCGGCGACATGAAAGTTTTCGTCGCACTCGGTGGCAACTTCGCCCTGGCCAGTCCCGATCTTGCCTACACCTTCGCGGCGTTGCGCAATTGCGAGTTGACCGTGCAGGTGAGCACCAAGCTCAACCGCAGCCACATCGTGCACGGTAAACGCGCACTCATCCTGCCCTGTCTTGGTCGCACCGAGAAGGACCGCCAAGCCGGCGGCGAGCAAGGGGTGACGGTCGAGGACGCGATGTCGATGGTGCACATGTCACGGGGCATGAAGGAGCCGGTGTCGCCCCATCTTCGCTCTGAGTGCGCGATCCTCGCCGGGCTGGCCCAAGCGACGTTGCCGAATAGCCGGACGCCCTGGCCGGAATACGCCGACGACTATGACCGCATCCGCGACGTGATGGCCCGCGTGCTGGACGGCTTCGAAGACTTCAATCGCCGCGCCCGTCATCCGCACGGGTTCCGCCTCGCCCAGCCGCAACGGGAGCGAATCTTCCCGACGCCGTCAGGTCGCGCCGATTTTTCCCAGGTGTCACTGCCCGACGATGTCGATCCCGGTGACGGGCGGCTGCTGCTGGCCACGATCCGTTCGCACGATCAGTTCAACACGACTATCTACTCCAACGACGACCGCTACCGCGGCCTGAAGGGCCTGCGCACCGTTATCTTCATGAATCAAAACGACATGCGCGAGCGACGCCTCGCCGAGTTCGATTTGATCGACGTTACAAGTTTCTCGAAGGACGGGACGCAACGGAACGTCTACGGTTATCGCGCGGTCGGCTACGAACTGCCCCCGGGATGCGCTGCCGGCTACATGCCCGAGTTGAACGTGCTGTGCGGGATCGCCGACTTCAGCACGCAAAGCGAACAACCGGTCATGAAGCACCTGGTCGTCGAGGTGACGCCGTCACGCATCACCGGCACTACAGAATGAAAACCTCTGAGACCAAGCTGGCCCGCCCGGTAGCGAATCACGTAGCCGAAGCGATGGTCACCTCCCCGAAGACCCATCGACCCGACTCGAAGCTGGCCGAGATCAGCGCCTTGTTCAACGACGATCACGTCCACCTGGCGCTGGTCGTCGCCTTGGACGGACGGCTCATCACCACGATCGAGAGAGCAGACCTCGGCCCGGCTCGATCGCCGGAGACAACCGCGCCGGAGCTGGGCACGCTCGTCGGTCGAACGGTGGGACCGATGGAGCCGCTAGCAGCCGCTACCTCGACCCTGTTGCGCACCGGACGTCGGCGGATGGCGGTTGTCGGCGAGTCCGGTCGCCTGCTCGGCCTGCTGTGCCTGAAGCGCGATGGCACCGGATATTGCACAGACGAGGGCATCCGAGCCCGCGCCAGCGGTGTGCAGAAGGCACCAGCCAGGACCAGCGTCGATCGACTTCGGGCCAAATAGACCGCGAATCGCTGCCGTAACGAGAGGTGCGAGATGGACGTTACTTTAACCAGTTCGGCGTATCCGCCGCTTGCTCTCGGCTTCTTCGGCCTGGGCACCGGCTATCTGATCTGGGGTCCACAGGAGTTGCTGGGCTGGCCCGGGCGCGACGAACGGGTGGACCGGTCGCTTGGCGTTTGGGGCATCTGGATGCCCGGCTTCTGTCAGTTCGTCAGCGGCCTCATCCTGTTCATCGGACTGACCTGGTTCCAGGTGTTCACCACGCAGCCGCCGCTCTACATGGCGGCTCTGGCGTTCACGGCATACGGAATCCACTGGTTTGCGATCGGCTGGAACCGCTATCGCGGCAACGACCCGCGCTCGAACGCAGGGATGTCGGTGGCGTACATGGTGATCTCGGCAATGGGTGCCACCGTCTTCTTCAAGGTGCACGACTGGCCGGTGGGGCTGGTGTTCCTCGGACTTTTTGCCGTCTATCTCAGTGAATTCGTCGTCACGGTAGGCGTCGGCGTTGCCGAGCGCGTGCTCGGCCTGTTCCGTATCGTCACGGCTGTCTGGTTGATGTACCTCTCATACGCGGTCGTGGTCGACTTCGCCATCGGATACCACTGGCGTACCTGAACATCTAGTTCGCTCGGTCGGCCGCGCTAGTACCTGGCGGGGTTGTGAATTCGCTGGGCTGAACCAATACGCGATGGCTCTGCAGCGTGAACAGCAATGCGAACGCGGGGCCGACGAGCGCCACAATCACAGCGAAAAGGACGACGAGCGCAACCAGGGTGGCGTGTGGCGCGCCGGCATCGGACACCGTCACGGTCGTGCCGGGCAAGAGTGTCGGATATTGGGCGACGCCCCAGCCCCAGACGACCGCTGCCACACCGAGCGCGGCGACGAGCCGCGCGCCGATGCGGTGACCGGTCGTCAGCAGCGCCAGCACAGCCAGCCCGCATACCCCGGCCAGGACTACAAGAGGAGACGCACGTCCAGTCAACCGGTCGTACAACATTCGATTCGAGCTGTGCAACTCAGCGAGCGTCGCGATTGAGAGTGCCCCGGCCACGATGGCGGCGAGCTGGGCGCGGCGGGTGAAATAGACGCGCAGCCGCAGGTAGCCGCGGCGGTCCGCTTCCCCCACGAGGTAGACCGCGGCGAGGTAGCCGCAGGCGGCGGCGAAGAGGAAGCCGATGAGCAGCGAGGTGGCGCTAGTCCAGGCGGACAGGCTGGCATGGGTACCGTCGGCGGGCACGTGGCCGGTCGCGATGGCGCCGATGACAGTGCCCATGAAGAACGGCGTGAGCAGGGACGAGAAGGCGAACGCCGCGCCAGCGAGACGTTGCTGGCTGAGCCGGGTCAGCTCTTTGCGGAAGGCGAAGCCGGCGCCGCGGAGCACGATTCCGCCGACGGCGAGCCACAGCGGCACGGCCGCCACGCTCATGACCGGGGCGAAGGCGTCCGGGAAGGCAGTCCAGAAGATCACCAGGGCGAGAACCAGCCAGACGTGATTGGCCTCCCACACCGGGGTAATCGACTCGTCGATCAGCGCCCGAGGTGCCCGCCCCTGCCGAGTAGTGCCGGCCAGCAGATCCCACAGGCCCCCGCCGAAATCGGCTCCGGCGAGGATGGCGTAGAGGCTCACCCCCGCGAGCAGAATGGCCGCAACCGTGTCGGCGATCATCACACGCCCACCCGGGTTTCGCCGGAATTCGGCACATCCGGCGTCGGTCCGTACGGAACGCCAACTTCATCCGCGTCGCCGCGCCTCCAACGGGCACTCAACATCCGTAGGACACGGATCGTGGCGACGCCCAGCACGGCGTACCCGACGATGATCAGGCTCAGTGTCGTCACGACCCCGCCGTTTCTGGTGGCCGCGTCGGCGGTGGTCTGCAACTGATACACGACCCAGGGCTGGCGGCCGAGTTCGGTGACGACCCAGCCGGCCTCCATGGCCACGATCGCGGCCAGCCCGCTGACGGCGCCGAGCAGCCAGAACAATCGTTGTGGCGGGAGTTTGCGCTTCCGCCACCAGGTGTAGGCCGCCCAGAGCCCGACCAGCAGCAGCAGCGAGCCGAGCCCGACCATGACGTCGAAGCACAAATGGATAAGCCACACCGCCGGGGGCCGCTGGGTCGCAGGCACGCTTTCCCACCCCACCACCCGGGTGCCTGGGCTGAAGCCGACCAAGATCGAGTCCATGTCGGGGATCCGGATACCGCCGTACACGTGCCCGTTGATGTACACGCCACCCAGCCATTCAGGAACGTGCGTAGACGTCTGCGGCACATACTCCATCGCCGCGAACTTGATCGGCTGGTCGTGCGCGATAGCGCGCGCCGCGGTGTCACCGACGAAGATCTGGAACGGGGTCAGAATCGCAGCCGGGACGAATCCAAGCGCGAACCCGGCGTAATGGTAGGCATTGCGGCGGCCACGGAGAATGCCGGCCGCGTACACCCCGGCAACCAAGAATCCGGTCACCATGTAGGCAGCCAAGATCATGTGCGGCATCTCGTAGACAGCCGCGTGGTTGAAGAACACCTGCCACGGATTGACCGAGGTGATTCGGCCGTCCACCTCCTTGAAACCACCGGGCTGGTTCATCCATGAATTCACGGCAACGACCGACATCGCGCCGAATACGCCGCTGATCGCGATCGGCACGCCGGACCAGAAATGGGCCCAGCTGCGCAACCGTCCCCAGCCGTACAGATAGATGGCAGTGAAGACGGCCTCTAGAAAGAAGAACAAGCCTTCGACACCGAACGGCAAACCAAGCACTGAGCCGAATCGGCGCATAAGCCCCGGCCACAGCAGGCCCATCTCGAACGACAGCACCGTCCCGGTAACCGCGCCGACGGCCACCAGAACACCCATCGCCTGCGACCATCGCCGCGCCAGTGTCATGGCGACCTCGTTGGAGCGACGCAGACCGATGTACTCAGCGAGCAGCACGAACGTCGGTAAGGCGATCCCCAGGCACGCCAAGATGATGTGAAACCCCAGCGTTGTCGCCATCTGAGCCCGCGCCGGAACGACCTCGCCGTCGCTCACCGGGGCTGCTAGCAGGCTGATGTCGTGCAGGACCGTCATGGCAGCGCCTCCTCCACTGAGCGCGCGACCGCCAATGGCAGCGATCGTATAAGGCAGTAGGCATCCTGCCCAGCAGTCGTCATCAATTGATCGTCACCTCGTCTCTTGAGATCGACCTCTGCGCTCTGGTCGCGCCAGCTACAAGTCGCCCTCAAGGAACTGCGCGCGACCGAGCCCGAACGACCAGTCGGCCGAGGTGTTGGCCACAATCGACACGATGAGATCCTGCGGGCGAACACTTGCCTCAGCTTCGAGCCGGTCGGCCAATGCGCGGTACAGCGCCTTCTTCTGGTCGTCGTCACGGCCCTGTTCGGTCACCTGGATGACGACCACGCCGTCCGTGCGCTCGAAGCCGAGCCCGGTGTCCTCGGCGATGATGCGTCCCGGCTTGTGTTCGTGGATCACCTGGTAACGGTCGCGTGGCGGCGCGGCGAACACGTCCAGCATCACCTGCTGGACGGTGTCGGCGAGCGTCCTGACCTGGCCGTCGGTGCGTCCCTCGACCAGGTCGATTCGGACGAGTGGCATGGCGGTTCCCTCCGTGGTGGACGTGGTGGACGTGGTGGACGTTGTAGGCGTTGTAGCGCAGCGGCGGTATTTCTGGCCTTGGTCAACCTGCTCCGCTCGCAGTTCCGCACTTAGTCGACGGTGACATCCCGCAGCGCCAAACGCATTGCAGCTAGTGGGAATGCGAAACCCCCGTGATCCGGTAGCCGCGATTGCTGCGTGCCGTGATGACAACGATGACGAGGCTGCGACAGGGTGGTGGCATGCCAACCACCCAGTCACGAACCGCATTGCGGCCATTGCGGCCAAGGATCGGGCGCGGGCGCGGTGTGGCCGCGACCGCGTTCGCGCTCGCCACGGCGATGCTGGGCACGACCCTGCCCACGCCGCTCTACGACCTATACCGGCAGCGCTTCGGCCTGTCGGAGCTGATGATCACGGTGATCTTCGCGACGTATGCGGTGGGGGTGATCGCATCGCTGTTCTTGTTCGGCCGGCTATCTGACCAGCTCGGGCGCCGCCCGCTGCTGCTGGCCGGGCTCGCCTTGTCTGCGCTCAGTGCGCTGATGTTCCTGATCGCCGACGGTCTGCCCCTGCTGATCGGGGGCCGCGTCCTATCCGGCTTGTCGGCGGGTATCTTCACCGGCACGGCAACGGCGACCCTCGTCGACCTCGCACCGCCGGCGCGACGGGCAAGGGCTTCGTTCGTGGCGGCGCTCGCGAACATGGGCGGCCTGGGTTGCGGACCTTTGCTTGCCGGGGTGTTGTCGCAGTGGGCCGGTTCCCCGTTGCGGCTGACATTCTGGGTCGACCTTGCCCTGCTGATTCCAGCATCGATCGGCATCTGGGCCATGCCGGAGCCCATCGAAGCGCGGAGCCGTCCGCAGCTACGGCCACACGCGCTGAAGGTCCCCGAGCAGCTGCGCGGGACGTTTATCCGGGCGGCCCTGGCGGGCATGGCCGGGTTCGCGGTGCTCGGCCTGTTCGCTGCGGTCGCGCCTGCCTTTCTGGCCGCAGACCTCGGAGTGACGAGTCGTGCGGCGATCGGCCTCATCGTCTTCGCTGTCTTCGCGGCCTCGACAGCCGGCCAGACCGTCCTCGGACTTATCCCGGAGGCGGTAGCGCTACCCGCCGGATGTCTAGCGCTGATCGCCGGGATGGGATCGCTCATACTCGGCTTGACGCTCGCCAACCTGCCCCTGCTCGTGCTCGGTGGTGTGATCGCCGGCTTCGGGCAAGGCTTGAGCTTCCGAGCGGCGTTGACCGCGGTGAATGCCGGAGCGCCGGCCGAGGCGCGCGGCGCGGTCGCGTCAAGCTTCTTCATCGCGATGTACATCGCGATCTCCTTACCGGTGATCGGCGAGGGTGTCCTGGCCGAGGCGACTGGGTTGCGCGTGGCCGGGATCGCGTTCGCGGCCGTCGTTGCCGTTCTGGCCGCGGCCGTGGTGGTGCTGGCGAGCCGCCAGCCCACGCCCGGTTCGCGCACCCGCCCGCGAGTGCCGCACCCGGCACGCGGTCGGGTCCACGGACACCGCGATCATCACCTCACAACGGGCAACGAGCGGTTGGCGATGCTCGAGCATCGCCAGTCGCTTCGACCCCGCGACTAGCGGACGCGGCAGCCCGGGTTGAGTACGGCACTTCCGGCCACGCGCGCCTCGGCCAGCGCTTGGCTTCGCAACCTCGCCGCGCCGGTGCGCGAGTTCCTACGCACCGAGACACTCGGGGCGGTGGTGCTCGTCGCCGCCACCGTGCTGGCGCTGGCGTGGGTCGCCATCGATCGCTCGTCGTATCAGACTGTGTGGGCGACCCAGGTCAGCATCCGCGTCGGTGATGACGGCGTCACGCAGGACCTGCAGCAGTGGGTCAACAACGGCCTGATGACCTTCTTCTTCCTGGTCGTGGGCCTGGAGGCACGGCGGGAGTTCGACCTCGGCGATCTTCGTGACCGGCGCCGCCTCGTGTTGCCCGTAGCTGCGGCAGTCGGCGGGATGCTGCTGCCGATCGGGATTTACCTGTTAATGAACGCCGGGCACTCGTCGGCGCGTGGTTGGGGAACGGCGATGTCGACCGACACCGCGTTCGCACTGGGAATCCTCGCGCTGGTCGGGCGAAAGTTCCCGTCAAGCCTCCGCACGTTCATCCTCACCATTGCGGTGGCCGACGACCTAGTGGCGTTCGCCGTGCTCGCGACGGCCTACACGAGGACGGTGCGGATCACGGCGCTGCTCGCGGGACTCGGGATCCTCGTGCTGGTGCTTGTCGCGCGCTCACGGGGAGTCCGCAACGGTTTCGTCTACAGCGGTCTGGGGCTCGCCGCGTGGATCGCTATCCAGAAGTCCGGCGTGAATCCCGTCCTCGTCGGCGTGGTGATGGGGTTGGCCTCGATGGCCTACCCGGCGGCCCGCGTTGATCTGGAGCGGGCCAGCGACAAATTCCGAGTGTTCCGCGAGGAGCCGACCTCCGCTTACGCGCAGACGGCGCGGGAGGGCGTACGCACCGCCATCTCGCCGAACGAGCGCCTGCAGCAGCTGTACCACCCACTCAGCAGCTATCTGATCGTCCCGGTGTTCGCGCTCGCCAACGCCGGCATCCCGATCGACGGTAAGTTCCTCTCCGACGCGTTCACGTCACCGATCACGCTCGGCATCCTGCTCGCCTACGTCGTCGGCAAGCCGGCCGGTATCGCGGGCGCCATCTGGCTGGTGACCCGGCTCAGCCGCGGTCGGGTGCGGCCACCGATCGGGTGGGGCTCGGTGCTCGCCGGGGGCTCGTCCGCAGCCATCGGCTTCACCGTCTCGCTGCTGATCGCGACGCTCGCGTTCAACGGCTTGGATCTCCAAGAGGCCAAGCTCGGTGTCCTCAGCGCCGGACTGTGCGCGTTCGCCCTCACGTGGGTGGTGCTTCGAGCGATAACACTGCTCCCCGAGCGACTAAAGCTGCGGGCGGTGGTGGGCAACCCGCAGACGCTAGTCGACCTGGCTGTTCCGGTCGACGAGCACGATCACGTCCGCGGTCCGGACGACGCACCCGTCACGCTCGTCGAGTACGGCGACTTCGAGTGTCCGAACTGCGGACGGGCCGAACCCGTCGTCCGAGACCTGCTCGCCGACTTCGGCGACCTGCGCTACGTATGGCGACACTTGCCGCTCACCGACGTCCACCCGCATGCCCAGCTGGCCGCCGAAGCAGCCGAATTCGCCGCCAAACACGGGAAGTTCTGGGAGATGCACGACCTGCTGATGGCCCATCAAACCGCACTCGAGGCGCGGGACCTGCTGCACTACGGGCAGGAGCTCGGCCTCGATGTCGAGCGGCTGCGTGATGTGCTGCGCAAGCGGACGTTCGCGGCCCGGGTCGCGAAAGACATCGAGTCAGCCGACCTGAGTGGCGTATCCGGTACCCCGACCTTTTTCATCAACGGTCGCCGCCACTACGGCGCCTACGACATCGCGACCCTATCCGCCGAAGTTCGCGCAGCCAGCGCACGCGCAGCACTAGCCGCTCGCCCGGCGGCCACTGGGCGACGGCAGTAGCGCTGGTCGCTGTCCCGTGCCAGCCGCTGCGGGCCAGCGACCTCCTGTGCAGGAGTCCCACGTCGTCGTGGCCATTCCGGCTAGCCTCCATGCCGGCTAGCCTCCATGCCGGTTTCGGGCCAGCGGGAGTTCGAAACTGAAGCCTGCTTCGTTGGCACGTCGCCACGTCAGCGGCAGTCTGACCACATGACGCTCGCTCCCCCTCCGCCAGGCCGCGCGCGGCCCAGCGAGCTACTCCCACTTGGCGACTGGTTACGGCATCGGTCGGTGCGCAGCTGGCGCGTCCTGTTGTTCCTGGCGCTGATCTGTACTCCGGTTATCGCGCTGGTTGTCCTGGGGGACAATCCGAGCGAGGCCACGTTCGACCACGTCGCGTGGATATTCGCGGCGTACTTCGCGGTCGCGTGGCTACTGCTCCTGGGCGTCATCATCCGGCCGGAGCACGTGACCAGACCGATGCTCATCCTCATCACCGTCATCTCGCTGGCGACTGAGGTGCCGCTGGCCATCACTCTGGAGAGCGCCCTGCACGCCACCACCGGAAATCTCGCCGAGAGCATCTTCACGGTCGGCGTGCCGGAGGAACTAGCCAAGGCCGTGCCCGTGCTGGCCCTTGCGTTGATCTACTGGCGCCGCCGGACCGTTCAGCCTCGCGAGTACCTGTTTCTCGGCGCGGTCAGTGGCCTCGCCTTCGGCGCCAGCGAAGTCGTGCACTACTTCACGGTGAACGGGGTCGATGAGTTCTACCAGACCGTACAGTCGGCCATCCCCTCGATCGACCAGCTGGTCAGCGCCGGGCAGTCCCCTTCGGTCTCGGTATTCGCCGTATTGATCGGGCCGGTTCGCTACTTCATCCTTGACTTTGTATGGCGATTCCTGACCGATCCGATCATGCACGCCTGCTGGGCCGGGCTGACCGGCTATTTCATCGGCCTGGCCGTCACCAAGCGCCACAAGTGGTACGCGGTCGCCTGGGTGGGCCTGGCTGTGGCTGCGGTCCTGCATGGGCTGAACGACTGGGGCGAAGTGAACGGGAGGCCACTGTGGATAGTCGTCTCGGTCGTCAGCGGCGTCTTGTTCCTCGGCTATGCCAAGGTCGGGGCCAGCGCCGACCGGACGATCGATGCCGAGACGCCGCCGGCGTTCCGGCTGCACCACCGGTCGAAGGGCCACCCGCTCGGATCGTTCGATGCGGAGCCGGCTGAACCGCCGGCTAAGTCGCCAGCCGAGGCGAGCACTAGCTCGCCATGGAAGCCATGATCGAAGGTCACCGCGGCCGACCCCGATCGTGACCGCCCAGAGTCCCCGTAGGCCGTCGCCGTAAATCGCTCGACGCGCGCTGGGAACCGAGGCAGCCTATCTAGGACCGATGTCAGTGTCAGGAGATAGTCTTTTGCCTCGGCCGCCCGCCAGCGTCCGTACGCCGCGTCGTCAATCGGGGAGTTCTCATGCAGAGTATTGCCGAGTTCGCCGTACGTCGTCGGTGGCTCGTGATCGTAGGCTGGCTGATCCTGATCGTGGCCGCGCAGGGAATAGCGGGCGCAATGGGAGGTTCGGCCTACAAGGACACGTTCAGCCTCCCCAAGACCGAGACCGCCACCGTCGCAAGTCTGCTCAAGAACGCAGGCCTGGACAACCAAAATGGCATCTCCGGCACCGTGGTCCTGAAGAACACCAACAACTCCGCGTTCACCAAGGCGCCGAGCGAGCTGCAGCCGGCCCTAGTCGAGCTGTGCACCGCAAACGACTACGTCGCGCTGATCTCGACGCCCTGGCAGTCGATTGACTGCTCGAAAAACGCGGCGGTGACGGCCGGCAACGCGCAGCTGCTAAACAGTAACCGCGACTCCTCGACCGCGATTGTTTCCATCACTTACGAGAACAATCACTACGATCCCAAACAATTCACCGACACCTACGACTCGTTGAAGAAGCTGCGCAGCACCGCGCTGCAAGTCGAGTTCACCGGCAACGCGTTCGCGAGCATCGGGCAGAGTAGTGGCTCGGGCGCCTCCGTCTTCATCGGCTTTGCCGCCGCGCTGATCATCCTGGCGCTGGTGTTTCGTACGTTCGCCGCGACCGTGCTGCCGCTCGCCAGCGCCGCGGTCGCGCTCGTCGGCGGCCTCGGGGTGATCTACATACTCAGCCATGCCATCAGCGTCTCCAACATCACGCCATACCTGGCCGAGCTGATGGTGATCGGCGTTGGCGTGGACTATGCGTTGTTCATCGTTACCCGCCACCGACGAAACCTGCGGCGCGGGATGCCCATGTCCGAGTCGATCGTGACCGCTATCAACACTTCGGGGCGGGCGGTGCTCTTCGCCGGCACCACCGTGTGTATCGCGATCCTTGGCCTGATCGCGCTCGGCGTCAGCTTCTTCAACGGTATGGCCGTCGCGACGGCATTGGCGGTGGGCTTCACGATGGCCGCGTCGCTGACGCTACTTCCGGCCCTGCTCAGCCTTTTCGGTCAGAAAGTCCTGCCCCGGCGACAACGCGCCGCCGTGCGGGCCGGCGAGTTCATCGACGGCGAGCCGGTTGGCTTCTGGGCCCGCTGGTCACAATTCATCGCACGGCGGCCCATTGTCGTCGCCGTCGCTGCCGGAATCGTGATGATCGTGCTGGCGATTCCGTTCTTCTCGCTGGAACTAGGTAGTAGCGACCAGGGCAGCGACCCCAAGGGCTCGACGACGCGAATCGGTTACGACCTGATCAGCTCCGAGTTCGGCGTCGGCTACAACTCCGCCCTCGAAGCCGTCGTGAGCGGGCCGGGCGCTGCCGATGACGCCTTCCTGCAGAAGGTGTCAGACACGATCGCCGGAACACCCGGAGTCGATCGAACCAGCCTGGCTACGGTGCCGCTCACCAAGGACATCGCGTTTGTCTCGTTCAAGACGACGACCTCGCCGCAGTCAGAAAAGACCTACCAGCTGGTACGGCACTTGCGCTCGAATGTGCTGCCGCCGCTGTACCAGGGAAGCGCGAACCACATCTACACCTATGGCAACACCGCGATCAATGTTGATTTCGCCAAGGTTCTCGGCCGCAAGATGCCGCTATTCATCGCCGTCGTCGTCGGCCTTTCGTTTATTCTGCTGATGATCGCGTTCCGAAGCCTTCTCATCCCGCTTACGGCCGCGGTGATGAATCTGCTGGCCGCGGGCGGCTCCTTCGGGCTTGCGGTAGCAATATTCCAGTTCGGGTGGGGCTCCGATGCGATGGGCGCCGGCCCTGGTGGGCCGATCGATGCCTGGATTCCGGTGATGCTTTTCGCAATCCTGTTCGGTCTCTCGATGGACTATCAGGTGTTCCTGGTCAGCCGCATGCACGAGGAGTGGGTCCACACCAAGTCCAACCGCCGCGCCGTTACCGTCGGCCAAGGTGAGACTGGCGGCATCATCACCGCCGCCGCGCTCATCATGATCGCCGTGTTCTTGGGTTTCCTGCTCACTCCAGGCCGCCCGATCAAGATCTTTGGCACCGGCCTGGCGACCGCGGTCTTCCTCGACGCCTTCATCCTGCGGACCATGCTTGTGCCCTCACTGATGCACATTTTCGGTAAGGCCAACTGGTTCTTCCCCCGCTGGCTCGACCGAACCATCCCCCACCTGTCGGTCGAACCGCCCAAAGCCCCTGAGCCAGCCGAACCGACGCCGATCAACTCGTCGCTGGCCCAATAAGGGAGTTCTGCGCCAGGCCGTCGGCAGTTCGATGAGCCCCGTCGGCCAGCAAACCAGCAATCTTGACGTAGGCGGGGCCTGCCGTCAAAATACGCCGTAGACGGAATCGCTGGTGGGTCATTGTTCCTAGCGTGGTAGCCGTCAGCTCAAGCGAGGCGGAGAGGAAACCACGATCATGAGTTCAGCTGGAAAGTCCGTGGTCCTTGTCCACGGCGGATTCGTCGACGGCGCCGGTTGGAGAGGCGTTTATGACATCCTCAAGAAAGACGGCTATGACGTCACCATCGTTCAGAACCCGACACTGTCGCTGGCTGGCGACAACGCAGCCACCCGACAGATCCTCGACGAGCAAACCGGACCGGTGATCCTCGTCGGCCACTCCTACGGCGGGGCTGTTGTCAGCGAGGCGGGCACGCACGAAAAGGTCGCCGCACTGGTCTACATCACTGCATTCGTACCAGACTCGGGCGAGTCGGTGAATACGCTGATCAGCGGCTTCCCAACCGATGGCCCCCAGCCGCCGATTCTGCCGCCGCGCGATGGATTCCTGTTCCTGGACAAGGCACGGTTCCACGAGTCCTTCGCCGGCGATGTACCAGTCGCTGAAGCGGCGTTCATGGCGGACTCGCAGGTGCCCTGGGGACTGGATGCACTGGGCGGACCGGTGACGGAACCGGCGTGGCGATCCAAGCCCAGTTGGTACCTCGTCGTAACCGACGACCGGATGATTCCCCCGGTCGCGCAGCGCTCGATGGCCGAGCGCGCTGGAGCGAAGGTGACCGACGTTCCTGGCAGCCACGCGATCTACGTGTCCCGACCGGACGTTGTTGCCGAGATCATCAAGGATGCCGCTGCCTCGCTCTAACCGGACGCCTTCAGCTATATCGTCACCCACTTCCTCGCGCGGCGACCAATGCACGACACGTCGATGGCTGGTCGAGAACGTGGTGGGCATGGCGATCAGGCGCAGCTTCATCGGCCCGAAGGACTCAGGCGGTTGGAGCGGTGCGCCTGAGTTGGAGCAGCGGCTAGATCAGCGTTTGTCCTTCAGGCGACGGCGTCTCCCGGACGCAAACAGGACCAGCTTGACGTTCGGGTGGGACCGTTTCAGGTTCGGCTCAACCGAGGCGGGCGAGATCCCGAGAGGCGACGATTCGGTGCTGCGCCCGAGGTCGGCGGTTTGACCAGCGTCGTGCGCCTTGCGGGATGCCCGCAGCCCACGCCAAGCGTCGACCTCCGCCACGACCCAGCGAATCGTGAGGAAAAGCCACGCGACGAATAGGACCGCCAGCCCGATGTTGGAGACCAGGCCGTGACGGAAAATGCCAAACCAGGCGACGGCCGCCAATAGCGCCAAGGGTCCCACGTGCTTGGCTTCGGCTCTGCGCCACTTCTGGATGCTCTGCTCCGAGTACTTGCCACTCTCTCGCGCAAGCCGCTCCTGGGACCACAACAGACGCGACAGCTTGAACCGTGGCCGATCCGAAGGCGAACCGCTTTGCGCTTGGTCCGCTCTCGAACCACTCATGGTCGACTCCCACGCTCAAGTAGCGGCACCGACGCCGACTTTACCTCCAGACAGCTGTACATCCGAGCCAAGAGGCACCGCCTCAGGACCTCAAGCTAGCGAGGGATCGAGACTCTGCCTCACGAAAGTCCGCCAGGACTTCAGCAGAGCCGCTTCACCGGCTTCGTCTCCTCGACGCCGCGGCATGTAGCGAACGAACGCTCCACGGTCTGCCGATACTCGAAATCGGAATAGATCACCTCGAGGACGCCGAGCGGATCGCTCAACTTGTTACGGCGGACAAAGGCCGCCTTGAGTTCGAGCCACGTCGATAGTTCGCTGACCGAATCACCATTCTTGCCTTGGCCACGGCGGATCGAGAGGGGCTGTCGCGCCCCGCGCGGCCTGCTCCTGCCTAATCCGGCGAGTTGCGGCACGCATCCTACGGTATGTAAACCAAACGATGGTGAAGCCGACAACCATGCCTACACCAAGAAATGCCAACGAGGCGGCTACATTTTGGCGCGTCAGATAACACAAGAAGTAGGTAAGTAAAAGCGTCGGTGCCAAGAGGACTGCCGGGCGCCGTGCTGTTGAGTGCTGAGCCTGCGCCTCTGCGGAGGCTCTAAACCCTTGCTCGTCCTGAGCAGAGTTCATCGCACAACTCCTTCAGCCAAACCACCCTCGGACCGCAGAGACAACGCCTCCCGGAAGAGCCACTCCCGCTTCACCCACTTTGGCCATGTCCTTTGTGAGATCATCTGCGCCGGGTATTGGTGCGCCCACGACAAATGCTAACACTTCACTGGCAAGCCTCCTCGTGCGAGTTTCTTTCCTGCTTTACGCTCATACAATGCCGCCGTGTCACGTAGCCGACTCCGCCATCTCTTCGCTTCGCCAGACGAATGACTGAACGCGTAAGCAGTTATCAGTGTTACCGTCGGCATAACTCGACCGACATACTGGATATGATCGCTACCATCCGGAATGCCGACTTCGGCCATCATATCGACCCTAAGGAGCAACCGTGCTACCTTTGCGTCGAATCGTGACATAGTGGGTCGCCGCCAGGCTGCCATGTCTGACAGCAGCTCGGCCGACATAGTCGGATTGGGATAGTGGCCGAGAAGGCCAATCAATGCTCCGCTTAACACCAACGCTTGGAATCCATAGAGATAGTTTCGCATTTCGGCACCGGTCAGCGTGGGATCGTCTAAGCGATGCATGAACACCTCTTCGGAACCGCTGATGGCAGCTGCAATCAAGCGCTCCTGTGCCTCGATAAACTCTTCGAACAGCTTGCTGCGTCGTAGCCTCATTTTCCTGCTGCGAACGCCCGCACGCTGTTTCATCCCACCCATCACGTTCCGCACGGCTTGCGCTACGCCGCTCACAACATACTTCGCCGCTCACAACATACTTCACACCCAGTCCGACGTCCGAAGCTAGGCCGAGACGGAAGATGCCGAACCAGATAAACGTTGCCGATATCGGCAACGGCTCCCAAAGTTTGGCTCCGGCCTTGCGACACTTCCGGATACTATCCTCCGAGTACCGGACATCGTCGTGAGCGAGTCGCTCCGTCGACCACAACACGCGCGAGCTCAAACCGGTGCCGATGCAAGGACCGACCGCTTCGCATTCGGACCCTTCGCGGGTCACACATAGCCGATCGCTCAGCGCGGCGATGCCTGACTACAGATCCGGGGTCCACGTGCTGACACCGCCACCAGGTCGTGCGACTGCTTTGAGTCCGCACTCGCCTGTAAATGTCCATGCCTCGTAGGACTTGCTCGGGCCGACCTCTAACCGAGTGCCATTCATGAGATCTAGAACCAGTGTGCCCGATTCTTCGTTGACCTCGGCGCCGGTGATCATGTTGTGGAGTAACGAGGTCATCAGCTCCGTGGCCCTGCCGGGTTGCGAGGGATCGACGACCACGGATTCACCGCTCGGCGCGCGCAGCGAGAACGCCGTCTCAATTCGAATCTCCGCGCCGCCATCGGTCAGGACGGTCACCGCATAGTCAAAGGACACGCGCTCGATGGACTGGCCGACGATCCTTAGATTCACTGATCCCAGCCCTTCGGTGTCGGGTACGTCCCATCTGGGTTGCGCGGAATATGCGTCACAGAGTTCGGGCCGGGCTTGCCGTCGAGGCCGGCTGGCTGGCCGTCCTCATTGTAGAACCGCACATATCCATGGGAATACTGGTCATTCGGGCCCATGACTCGCACTGGGTTGTTGTAGCCGTAGGTGCGGTCGGCGACGAAGGTTGCGCCGTGGCACAGTTCGTCGCTGTCGTTCCCAACCCCGACCCAAACCCACGCCGGCGACCCCAACCCAATCCAGCCCCTGCGGCCGGGACGACCCATAACAGATCTGACTCGACAGGTGATTTTGGAATTGTTGATTTCCTTGCGGCGTCGGTGGAGCGATAACTGGGGCCGCCGGGGCGCAGCCGCGGGGCTCTTGGTTGGCTGCGTCGTTGGTACCGTCCTAGGTGGACCGACTGGCTGCGAACTCGTAGCAGCGAGCGGGCCCGTACGTCCTTGGTGACGTAGGGGCTGAACGAGGCTTCTACGCCCGGGTCGAAGGAGACGACGATGATTTTGTATGCGGCGAGTAGGGACTGACACCATGTCCGCTCGTTCGACTGAAGGTCTCGGCCGACGGCGGCCATTCGGTTGGCAGAATGCCTTCCGACGATACAAACTTTCGATCGACGGCACTGAAGAACCCACACTTCGAAATGGCCAATCTACTTTCGTGTATCTTGCAATCGGGTTGCATACCGTGAAAGCAGACATAGATTGGTCGATGTGCAGCCTGGCAAAGTCCTGACAATAAAGGTCGTACCGGCTCACCGTTTCCCTCTTGCAAAGCACCTAGCCCGAATCTTTCACGCGGCGGTTAGTGATGCTGAGTTCGGGGGCGGCAGCCTCTGTGGTTGTTGATTGTGCCGTGAGGGTATGACGGTTCGGCCGAGGTCGCTCGGTGCGCCGGGTCCACGGGCCGGTGGTTTCTGGTTGTAGGTGCGTTCGGTCGCAGTTCAGCTGGGTGCTGGGATGAGCCGGAGCCGGTCGAGGGCGGCGGCGAGCAGCGCGGCCCACGGCGCGTGGGCTGAAAGGTGCAGGCGGCGGGTCCTTCCGTGGTCAGCGGTCCGTGCCGCGATGGAGAACAGCCGCAGCCGCAGGCGTTTGGGTTCCCACCGGCGAGCTGGCTCGTCCACGAAGGCGAGCATTTGCAGCCAGGCGGTGAGTTCGACGGCGAGGGCCACGATGGCGAGCCAGATGCGGTTCTGGTCGAAGTCGTGCAGCGGCAGGTTACGCAGGCCGGTCTCTTTGCTGATTCTGATCCGGTCTTCGCACCTCGCTCGGCGGCGATGGCGGAGTTCTAGGTCAGCGAGTTGGCCGCGGGCGGTGTTGGTGGCGAAGGCGGTGACGCGGTTGCCTTCGTGGTCGGTGATCCGCAGTTGCGCGCCGGGGTGGGGGCGTTCCTTGCGGATTAGCACGCGCATCCCCTCGGGCCAGGAGGCGAGGTTGAGCAGCCCGGTGACCTCGGCGACGAACGCGCCGTCCCGGATCTGACCGTCACCGTCATAGGCCGGCTGCCACACGTTCGCCTTGTCGAGCATGGCCAACTCGGTGGTGCAAGTCTCGGGCAGGCAGAACCCGACCGAGTACTGGAGCCGCTGGGTACTCAGCCACGACAAGAACTCGTGGGTGGCCCCCGCGCCGTCGGCGCGCACGAGGATCTTCCTTCCCGGCCTGCGGCCGGGTCGGTGGCCGGGGAGCTGCGCGAACGCGGCCTTGAGCGCGGCGATGTGGTCGGCGGCGGTGTTCGAGCCGGCGTTTGCCTTGCGCAGCATGACCGAAAGCGGCTCACCGGTGCCGGACTGGCCGTGGTCGACGAAGGTCAGCAGCGGGTGGAACCCGAAACCGCGTTTGAACGTCGGGGCCGCCAGTTCCTTGTCCGAGTGCGCCGTCACCAAGGTGGCGTCGACGTCGATCACCACCGGGTGCTCAGCACTCGCGCCGTGGTCGGGGGCGTGCTGCCCGGCGGCGGCCCAGACCCTGGCCCGGGCCGCCGTCCGAGCGGCGTCGATCCCTGCCAAGGCCCGGTCAGCATCCGCGGCGAGGGCGTCGACCAGCCGCGACACAGTCGGGTCCGAGGCGACCGCCCCGAACACCGCAGGCTCAGCGCGTAGTACCGCCCCGTCGGCCAAGCAGTCTCCACCGACCGCCAGCGCGAGCGCGAGATCGGTGACGATCTTGCCCGGGTCATGCCGCGCGAGGGGCTTGCGCCACGGCGCCAGCGCCTGCGACAAGCCGCGCGGCAATTCGGCCTACGACACCAGCGAGGTCGTGAACGCCTGCCTCAAGGCCGGGGTTCTGTTCTCCGTCGTGCTCGCCAAGAGCCCGGCGGTAGCGGCAGAGATCGCTGAGATCCCCGAGGACACATGGGCTCCGGTGACCTACCCCGGTGCGGTGCTCGACCCGGACACCAGCCAGCTGATCTCCGACGCAGAGGTCGACGAGATCGAATACACCGCCTTCGCCTCGACGAAAAAGCCGGTCACCGCCCGGCTGGTCGTGCGCCGCGTCCGCGACAAGGTGAAGACCGAGGAACTGTTCCTGATCTGGCGGCACCACCCCGTTCCTGACCAATAACACCGAGGACACCGTGCAGGCTGACATCACCCACCGCCAGCACGCGATCATCGAGACCGTGTTCGCAGATCTGATCGACGGGCCGTTGGCCCATCAGCCCTCCGGCCGGTTTAACGCCAACGCCGCCTGGAGCATCTACGCGGCGATCATGCACAACCTGCTCCGCGCCGCCGGCACCCTGACCGGCGACCCGCTACGGCGCCACCCTGCGCCGCACCTAACCGCCGTCCCAGCGAGACTGGGCCCGCCCGCAACGCCGACCCGTACTCCACCTACCCGAGCACGGGCCCTGGGCCGAGCCGTGGAAAACGGCCGCGGCCAGCGCCCCACCTGCCGCCGCCTGACCCACCCCCGCCCACAAGGCCGACAGAACACACGTGGAAAAGCTGGACGCACCAGCAGATCTGACACGCCCACCTATCACCGAACCCGAACCCGAACATCAACTACCCACTCTCAAGATCATTTCTGAGGTCGGTCGACGCTTCCAGGCTTAGGACCACAGACCACGTTCGCTGACGTGTAGCCGCTACATCACCACGACGGCGTCGGCCAGCGTGGTTCAGGATCGTTGGCCCGATGCCACGCTTCTCTCTCGTGTGCGATCTGTACGTCTGCCTTTCTCGCCGCGATAAAGCAGAATGCACCGATAGAGATCGCTATTAACAAACCTATCGCGATGATAATCAATGACAGTGCAGGCCTGGAAAACAGTGGAAACGAAGCACCGACCGTGACGACAAATACCAGAGCCATCCACTGTGAGTTCTTGATGGCTTGTGCTTTCACTTGTCGCGCGGAGGCCGATGGCACGAAACCTTGCGCTGAACCGTCTTGACCCGTTCCAGTCATATTTGGGTTGCAATGTTTCGCGACTGCGGCGTGATATATAACCGCCCTCCAACGGGGATAGCCCGGTTGAATCCAAACTTATCGCTTGACGGCCATTCCACCGCGAGAGAGCATTCTGCCATACCTACCCTCATAAGCCCGAGCAGTTTCGCGCAACCTGCTTCGCCATCTTTTTGCTTCTTCTGATGAGTGACTGAATGCGTACGCGGTTATCAGTGTAACGGTCGGCATAATTCGACCAGCGTACTCGATGTGGTCGCGTCCGTTCGGAATATCACTCTCCGCCGCATCATCAACCTTCAAAAGCAGTCTCGCTACCTTTATGTCGAAATAACACATTGCGGGTCGCCGCCAGCTCGCGATGCTATCGAGAAGTTGCGCCGATTCGACTGGAGTAGGGTAGTGGCCGATCAAGCGCGTCAAGGCCACACTCTGCACAAACACCTGAAAACCCAATAGGAAATTTCGCATCTCGGCGCCCACGAGCGCTGGGTCATCGAGGCGAGCCATGAACACGTCAGCAGAACTGTCGATCGCTGCTGATATCAGACGCGCCTGTGCCTCTAGAAACTCCTCGGACAGCTTGTTGCGTCGCATTCTCATGTTCCCCCCTCTTTCCGCAGTCTGCCCTACCGGAACAATTCCCACGCGTTTCGCGCAGCCCGGGCGACGCCCATCACCGCGGCCTTGCCGCCAGCTTCATTCAGGGCTGTCCCCAAACATCCGATCAGTGTTCCCACCGTGCCAGAGCCAAGTAGCGGCGTGTTCGTCGTTGCCGCAAGCGCTCCCGAAACCCCCTCGATGAACGCTTCGCTGCCGAGAGGGCGGCCGGACAACCTAGGACGCAGGCGATCGCCCCGCCAGAGAACTAGTAGTTGGTCCTGCCGCCCCCTTCATCCATGATCCGCACCGCAATGCCGCGACTGCCGTTAGGTACATTTAGGGTATAGCCGCCCTTGTTCGCCTTCGCGACGGCACCGGTCGCGTTCGCAAGGTCGTCTGCCAGCGAACTAGTGCTTGGGATGGCACCAGCTCCTGTTTCTGCGGCAACAAAGAAAGCCGCAAACGGCGAAGGACGACTAGAGGCCCTGCCGAGATTCCAGGTGGCCGTCCCGGCGTCGAAAACCGCATCCTCCGGATCTCTCACGGTTCGGGGTGCAGTGTTGACGGCCTCGTCGTAGGCGTAGCTCGTGGCCGATTGAGCCGATGGCGTCGCGTGCGGAACGGAGAACATGCGGGTCGGGTACCCGACGACCACGAGAATGAGGGCAATCAAAACGCCGACGAGGCGACGATTGACAACGCCGCCCTTCACGGCCAACATCTCAGTTCCTCGCCACCGCGAGATATGGGTTGCCCTGCGATGGCTCCCGCCAGTCACCGGGTCCGGGTGCCACCCCTATAGCCCCGTCGATCACGTCTTCGCTTGGCCACTCCAGCCGCACCAGATGGCACGTGCCCTCGCTGAGCAGTCGCTCCAGTGCGTGACCGGCGGTCAGATGGCGTTCAACGTCGGCCATCTCCGGAATCCCCCCCCGAAGGATCCACACGAACTCGTAGAGTCCAACGCTGCCGGCATCAAGAAGGTCGGACACTTCGCCAACGAGCCACGTCACGGCACTATCCGTCATGGGAGCGTTGGGTTTCCGAGCAGTGGGACCTTCGTGGTGACGCCGTGTTGCGAGACCACCGCGTAGGGACCGGTAGTGATGAGATCGGGACGCGATCCGGCTGGGTACCCCGGCATGATCCTGATCTGACGTCCGGAGTTAGCCGGATCTCGGAACACTTCTCCACCGCCGCTCTTCGAGCTGCCTGGGACCCAGTCCGAGGGGATGCTTCCACGGACATCACCCGAAGACATGCCTCTGAGGACACTCGGGTCGAACTCCTTCGGGCCACCGATCGTCGCCAGTCGCGTTCCGCTCACTCCTGTTTCTGCGGCGGCTGCTCCTTCGTCGTCCGTTACCGCGAGACCGACTACGAACACCCCTTGAAGAGTCCAGTAGCCCGATTTGTATGCACCCGAGTCTTTATCACCATGTTTGTTCAGCCAGTCATCGACCGGATTTTGTATTCCCATGTCCGCGTCGCGATAGATGGGAATCACTGAGCCCACAAAATCCTGTGTCGCCCGCGCTGCGCCACTCGACGCATTTACAACGCTTTTCGGGACCGTCTTCGCGACTCGGCGAAAGATGGACTTCTTCTTTGGTTTCGGCTTGGCCGTGGCCTTCTTCGGAGCCGGTGGCGCGCACCCCCACCGGCAGGCGTCATTCCCCGCCCACTGGTCCGGGTTCTGCGCGACTGGCTGCGCGGACGGATTGTGCGTGGTCCGCTTTCCTGGCGGCGCCGGCGCGAAGTCGTCTCCATTGCTGTCGACCGGCCGGTCACCGGATGGGTCGCTGAGGTTGATTGGTGAGTTACTGGCGTAGGAGTAACCGTTGGCTTGCAGCGGATCAGCGGCGTTGAGCAGCGGGTCGACGGACAGGAACCGCCCGGTGATCGAGTCGTAATCCCGATCACCCAGATGAGTCGTGCCGGCGAAGCCGTCGATCGGCTTGTTGAGAAAACCATGGCTGTCCGGCCACGCCACCACGCTGGCGTCGCGTTGATTGCCAAACGGGTCGAAGTGTCGACGGGTCACCGCACCGGTGGCCGGGCTCATCGTCAGCTCCGCCGTGCCTTGCGGGTCGGCGTCCAGCCACGTCCCGACCGTTCCGGTGACACCGGCTGTCGTGGTCCGCACCGCACGCGCCGCACCCAGGGCCGAATAGGTCCGGATCCCGGAAAGCCCAGCAGCCGTTGACGTGATCTCCAGATCACCCCAGTACAGAGTCGACCCGGCCGGGTTGCTGCGGATCAACAGGTTGCCCTCGGCGTCATAGATGTCGGACTGAACCTGCGCCGAAGCGGTCACGGTCGTCGTAGCCAACCGGCCTTCAGAGTCCCACGTCAGCGTCTGACCGGGCCGGGTCGTCGTGTCACCCGAGGCGTCGTAACCGTAACTGTCCGTCCCGGTGCTTCCCCCGGTATGCACGACCGTTGATACCGCGTGCGGCCGGACCGCGGCCGCACCAGGCGTCGGATACGTGTACGTCGCGGTCTTGTCCGTGCTTCCAGTCAGGGAGTGCTGCACCAGCCCGGTCCGGTCACCGGTCGTGTCGTAGGTGTAGTTCTGCCAATAGGGCGCCGCTCCCCCGGTCGTGGCCGCGGTCGGGGTCGAGGCGCAGGTCGCCGCGCCGGTCGGTGTCCAGGCCTGGGTCAACTCTTGGGCGTAGTTGTAGCTGAAGCACTGGTTGTCCGCCGGTTGGGCGTCCGGGTGGTCGTTGATGGACGTGATGCTACCGGCGTTGTTGTAGCCATAGGTCCGGTCAGCGACAACACGATTCGTCGCTGCGGTCGTCATCGCCTTGTTCTCGGTCAA
>JAOPUZ010000056.1 GCA_025966315.1 Frankiales bacterium | reverse complement strand
CGCGGCCGGTGGGAGCGCGGCCGGTGGGAGCGCGGCCGGTGGGAGCGCGGCCGGTGGGAGCGCGGCCGGTGAGAAGGCGGCCGCCTTGAGCGCGGCGGGTGAGAAGGTGCCGGTGGCGGGCGCCCCCGTCCTCGACGCGACGGTTCCCAATGCGGCGGCCGAGCGCAAACCCGTCGCAGCCGCTGCGCGACCGGCAGCACCATCCGTCGCTGCCCCGGCTACCGACGACGCGACTCCCGCGCCGGAAAACGCGGCTCGTCGGGCTGCGCCGGGGACGAGCGACCCAGCCGGCCCCAGCGACCCAGCCGGGCCGAGCAGCTCAACCGGCCCGAGCAGCCCAGCCAGCCCGAGAGAACCGGCCGACCAGAGCGATCCGGCCGGCCCGACAAAACCGGCGCGCCCGGCCGAGTCGCCGGCGGTCATCCCGTCAACCCCGGCGGTCGGACCCGATCCAGCCAGCCTGCGACGCGTCTGGCCCGAGGTACTGGACCAGGTTCGTGGCCGCAGCCGTCGCACCCGCGCCCTGCTCGACAACGCCGCGATTGCCGATGTCGTCGGGACACTGATCGTGCTCAGCGCCAGCTCGGCGGCGATCGCGAAGATGATCTCCGACGACAGCAACCTGTCCGTGCTGCGCGAATCGCTGGCCGCGATCGTTGGTGGCGGCTGGCAGATCGAGGTGCGGGTCGATGGCACGCCCCCGGAGCGGGTGAGCGAATCGCTTCCCGAGCCACCGGACGACGAGCCGGCCGGGCCGAGTGCCCGAAGCGCGGCCGCCCGCAGCGCCGCCAGCCGGCCGGCGTCCAGCGCGCCGACCGCGCCGAGCCGGGAGGACGACGGCGTGGACGAGGACACCGACGCGGTCGACGGCAAAGCGGGCGGTCCGAACGATCCCGAGGCCCTTGCCATCGAGCTCCTGCAGAACAGCCTGGGTGCGCGTCGGATCGACGGGTGAAAAGCAGCCCGGCCACGGAGCCAGAACTGCGGGTCTGCTTCGTCTGCTCCGGAAACATTTGCCGATCACCAGCCGCCGAGGTGGTCTTGAAGCAACTGCTGGCCGAGCACGGCCTGGCCGAGCGGGTCGCTGTCGACAGCGCCGGCACCGGTGACTGGCATGTCGGCCAGGACATGGATCGGCGGTCCCGCGCCAGCCTCGTGACCGGTCGATACAGCCCCCTAGTGCACCGGGCCAGACAGTTTCAGCCGGGCAACTTCGGCCACCGGGACCTAGTTATTGCGCTGGATTCCGGCCACCAGCGTCACCTGCTGGAACTTGCGGCCGCCGCCCCGGATCCCCGCGCGGCCACCGAGTCGATCCGGCTGCTCCGGTCCTTCGACCCGATTGCGGTCCAGGCCGGCGAGCTCGACGTGCCCGATCCGTACTACGACGAGGCGGACGGATTCCGTACTGTGCTGGTCCAGATCGAACGGGCCTGCACTGGGCTGATCGCCGAGATCCGGACGCGGTTGGGCCGGCCGGCTAATCGCTGAGTGCTAGTCCTGGGCTAGTCCCCAACCAACGTGAAGTCGGCGAACTCGAAGCCCGGCGATACCACGCAGGCCACCAGTACGGAGTCGTCGGTGGCGGGCTCCGCGGTCTGCCACTCGTCCGCCCGCACCAGGTACTGACCCCCGACGCTCAGTTCACAGCAGAAGCCCGGCAGCGGCGAATCATCGAAGCCGCCGACCGTCAACAACAGTGGGCCGCCGCCCTGCCAAAGCCATAGCTCCTCCGAGGCGACCCGATGCCAGCTCGACCGCTCACCGGGCAGCAGCAGGAACGCAACACAGGTGGCCAGCCGCCGCTCGCCACGGTCGGTCGACGTCACGGACGAATGCCGCCAGGTCTCGCGGTACCAGCCACCTTCGGGGTGGGGTTGCATGCCCATGTCTTCGGGGTCCGGGCGCCATGGGCTGCCCGCGGGGCTGCTCGCGCCGACCGGGGTCAGGGGCGGATGAGGAACAGAGTCCATGCTGTTCATGCTCGGGCCTTCCGCGATCCACGACTCATTGAAACGACGAAATCGGATCCGCAAAGACCAGATTCAGAAAAGGGAAAGGACCCCCCGCGCACCCGCCAGAGCCTGCTTATCCTTGCTGCCTTCCGGCCCTGGGGAGGTTCACAGGATGAGCGCCACGCGAGGGGTCTGGCAGCAGTCTACGGGGCACCGCGACCGAGCCGATAATCGCTTTGACGCCATAGGCGCAGGGCAGTGATCATGCCGATCAACCAGACCGCGCCGATCAGGTACGCCCCGATCACGTCCGAGAGATAATGCACGCCAAGGGCAATTCGGGAAAATCCGATCGCCAGTACCGCCAGCACGGCGAAGGCGACCAGCCACCGGCGCCACCGGGGCGCGACGATCGGCAGGAACACGACCAGCAACAATCCGTAGCCGACGATGGCCGCCTGGCTGTGCCCGCTCGGGAACGACTTGCCCGCCGCGACCGCGACCGGATCGTCGAGATGGGGGCGAGCACGGCCCACCACGAACTTGACCAGCCCGTTCAGAATCGAGCTGCCGGCCACGGTCACGACCACAAAGATGGCCAGCCGCGCGGCCCGGCGGTAGGCGAGCCAGGCCACCACCGGCACCAGGATGATCCACCAAGCCAGTGTCGAGCCCAGGTTGCTGATCACCTGCATCGCGCGGGTGAAGGCCGGATCCGACAGCGCTATGCGATGCATCCGGTTCGCGATGTTGCGGTCCAGCCGCAGCACTTCCGGCGTCGAGCGATCGACCAGCACCAGCAGCGCAATAAACAGCGCGCCCGCAATGAGCGCGACCACGAAGACGCCGAGGGTCAGGCCACCGAACCGTTCCGCGGCCGGTTCGGCCAGCTCGGCGACCGGCTCCTCGGGCGGTTCGTTCCGTTCCGGCATCAGGCGCCCCCGACCGGCCCCGACGCCTCGCCCGCGGACGGCTCGAGTTCGGTGCAGAGCTGGACCGCGCCGGGCAGCACGGTCACGCACAGATTGGTGGTCAAGCCGTCGAAGTCACCGTCGTACTCGATCGGCAGCGGACGGTCGGCTCGGATGCGCACCTGGCGTCCGCGCAACAACTCGGCCTGCCGGCCACCGTCCGGTCGCCGGCGTAACACCCGCCCCAGCAATATCAGCCAGTCCGCCGGATGCTTCGGCGACAGCACAAGCACGGCCAGCCGGCCGTCGTCGGGGCTGGCCTCGGGCAGCACCTCGACCCCACCCTGCAGCTTGCCCACATTGCCGACCAGCACACCGACTCCTCGATGGACGAGCGGTGGACCATCGTCCACCCGCACCTCGAACCGGGCCTGCGGGCTGCGGTGCAACGCGCGGGTCAGCCCGCCGAGGTAGGCGAGCCAGCCGACTTTGGCCTTCATCCGGTCATCGGTGTGGCGGATCATCGCCGCGTCGAACCCGATGCCGGCCATCACCAGAAATCGCCGCGAGCCACTGTCGAGTACGTCCAGACGACGCCGGCCAGCACCGAAGGCAACGTCGAGGGCAGCGTCGAAGCCACCCGCCTGGGCCGGTTTCGGCAGTGGCAGTCCCAGGTTGCGGGCGAGCAGGTTCCCGGTGCCGATGGCCAGGACGCCCAGTGCCGGCGGCGTTCCCCGCATTTCGCCGGCCGGCTTGCCGTCGCCACTGGATCGATCGTCCAACGGGCCGTCCACGCCGGCCTGCTCGGCCAGCGCGCCGGCTACGGCGGCCACCGTCCCGTCCCCGCCACAGACCAGCAGCAGGTCGACGCCGGCCCGCATCGCCTCGTCCGCCATGCCGGCGCCGGCATCGTCGGCCGTGGTCTCGAGCCACAACGGCTCACCGAGGCGCCTGTCCCGCATTCGCTGCTCGATGGCCGCGCGCAACGGCGCCGGGTCATCGAGGCTGGTCGGGTTGAGCACCACGGCCACCCGGTCGGTCGACGTCATGACCCGGCCCTGATGGTGGTTGGACGGCCGCGCAGCAGCACCGCGCTGGTCGCGGTCAACCACAGTGTGGAGAGCACCGCCGCGGCGATCACGTCACTGGGATAGTGCATCCCGCGATACAGCCGGGACAGCGCCACCACGATCGGCATCAGCACCGCGAGCGCGACGGCGCCGATCCGCAGCCAGCGTCGCGGCGACGAGTGCAGCGCGATGATGGCCAGCGCACCGTAGATCGCCACCGAAGCAGCCGTGTGGCCCGATGGAAAGCTGGACGTCGGCGGGGCCTGGTCCAGCTCTAGAACCGCCGGCCGGGAGCGGTTCACGATCATCGTGGTGGCCACGAAAATGATGACCTCACCCGCGACGGCGGCGGCCAGGAACAGCGACTCCGTCCAGCGCCCCAGCCGCCAGCGGATCAGCACGAAGCCGATCAATGCGATCACCACGACGGTGACCGTTTCCGCGCCGTAGGTCGCAACGTGGCTGACCGTGTTGAGCCAGCCGGTCCGGTGCCTCGCCAGGTCGGCGTCGACCGACGCATCCCAGTGCACGAGCGCCGAACTCCGCCAGGCGTGCGTGAGCAACGTGCCGACCAGCGTGGCCAAGGCCCACAGCGTCACGGCGGTCGCGACCAGAACCGCGAGCACGACTGACGTGCGACGGCCGGCCCGCTCATCATGCGCGGCCGTCATCTCCACCCCCCAAGTCAGAGAAGCGCGACACTACAACACGGCCGGGATCCGCTGCGAGAGCTAGCGCCCGGCCGGCGCGAACCCGCGGCGTTCTTCAAACCGTGGGGGTGGCAGCGCGGGGCTTCGCCGTAGCCGTATTCTGTCCGGCGGAGGATTCGCATAGTGGCCTAGTGCGCACGATTGGAAATCGTGTTGGGGTAAAACCCTCACGGGTTCAAATCCCGTATCCTCCGCCAGCGCGAGGCCAGTAATTACGTGAGCTGGAGCAACGAAGCAACGGCCGCCGTCCCGACTAGGACGGCGGCCGTCGCGTTTCTAGTCTCAGTTTTTGGTCTCAATTGGCCTACGCAGCGTCGCCTTCGTCCGATCGGATGGGCACCTCCATCATCTTCCTCCCGGCGGCCCGGCCCGGACGGTGGCGATACCCGAACCGGCCTGACTCCAGTCATCTTGCGTGGCTGTCATTGCCTCGACATACACCCGTCACATCGTCGGGTTGCAATAGGGGTGCCGCGGAGCGCGGTATCGCGAAGAGGAGGCGGACGTGACCGCACTGCTGACCTTCGAGTACTCCTCCGTCCACGGTGCCTTGGCGGCGGCCTACACCTCGGGTGCGCTGGCCGCCGAATTCGGCCCCGAGCAGGTCCGCGTGGCGCTTGCGGTGGACGCCGAGGAGCGCGGCTGGATCGACCCGCTCCTGTCCGAACTCCCGTTGTCGGACGCCTTGCTGCGCCGTTTCGACACCCGATTGCTCGGCGTCATCGACGAAGGCGACCTGCCCGCGGCGGCCCTGATCACCTCCCACGTCAACCTGGAACGGCAATCGCCGCTGCTGGTCCGGGCACTCAGCGCCGTACTGCAAGCCCGCCCGCATCGGCGTCCCCGCCTCGGCGCGGACCTCAGCGTCGCGTTCGAGGCCTGGATCTCCGACTGCCCACTGCGGGCGGCGAACATCCTGGTCACCGAAGATTTCGTAGCTGGCGCTGCCCCGCTAGCTGCGTAACGTCGTCTCGTGTGCGGGCCTCAGCGCGGGGGCCTGCACACGAGACGACACCCAGCTGCGGCTCACCGCCTGCCTCCGTCCAACCGGCGGCTGCCTCTACGCTGAGGCGTGCTCCAGATCGGGACGAGTCATCCGGCCGTCCGCCAAGCCCTCGCCCTGCAGCGCAATCAAGCCGTCGACGATCAGCGCGCGCTGACCGTGATCGAAGGCCTGTGGCCGCACCAGTCCGTTGCCGCGGCCGGCCTCACCGTCGACACCTTTCTGTACTGCCCCGAGGCGATGCGTGGGCCGGAAGCGGAACAGCTCGCGACCCAGATTGCTGAAGGGGCTGCGGGGAGCTACGAGATTTCTACCCGGACCCTGCAACGGCTGAGTGACCGTGACCGACCGGACGGGCTCGTGTCGATCCTGGAGTTGCCGTCACACACACCTGATTCGCTCGATCTTGGCGAGCGTGCGCTAGTCCTGGTTGCGGACGGAATCGAGCAGCCGGGCAACCTCGGGACCTTGCTGCGCACACTGGATGCCTGTGGGGCCGACGCGCTGCTGCTGACGGACGCGCGTACGAAGCCAACCAACACCAGGGTGTTCCGGGCCAGCCACGGCACGGTGTTGACCGTGCCGATAGTGACCTTCGCTGAACGGGCCGCCGCGCGAGCATGGCTGGCCGCGAACGGGTTTCAGATCTACCTGGCCGACACCGAAGCAGCTGTCCGGTACACCGACGTGGACTTTGCGCCGCGCACCGCCCTGGTTCTGGGCAACGAGCGCTACGGTATCGGGCCGGACTGGTACGCCGAGTCCGCACAGCGGGTGCAGATCCCGATGTTGGGCGTGGCCGATTCACTCAACGTGTCCATCTCCGCCGCGGTCCTGCTGTACTGCGCTCGCGCTCAGCTGTCGGGTTGGACGCCGACCTCGACCGGTTGACCGATCGCGGTCATCGGGCTGGCCGCTTCGCTACCGCGCCAGCATGTCGGCCACAATCGGCCTGCCCGTGACGCGAGGCCGTCGGCCTGCAGGACGGCAACCGCCGCCAGCACGGCTAGGGCGCCGAGGATCTGCACCGAGCCGAGCCGTTCGCCGTACACCAGCCAGGCCGAGGCGGCCGTCACGACCGGTTCGACGCAGGACAGGATCGCGGCCACCGAGCCGCCCACCAGCCGCATGCCGGCCAGGAAGGTGGACACCGCCACCACGGTCGGCACGAAGGCGAGACCGGCCAGCCATAGCCAGGCCGTCGGCTGAGCGGGTGCGCGCAAGGCACCGGTGGTCAGTCCGAACGCCGTAACGCTCGAAGCCGCTGCCGTGCAGACGATGGCGGACAGCAGGTAGACGTCGAGGTCCTTGGGCAACGTGCCGGCCGCCGTGATGTACAGCGCGTAGGTCACGGCAGCACCGAGCGCGAGCAGCACGCCGGTGGTCGGCATCGGCCCGGCGCCGCCGGCGTTGAGCAACAACACCAGCCCCACGGCGGAGCAGCCGAGCGCCATGAACTTGGTACGGCTCACCCGCTCCGTTCGACGCGCCAGGCCGATCATCAACACGAGCGCCGGATAGACGTAGAGCAACTGGGCCACGACGGAGGCGTTCAGCCGGGTCAGCGCGCCGAAGTAGCAGGCCGACTGCAACGCGTACCCCGCGGCGCCGAGCCCGACGCAGACCCCGATGGTGCGTGCCGATGGACGGGCCGGGCGGCGCCAGGTCACGATCAGCCAAAAGGCCAGTGCGGCCAGGGCAAACCGGGCGGCGAGCAAGGTGGTAACCGGCATGCCGGCCGCAAATGCCTCTTTGGCGAACAGGGCAGCCAGGCCGAACGAGACGCCGGAGACGACGCACAGCACTACCCCACGACTTGGCACGCTCAGGATGCTGCCGCGCGGTCACGCCTGGGGGTAGGCTTTGCTTCCTTGCCCAGCCAAAGGTTTCTCCTATGACAAGGTTGTCGTGACCACGCTGCATCAGCTGCGCTGCTTCCTGGTCTCGCTCGAGCACGGGTCGTTCACCGCGGCGGCGGCCGAGCTCGGCTTCGCCCAGCCGTCGGTATCCGAGCAGGTACGCCTGCTCGAGGACAGCATGCAAACCACGTTGTTCCGCCGCGTGGGACGGGGCCTGTTGCCGACCGAGGCGGCGCACGCCCTGCGACCACACGCCGAACGGGCCCTGCGCGCGGTGGACGACGCGGCCCAGGCGGTGGCGTCGGTGCGCGACGTGGTCAGCGGCACGATTCGGCTCGGCATGTTCGGCACCGCGCGGCTCTATCTCGGCGCCGGCCTGATCGCCGACGTGCTGGCCGCGCATCCGCAGGTCCGGCTCGAACTGGTGGGTCAGAACAGCAACGAGGTGCTGGAGCAGTTGCGCCGCGGCGTCCTCGAGGCCGCCATCATCGCGCTGCCCATCGTCGACGCCGGCCTGGCGGTGCGGCCGATACTGCGCGACGAAGTGGTCTACGTGAGCGCACATCCCGACCGGCTGGCCCGCCCGATTACGCCCAGCGACCTGGCCGCCGCGGAGTTGGTGCTGTCCGAAGCCAGCTGGGGAAACGAAGACTCCACCCGCCGCCAACTGGCCCGAGCCGTGCAGTCGGTGGGCGGCACGTTGCGCCCCAAGGTCGACGTCGAGGACATCGAAACCGCGCTGGAGGTGGCCTCCCTCGGGTTGGCGGACACGATCACCGCCCGGGGCGTGCTGGCCGCCCTGGGCGAGCGGCTGTCCCCGAAACTCGGCTGGGTGCCACTGCGCCCGAAACTGTACGACGAGTTCGGCGTCGTGCACCGCCGGGGCGCCGAACTGTCCAAGGCAGCGTCCGTGGTGCTGAGCTTGGCCGTTGCCCGCATGCGTTCGGCAAAGTTTTGAAGGGTTCTGCACCTATATGGTGCAGAACCCTTCAAAAGTTTGCGGAACGGATCTAGGACCAGGCGTAACCGAGCCGGCGCGCCAGACCGGAAACACCAGTGGACGGCTCGCCCGGATGCCGGCGCCGGAACTCCCGGTACGAGGCGATGCGCTCCTCGGTCACCGGCACGCCGCGCGCGACCAACCCGGCGAACACCTCGTCCGGATAAGCCTTGTCGGTGTACTTGCGATCGCGCGTAACCCCGCCGTTCAGCGACGCCAGGAACCCGCCGCTCGGCGACGTGAATACGAATTCCACCCGCGTCCCGATGTAGGTGTCCTGGATCGGGCTCGGCACCAGCACCTTGCTGACCCCGGCGAGCTCAGGCAACTCCGCACTCGCCGGCTGGTCGGCCAGCCGCCAGCGGTGCACGCTGGAACCGTCCCGCCACTCGAGATGATCCCCGCAGTCCACCAGCGATCGCGCCGACGCCTTGGCCCACACCCCGTCGCTCATACCGTCCGGGCGAAGCGCCGTCACCAGCACTGACTCGGCCATCTGGCTGCTCCTCGAATTCGATGCTCGGTTGTTCCGGTACGCCGGGATGTCCACGCGCCGGTTTCGACGGGCCAGACTTCCATGCTCAGCGGCTGAACGCGATAATCTCGGCGACGACGATCGCAACGACGAAGGCCGCCACGATGACCAGCAAAGCATGGCGGCGGTAGAACGCGAGCGCCTTGTTGGTGCTCATGCCCGGATGCGCCTTCTCGACCTGCATCACCGTCACCATCGATTCGTCGGCGAACGTGACGCCGCGTGCGGTCAGCGGGGCAAACACCTCAGGCGGGTAGCACTTTTCCGAGAGCTCCCGCATCCACATCCGGGGCGCGCAGGCAAACGCCAGGAACGCGCCCGACGGATCGCAGTAGATCGGTCGCACCGCCTTCACCGACGACACCAGCGCACTGGAGGAATGCAGCCGCGCCACGCCGGCCAGCACCGGCAAGGACGGGTCGGCGTTGCCCTGATCGGACAGCCGCCAGCGCTTCACCTTCTTGCCGTCGGTCCATTCGACGTGATCGCCGCGATCCACCAACCGGTACTTCTGCACCAGCCGCTGCTGGACCGGCGTCAGGTCGTCGGGCGAGCGGCCTTGCACGAGAACGCGCTCAGTGCCGGTGGGGCCAGTGGGCATCTCAGAGGCGGACATAGACACCAGAATTCCATCCCGGCGGGAACATTCGCGCACGGGCATCCAACGCCGCGCACAGCTGGGTGGCGGCGAAGGTGACTTCTTCCAGATCGAGGAAGTCGCAGCAGCCGGTCTCGTCCAGGGCGCGCCGGATAACGAATTCGATCAAGAATGCGGGTACCGAGAACTGCGATCCGACAAAGGACTTGGAGACGCTCTCACTGAGCCGGACTAGGCCGGTGAGGTCCTTGGCGTTGAACCCGTCCAGCGCGCGCAACCGCCGGAGCACGCCGCGCCGCACGTGCACATCGGTCGCCTCGGCGTCGTAGGCAAGCGAGTCCCGCACGGTGTCCTGCCATTGCGCTACCTTGCCGTCGGCGACGTGGCCGATCGCCTGATCCAGCCGCCAGGCGACGTCGAACGTCGCCGTCACGGCACGGCCTCGGCCAGCACGGCCGCGGCGGACGGCAGGTCGGTGGCCGATTCGGCGGCGGCCCAGCGCAGGCCGCCCGCCAATACGGCGAGCTGCAGCGCGACGTGATAGCCATCGGTGTTGGCCAGGAAGTCGGAACGGCCCAGTACCGATCGAAACACGTGCTCCAGGACGGCGAGGTTGATTTCCAGCAGCTCCGAGCAGACCGGGTAGGCCGCCGTGCTCAGCCGGTGGATGCGGTCCAGCGCGTCCGCGTCGGGATCCTCGTCCAGCCCGTCCAAGGCGCCGGTCAGACCCTCGCCCGGCTCGGCGTCGGCGAAGTCACCGTAGGCCGCGCGGACGTAACCGAACATGGCGATCACGGCGTCGGTGTCCAGCTCCGGATCGATGATCGCCTGATAGGCGCGCCCGAACGCGGGACGGTCCATCGCGGCCGCCGCGATGATCAGGTCTCGCGCGCGCGCCACCGAGCTCTGCGGGCCCGCCACGGCGGGTGGCCCGCTGTCGGTGTCCGTCACGATTCATCCATCCGTATGAAGGTGGTTCTCGGTCAAAGCAGGTGGTTCCCGGTCAAGGCCGTCAAACTAGGGTGTCACAGTCTGGGGGTAGCTGTACTGCTTCGGATATTGGTAGGAACCCTTGTCACCCTTGGCGAGATTTGCCGCCGTCTGCTTGGCGCTGGCCGCCTTGCTCGGATCGGTGCTCTGCAGCTGGGTGATCAGACCTTGGACGTCGCCATCCGAAGGGCCGCCGCCACCGGGCAGGCCCGGGATCGGGATGGCCTTACGCACGGCGTTGAGCTTGAGGCCGCCCCAGATGATCTCGCCGGCTTTGGTCTCGACCGGGATGTTCGCCCCGAGTCCGAGCAACCATGGGCTGACGAATTTGCGGCCGAGACTGCCCAGCGGACCGGCCAGATCGTCCAGCGCGACCGCCGGCACCAGCCGGATCGTGTCGGCCATACCACGCAACGAGCTGGCAAAGGCTTCGGCTCCCGGCCCGAGCCCGGACATCAGCTCGCCCGCTTTGCCGAAGCCGGGAATCATGCCGAACGCGCTGGCCCCGATCGACAGCCAGCTCGGGTCCGAGTACTCGCCCCCGTCAGAGGTGAATTTCTCTCCCAACTGCGAACCGAACGCGATACCGGATGCGATGGCGCCGCCGAAGATGACGGTGGCACCGATCGCTGTTGTGGTGTCGGTGATGGCCAGGATCGCCAGCCCCAGCCCCAGGCCCTCGGGGAACGCCAGCACCAGCACCGCGATGATGGCGATCGCAGCGATGATGATGCCGGCCCACTTGGCCACCTCGGCCAGGGCATGGAAGAACTTGTGCCAACCCGATTCGTTCTTGATGCCGGCGTCGTGCGCCTCTTTGAGCTTGCCCACGATGGCGTTGTCGGCGTTGGCCCGATCGTGGGTGCGCAAATCTTCCATCTGGTTGTACAGGCCCTGCATGGCGTTCCAGGCCGACTGGACGTTGCCCTGAACGGTCTCGAACGTCGCTCCGGTGTCGGCCGGTGGCGGTGTCGCTCCGGCGGCCGGCGCGGTCTTCGGCTTGGGATGATGGCTCGCCGTGTAGCAGCCGCCCTCGCCGTAGGCCGGGGCGTCAATGGAACCGTGCGAGTACGACGCCTCGCCGGGATGCGAGCTGATCCAGTTCTGCATCGTTAGCACGGCGCCCTCGTACGTCGACTGCGCCCCGCGGATCTTGCTGGCCAGCGAACTGGCGGAGTGCTTGATGCCGTTGACCGAACTGATGTAGGCGCTGAACCCGTCCGCGGCCTTCTGATACGAGTTGCTCAGCTTGTCGAGTTCGTTCGGGACGTCGCCGATCTTGTCCTTGAACTCGTCGGCCGACTTGCCCCGCCACACGGCGTCGTCGGTCTTGTCCTTGAGTCCGTTCAGGTCGGTCTTGGCCGTGGCGGCGGCCTCGGCGACGGTCGCCAGATTTGAGTGCAACGCCTGGACCTGGCCCATGTCACCGGCACCGGGGCTGTTGTCCCCCTCGAACCAACTGGTGTCGCCCATAGCTACGGCCTCACTTCGGAGCTGCGATGAACTGGAACGTCGACAGGACGGCGTCGAACAGGCCGCCGAAGGCCTCGGTCAACGGCAACGTGGGCGTCACGCCGGTGACGACCGCGATCCGTCGGGCGTTGTCGGGCAGCGGGATGAAGTACTGGAAGATCGCGTTCTTGGCGTTGCCCTGAAAGCTGGTGTAGTTCATGTTCTGCAGGTACGCGCTGCGCACCACGTTGCCGACGTAGGGCAGCTCGATCACCCGGTTGGAACGGCCCACTTCGGTGTTGTCCGCGTCGATCTCGGAAAGGATCTTGTGCGCATCGGCCGCCTCGGGGGCGTCGTGCAGGGACACCGTGAGTGAGGCCGACACCGGCAGGCCGCCTTCGGAGAAGGTGGCCAGGATGGCGGCGAACGAGACGTCGGACGAGCGGGCCGAACGGATCATCGTCTTGATCTGCTTCTCGAGGACGCCGCGATGGTCGGCGAACGAGGCGTCCCGCGATTGCGCGTCGTCCATCAGCTCTTGCAGCTGGACGGGGACATCCTTGGTGTCCAGGTCCAGCACCACCCAGCCATCGGGCAGGTTCATCCAGAAGGCGCTGCTCACATCAGCAGGTTCTGCTCCGGTAATCGATGTCATCGCCACGCCGTCCGTCAGTGCCCACCCTTGGTGGACTTCACCAAGGAATCTTCTTGATCTTGGAAGGTCTGCGCCGCGCCCTTGACCTTGTCGACGAGCTTGTCGATGTTGTCGTCGATCTTCTTGCGGCCGTCTTTCCAGCCGCCGACGAAATCGTTCAGCGCGTCGCTGACCTTGCCCGAGCCGAGCGCCGGGCCGTAGGACTGCAGGTCGTCCTTGGCGTGCGACAACGCGTCCTTGATCTGGGCCAGCTTGTTGGCGAGTTCCTGCAACGCCTCCAGGTCGACATAGATCTCGACGGGATCGGCCATGTCTCCTCCTCGGCCCTCGTTGGCCCGACTGTTTCGCGGTGCTGGTTGATTTTTGAACCTTGAGTTCAGCCCGACGTGCTGGCCGGCCAACGGCACCGCTGGTAACTCGTTCGGCTACCGGCGGTGCCGTCGATCACGGCCCATCAAGGTTGCTTGGCGCTCATCGATTGCGCCGGCGCGGTAAGGCGTCAGTGCATCGACTGGGTCAGCGACGCCTCGGTCTGCTCGTACGTGGTGGCGGCATTACCGAGTTGCTTGCTGATGCCATCCAGCGCCTGCTTGAGCTGGCCGGCCGCAGTGTTCCACTGCGTGTACAGATCGTGGAACGCGGACGAGGCCGAACCCTGCCAGCCGTTGTCCACCAGCGTCTGGACCTGCGCGTGCAGCGAGGACAACCGGCCCTCGATGTCGGACGAGCCGGACGACAGCTGGGACGAAACATTGTGCAGATCCTGCGAAGTGACCTTGATGTCAGCCATGAATTCCTCCAGTCAGTGGGCCGCCCCGTTGAGGAGCGGCTCGGGTGCTTCGACATCTCAAAACCTAGATACCATCGGATTGGGGCGTATCGGATTATTCGGTCACAGCGGGCAGAATTTCTCCGATCTCTTAACTGGCGCTTAGGTTCGCGGCCGGCTCCTCTGAATCGTGCAACTTCTGGCGTCTCCCAGATGCCAGGTGTTGCACGATCGGTCAGAAAATGAGGATCCCGGCGACGACCAGCACGATGATCGTGGCCAGCACGGAACAGATCAGCACCGGACTGCGCCACAACGGGCGCTCCGGCTCCTCGGTCAGCTCCTCGATGACCGCTGCGCTGCGGAAACGCAGGTCCGGCCGGTCGATCGGGTCGGCCAGCGGATCCACCGGTCCCCACATACGCAGCGCCGCATCATCGATTTCCCTTTGCCAACAAGGGGTATGTCGAACGATCGCCGGACCGGTCGGCGCGGCGAGCGCGGCCGACGGCAGCGGCTGGCGTGACCGCACGGGCGGGGGTGGGGGCAACATGCCCGAGCCAACCGGCGCCGGCGCGGGCGCTGGCGGGGGTGGGGGCAACGTGCCCGAGCCCTGCGCCGGCGCGGGCGCTGGCGACGTGGCCGCCCGGTGAGCTGCTGACGGCGCCGCTGACGGACCCGCCGACGGCGCTGCCGATGCAGGCGCCACCACTGGCGCCACCGATGCAGGCGCCGCCGATACTGGCGCCACCGATGCAGGCGCCGGGGCTCCGGCGGTCAGGCCCGTCACCGCCTGCAGCAGCTCCTGAACTCCCACTCGGCGCGCGGCCGGATCGATGGACAGCGCCGTCAGGACCGCGGCCGAGCCGGAACCGTACCGGCGTAACGCCGCCGCCGGGTTCGTGACCCAGCCGGTCGAGCCGATAAGCATGGTCGCCAATACGGCGGCCAGCCCGAAAACGTCGGTGGCCGGGGTCAGCTCGGCGCCATCGGTGAGTTCGGGCGCGCTGGGCACGCCGCCGACGAACCGGCCGGCCGCATTGGTCGGTACCCGGTCCCCGAGCGGCAGCACCGACAACAGATCGTCCAGTACGGCAACGTCCAGGCCGGCACCCGCCACGCCACCAGACGGATCGTCCAACACGAGAGCGGACACGGCCAGCGCGCCGAACACCAGACCGGCGTCGTGCAGCGCATCCAGGGTGCCGGCCACCCGGGCGAGCAGCCCGCCCAGCTGGCCGGGATCGACGCCGCCGAGCGCCAGCAGGTCGACGAGGCGCCGGCCCGGCAGCGGTTGGACGACGAAGCCCGTGCTGCCGGTCGTGCCGGCGGCGAGGAGCTCACCAACCCCGCGCTGGACCGTAGCGATCGTGGCCAGCTGGCGGAATCGGCCGACGGCGGCGGGGCTGTCGACGCTGACCCGGACCAGCCGGCCGTCGGGGGCAACGACCGAGAACCGGCGGACGGAACGCACGGTGGGCAGTTCGTGAGCCGCTATGAAGCCCGGCACCGCCGCACCCAGCACCGTCGCGTCGGTCGCGTTCGGGGCGCTCACAGCGACAGCCCGGCCGGGACGGGCACCTGCACGGCCAGCCACTCGCCGTCGATGAGAACCAGGCCGCGACCCGCCGGCGCCCGGCCGAGCAGATTACGGGGCAGTCCGGAGCCGAAGGTATTGCCGTCCATCGAACTGCCCGGTGACAGCAACAGGCCCTGCTTGTTCCGCTTGCCCTCGACGGCGACCCCGCGTAACAGCGAGCCCAGGTCGTCCAACGTGCTGCCGACGACGAACGCCATCGAGCCCGGCGGCCGACCGCGTACCGAGTCGATCAGGGCCGAATCCAGATCGCTGCCGTGCACCAGATCGGCGTCGTCGACGATCACGGCGCACTGCGGCTGGGCATCGATCCAGGCGATCATTTCCTCCGGCTCCGTCAGCGTGGCAACCACCGCTACCTCGTTGGCCTCGGCCCATTCGCTCAGCGGCGACGCCTTGGCGCAGACCACCCGCATCGCCACGCCGTTGCGATGCAGCCCACTGGCCAGCAAGGCCAGCGCCGTGCTGCGGCCGGTGCGGCGCTGGCCGGCCACCAGGAAGCCGGGCCCGTTGCCGAAGCCAATCTGGTACTGGCCCAGGTCATCGCCTCCGACGCCCAGCAGCACCGCGAACGGACCCTCGGGAGCAGGCATCGCCACCGGCAGCGACAACGCCTCGGCGGCGGTGATCACGCTGGGCAGCACGTCGACCCGGAACGGCCGCCGAGCCGGCACCCCGTACCGCCCGGCCAGTTCGGTCGCCGTTGCCCGCAGCGAAGCGATCTGCGCCTGGCCGGACGGATCCCCACCCAGCAGGGCGAACTGGGCTTCGTTCGGCGCGTCGCCGAAATACGCACGGCCGGGCGGGATGTCGGTGGGCAGCGTCTGCGGCCGGATGTTGACCAGCCGGTAATCCTCGCGGTCGGCCAGCCGCAGCACGTACTTGGTGGCAATGAAGCCGGCGATGCGGTCGGTCAACACAGCCCGGTCGCCGGCCACGATGAGCTTTACGCCAACGGATGGGCCTTCCCGTAACAGCCGAATCACCCGTTCGCGCAGTCCCTGCATCTCTTCCAGCGAGTACGCACCGAGCAGGCCTTCCCAGCGGTCGATGATCAGCACCAGGTACGGCAGCGCTTCGGCCGGCGTGGACGCCTGCGCCCGCTGCTCGGCGATGTCGCCCAAGCCGCGACCGGCCAGCAGCAGCTGCCGGCTGGCAATCTCGGCCGTGAGCCGGGTCAGCAACCGATCGACGCGGTCCGGCTCGGTGCCCGAGATAACCGCCCCGCAATGCGGAAGTCCGGCCGCGGCCAGCAGGGCTCCGGGCCCGAAGTCCAAGCAGTACAGGTGGACGTCGTCGGGACTGAACCGCTGCGCGATACCAGCGATGACGGTGCGCAGCACGCTGGAGCGGCCGGACCCGGGGCCACCGGCGATGATGGCGTGATCGGCGCTCAGCACGTCGTAGGTCAGCGGTCGCTGGGATTGCTCGGCGGGCAGATCCTGCAACCCGATGCCGATTGCCGTGCTGCCCTCGGCTGCGGCCGGCAACTCGGCGACGCTCACACGGGACGGCAGGGCCGGCAGCCACGGGCTCGGATTCCGTCCGATCCCGGCTTCGGCGGCCGCCCCGCGGATCAGCTCGACCAGGGCGTGCAGGTCGGTCGCGGCCGGGTCTTCCGGCGCCTTGGTGCCGCCTCGCCGGGGCAGTGGCTGGCCTAATTCCGCCCAGCCCACGTCGTAGACGTTCACGCGCGAAACTGTCTGCGCGCTGACCTTGCCGGGTCGGCGGCCGGCCACCCGCGCCGTCTGGAACGCCGCCGGTGCCCCGGCGCCGCCGCGGCGCGCGAAGCCCCGGCCCGGCGTGGCCGGCGAGATCAACGCCGCGTCCGGGGACTCCAGAACCTCGGCAGAATCGGCCTTGTTGGCCATCCGCAGGCCGACTCGCAGCCCGACGTTGGCCTGCATTTCGGCCGACACCACCCCGGCCGGGCGCTGCGTAGCGAGTACCAGATGTACCCCCAGCGAGCGGCCGACCCGAGCAATCCGGATCAGCCCGGTGACGAATTCCGGCAGTTCGTGGACCAGCTCGGCGAATTCGTCGATCACGATGACCAGCCGGGCCAGGGCACTGGACGCCGCCAGCTTTGCGTTGCGGTCCCAGGCGTCGTCGACGTCCTTGGCGCCCATCGAGCGCAGCACCTCTTCGCGCCGTTTGAGTTCGGCGTCCAACGAGGTCAGCGCCCGTTCGGTCTCGCGGTTGTCGAGGTTGGTGACCATGCCGACGGTGTGCGGCAACCGCTCGCAGTCCGCGAACGCCGACGCGCCCTTGTAGTCGACCAGGACGAAGGTCAACGAATCCGGCCGATTGACCAGCGCCAGCCCGACGACCAGCGTCTGCAGGAACTCCGACTTGCCGGCACCGGTCGTGCCGGCCACCAGCGCATGCGGGCCGTCGGCCTTCAGATCAAGGCTGAACTCGCCGTCCAGGCCGGCGCCGACCACCGCGCGGGTCGAGCGACCGGCCAGCACCCACCGCGAAGTCACCCAGGTCGGGTCTTCCAGGTCCACGCCGAGCAGGTCCACGAAGCGCACCGCCGCCGGCAGCACCGCGGCGTCGTCCTCGCCACCGACGTGTTGCACCGGGGCCAGCGCGCGGGCACATTCCTCAGCGAGCGCGGGCGTGACCAGGTCCAGCAGTAGCCGCGGAGCAGAAGCCGACTGCGTCGCCTCGAGGCGGCCCAGGGTGGCGTCCAGCTCGTCGGCGATGACCTCGGCGGTCGCTTCTTCGGGCAGCCGGGATCGGTCGTCGTCGATGCAGATCGAGAACAGGTCGGCGGACGGACCTTCCCGCAGCAGCCGGGTCATCCCGTTGATCGTGCGTACCCGGCGCGCCCCGTCCACGATCAGCACGATCTGCTCACTGAACTCGACAGAGTGGTCGGCGCGGGTTGCCTCCCGACGCTCATCGAGTTCACGAAGCAATTCGGCCACCCGTTGGGTGCGGGACTCGGTCGTGTTGCCGATCAGTACGACCGGCGCGTTCGGGGCCGGCGTCTGCGCATGCGGCAGCCAACGCAGCCAGGACCAGTCGGCGGCGGACTGGTCGGCGCACAGCAGCACGATGCGCAGGTCTCGCGGGCTGCGCAGCGCCGCCAGCTGGAGCACCATCCAGCGGGCCGACGCGCGAGCAATCGCCGGCGGACCGGCCACGCCCAACACCCCAGCGGCGCCGAGATCGACGCTGATTGGCACCGGGGAAATGCTGGGTTCAGGTTTGCTTGCGCCCTGATCGCCGCCCTCCAGGCGCAGGGGCAGCGGTAGCTCACCGACTCCGACCCGGAGCACCAGGGCGTCCGGGTCGGCCCGCCGCCGCTCCCAGAGCCGTATCCCGGGCAGCGTGCAGATCAGCCGCGTCTCGGCCGGGTCGGGCAGGTCCCGCAGCAACTCAGAACGCGCCGCCTCGGTCAGCTCGACTAGCCGCTTGTTCGCGTTGTCTCGCTCGGTCTGCCAGCGGCCCATGGCGTTATGACCCCGGCGCTTGGTCATCCGCCGCTGGGTGAGGAAGTTCGAGACGACCAGCACCGGGCTCGCCATCGACATGATGAGCATCGCCGGCTGCTTGCTGATGTAGGCGATGATTCCGGCCATCGCGATCGGGATGGTCGCCATTGCCCAGGGCAGCGGGGCGCCCTCGTTGGCCTGCGGCGCCGCACCGGGTAATCGCAGGAACATCGCCGGGCGCCGCGGCCGGATCCGGGACGGCCGGTTGAACGCCAGCGCGCCTTGGCCGTCCGGGCTCAGATCGGCTCGGGCCTCGCCGCCCGCCACGGTCAGCCCGAGCACTGAGGCACCGATTTCGATCGAATCCGCTTCGGTGACGGCGATGCCCTCGGCCGGAACCAGGGCGCCGTTGACCTGGATCCGGCACTCCGGATCCGCGGGCCTCACGATGACGGCGCCGTCGCTGGACGCCGAGAGCTCCGCGTGTACGGCGCCGAGCGACGGGTCGCCGATGACCATGTCGTTGCCCTCGGCCCGGCCCAGCCGGAAGTGAACCGCGGGATCCCGGCGGCGAAAACCGTCCGGCAGCGGTACCCGGATACCGGACAGCGGCCCGGATCTGAACACCAGCCCGACGCCGGGATCGCTGGGCACCCCCGCCAGGCGAAGCTGCCCCGCACCGCGCACCAGCCGGGCTCCACTCAGCGGTGCCGCCTGCCCGAGCGAGCGGTCGCCTTCGTCGAGCACGGTGAGCGCGGACGGGATTCCGGTTGCCGGCAGCAGGTCGCGTACCTCGACGTCGAGGGCAGCAGCGAGTACGGCGATCGAGGCGTCGGCATCTGCCTCGACCAGCACGTGGCGTTCGTCGGCCGCACCGGGGCCATCGTGCTCGCCGTCATCGTTCAGCGACCACTGCCAGCGCACTGGATCTCCTTCTGCTTGATTCGCGCGAGTCTGCCATGTACGTGTGCGTACTGAGCGCGTGTCCGAGCGTGACCAAGCCAGCCAGCGACCCGGACAGCGATGCTGCGACGATCCCGGAAGGCGGCCGGTCGGCGCTTGATCAGGCGGGTGACAACTGCCACGCCGAACATCTGCCGGAGCACGGCGTCGTTTAGAAGCCGGGCGAACGGGTACATACACTTCCGACAGCCATAACGGAACTTTACATGCGTTTAAACATGGCGATAGGTGAAACATCACGGCAGACTGGCATCTCGAAATCAAGGTAGCCTTCTGGCCCGAACGCAGTTGAGCTACACAGTTTCGTCACGTTGAACCATCAGCGACAGGCGACGACCGCATGGCGGTGACCATGAAGCCGGGGGTGAAGGACAGTGCGGGCGGCGATACGTAGTTCGATCGCAAGCCTGTGCATAGCCGGCACCATGATCACTCTCTCGGCATGTGGCGCTAAGGCCTCTTCGGGCACGGACATCCAGACCGCCCCGACCACAGCGACGACGGCGAGCGGCACCCCTGCGCCCAGCGCGTCGGCGACCAGCAGACCCGCGACGCCCGAAGCCGCCGCCCGGGCCGGCGCGATCGCCGCGGTCCGCAAGTATTACGCCACCATCGACCAGCTCTATTCGAACCCGAAAAGCTCGTACAACCTGATCGTCACGGTCAGCACCGGCAACCAGGCCGACATCGACCGCAACGGCGTCGCGCACTATCGCAGCCAGAGCTGGAAGCAGACCGGCACTCAGAAGATCAGCACCATTGCCGCCGGAGTGACCGACCTGACGAACCAGCCGGCGCACAAGCCGGATCCGATATATCCGACCGTGCAAGTGACGACCTGCAACGACGTCAGCAAGGTCGGCGGCGTGGACGCCAACGGCAACTCCTTGGTGGCCGCGGGACGTAAGAACTTCCTGCTCGATGCCATCACGGTGACGAATCTGAAGTACCCGGCCGCGAATGGCTGGCGGGTTTCCAACATCACCAACAAGGGGGCTGACTCGTGCCCAGCACAGTAAAACTTCGCCGGCGCAGTCTGCTCGTCGTCGTCGCTGCCATCGCGATGGCCATCGGGCTGTTCGTCGCGGTCAGCGGCACGGCGCAGGCCGATGACCCGACCTGCCAGCAGTACGACGCGAACGGTCAGTGCACGATCCACATCACCGATCCGGGCAGCACCGGGCAACCTGGCTCGACTGCGAGCTCCGGTGATTCGCACAACAACCCCGGCCCCACCGTGTGCAAGACCGAAAAGGGCAACATCGTCGATTGCTACGACAAAACCTTCGGCTACTTCTACCTCAACCAGTACGGCGACGCGGAATACGTGAAGCTGCTCGAACCGCAGCCACCGAAATCGGATGCGGTCTGGGAAGGTCACACCACCGGCGCCATCTACGAATTCATCTTCGTCGAGGGCTGCGGCCAGTGCACGAACGGCGGCTGGGGCTGGATGCAGAATCCGCCGCCGGGCATGGTCGTTCCGCCGGATCCGGGCGACGTGGCCCGCGACATCCTGGCCACCATGACCATGATCCAGCCGACCTTTCACCGCTCGCCGTCCGAAACCAACTCCTACCAGGGCCGCGCATTCACCTACGTGAACACGCCAACCTGGTTCTGGACCGACCCGGCCGATTTCCACCCGCTGAGCAAGACCGCAACGGATACCGGCGTCACCGTCACGGTTACTGCGACGCCCGCCACGTTGACGTTCGATGCCGGCAACGGGGCCAGCAAGTCGTGCGGCGGACCGGGCACCGCCTGGACCTCCGGATACGGCAACGATGCCTCCCCGTCGGGATGTTCGTACACCTACCGGAACGTGTCCGCGGCTGGGCCGGTGACGTCGAAGCTCAGCACCCAGTGGGACATCAGCTGGACGTCGAACGTGGCCGGCCAGGCCAACGGGACGCTTGATCCCCTGGTGTCCACCACGACCGCGGCGGCGATGGACATCCTGCAGATCCAGGTCGTCGGCCGTAACTGACCGTTCGAACGCGCAGGTCGCGCGGGGGCGGACGAGATTGCACATCCACGAGCAGTGAGGCAGTTCAGATGAGGACGAACCGATGAGGCCCGGCGGATTCTCGCCGCAGACCATGCCGGCCGGCACGCCGAGTGGGGCGTCGGCCGGTCACGCCGCGCCGCCGTCAAACGGGCGCGTCCCGGCGGTTCAGTCACCGCTGCCCACCCGCGAACGACGACCCGGATACATCGCGCTGGCGGTCGCCCTGATCATCGGGCTGGCCGCCATCGGTGCTTATCTGTATACCCAAGCTGGTTCCAAGACGCCTGTCGTCGTGGTGATCAAGACGGTGCCGGTGGGACACACGATCGAGCGCTCGGACCTGTCCACCGCCTCGGTGGCCGGCGAGATCACCGCAATCGCCGGATCCGGCCTCGACAGCATCGTAGGCAAGACGGCGGCCGTCACCCTGCTCCCGCATACCTTGTTGCAGCGCGCAATGGTCGCCGACGTGGCGACGCTGCCGACCGGTCAAGCCCTGGTCGGGGTCGCCGTGGCACCGGGCCAGTTGCCCGCTGATGGTTTGCAGTCAGGCGATTCAGTCGAGGTGCTCGGCCTGCCGGGCAAGAACTCGACGACCAGCGCGCAGGTGCTGGCGTCCAACGTCAAGGTGTTTTCCACCGCCGAAAACCCGTCCACCCAGGGTGGCAGCCTGGTCACCCTGCAAGTGGCCGGCAACGCGGCGCCGTCCATTGCCGCCGCGTCGAACAACCAGTTGATCGCCCTGGTCCGGGTCAACGGCTCATGATCATTTCGGTCTGCAGCGATAAGGGCTCACCCGGCGTGACCACCCTGTGCACCGCGCTCGGCGCGGTGTGGCCGTCGCAGCGCGCCGTGGTCGAGATGGATCCGGCCGGCGGCGACTTGGCCTTCCGGCTGCATTCGGCCGGCAACGTCCAACGCCTCTCGCAGGCCCCGTCCATCCTCTCGCTGGCCGCGGGCGCTCGGTCCGGAGTGTCCCCGCAGTCGCTGACCCAGTTCAGTCAGTTGTGTTCGCTCGGCTTCCCGGTCATTCCCGGCGCGCTCGGCGCGGAGGCCTACGCCCCGATGGCACGGCTGTGGCCGCAGGTGGCAACCATCTGCGCGCAGTGGCAGGGCACCGCGATCGCTGACCTCGGTCGGATGCAGCCCGGCAACCCGACGCTGACCGTCGCTCGGGCCTCGGCGGCGGTGCTGCTGGTTGCCCGTCCCAGCCTGGAAGGCCTTTACCACCTGCGGGATCGGGTGAACGAGCTCTCGTCGATGGTGGGCGACGCGACCCGTGAGCGCAACCCGCTGGCGGTCGTGGTGGTGGCCCCGAGCCGCGGCGAGGAACGCGCCGTGGCCGAGGTCCGCAAGATGCTGGATGCCGCCGGTTCGCCCGTACCGGTGGCCGGCTTCCTGGCCGAGGACGACAAGGGCGCGGCCGCACTGTGGGAGGGCGTGCTCACTCGCAAGCTGGCCAAGACTCCGCTGCTCGCCTCCGCGGGGGTGCTGTCCCAGACCCTGCTGAGCTGGTGGCCCGAGCTGTACGGCCCGGCCGGCGACCCGGCCCTCGCAGAGCCGGCCAACACCGCCGACGCGCCGGGCGATGCTGCCGACGACACGGACGACACGGACGAACAACGAGCCATGGAACAGGCGCAAGGCCGATGAGCACTCACGAAACGATCGATTACGGGCTGATCCGCGAGCTTCAGGAAGAGGTCGCGGACGAGATCACGCTGGCCAAGCAACGGCGCGATGCCCAGTTGTTGCCGGAGCTGCTCACCGCCGACGAGCAGCAACTGGCCCAAGCGCTGATCGTCGGCGCGGTGCAACGGCACATGCAGGCGCTGCTGGCCCGGGGCTCCGAACTACCCGACCAGGCCTATGACCAGCGACTGTGCGATGCGGTGTACGCCGCGATGTACGGCGCCGGCGAGTTGCAGGAACTGCTCGACGACCCCGATGTCGAGAACATCGACATCAACGGCTGCGACGAGGTGTGGATCACCTACGCCGCTCCCCGCGGCAAGGAGCGCGGCCGCCCGATCGCCGTCAACGACGACGACCTGATCAACATCGTGCAGAACCTCGGCGCCTACGCGGGTTTGAACGCCCGGCCGTTCACCGTCGCCAGTCCGGAACTCGACTTGCGGCTGCCGGATGGCTCCCGGTTGTCCGCGGTGCTGGGCGCCACCGAACGTCCGGTCATCTCGATCCGCCGCAACCGCTTCCCGCAGATGTTCATGCACCGGCTGGTGGAATTCGGCACCGTCGACCCGACGCTGGCCGCGTTCCTCGAAGCGGCTGTGCTCGCCCGCTGCAACATCATGGTGGCCGGCGCCACCGACGCCGGAAAGACGACGCTGCTGCGCGCGATGGTCAACTGCATCCCGCCGCAGGAACGCATCATCACGGTGGAGCGCGCACTCGAATTAGGCTTACGTCATAACCCCGATCTGCACTGGGATGTCGTCGAGATGGAAGAAGTGCTGCCCGACGTCGAGGGGCGCGGCGGCATCAGCATCGACCAACTCGTCCGCCGCACCCGGCGGCACAACCCGGACCGTGTCATCGTGGGCGAGGTCCTGGGGCCCGAGGTCGTGCAGATGCTGTCGGCCATGTCGCAGGGCAACGATGGTTCGCTGTCCACCATCCACGCGCGTGACGCCGACGACGTGTTCCACAAGCTGGCCACCTACGCGGCTCAGTTCGAGCGGCTGGACTTCCCGGTCACGCACTCGTTGATGGCCGGCTCCATCGACTTCGTCGTCTTCATCCGCAAGAACCCGCTGATGAACAACCTGCGAACCGTGACCGAGGTAATCGAGGTGACCGGTATCAACGAAGGTCGCGTCACCCGGTCGAAGATCTTCGCCGAGTCCGAGGTGGACGGTCGCGCCGAGCGGATGCCCGAGGTGGCGATCATGCGGGCCGATCGGCTGGCCTCGGCGGGCTATAACGACCTCATCGCCATTCAGCCGCAGTGGTACGCGCAGGGCGTGTAGGGGTGACGAGATGATTCTGCCTTCGGTTACGACGCTTCTGGCAGCCATTCTCTGCGGTGGCGTGGGGGTGGGCATCGTCCTGCTGGTCATCGGAATCCGGGGGACGACCCCAGACCCCACGGCTGGACCGGGGCTGAGCGACAAGATCTCTCAGGCCCTGCACTCGCCGGCCTTCACCGGGCGAGTGGCCGGTGGCGTCGTGGTCGGGGCGTTGACCCTGGTCCTCACGCGCTGGCCGGTGGCGGCGATCGGCTTGGCGTTGCTGGTCATCTTCTGGCCGCAGCTGTTCGGCGGGACGCGCGCCGAACAGCTGCAGATTGCCCGGCTCGAGGCGCTGGTGATCTGGACGGAAGCGCTGCGGGACACGATCAGCGCGCACGCGAGCCTGGAGCAGGCCATTCCGGCGACCACCCGAAACGCGCCGGCCCTGATCCGGCAGCCGCTGATCCGGTTGACCGGTCAGATCCGGGCGAAGGTACCGATGGAGAAAGCCCTGCTGTCGCTGGCCGCTTACCTCGATGACGCCAGTGCCGACCTGATCCTGGCCGCCTTGATCCTGAACGTGCGACGGCGGGGTGACGGGCTGAGCCTGGTGCTGGGCAACCTGGCCGAGGCGGCCCGCGAAGAGCTAGAGATGCGCCGCCGGGTGTCGGCCGGTCGCGCCGGCTTGCGGCGCGGCGTCCAGATCGTCGTCGCGATCACGATCGGCTTTGCCGTGTTCATGGCGATCTTCTCCTCGCAGTACGTCGAGCCGTACAACTCCTTCGCCGGCCAGCTCGCGCTGGTCGTGGTGCTGGCCTTCTTCGCCGCCGGCTTCTTCTGGATGCGGCAGTTGTCCGGGTCCGAGCCGGTGATGCCCTTCCTGGCCCGTCCGAACCACAAGATCGATCCGGCGGACCTGCGCCTGGTGGCCAACCTGACCGGCCTCACCACGGCGGCCGCCGAGGCGATTGCATCCGAACCGCAAGCGGACCAGCGGCCGAGGGCGGTGCGGGCCCGATGATCGCCATGGCGCTCCTCGGCGGGATCATCGGCGCGGTGCTCTTCGGAGTGATCCGGCGGCTGGCCCCGCCCAAGCCGCACTCACTCACCGAGTTGGCCCGTTACGACCAGCAGCAACGCAGCGGCACCACGCAGGCGTCAGCCGTGGCGGCGAACACGGCAGCCGGGCTGCAGGAACGGCTCGGGCAGCTGGTCAGCCGCCAGCTCACGCTGCGCAACGTCGAATACACCAGCCTGCGCCAGGACCTGGCCCTGACCGGCAAGACGTTCGAGGCGACGATGGGCTACAAGGTGGTGGCCGCCGTCCTCGGGTTCCTGATCGCCTTGCTGGGCATGGTGGTTCTGCAGATCACGGTGGGTTTGCCGCTGCCCACCGGCACGCCGATCGTGGTCGCCATCCTGGTCGCCGTGGTGTTCTTCTTCTTGCCCGATATCGATGCGCGGAGCGCGGCCGCCCGCCGGCGCCGGGATTTCCGTCGTGCGCTGGGTTCTTACCTCGACCTGGTCGCACTGGAGATGGCCGGTTCCGCGGCACCGGCCGAGGCGCTGCCCAATGCCGCGAGGGTTGGCACCGGTTGGCCGTTGGCGCTGTTGCGGGACACGCTGTTTCGCGCTACCCGCAGTGGCCGCAACGCCTGGGATGCGCTGACCGAGCTGGGCGAACGGGTCGGCGTGGCCGAGTTGCGCGACCTCGGGACGCTGGTTCGGCTGGTGTCCCACGACGGCGCTCGGGTCCGGCAGACGCTGACCGCCCGGGCGGCAACGATGCGACGCCGGGAACTGGCCGAGGCCGAAGGGCTGGCCGGGCAACGCGATCAATCGATGCGGCTGGCCCAGATCCTGATCGGTTTCGGATTCGTTGTGTTCATCGGCTATCCGGCCATCGTCAACGTTCTGAGCTTCTGATCGCAGCAAACCGTCGTACTGAGCAAGCAGTATCGGCATCATCAATAGAAAGAGGATTCAACATGTTGAACGAACTCCGGTTGTTGTGGGCCTGGGCCGCGACCCGCGCCGAGCTGGTCCGCGAGGATGCCGAGCGCGGCGAGATCGTGCAGACGGTCGTCATCATCGCCGCCTTCGTGATCGCCGCCATCGCGATCGTCGCCATCCTGGTGACCAAGGCGACCAGCACCGCCAACAACGTCAAGACTCAGTAACCCGGCGGTTGCCCGTGCTTACCCGCGCTCGTTCCTCGCTGCTACGCCGTTGGCGTAGTCGGCGTGCCGACGACCGCGGGTACGGGATCATCGAAATGGTCATCACCATCCCGGCGATGATTCTGCTGGTGATGTTCGTGGTGCAGTTCTCGCTGGTCTGGCACGCCCGGCACGTGGCCCAGGCCGCGGCCGAAGAAGGTCTGCGGACGGGGCGGGCGTACCAGTCCACGCCGGCGGCCGGCCAGCTGCGGGCCCAGGACTATTTGAAGGCGATCGCTCCGAATCTGATCGTGAAATCAAACGTGGACGCCAACCCGAACGGCAACAACCTCACGCTAGACGTGACCGGCGACGTGATCAGCCTCGTCCCGCTCGCTACGTTCCACATCCACGAGTCCGCCACCGGCCCGATCGAGCGGTTCGTTGCCCCTGGTGGTGCGTGATGTGGTGGCTGGCGAGATATCGCGTCGGTGACCGCGAGGACGGTTTAGCCGCCCTGGAACTGGCCATTCTCACGCCGTTCGTGATTGCGATGCTGCTGACCGTGGTCGGCTTCGGCCGTTACGTGCACGGCAAGCAGGTTGCCGACCAGTCGGCGTCCGCGGCGGTGCGGGCGGCGGCGCTGGCCAATACGCCCGGCGGAGCGGGCAGCCAGGCCGACGCGGCGGCTCGCAACATCCTGGACAACGCCGGTATCAGCTGCAGCAGCTTTCATACGACCCCGGATACCTCGGATTTCCACGCCGGCGGGCAGGTGCGCGTGACCGTGCAATGCACCGCGTCGCTGTCGGGCCTGGCGCTGGCCGGGTTGCCTGGTTCGGTGACGCTCACCTCGACGGCCACGGCGCCGATCGAGAACTTCCGCGATCTGGGCGGGTGAGGTAGGCGTGCCTCCACTGGAAAGTCCTACCCACACGTCCCTATGGCGTCGCCTGAATAGGACAATCGCGGGCAGAAAAGCTGGCGATGACGGCGAGCGTGGCTCGATTGCGCTGTACATGGCCATCCTGGCCGCCGGCATGATTGCGATGGCCGGCCTGGTGATCGACGGTGGCAATGCCCTGGCGACGAAAGAGAAAGCCGCTGACGTTGCCGAACAAGCGGCCCGCGCCGGAGCCGATGCGCTGAGCCCGGAGTCCCTGCGCAACGGCAGTCCCGACCAACTACGGGCCGATCCGGTGGCCGCCCGCAAGGCAGCCAACGCGATCATGGCCGACAACGGCGCGACCGGGACGGTCACCTTCGACGGCAATACGGTGACGGTGCGGGCCACGATCCCGAAGAAGACCTCGGTGCTTTCGGTCGTGCACCTCAATGACATCTCGCAAACAGCAACCTGGTCTGCGACGGCCATTCATGGAACCACGGTGGCAGGTAACTGACATGAGCAGAATGCTTCGCGCCCTGGGCGCTTTCCTGATCCTGCTGCTGCTGGTCGTCGGCGTGCCGTTGGCCCTCGGTGCTCTGATCGGCAATCCACTGGACGGCTGGTCGCAGCTCAAGGCCGGCGATATCAGCGACGACGTCGTGATCGACATCCTGGCCGGCATCGCCTGGCTGGCCTGGTTCCAGTTCGCAGTCGCGTTCCTGATCGAGTCGATCTCCCAAGTGCGCGGGGTTCGCGCGCCCCGTCGGGTGCCGGGCATCTTCACCGGCCAGCAGCACCTGGCCCGCGCCTTGATCGCGGCCATCTTCGTCCTCGGCCCGACCGTTGTGGGTCTGGCCGCACCGGTCACCGCCTTCGCGACCGCAGCGCCCGCTCCGGCGGTGTCGGTACAAGCAATACAGACTTCGACGGCCGCGGCCGCCCACCATGCAGCGGCCCCGCAGACGGCGACCACCCGGGTTGCCGCCCGCCCGGCCTCGGATCAGGCGGACTCGGCGCCTGCCCTCGGCCAGCGTGCAACCGTGGCCACCCACGAGTACGTCGTGCCGGCCAGCGACGGTCCCGGCACCTACTGGGATCTGGCCGAGAAGTACCTGGGCTCGGGCGATCACTGGAAGGAGATCTGGGCGCTGAACGAGGGACGCACCCAGGCCGACGGCAGCGTGCTCACCACGCCCGGTCTGCTCCGGCCAGGGTGGATCGTCATCGTGCCGGGCGAGTCCCCGGCCGACTCGACGTCGGCACCAACCGTGACCCGGCACATCGTCGAACACGTGACGGTCGAGCCGGGCGACACCCTGTCCGGGATCGCCGAAGACGCCGGGGTCAGCGACTGGCACGACGTGTGGCAGGCCAATGCGGATCGGTCCGAACCCGCCGCCCGCCAGTTCACCGATCCCGACCTGATCCTGCCGGGTTGGCAGATCGATGTGCCGACGACCGTGACCGAGCCGGCCCCGGTAGCGGCGCAGTCGCTCGTCCGGGACGCGCCCGCGCCCAGCACGCCGACCACGACGCCCCCGTCAACGCCGTCGACCGCCGGACCGGAGGCGACCAACGTGGGCCAGCCGACGGCGGCCGCGAACGATCAGGCGCAGCTGCTGCGGGAGGTGCTCGAAGGCGGCGGTGCCCTGCTGGCGGCTGGCCTGTTCTCGGCGCTGGCCGTGCGGCGTCGTCGTCAGTTCCGAAATCGCAGCCTGGGCCGCTCGATTGCCGCTACTCCCCTGTCGCTGGCCGACGTCGAACGCACCGTGCTGGCCACCGGTCCGGCTGGTGACGCCGACGTCGCCTTCCTGGACCGTGCGCTACGCAGCCTGGCCCAACAGGTCGGCGACGCCGGGCTTCCCGACATCGCGGCCGTCCGGATCATCGCCGACCAGCTCGATCTGCGACTGTCGCAGCCGCACGCGAGCGCGCCACCGCAACCGTGGCAGGTCGACGACACGGGTTTCTGGTGGTCGGTCGGCGTCTCGGATGAGCTGCCGTTGGACGGCAGCCGCAGCCTCGCGCCCTTCCCGACCCTGGTCACGGTGGGCACCGGAGCGGACGGCGACCGCTGGCTGCTGGACCTGTCCCGGGCCGGTGCGATCTCGCTGGTCGGGCCGGACGCGGCGGCGGTGGATCTCGGACGGTTCATGGTGGCCGAGCTGGCCATGAACGGCTGGTCGGATCACCTCACGGTCACCCTGGTCGGCTTCGGACAGGAGCTGCTGGGCCTCAACCGGCAGCGGCTCACGTACGCGGCCGAGCTGGCCGACACCGTGGACGTTCTGACCGCGGCCGTCACGGCCGAGGACGCGCACCCCGCTCCGCGGGTGATCTTCATCCACCCGGCAGCGGCGCAGGACGACGAGGCTCTGCAGCGATTGCTGTGGGCGGTACGCACCTTGCCCGGTCGGGCGGCCGTGTCGGTGGTGTTGCTGGCCGACCACGGCTATACGCACCAGACCCGCTATCAGCTTGAGCTGTCCGGGTCGCACCTGCAGCTCGCCGCGTTGGGCATGGACCTGACCGCCCAGCACCTGTCGGCGGAACAGGCCACCAGCTTTGCTCAGCTGATCGACACCACCGCGGCCGTCGTGGACCGCCCGACCCCCGCTCCGGCCGCGGCTCGTTCGTGGACGCCCTGGGTCGACGAAACCGGACGGCTGCGTCCAGAGCTGGTGAACGCCAGCGCGCCAACAACTCCAGCAATGCCGGATTGGTCCGGCGCCACCGAAGGCGCGGCCGGCATCCGGTTGTCGGCCGTGATGCCTGCCGTCCTCGACGACGGCGCGGGATCGTCACTGTTGCCCGACGCGGACGAGATTTACCTCGATCTGGCGGCGACGACCGTGGCCGATATCGCGACGCTGGCGCCGAATGTGCCGGCCGAGGTCTGCGCGCAGCTCTCGGATGAGGAGCTGGACCAGGATCTGCTGGACTGGTTCGCGGACTCGACCGCTCGGCCACGGCTCAGCGTCCTTGGCCCGGTACGGGTACGGACGTCCGGCAACGACGACGCGGTCGCGGGACGAATGGGCTTCTACACCGAGTTGATGTCGTTCCTTGCTCTCGGCGACTCGAGCAGTGCGGCCGGCAACGCCAACACCGCCGCCGAATGGTGGACGTCGGTGGCCGGCGGCCGCCCGTCGTCCGGGGCGTCGGATCAGGCCCGCGCCCTGGCCATGCTGGGCAGCTGGTTGGGTGCGGATCCGGCCAGCGGGCAGGCATTTCTGCAGCAGGACAGCCAACAGATAAACGGGCTGCTCACCGACGTGGACCTGTTCCGCCGGCTGCGATTGCGCGGGCAGGCGCGCGGCGCGGACGGCCTGGCCGACCTGGTCAAGGCGCTGGAGCTGGTCAGCGGCGAGCCGTTCTCCGATCGCCGGCTGGGCGGTTACGGCTGGCTGGTCGAGCTACCGCTGGATCATCTCTACACCGGCATGATCGTCGATGTCGCGCATCTGGTGGCGACCCGGGCGCTGGCGGAATCGGATGCCGCGTTGGCTCGCCGGGCGGCCGAGGTCGCGCTGGTAGCCGGCTCTCGTGACGACGTGCCGTTGCTGGACCTCGTCGCGGTGTGCTCGTTGCAGGGCCGGTTGGACGAGCGCGAGGATTACGTGCAGGCGGTCATGCGCAACCACGATGCTGAGGTCGAAGAGGACCTACCACCCCGCACGGCCGAGATTCTGCGCCGTCGCGGCTGGGTTGCGGCCGCCAGTTAGCAGCCAGTCCGGAGATGATCACACCGCCAGGCGTTATACCGCCCCCGACGGTCCGGCTATCTGACCTCTTCGAGCAAAGCGGCCGTGAATGCCAGGCCCGATAATTTCCTACCAGTCAGCTCGGATGTGTAATCCTGAGGCGCGCCGCGTCTCCCTGACGACTACTGCAAACATGACGAATAGTCGTACAAACTTCGCGGTATTGCGCTGTATCCGCACATCTTTGGCCTGTCGCAAGTACGTACGGCCAAACTCCTTTCGCCGGTGCGCCGAGGTTAGCTTTAGTCGCGCCAACAGGCGTTCGGATTGAGACAGACGGCTGCAATATATGTCCGCGGTTACCGATCAAGCCTCAGCAATCAACACTCAGGACCGGATTGATATCGGCCGGCAGCACCACACCTAGATACACGGCTGCAACGCGGCCCTGTTGTGCACTTTGTCCTTGGAATCTTTGACGTCCAGTCCGACGACCATGACGCCACTTGCTTTGTGCTGACGGTAAATGGTGTCCAATTGCGGCGCCTCGTTTATACACGGCCCACACCAACTCCCCCAGAAGTTGAGTAAGACGATCTTTCCCATGTCTTCAGCTAGGGAGTACGTGCCGCCGCCCAGCAAAGTCCCCTGCACCGGGCCAGCCGCCTTCCGCTTCTCCTCAGGAATCGGCGTGCCGGCCTTGGTCGCTTCTGTATAACGAAAGGAAATACGAGACGCGACGTCCACCAGCCCAGGATGGCCGATCGGCGCAGGACTCTCGGGTCTCTGCACGGGATAGGTGACGTCAGTTGCCTCCGGTGAATAACCGGCCGTCGTAAATCGCTGGCTAGCTCGCTATAGAGCCCTTAGGGTTACGTCTGTGAAGTTCTGAGCGCATCCCGCATCTGGTCCGAGGCCGGTTCGCTGCCGCAGGCAGCTGGACGTGAGGTGCCCGTCCAGGTCGCCCTGCGAGCGCTTGGAACCCGGTGCCAATCCCAGCTCTGGTCGCCCACGACCTCATCAAGTCCTACGACGCGCGGATCGTCCTCGACGGTGTCGATTTCGTAGCCGCACCCGGACGCCGAATCGGCTGCGTCGGCGAGAACGGCGTCGGCAAGTCGACGTTTTTACGACTGCTGGCCGGGGTCGAAGCTCCCGACTCCGGCACAATCACCAGACCGGCCGAAGTCGCGTACCTCGCCCAGGAGCCCAGCTTCGGCGACAGCGTTTCGGTTCGCGACGCCATTGCCGCCGCGCTGGATCCGCTCCATCGTGGCGCCACCGAGGTAGAACGTCTGAGCGCGGCGCTGGCGACCGACCCGGGCGCGACCGCGGCCTACAACGCAGCGCTCGAGTGGGCTCAATCGCATGACGTGTGGGACGCCGATCGGCGGGCTGATCTGGCGTTGAAACGCCTCGGCCTGGCCGAACTAGACGACGGACGGGGCATCGACAGCCTGTCCGGCGGCCAGCGCAGCCGGCTGGCGATGGCCACGATCATCACCAGCCGTCCGGACTGTGTGTTGCTCGACGAGCCCACCAATCATCTTGACGACGACGCGGCGTTGCTTCTCGAAGAGTTCTTGCTCAGCCTGCCCGGCGTCGTCGTGATCACCAGCCACGATCGGGTGTTTCTCGATCGGGTCGCCACCGACATCGTGGACCTGGACGAGGCCGGCGCCGCCTCGGCCGGAATCCGGTCCCGAGGCGCGGTGCGCTACGGCGGCAATTTCAGTACGTACCTGCACGAGAAGGAAGCGGCCCGGCGACGCTGGGAACAGACCTACCGCGACCAGCAGCAGGAACTCACCGCGTTGCGGCGCGCGACGGCGGTAGGCACGTCCGCCATCGCGCACAATCGCGGGCCCACCGACCCGGACAAGTTCGTCCACAAGTTCAAAGGCGCGAACGTCGAACGCACCCACGCCCGTCGCATCCACAGCGCGGAGCGCCGACTGGACCGAGCCGAGCGGGCGCAGGTTCGCCGGCCGCCCGCGCAGCTCCGGTTAACCACGCCGTTGGGTGCGACGCCCGAGCCCAGCCTGCCGGCAATCGCGATACGCGATCTTCAGGTCGTCGGACGGGTCAGCGTGCCGTACCTGCAGGTCCGCGGTGGCGAGCGGCTGTTGATCACCGGCGCCAACGGGTCGGGCAAGTCCAGCCTGCTGGCGGTGATTGCCGGCCAGGTGAGACCGGACCGGGGGACGGTGGACGTGCGAGCGCGCCGGATCGGCGTGCTGAGCCAGGACTCGAGGTTCAGCGATCCGCAGCGGACCGCACGGGAAGTCTTCGCCCGCGAAGCCGTCGGGCATGACGAGCTCGGGGATCTCGGACTGCTCCCTCCACGCGATCTCAACAAGCCGGTGGCCGAGCTGAGCGCCGGACAACGCCGACGACTGGCGCTGGCCATCGTCATTGCCCGCCAGCCCGATCTGCTGCTGCTGGACGAGCCGACTAACCACATATCTCTGGCGCTGGCCAGCGAACTCGGGGACGCGTTCAAGACCGCGCCAGGCACCATCCTCGTCGCCAGCCACGATCGCTGGCTACGGCAACACTGGACCGGTGATCGACTCGACATGGACCATCCGGCGCAGCAGGTCGGCGCCGAGTCCAACCCGTGCCAAATCCGGCTGCGGACCAGCTGCAAGGATTGACCCATGGCCAATGCCGACGAGTTGAAAGCGGCGCAGGCTGCGTCCTTCGGGGCGGCCGCGGCGCAGTATGAGCGGGCCCGCCCGACGTACCCGGCCGAAGCAGTCGACTGGTTGCTACCGGCCGGCCAACGCAAGGTGCTCGATCTCGGAGCCGGCACCGGCAAGCTCACCCGTGCCCTCGTCGAACGCGGCATGGACGTCGTGGCCGTCGAACCGTCGAGCGGGATGCGCGAGCAATTGCACCGGGCAGTCCCCAACGTTCGCGCGCTGGCCGGCACCGCCGAGCAGATTCCGCTGCCGGACGGTTCGGTGGATGCGGTGCTGGTCGGCCAGGCGTGGCATTGGGTGGACCCGGCCCGTGCCGTACCCGAGGTGGCCCGAGTTCTCGCCCCGGGCGGGCGGCTGGGGCTGCTGTGGAACATCCGCGACGTGAGCGTGGATTGGGTCGCCGAACTCGGCGAGATCCTGCATGAGAGTGCGACCGAACAGGACCTGAAAAGCGAGCATCCACAGGTCGGGCCGCCCTTCGGGCCCATCGAACGGTTCGACGTGATGTGGGAACAGCCCCTCAGCCGAGCCGCCGTGCAGGACTTGGTCGCTTCGCGCAGTTACGTGATCACACTTGCCGCGGCCGAACGCGCGATGCTGCTGGCGCGGGTGGCGGCGTTGTTGGACAGCCATCCGGCGCTGTCCGGCCAGGAACTGATCCGGATCCCGTACATCGCGCGCTGCTCCCGGGCCGACCTGCCCAGGTGAGCTGCAGGAATGCGGCCATCAGCGCCGCGGCGCTTTCGCGCACTGCGCGAGCTCGTCGAGCACGGCGGGCACACAGACATCGGATCGCCCACCCGTCCGATGAAATGCTGAACGCCGCCACCGTCCGTTCAGGACAGCGGCGGCGTTCGGCGGAGCGAGGGGTCAGACGCCCTTGGCGAGATCGAATCGCTCGAGGGTGGGCGCCGCAGTGAGCAGCGCGCCGAGTGGCGAGGGCTCCGTCGCGGCCGCGGCCTCGCTGGCGCGCCAGGCGCGGTAGGCGTCGTCATCGGCGAAGGATTCCCACTTTTCGAGAAGCACGATGTGTGCTGGATCCTTCTCGTCCACGATGACGTCTACGCCTAGACAGCCCTTGAAGGCCCGGGTGGCAACGAGGGTCTCGCGGAGCAAGTCAAGGACCTGCTGAGTCGAATCGGGCTTGACCTGGAAGCCCAATAGCGAAGTGACCGGCATACCTAACTCCTTCTGGGTGCACGTCGCACTGGCGACAACGGGCCAGTGAAAGGCGAGGAAGTGTGAGTGCAAGCGCTCGGCGAGCGCCTCATTCGCTACCTTACGACCGAGGGCAACCCCTGAACATTTCCGCCAATTGCGCAACATCTGGCATCACGGGGATGCCAGATGTTGCCGAATCCGCCCGCATCGAGACCAAAAACGCCGCTCCCGGTGGCGAGACCGGAAACGGCGTTTCTTCGCTGGAACTCCCGGAGACCGGGAGCCACAGCTGGCGGTGGCGGAGAGATTCGAACTCTCGGACGCTTTCACGTCACGCGCTTTCGAGGCGCGCTCCTTCGGCCGCTCGGACACGCCACCGGCGGAGACTTTACCTCAGCGGTGACGGGCAAAAAATTGGAGCAGCACGTTCGCGCACTCCTCCCCGCGCACACCGGCGAATACCTCTGGACGGTGATTAAGCCGGCGGTCGCGCACCACGTCCCACAGCGATCCGACGGCGCCCGCTTTCGGATCCCAGGCTCCGAACACCAGACGCTGGACGCGGGACAGCACGGCGGCGCCGGCACACATCGTGCACGGCTCCAGCGTGACGACCAGGGTGCAGCCGCCGAGCTGCCAGTCACCCAGCGCGGCACCAGCGCGCCGCAGCGCCAGCACCTCCGCGTGGGCGGTCGGGTCGTGCGCCGATGCTCGCTCGTTGCGGCCGACCGCCAGCACCGCGCCGGCCGGGTCCAGCACGACTGCGCCCACCGGGATCTCGTCCGCCGACCCGGCGGCGCGGGCCTCGTCCAGTGCCCAGCCCATCGCCTCGATGAAGTCCGAACTCATGCCCGGACGGCTTCGAACTCCGCGAGGCAGCCGAGCCGGTCACAGACAGCTTCGATCAGATCGATGGGCAGGGTGCTCTCGTGCAGCGACAGTTCGACGAGATAGGCCGGCGTGATTCCGAGGTCGGTCAGCAGGGCGGCATCGCCGAACGGTGCACTGTCGTGCACCGGCGGCGCGTCCTCGTCGCCGTCCAGCGGATCGCCGCCGATCTCGGCCAGGCCGTCGGCGAACACCGCCGCCAACGGGTAGTCCTCAGCCGCTCGCCCGTTCGAGAGGAACACCCGGACCGCCTCGTCCGAGGTATCCGACGCCACGTCGAGCCGAGCCAGCACCGCGTATTCGTCGTCCTGCTCCAGAACCAGCAGCCGCACGGGCTGATCGAAGTCACGCAGCAGTTCGGCCACGTCGTCGATCGACTCGCAGTCGTCGAGCTCGACCTCGGACATCCGCCAGTCGAGAGAATCCGCGCGGCTCAGTACCGCCGCCCATTGCGTCACCGGACCACCTGAGCACTGGACCGAGCTCGGCGGAATTCCTCCTCAAGACCGATTCGATCGATCACGGTGTCGAGCATTTCGTCCGGGTAGGCGTCCAGGTCGTCGAGGATCGACTCCATTTCGTCCTCGCCGAGCTCCAGATCGTTGAACAGGTCCATCTCACCGATCGGCCAGACTTCGTCCAGCTCGTCTTCCTGAGGCGGGTCCTCGCCCAATCGATCCAGCACCTGTGCCGCCAACGGAAACTCGACCGCAGCCGTCAGATCTGACAACAGCAGATCGATTCGGCCGCCGTGTGAGCGAGCGATCAGAAAGAATTCGTCGTCCATACTGGCCACCACGAACGGGCCGCCCTCAGGGGGCTGGCCGCGCAGCGCCGAAAGCAGGACGCCCAGATCATCGAGCACGGAGGGCGGCAGCGCGTCGCAATGCCATAACCCACCGTCCCGGAACGCCGCGACTGCAAACCCACGCTGCGTCATGGTCGATGCCCTCCGAACGCCAACTTGCCGGATGTCGAGGCTTGCTGGGAGTGATGGATAGGGGTAGGTAATTGGACTCGATGGACCGGACGGTGTCGATCCTGGCACGGACTCTGTCCGGGGCAAAGTCGATACCGGAGACCATTGCACAACAGTGACGTCAGGCCGGTACTCGTTGTCTGGCTCACGTCGCAGTTGAAGCAGATTCCTATCGAGTGTCATACCGGCATCGGTACGGTCACGCCGGGCGGCCAGCACGCAATAGCGTCAGTCGAGGCGGCTAGGTTCTGCGGGTGCCTTCCACGTTTTCTCGAATCGCCGTGCTGGGCCTCGGCCTGATCGGCGGCTCAGTCGTGCAGGCATTGACCCGCGGCGGCCACTCGGTAATTGGTTACGACCCGGATCCCACCGAGTCCGGCGCGGCCCGCGGAGCCGGCTACAACGTTGCGGTCACCCCTGCCGAAGCGGTCTCCCAGGCCGACCTGGTCGTGCTGGCCATGCCGCTGCCCAACCTGGACGAAGCACTGCTTTCCATCCGAAATGGCCTGAAGTCCGGCTGCATCATCACCGACGTCGGGACACTCAAGCTGCCGGTGTTGGATCGCGTGCACCGGCTGCTGCCGGGCGTCCGGTTCGTCGGCGGTCATCCGCTAGCCGGCACCGAGCAGTCCGGGTTCCTCGCGTCGGACCCGCTGCTGTTCCGCGACGCACCGTGGTCGCTCACCCTGGAGGACGACACCGATCTGGACGCCTGGCTCGGCCTGGCCGTACTGCTCTGCGACCTCGGTGCCAAGCCGGTGCCGACCACGGCGGCCGAACAAGACAGTGCCATCGCCCGCGTCATCGGCTTGCCGCACGTCCTGGCCGAAGCGCTCGCCCTCACCGGGCTGCACGGTGGCGAACTGGGTCTGTCGCTGGCCGCCGGTTCGTACCTGTCGGGCAGCCGGGTCGCACGTACCAGGCCGGAGCTGGTCGCCACCTGGTGTGACGGGAACCCGGCCCTGGTCGACGCCCTCGACGACGCGATCGGGTGGCTGAGGGAAAGCCGCGAGGCGCTGTCCACCGGTGGTTCGATCCTGCCCCTGGCCCGCGCCGGCAACCACGCCCGGATGGACTGGGAACGGCGGGCGTTCGTACCGGTCGAGCTGCCCGCCGACCCCGCGGTGTTGCGCCAGCACGGCCGGGACGGCGGCTGGATAACCACGGTGGTCCAGTCCGACGAGCCGGGCCCGGCCCACATCCGGCTGCTCGGAATGCGGCCGAGCGGCTCAGCGCCGGGTGACGACGCACCCTCCCCACGGGTGGCGTCGCACACCGGTAGCCCTTATCTGATCTGATGATCGCGCTGACGTCAGGGGAGCCGCTGGTAGAGGTCACTCGCGGCGGCATCGTCGAATCTCTACATACCGGGCACGTCGTCGTGATTGTTGCGGACGGTATTGTGCTGGCCGAGCAGGGGCAACCGCGCCAACCCGTGTTCGCGAGGTCTGCGCTCAAACCCGTACAGGCGGTCGGTCTGCTTCGCTCGGGCGTGGAACTCAGCGCCTCGGAGCTGGCCTTGGCCGCAAGCTCGCATTCTGGCTCGAACCAGCACCTCAACCTGATCCAGGCCGAGCTGACTGCCGCCGGGCTGACCGAGCAGGACCTGGAGTGTCCGCCCGCGTTGCCGTTGGGTCCGGCCGAACAGCGCGACTACCTCGCCGCCGGACGGACCGAACGACGGTTGGCCATGAATTGCTCCGGCCAGCACACCGCAATGCTGCGAGCGTGCCTGCACAACAACTGGCCGGTCTCGGGCTACCTCGATCCGGCCCATCCGTTGCAGCAGCTGCTGGCCGCGACCGCATCCGAGCTGGCGGACGAACCGATCTCCGCGATCGGCGTGGACGGCTGCGGCGCGCCTACGTTCGCGATCAGTCTCATCGGCCTGGCGCGAGCATTCTCCCGAATCGGCCGAGCGCGACATCAGGGCGCGGACGCACAGTCACCCGCTGAGCATCGAGTGGCCACCGCGATGCGGGAGTTCCCGCAGCTCGTTGGCGGCACCGGTCGACGCAACACCGTGCTGATGTCCACGGTGGCGGGCGCCATCGTGAAGGACGGGGCGGAGGGCGTCTATGCCGCCGCCCTGCCGGACGGCGGCGCGCTCGCGCTCAAGATCGACGACGGATCGTCGCGGGCGGCCGACGTTGCCATCGTGGCCGCACTGCGCAGACTCGGCGTCCCCGATGCATCACTGGCCGAACTGGAGCGCATCCCGGTATTCACTGGTGCCCGAGAGGTCGGCGAAATCCGTGCCGTCCGTCTCTGAATAGCACGCGAATCGTATGCATCCGGCGGAAGGTCGTACCGTATCGGCCATGACCGATGTGCAGTCGAGCGCGCTGCCGCACGCCGCCAAGAGCGAACAGGCTGCGGCGCCTGCGCTGGCCAGCACGATCTCGCTGCCCGAACGACTCGGTTACCGCGTCAAGCGGGTGTTGCTCGGCCCGCCGCTGGTCAGCGCCCAGTTGCACGAAGAGAAGCTGTCCAAGCGACTGGCGCTGGGCGTGCTGTCCAGTGACTGCATCTCGTCCTCGGCGTACGGCACCGAAGAGATGCTGATCGTGCTGCTGGGCGTTTTCGGCCTGGCCGGCTTCCATATTCTCGCGCCGATGACCGCCGTCATCCTGGTCATCCTGACGTTGATGACGCTGTCGTACCGCGAGGTCGTGATGGCCTATACGCGGGCCGGTGGCTCGTACGTCGTCTGCCGTGAGAACTTCGGTTACAAGACCGCTCAGATTGCCGCCGTAGCCCTGCTGATCGACTACATCGTGACGGTGGCCGTGCAGGCCGCCGCCGGTGTCGCCGCGATCACCTCGACTATTCACTCCCTGGAGCCTTACCGGGTCGAGATGGCGATCGCGATCATCGTCCTACTCGCGTACGGGAACCTGCGGGGCATCCGGGAGGCCGGCCAGGCGTTCGCCTTTCCCACATACTTCTTCTTCGCCTGCATGAGCATCGTCATCCTCATCGGGGTGGTCCGCGAGGTATTCGGCGACCTGCCTAAATACGGCACCGACCGGGTGATCGGCGGCGTTTCGCAGATCCCGATCATCAACGAGAACCATCAAATCCTGTCGGGTATAGCGATCTTCTATCTGTTGAAGGCGTTCGCGAACGGCGGGTCTTCGTTGACCGGTCTTGAAGCAATCTCCGACGGTGTCAGCGCGTTCAAACAGCCGCCCGGGCCCAACGCCCGCCGGACGCTGGTGATCATGTCGAGCATGCTGGCCTTCTTGGTCATCGGCATCGGTTACCTCGCGATGGAAACGCACTCGGCGCCGTTCCAGCACGGTTCGCCCACCGTCATCTCGCAGGTCGCGCGGGCCGCATTGGGCACCGGCATGTTCGGGCACGTCGGTTCGATCATCGTCAACCTGGCAACCGCCCTGATCTTGTTCACCGGCGCCAACACGCCGTTCACCGGATTCCCCTTCCTCGCCAACTTCGTCGCCGAAGACTCATTCCTGCCCCGGCAGCTGACCCGTCGCGGCCACCGGTTGGCCTTCAGCAACGGCATCTTCATTCTCACCGCCTTCTCGATCCTGCTGGTGATCATCGGCAAAGCCAGCGTCGACAAGCTGGTGCCGTTCTACGCACTCGGGGTGTTCACCGGGTTCACGCTGGCCGGCTTCGGCATGGCGAAATATCACACCATTCACAAGGAGGCGAACTGGCGCCGGAAATGGTGGATCAACGCCTCCGGTGGCGGCCTTTCGCTGGCGATCGTGATCATCACGGCGGTGGTGAAATTCACCGAGGGCGCCTGGGTGGTGCTGGTCGTCGGGCCGCTGCTCTGGTTCCTGCTGATGCGGCTGAACCAGCAGTATCGCGACGAAGCGCGCTCCCTGGAGTTGGTGACAGAACTCGGCAAGGCGGGCAAAACCGCACCGAATTACCCGCGCCACGTCGTGCTGGTGCTCGTCGACCGGCTGGATCTCGCCGTAGTCCGGGCGCTGCGCTACGCGGGTTCGTTACATCCGACCGAGCTGCGCGCGGTGCACATCATGCTCGACAGCCAGGTCGCCGACAGCCTGCAGCGCAGTTGGATCGACCGCGGGCTGGGTGACCGGGTGCCGCTGGAAATCGTCGAGTGCCAGGACCGCCGGTTGCTGCGCGCGGTGGGTGAGACGGCCCTCGGCGCAGTGGTCGGGGAACGCGCGGAAGTCACGTTGCTGCTGCCGCGCCGGACCTTCAAGCGGATATCGCAGCGCATCTTGCACGATCGAACGGCTGACCGGATCGCGGAATCGATGGGCCGCATCCCGCACGTCTCGGCCACCATTGTGCCGTTCGACACGACCCTGAACGAGCAGCAGGAACGAGAGCTGGAACGGCGCCGAGCCGAGGCCAACTCACCGGCCATGACCACCACTGACGCCGACACCGAGGAACGCCCGGCCGACGAGCCCACACCGAAGGCAAGGGCCGAAGTCGCCGACAAGGTCAAGGCGATAGCAGACGAGCCAGAGCTGGAGCCCAATGCGGACGGCATCATGCCGATCGCGGGCGTGAAATGGAAGCAGCGGGTCACGATCGAGGGCCGGATCAAGATCGTCCAAGTGGGCACGACGGCCGGGAAATCGCTGGAGGCACAGGTCTTCGACGAGACCGGCGGCATGCGACTTCTGTTCTTCGGGCGGACCCGGATCCCGGGTATCGAGCCGGGCTCGGCGGTGCGGGTCACCGGCACGGTCGGCGAGTACAAGGGCCATCTCGCCTTGGCCAATCCGCGCTACGAGTTGTTGCCCGCTGAGGCGCTGGACGGCATCAAGCATCCCGTCAAGAATCAGGTCAGGAATCCCTAGTTCGGCTGGAGGTCACGTTTTGGAATGCCAGCCGGACGTCCCCTATGCTGAGCGAGCCTTCCAGCGCGGCTAAGATCGGCTGGTTGTCCAAAGCCGGCCCCCATCGTCTAGTGGCCTAGGACGCCGCCCTTTCACGGCGGTAGCACGGGTTCGAATCCCGTTGGGGGTACGTAGTAGCCTGGCTCTCGCCCGGTCGGTTCGGTAGTTCGAATCGACCAACGAGGCCCCGTAGCGCAGTTGGTTAGCGCGCCGCCCTGTCACGGCGGAGGTCGCGGGTTCGAGTCCCGTCGGGGTCGCACGGTGGTCCGGTCCCTCGCAACAGCGAGGGGCCGGACTTTTTTTCGTTGTCGAGGCTGGCATGCTCGACGCGGATGACTGAGACCCCGACCCTGGTGGCAGTCGCGCACGGTACCCAGAACCCGAACGGCCTGGCCACCGTGCAGCGACTGATGAACGTGGTGCGCACAAAACGCCCCGGGCTGCCGGTCGAGTTGTGTTGGCTGGAAGCAGCCGAGCCGTCACTGGCTAGCCTGCTACCCGGCATCGAGGGGCCGGTGGTCATCGTCCCCTTACTGCTGTCCACCGGCTATCACGTCCGGGTGGACATCCCGGCCGTGATCGGCGATCGGGCGCGGACGGCGATCGGACGACCGCTCGGCCCAGACCCGCGGATCGCCCGGGCGCTACTGGATCGGCTCCGCCAAGTGATGAGCCACGAGCATCCGACCAGCCAGGTGGCAGTTGCAGCACTCGCGCAGGCCGGCGACGACATCGTGCTGCTGGCCTCCGGATCGTCGGATCCCGCGGCCGCCGACGAGATCGCCGAGGTCGGACGGCAGCTCGAACAGCTGGTCAACGGCCGGGTGTTGACCCGGGTCCTGAGCGATGAACAGTGGTACCTGGGCGTCCCCGACGGCAGCTACGTGGCCAACTACCTGCTCGCCCCGGGTTACTTCAATGACCGCGTCCACGTCGAAGCTCGCGAGATCTGGTCCGCCGGAGTGGCCGAACCGCTGGGCGCTCATCCGTTGGTGGCCGACGTGATTCTGGACCGCTACGACGCCGCCGCGGCCGGGCTGTAGACTCCTCGAAGCTTGCTGGTCTGCGGATCAGTCAGCAGTGCTTGCCCGGCTCGGGCGGCACGGCCAGGTAGCTCAGATGGTACGAGCGACCGCCTGAAAAGCGGTAGGTCGGCGGTTCGATCCCGCCCCTGGCCACCACCGTCACCATCGCCACCATCCTCGAAGTCCGCGACCTTAGAACTCGCCCATCTTCTCGCCGGGCGCGCGAAGCATCGTGTTACGTGAGTCGCAGGATGCGTCGCGCAACGTGCGGGCGGAGCTCCGCTCGCTGCTTTGCAGTGGCCAATCCTGGACGCCTGGTCCGCTAAACGCGGCGTGGCCGTGATCAGCGCATCAACGCAGACGCGAGGGCGTTCCGGACTTGAACGGGCGCGCTTGGAGCCTTGGAAATGAAGGTCCAAGCGCTCGATGGTGCGCTATGGCGGTCAACCAAACCGCCGCCGGCCCGATCGTGACCGGTACTCAGAAGGAGCCCGACATGCGTTCCATCCGACGCTTCCTCACCATCATCACCGGCTTTGCTTTCGCGGCGGCATTGTTTGCCCCGGCCGCGATGGCGCAACGTCCCGCCGACGGCTCGCTGGCCACGCCGGCACAGCCGAACAGCCCCACGGCCACCAGCGGCTACGACAGCACGCCACTCTGGCAATTCGCGGTCGTCGCGATCGCCGCCGTGATCCTCACTCTCCTCGTCGTCGCGGCCGTCAACCGCCGCAGCCACCGCGCCGACCGCGCCCCAGTTCACGCCAGCCTGGCCTGACCGCCGCCCCCGGTGCCCTCCCCGCGCACCGCCCGCCGTGCCGACGCAGCTTGATGCCAGCGTCGGCATGACGGGCGGCTTGGAAACGGCTTGGAAGCTGACGGGACAGCAGCCACACAGCGTAGCCTCAGCCAGCGAAGCGTCTCCACTACTCGGGGAGCGGTGGTGCGGTGTGACCGCAGCACTGGACGGCGCGGGGGACGAGCTGGCGTTCGGTCTGCTCGGTCCGTTGCGGGTAACGCGTGCGGGCCAGCCACTGGTACTGGGCGGCCGGCAGCAGAAGGCCGTACTGGCGCAGCTTCTCGGTGACATCCGCGAGGTGGTGTCAGTCGGCCAGCTTGCGGACGGCCTGTGGGGCGAGCGCCGGCAATCGGGCTACCTCGCCACCATTCAGACGTATGTATTCCACCTGCGCGAGGCGCTGGATCCGGGACGCGGGCGTGGGGTTGCGAGCCGCATCCTGGTCACCGCCCCGGGCGGCTACCAGCTCAATGCTGGGCAGGACGCACTGGATGCGGAGAAGTTCGAACGGCAGCTGCGAGCTGGCGACGACTTGCTCGCCAGCCGGCGATACGTCGAGGCATCGCTGGCGCTCGATAGCGCGCTGGGCCTCTGGCGAGGTGAGGTGCTTGCCGACCTGGCCGACTTTCAATTCGTACTGCCGCTGGCCACCCGGCTCGACCAGCTACGCCTGGGTGCCGCCGAGTCACGCATCACGGCCGAACTGGCGCTGGGCCGGCACGCGTCGGCGGTGATCGAACTCGATCGGCTCATCGAGGGCAATCCGTTGCGCGAGCGGTTGCACGAACAGCGCATGCTCGCCTTGTATCGCTGTGGGCGACAAGCCGAAGCGCTGACCGCATTTCGGGACTTGCGGGCTCTGCTCGACGAAGGGCTCGGCATTGATCCGAGCCCGCCGTTGCAGCAGCTCCACCAGGCAATTCTGACCCAGGACGCCAAGCTGGAGTGGCACCCGCCCGCGCGGTCGGCCGCGCCGCCGCCGGATATCCAGCGACCCGTTACCCCGTCATCTGCGACCTCGGTCTCGACCGCAGCCTCGTCCTCGGTACACGCTGATCCAGCGACTCTCGCTGAGCCAACGACCGGCGCCGAACCGACGACCGACGCTGAACCGACGACCGACGCTGAACCGACGACCGACGACGCTGAACCGACGACGGACGCTGAACCGACGACGGACGCTGAACCGACCGAACTGCTCGAGATCTCGCTGCTCGGTGAACAGCGGCTGGCTGTGAACGGCACCGAGCTGGCCGCGTTGCGCTCACCCCGCGCGCTGGCGATGTTGACGTATCTGCTGCTGCATCGCGGGGCACCGCAACGCCGCGAACACATGGCCGGGCTGTTCTGGCCGGACTCCACGGAGGGACAGGCCAGGACCAACCTGCGGCGTGAGCTGCACCAGCTACGGATGATCCTGCCAACGGCCGACCGCTGGCTGGCCACCGACGGCCAGACCCTGACCTGGCGCCTGGATACCGGATACCGGCTGGATCTCGCGGTGTTCGAAACGGCGGTCGAGGCCGCTGCCAGAGCCCGCAGCGCCGGCGATCCCGGCGCCTTTCGGCGGGCCGCAACCAAAGCAATCGGCGCCTACCGGGGCGAACTCGTTCCCGGGCTGTACGACGAGTGGATCGCGGGCGAACGGGACCGGCTCCGCCGTTCGTGCGTCACCGTGCTGGATCAGCTGGTGGAACTCGAACGTGCCACCGGTTCCTACGGCGAGGCGATCGCGGCGGCCCGGCGGCGCATCGATCTCGAGCCGCTGGAGGAGGTCGGATATCGCACACTGCTGCACCTACAGGGCTTGTCGGGCGACCGGGCCGCCGCGCTTCGGACGTACCACCGCTGCGCCGCAGTGCTGGAGCGCGAGCTCGGGATCGTCCCCGACCGGACGACTACCCAGGAGTACGAGCGGTTGGCCCGCACGGATCCCGTCGCACCGGTACCCAAGCGCGGCAGCACCGAGGAGCTACCCGGGAACGGGCCGGTGCGATTTGTCGGCCGGCAGCGGGAGTTGGGAATCCTGGCCGAGTGTTGGCGAGCGGCAGTCACCCGCCCGATCGATCACGGTGCCGTCGACGGCGTTGACCCAGCCGACCCAGCGATGCTGGCCAACGGGACGGTTGGCGCCGCGGTCGGCGTCGCGGTGGTCACCGGAGAGGCCGGTGTCGGCAAGAGCCGACTACTCGACGAGCTTGTGGCCATCGCGCATCAGAGCGGGGCGATCGTCGCCCGCGCGCGCTGTTTCGCCGCCGGGGACCGACTGCCGCTCGCACCGGTGTCGGAATGGCTGCGCAGCCCAGCTTTGCTCGCCGAGCGCGGGCGCCTCGATCCGGTGTGGGCCAGTGAGGTCGACCGGCTCGTGCCACCGCCGAACACCGACCGGCCGAGTCCGCCAAGCCCGATGGCCGATGCCTGGCAACGCCACCGGTTCTTCGAAGGCCTCGCCCACGCGGTGCTGGTCGCCAGCCGGCCGACACTGCTCGTGCTGGACGACCTGCAGTGGTGCGACGAGGACACCGCCGCGTGGTTGCAGTTGCTCCTGCGACTAGGGCAAGGACATCCACTCCTGATCGCGGCCGCGACCAGGCCCGAAGAGATCCTCGACAACCCGCCGGTGGCCGACACCATGCGCGCGCTGCGTTCGGCCGGTGTGGTGACCGACGTGGAACTGAACCCGCTGAGCGCCGAGGAGACGGCCGAACTGACCACCGCGGTGCTCGGCCCGGAGGCATCAATCGACGCCCATCACTTGCACGATTCAACCGGCGGTTTTCCGCTCTTCGTGATCGAGTCCGCCCACGCAAGCACCCTCGCCGCCGATCCTGCGCACGACGGGCGGCCACCTCCCCGGGTACGCGCCGTGCTCAGCGGGCGGATCGCCCAGGCCGGGCCGGCCGCGCGCGAGATCGCCGGGCTGGCCGCGGCCATCGGTCGGGACTTCAGCCTCGAACTGCTCATCGCGGCGTCGGATCTTCAGTTCGAAGCCGTCGTCGAGGCGGTGGACGAGCTGTGGCGCCGGCGGATCATCCGTGAGCACTCGGCCAACAGCTACGACTTCGCCCACGATCTGCTGCGCGACGCCGCCTACAACGAAACGAGCCCACCTCGACGCAGCCTCTTGCACCACCGCATCGCGCAGGCGTTGGAGGAGCTGTACGCCGATGATCTGGAACTCGCCGCAGCCGCACTCGCCGACCATCACGAACGAGCCGGGCAGCCTCGCCGCGCGGTTCCGCACCACGTCCGCGCGGCTCAGGCCGCCACCGCCGTGTTCGCCAACCGCGAAGCCATCCGGCATTACCGGAGAGCCGCCGAGCTGCTACGGCAAGCGCCGGCCGGACGCGAACGGGACGCGGCCGAGTTGGCCATCCGGCACGCCATGGGCGCACCACTGAACGCCCTGTACGGCTACGCCTCGACGGAACTGCAGTCGGTCTTCGAACAGGGCATTGCGCTGGCCGAACGGCTCGGCGACACCAAGGAACGCCTGCTCAACCTGACCGGACTGTTCGCGGTCCGCTACGTACAGGGCCACATCAACGAGGCGGCTCGGATTGCGCGCAGCAATCTGGAGCTGAGCCGGCGGCATCCGGAAGTCGCGGGCCAAGCACATCTGGCCATGGGCGGAGCACTGACCAGCCTGGCCCAGCACGAGGCGGCCCTGGAACACCTCGAGCTGGCTCATGAACTCAGCGGCAACGCACCGATCCAGCTGGTCGGGACTCGTGCTGACGTGCATGCACGAGCCTGGTCGGCTCATCCGTACTGGCTGCTGGGTCGCGATGAGGAGGCGTTGCAGTGGGCTGAGTGGGCAATGGCCCGAGCCGAAGAAACCGAGCAGCCGTACAGCCTGGCCGTCGCGCTGGCGTATGCGACGATCACGAACCAGCTTCGCGGTGATCGGCCACGGATCCTGGACTGCTCGAGCCGGCTCCGAGAACTCTGCACGCGGTACGAATTCGCCTACTATCCCGAGTGGGCCGTCATCATCCAGGGCTGGTGCATCGGCGGGACGGATGGGGCGGAGCAGATCCGGGCCGCGCTGGGCCGGTTGCGGACGGCGGGAGCCCTGGTGCGCCAGCCTTACTTCATGGCCCTGTTGGCAGACACGCTCATCGACGCCGGCCAGGCTGACGCCGCCGGCGCGGTGCTGGACGCCGGCCGCGCCTCCGCGGCCGTGCACGACGACCGCTGGTGGTTGCCCGAGTTATGGCGATTGGACGCGCGCCGACATCCCGGGACGGCCGGGGAGACCATGCTGCGGCGGGCAATCGCGCTCGCCGATAACCAGCGCAGCCCGTCGTTGCGCGCCCGGAGCGAGAGCGACCTCGGCGAGCGTGGACGGACGGCGAACGCTTCGCGAACGGTCGGAAACCTAGCGTGGCCGTCAGATTCGAGCCGAGCCGGTTAGGCCAGCTGACCGACACACTTCCCCGGGGGACAACATGACCGCGACAGCCCAGCCCAGCAAGTTCGACGAGCTCGACACGGCGATGCGAGGGGCCGTGATCCGACCGGGTGACGACGGTTACGACGCGGCCCGAGCGGTGTACAACGGCATGATCGATCGGCGTCCAGCGGCCATCGCCCGCTGCGTTGACGTCGCCGACGTGATCACCGCGACCCGGTTTGCCCGCGCCCAGCAGATGCTGGTTTCCATCCGCGGCGGCGGCCACAACGCGGCCGGGCTCGGGGTCTGGGACGAGGCCCTGGTCATCGACTTGTCGCCGATGCGGGGCGTCGTCGTCGATCCGGTCGCCAAGACCGTACGAGCCGAAGGCGGCGCGGTGTGGGGTGACGTCGATCATGCGACGCACGCCTTCGGGCTGGCCACCCCATCGGGGATCCTGTCGACCACCGGCGTCGGCGGCCTCACGCTCGGCGGCGGGATCGGATACCTGGCCCGCCAGTACGGACTCACCATCGACAACCTGCTGTCCGCTGATGTCGTGCTGGCCGACGGATCGTTCGTGACCGCCAGCGAGGAATCGCACCCCGACCTGTTCTGGGCGCTGCGCGGTGGCGGCGGCAACTTCGGCGTCGTCACGTCGTTCCTGTTCCGGTGCCACGAAGTTGACACGGTGCTTGCCGGGCCGGTGTTCTACGCAATCGAGGACACCGCCGAGGTCATGCGCTGGTACCGGGAAGTGCAGCCGGGCCTGCCGACCGAGGTCAACGGCTGGCTCGGCCTGCTCACCGTGCCGCCGGGTCCGCCGTTCCCGGAGGAGCTCTGGCTGCGCAAAGTCTGCGGGATCCTGTGGTGCTACAGCGGGCCGCCGGAGCGGGCCGAGCAAGCGCTGGCTCCCGTCCGGGCCTTCGGCTCGCCGCTGCTCGACGGGATCATGACGATGCCGTACCCGATGCTGCAAAGTGCCTTCGACGCACTGCTTCCCACCGGCCTGCAGTGGTACTGGCGAGCCGATTTCTTTCGTGAGATCACCGATTCCGCGATCGCCGTCCACGAGGAATTCGGGCGGCAGCTTCCGACGATGCTCTCCGCGATGCACCTGTACCCAATCGACGGCGCGGTGCACCGCACGCCGCCCGACGCCACCGCGTTCGCTTACCGCGACGTGGGCTGGGCCGGAGTCATCGTCGGCATCGACCCCGACCCGGCCAACGCGCCCGCGATCAGGGACTGGACCGTGCGGTATTGGGAGGCCCTGCACCCGACATCGGCGGGCGGCGCCTACGTCAACTTCATGATGGAGGAGGGCGTCGACCGGGTTCGAGCGTCGTTCGGCCCCAACTACGATCGGCTCGCGCGCGTCAAAGCGAGCTACGATCCCGACAACTTCTTCCGGATAAATCAGAACATCGTCCCCGCCGACTGACTTACGGAGGCCGCCGCGTGACCGTGCCCCTCGCGTACGAGATCGACGGTCCGGACGGCGCTCCCGTCATCGTGCTGCTGAACTCGCTGGGCACGTCGACGGCGATGTGGAAATGGCAGATCGGCCCGCTGGCCGAGCAATTCCGGGTGCTCCGCATCGATACCCGCGGGCATGGCCGCTCCCCGTCCGACCCCAGTCCGGTGACGACCGTCGAGGACCTCGGCGGCGACGTGCTGGCTGTCCTGGACGTGCTCGGCATTGGGCGAGCACACCTGGCCGCGGTGTCCCTGGGCGGCGTCGTCGCGATGTGGCTGGCCGCGCATCATCCGCAGCGGGTCGGACGGCTGGCGCTGCTCTGCACGTCCGCACACCCCGGCAATCCGCAGGGTTGGCGGGACCGGGCGGCCGCGGCCCGCGCCAGTGGGATGGCCTCGATTGCCGACGCGGTGGCCCGTCGCTGGATCACCCCGGAGCTGGCCGAACGCGACCCCGGCCTCATCGAGTTCCTGCAGCAACAACTGCTCGACACCGACGCCGAGACCTTCGCGCAGTGTTGCGACCTACTCGCCGGCCTTGATCTGCGCCCGGAGCTGCAGCGGATCACCGCGCGCACCCTCGTGGTTGGCGCCGACCACGACCAGGCCCTGCCGATGCCGCACTCGCAGGCTGTCGCCGACGGGATCAGTGACGCCAAGCTGGTCGAGATCGGACCAGCGGGACACCTGGCCCCGGTCGAGCTACCGGCCGCCATCACCGGGTTGTTGGCCGACCATTTCGCGCCCGCCTCGTCCCTGGAGGAGGGCTTCGCGATGCGGCGGGCCGTGCTTAGTGATCGTTACGTCGACGCCGCGATCGCCGGCACGACGCCGTTCACAGCTGACTTTCAGCAGCTGATCACCAGCTACGCCTGGGGCACGGTCTGGACGCGGCCGGGGCTGGCGCGCCGCGAACGGTCGATCACCTCACTCGCCGTTCTGGTCACCCTCGGCGCCGAACGCGAACTGGCGACCCATATCCGCGGCGCCCTGCGGAATGGGCTGGCCCAGGCCGAGATCGGCGAGATACTGATGCACACGGCGATCTACGCCGGTGTGCCGCGCGCGATGCACGGCTTCGCCATTGCCCAGCGGGTCTTCACTGAACTCGACGCAGCTGAGGAGAACTGAATGGACAAGACCGTCCGGAGCGCGACGGACGCCGTAGCCGACATCGGGGACGGGGCGAGCATCGCCGTCGGCGGCTTCGGCCTCTCGGGCATCCCGACCGTTTTGATCGAAGCCCTCGTCGAGCACGGCGCCACGGATCTGATGGTCGTGTCGAACAATTGCGGAATTGACGGTGCCGGCCTCGGTCTGCTGCTCGCCGAGCATCGCGTCCGCCGGGTGATCGCCTCCTACGTCGGGGAGAACAAGGAGTTCGCGCGGCAGTTCCTGTCCGGTGAACTCGAAGTCGAGCTCACTCCGCAGGGCACCTTGGCCGAACGCTTGCGGGCGGGCGGCGCCGGTATCGGGGCGTTCTTCACCCCGACCGGGGTAGGTACCCAGATCGCGGACGGCGGCCTGCCCTGGCGTTATCACCCGGACGGCACAATCGCGATCGCCTCGCCCGCGAAAGAGGTTCGCACCATCGCCGGGCGACCGCAGGTACTGGAGGAAGCCATCACCACCGACTTCGCCTTTGTACGCGCCGCGGTGGCCGACACCATGGGCAACCTGGTGTTCCATGCTGCGGCTCGCAATTTCAATCCCAACTCGGCCATGGCCGGCCGCATCACCATCGTCGAGGCCGAACAGGTCGTTCGGGCCGGCGAGATCGACCCGGACGCAATCCATCTGGCCGGCATCTACGTGCACCGCGTAGTGCCGCTCACCGAGGCCCAGGCCGCCCGGCGCAGCATCGAGAATCGGACGACTCGCCCGCGGCCCGGAGGCTCCGCGTGAACACCGATCTCGGCGGCCGGCTGACCCGCAACCAATTGGCCGCCCGGGTTGCCGCCGAACTGCGTGACGGTGACTACGTCAACCTGGGTATCGGTCTGCCCACCCTGGTCGCCAACCACATCCCCGAGGGCGTCGAGGTCGTCCTGCATTCGGAGAACGGTGTGCTGGGCGTCGGTCCGTACCCGTACGAAGAGGACGTCGATCCGGATCTGATCAACGCCGGCAAGGAGACGATCACCGTCCGACCGGGCGCGGTGTTCTTCGATTCGGCCACCAGCTTCGGCATGATCCGCGGCGGCAAGGTGGACGTGGCCGTGCTGGGCGCGATGCAGGTGTCGTGCAACGGCGATCTCGCCAACTGGATGATCCCCGGCAAGATGGTGAAGGGCATGGGCGGCGCGATGGATCTGGTGTCCGGGGCGCGCAAGGTGATCATCATGATGGAGCACGTTGCTCGTGACGGTTCGCCCAAGATTCTGGACGAATGCACCCTGCCCTACACCGGTCGCGGCGTCGTCAACCGGATCATCACCGATCTCGCGGTGCTCGACGTCCAGCCCGATGGCGCGGGCCTCGTGCTGCGTGAACTGGCGCCCGGTGTCGAGCTGGCGACGGTGCTGGCGGCGACCGGGGCGGAGCTGGACATCGGATTGGTAGCGGGCTAGACACAGGCCAAGGCGAGTTACGGCGCAGACAACCGGCAACACCTAACTACCCCAATTGTCGTTATGTCTCGGATATGCGCATCGCCCCGACAGAGGTTCTGCTCCCGGCGCCGAGGCGATCGCTTACCTGCCCCACCAAGGCCCGCGTCACCAACCTGAACGAGTTGCTCGTCGTGGTGTCGACACCATTGCCTGCGCCGGTGAACGAGGCCATCCGCCTGCGCCGGCGATCAGCCGCTTGCTTCCTTAACTGCGACGATCGTGCGAGGTCACCAGGCGGCGGGCGAATAGTCCTTGAGGAAGCAGCCGTAGAGGTCGATGCCGGCTTCGCCCTGGACGATCGGGTCATACACCCGCGCCGCCCCGTCCACCAGATCGAGCGGGGCGTGGAAACCCTCCTCGGCCAGCCGGACCTTGGTGAAATGCGGGCGCTCGTCGGTGATCCAGCCGGTGTCCACGGCGGTCATCAGGATGCCGTCGTCAAGCATTTCCTTGGCCGAGGTCCGGGTGAGCATGTTGAGCGCCGCCTTGGCCATGTTGGTGTGCGGATGGCCAGGACCCTTGTAACCACGACTGAAAATGCCCTCCATGGCCGAGACGTTCACGATGTACTTTCGGCGCGCCGGGCTAGCGGCCATCGCTGCGCGCAACCGCGAGACCAGGATGAAGGGCGCGGTCATGTTGCACAGCTGGACTTCGAGAAGCTCCAACGGGTCCACCTCGTCCACCCGCTGGGTCCAGCTGTTGATCGTGTTCAGATCCGGCACCAGGCCGCCGGCGTCGATCGCGGTCGAGTCCGCCAACCGGGACAGCGACGCCGAACCGGCCACCAGTGCCAACCGGGACAGCGACGAACCGTCCATGCTCGCGCTCAAATGCGGCATCGGATGTGCGGACAGCGACCCGGCCAGCGCGGCCGGATGGGCGTCGGAGATGTGGTCGAAGCTCAGCATCGCCGGTAGTGGGCCAGCCGGCAGCGGTTCCCGCTCGGCGGCGGCGAGCGGTGCGTAGGCCCCGGGTGAACGCCGCACGGTCTGGGCGGCGTTGTTGATCAGAATGTCCAGTGGACCAGCCGCGGAGACCGAATCGGCCAGCGCGACCACCTGGGCCGGGTCGCGCAGATCGATGCCGACGATCTGCAAGCGGTCGAGCCATTCGGCACTGTCCGCCATTGCGGCGAATCGGCGCGCGGCGTCGTTCGGAAACCGGGTGGTGATCGTCGTGTGGGCACCATCGCGCAGCAGCCGCAACGCGATGTACATCCCGATCTTGGCGCGTCCGCCGGTGAGCAGTGCCCGCCGGCCGGCCAGATTCGTCCGGGCATCGCGATGACTGCGGTTGCTGGCGGCGCAACTCGGACACATCTGGTGGTAGAACGCATCGACCTGCGTGTAATCCTGCTTGCAGATATAGCAGGGCCGCGCACGTTGAAACGTGCCGGCCGAGGCACCGACGACCGATGACACCAGCGGGATTCCGAAGGTCTCGTCGTCGATGCGCTGCGCGGAACCGGTCGCGGTCGCCGCGACGACGGCTCGATCAGCGGCTGACACCGCGTCACGGCGTTCGATTCGCCTGGCCTTCTTCACCTGCTTGAACAAGCGGCCGGTGGCTCGGCGGACCGCGACCGCGTCGGGGTGTTCCGGGCTCAGCAGCTCGACCTGGGCCAGCACCTGCAGGCACCGGGCCAGCTCGACCGGGTCGATGCCCTCGGTGCCACTGGTACGGGCGTCTTCGGCGTTGCTGATTGCGGTCGGCGGAATGCTCGCGCCAGACGCGGTTTCGGTCTCAATCACCCGGCCACGATACGGACCACCGGCGGAAATTGTCGTACCCCACCGGCAGGCTTCGCTGCAGATCACAACACCGCCCGCGATCACTGCCGCACCATCACAACGAGGAGTCACCACCGATGAACGACGAGAACGCCACCTGGTTTCGCGCCTACCTGAGCGAATGCCTCCGCCTGGTTTGGGGGGTCAGTGAGCTGATGTGCGACGCCGACGGTGACTTCTACTTCCACAACGGCTCGGCGGAATGCTTCGTCAGCGCCGAGGGCGATCGCAACCTGATCGTGCGGATCTGGGCGGTCGCGGCAGTGAATCTCAAGGCGTCGGCCAAATTGCTGCGCGAGGTCAACGACATCAACACCAGGACCCGCTCGTGCCACGTGGTCTTGTCCAACGGTGTGGTGCTGGTCGAGCAAATGATCGCGGCCCAGGGGGTCAACGAGCAAACCCTGGCCCAAGCTTGCGCTTCGGTACTGACGGTGGCCGACGATACGGGTGCGCTGTTTGCCACCGTCTTCGACGGGGTCACGCCGCTCGAACTCTCGCGTGCATCTTGACGGCACGGCCTGGGGTGAACGACTTGAACGGACGTCTTGAGCGCGGCACCGGCCTGCCGATCAGAACCACATGGACACATACGGCGACTTATCGAAAGGCTGGTACACGCGGGCGTCAGTGGCGTCGCCAGCAATCGGCGGGACCTCAGCCGAGGGCACCCAACTCGCCGTCGTTCCCAGCGCCAACCGGCGCCCCTGCGCCGACTGCGGTCGCGCTTTGGACGCCGCGCATCTCTGGGCCGGCGGTTGCACTGCTCCGTACCGCATGCTCTCCAGCCGCTCAGCCTGACCGCCAATGCAAATTCTTTGTTGTACTTAGACGTGTCCTTACTTTGTTGTACTGAGAAGCGTGCAAGAAGCTGAACGGCCATCGTTCGCAGCGAGCAGTCGCCTCGTGCGAGCGATGCTCGTGCTGGCTGCGGTGTTCGCCGTGATCGTGATCGGGATGGTCAACGCGGCCGTCCGCGCCGATCCAACTGTGCACGTCCGCTCCGTGCCGGCGCCTGAATCCAGCACGCCCCAGACCACCAACGCGATCGGCTGCCCGGCACGGAGCA
>JAOPUZ010000034.1 GCA_025966315.1 Frankiales bacterium | reverse complement strand
TCTCGGTGGCCGCCGGGTCGCCCTCTTGTGCGGCCTGCGTAACCAGCGGACCGGTGAGCCGAGCAGCATCACCACCGGCCAGTTCAAGCAGGCGGCGGGCGTTCACCGGAGCGACCGCGGCCAGCTCCTGGGCATCACGAGCCAGCGCCGTTCCTGAGGCGTACATCTCCCAGCAGCCGCGATTGCCGCACGCGCACCGCCGACCGTCCGGCACCACACACATATGGCCGTACTCGCAGCCGACGCCGTAGGCGCCGCGGTAGAGGACGCCGCTGACCACCAAACCGCCGCCGATCCCGGTGCCCAGCGTGACCATGACCATCACCCGGGCATCGCGGCCGGCGCCGAAGCGGTACTCGGCCCACGCCGCCGCGTTGGCGTCGTTCTCGACGACCACCGGCATGCCGATCCGTTCGGCCAGCGAGTCTCGTAACGGCTCGTCCCGCCAGGCCAGATGGGGTGAGAACAGGACGGTGGCCCGGTCGGATCCGATCCAGCCCGCCGCCCCGATGCCGACCGCCGATACGTCGTGGCGAGCGGCCAGTTCATTGACCGCGTCCGCGATTGCCCTTTCGGTATCGGACACATCGTGGCTGGGCGTGGGTCGTCGAGTGCTGTCGAGGATGCGGCCGGCCGCATCGACGACTCCGGCCGCCACCTTCGTCCCGCCGATGTCGACGCCGATCGCGAGACCCTGGGCGCTCATCCGGCCCTCATCCGGCGCTCATCCGGCGCGGTCCGTCGAGTTCGGGTCATCGAAGTCGAGCTTGATTCGTGTCGACGCCGGCGGGTCGGCCGGTGTGGTCGTGGCCTGTTCGGTCGGTGGCGCCAGCGCGTCGGCCCCGGCGCGGAGCAGCCCGGACAGCAGTTGCTGCGCGTCGGCCCAGCGAAACGGCGCCGAATCGGACGTACTCTGCTCGTCGCCGCGGAGCTTGCCGATGAGCTGGCACACCGGGCACCAACGACACTCCGCCGAACCGGTCGCGATCGGCGGACCCTCGGCGGCGGCGGCGGTTGCGGTTCGATGCCACCACCCCTGCGCTGCCGCCAGCAGCGCGGCAAGCTCATCGGCGAACGGGCCCACCGGCGGCGCTTGCCCCGCGTGCGGACCGTCCGAGCCGCTATGGCCATTCGTAGCGTCGCGGCTATCCGTAGCGTCGCGGCTATCCGTAGCGTCGCGGCCCGCGCCGTCATCGGTCGGCTTGTTCATCGGGTGCCTCGCTCGGTCAGGTCGCGGCCCGATTGGCGGCCCGGCCAGTACTGAGGATCAGCCTGGAAGTGCAGCAACAACCGGTCCTCGCGCACCGACCCGCTGGTGACCACGCACCGACGCAACACGCTGGGCAGGGTGAGCAGCCGCCGATGCCCGGCCACCGTGAGCACCAGCTCGTCGCCGCTTCGGCTGGCCGTGATCGATTCATCGGCCGGGCTGGCCGGAGCCGTCGATGGTCCGGGCAGCAATGGCAGCCGCAGGCTCAGCTCGAATTCGGGACGGCCGTCGGCCGAATCGACCGGACGGACGCTCAGCAACGGCTCGACCCCGGCGCCCAGCAGCGGATCAACGTCCGGCCCGGCATTCACGGATTGGCGTTCCGGGTGGCCGCGCGGCCCAGCCAGCGGCCCGTACAACTCGTCGGCCACCTCGCGCAGCCCGACCGCCCCTACCGGCTCGGCCGTCCGATAGCTGACGTGACGGATCGGCAGGCCGGCAAAGGAATCCCGCAACTCGGCCAACTGGTCGGCTTGCGAAGCCAACCAGCCCTGTTGCCACGCGGACATCGACTCGTCCCGGGGGATGATCCGGTTGGTCACCACGCCATCCACCGGGTACCCATACAGGGCCAGCGCGGTGAACGTCCGGCGGGTCTCGGCGACCACCATCCGCTCCGGTGTGGTCACCAGCCGGATGGACGTCAACTGCGGGTCGCTCAGCATCGCCCGGACGGCGGCCAGCCCTTCGCTCAACCGCAGCACCGCGTCGAACACTGCGGTGTCCGGCCCGGCCGGTGCCCGTCCGAACAAGGCGGCCATCGGGCGCAGGCCACGGGCGAGCGCGCGTTGCATCGGCAGGACTCGTTGCAGATACCAGTTCAGCGCTTCGGGAAGGGCGAGCAGGCGCAAGGTCTCGGCGGTCGGCGCGCAATCGACCACCAACGCGTCCCAACGTCCATTGCCGGCGAGCTCCCGAACGGCAAGCAGCGACAGCACCTCATCGATGCCGGGCAGCACCGTGAGCTCGTCGGCGGTGATCGGGTCGGTGTCCTGGGACAGCAGCGACGTCAGGTAGCGGTGGACGTCCTGCCACGCCGCCTCGAAACGATGTTGGGTCTGCAGCTCCGCACCGGCCAGCCCCGGCAGCAGCTCGGTCGGCTCGTCCCCCAGCGGCCGGCCGAACGCATCTCCCAATGAATGCGCACCGTCGGTCGACACGATCAGCGTCTTTACGCCCCGATCGGCGAGCCGGATCGCGGTGGCTGCGGCTGTCGTGCTCTTGCCGACGCCACCCTTTCCGGTGAACAGGATGATGCGCATCGGCCTCAGCCGGATCCGGAGACGTCCCGCGCGCCCTCGACGCGTTTCTTTAGCTCCTTCAGGGCGGTGTCCATGATCGTTTTCTCGGCCTTGCGCTTCAGCATGCCCAGCATCGGGATCGCGAGATCGACCGACAGGGTGTACGTCACGAGGGTGCGCGGGCCGGACTGCTCGAGGCGGTAGGAGCCGCGCTGCGCTTTTTGCATCTGCCCGTGGACCAGATGCCACGACACCGACCGGTCTTCGTCCCAGACGTAGGCGAGCTCGAATTCGTCACGAATCGCGCCGGCGTCGATGCGAAACGCCACCTGCTTGGCGCGGCCTTGCGGTCCGGGAACGGTCACGGTCGTCGACTTGACGGACGCCGCCCACTCGGGATAGCGGGCAAAGTCTGCGATAGCGGCCATGACTTCAGGGGCTGGAGCCTCGATCGTGATGCTCTGGGTGGACTCGTCGGGCATGTGCGAAGGCTACCGTTCGGTTCGGCGAGGTGCGCAAAGCCGCCCACTCGGGCAGGATGGAAGCATCGCAGCGGCCGGAAGGGTGCGTAATTCAGTGCGCGAAATAAGTATGCCAAGCAACGGCACACCACCCGAAAAGAGCGTCGCGCAGTGCGTCTTCGACAACGCGCGGACCCGCCCGGACGTCATTGCGCTGCGGATCCGGACAACCGCAGCGGACGGCTCGACCACCGGCTGGCGTGACGTCACCGCCGCGGAGTTCGCCGCACAGGTGCTGGCCACGGCCCGTGGGCTGATCGCGGCCGGCATCCAGCCGGGCGAGCGGCTGGCGTTGATGAGCCGGACGCGCTGGGAATGGACTCTGATCGACTTCGCCGCGCTGGCCATTGGCGTCGTCGTCGTTCCGGTGTACGAGACGTCCTCGGCCGAGCAGCTGGAATGGATAATCACCGACTCCGAATCGGTGGCCGTCATCGTCGAGACGGACGAACACGCGGCGCTGCTGGCCGAGGTGCGGGACCGCACGCCGACCTTGAAACATCAGTGGCAGATCAACGACGCGGCGGTGGACAAGCTCGCCGCGGCCGGCAGTGCCATCCAGGAGGACGAGGTGATGGCTCGGCTGGCCGCCATCGATTCCACCGATCTGGCTTCCTTGATCTACACCTCGGGAACCACCGGACGGCCCAAGGGCTGCCGGCTGACCCACGCCAACCTGCTGGCCGAGGTCTTCGAGATCACTGATGCCCTGGACCTGGTTTTCAACACGAAATCTTCGACGCTGCTGTTCCTGCCGATAGCGCACGTTTTCGGTCGGGCGATCGAGGTCGGCGCTATCGCCAGCGGCACCGCGTTGGGCCATACCGCCGACCTGAAGAATCTGGTCGACGACCTTGGCAGTTTCCGGCCGCGGTTCGTGCTCAGCGTGCCGCGGGTGTTCGAGAAGGTCTACAACGCGTCCAAGCAGCGCGCGCACGGTGCCGGCAAAGCGAAGGGCGCGATCTTTGACAAGGCCGAGCAGGTCGCCGTCGCCTACTCCGAGGCGTTGGACACGCGCGGTCCCGGGATCGCGCTGAAAATCCAGCACACCGTGTTCGATCATCTCGTCTACAGCAAGATCCGGGCCGCACTCGGCGGCCGTTGCGACGTGGCCATCTCGGGCGGGGCACCCCTCGGCGCTCGGCTCGGCCACTTCTTCCGTGGCTTGGGCGTCACGATCTATGAGGGCTATGGCCTGACCGAAACCACGGCCGGCATCTTCGTGAACGTGCCGGGCAAGCTCAAGATCGGCACGGTCGGCCCACCGGTTCCAGGCAGCACGGTGCGGATAGCCGAGGACGGCGAGGTACTGGTGTCCGGTCCGGTGGTGTTTGACGGCTACTGGCGCAACGAGACGGCGACCGCGGAAGCACTGCAGGACATCGACGGCAAGCGTTGGCTCCACACTGGCGATATAGGCGAGATCGACAACGACGGCTTTTTGACCATCACCGGACGGAAGAAAGAACTGATCGTCACCGCGGGCGGCAAGAACGTGGCCCCGGCCGTTCTGGAAGATCGCGTCCGAGCGCACTGGCTGGTCAGCCAATGTCTGGTCGTGGGCGATCGGCAGCCGTTCATCGCCGCGCTCATCACCATCGATCCCGAGGCGTTCCCGGCCTGGTTGAGCCAGCGAGGCAAGACCGCCAACGGTGACGTGGCCGACTTCACCGAGGACGCCGACCTGCACGCTGAGATCCAGCAGGCCATCGACGACGCGAACAAGGCGGTGTCGCAGGCCGAGGCGATCAAGAAGTTTGTGATCCTGCCGGCTGACTGGACCGAGGCAAGCGGCGAGCTGACCCCGTCGCTGAAGCTCAAACGCCGAGTGGTGATGGACGACTGCGCGGCTGAGATCGCGTCGCTGTACGCCAGCCCTCGTTAGCGGCCGAACGTACACCAGCCCTCGTCAGAGCTGGAGCAATTCGGCCAACCGGTCGGCGATCGAATCCCACTGCCAGGATTGCTCGACCCATTTTCGGCCGGCCTCCCCGAACGTCTCGGCCAGCGGTCTGTCCAGCAGCAGCTCGGCGACCCGGCCCGCTACCGAATGCAGGTCCCGCCCGTCCACCAGCCGGCCGCTCTCACCATCGAGCAGTGCATCGGGCGCGCCACCGGAGTTTCCGGCCACGACCGGTAGGCCGGTGGCCGAAGCCTCCAGGAACACCATTCCGAGACCTTCGACGTCCAGACCGAAGTGCCGGGTGCGGCACGGCATCGCGAACACGTCGCCGGCCGCGAAGTGTGCCGGCAGCTCCCGGTAGTCGACGCCGCCGGTGAAGATCACGGCCTCGTCGATGCCTTCACGCTGAGCCAAGGCCTTCAACTGGCGGTCGTACGATCCGCTGCCCACCAGCATCAACATCGCGCCCGGCACGACCTGACGGATCAGCGGCATCGCCCGGATCAACGTGTCCTGCCCCTTGCGCGGCACCAGCCTCGAAACGCACACGACCACTGGCTTGTCCTGCAAGTCGTAACGGTCCCGTACGAAGGTGGCGTCCAGCTCGGGCCGGAACGCCTTGGTGTCGACGCCGGGTGTCAGCTGTTCGAGCCGGGTGTGCGGGGTGACTACCGGGGCCAGCCGACGCCGGGTGTACTCCCCCAGGTACGTCATGACATCGACCGAGCGAGCTATCCGCCGCAGCGCCTGACGGCCTAGTGGCATCTTGGCCCAGCCGACCTCGTGCCCGTGCGTGGTGGCCACGATCCGTCGGGTGCCGCGCGATCGCAGCGATTCGGCCAGCAGCCCGAGCGGCGCCGCCGCGCCGAACCAGACGGTGTCGGCCCCGAAATCGGCCGCGGCCCGCAGCACCCGGGCCCGACCGCTGGGCGTGGGCAGCAACAGGCCCTTGTTGTGCCGGCGCACCGGGAAGTTGAGGTCGGCATCGAAGGCCGCCGATCCTTCGTGTTCCGAGCAGTAGACCGCCATCCGTTCGGCGGGCAGCCGACAAGCCAACTCGTAGACAAAATGTTGAATGCCGCCTTGCCGCGGGGGGAAGTCGTTGGTGACGACCAGCAGCCGGCCACCGCGCGTCATCCGCGCCGATCCGAGTGGTCAGCAGGGCGGCTGGGGGCGTTCGACGACGCCGATGCCGACGACGTCGGCCGAGCCGTGGGTGAACCCGACAGTGTTCCGGGCAATGAGGCCTGCCAGGCGGCCAGGAAGGCAGGCTCGCTGAGGCGCAGGACCCGGTGCAAACCCACCGTCACGGCGGTGGCTTGATTTTGACGCGCGGCATCGCTCACCGTGACATAAAACCGCACCAGGGCCGCCTGGCCTATTCGGCGCGCTATGAAACGGCACGCCAGCCAGGCCTCGTCGTAGGTCTGATTCAGTCGATCGGGGGTCTCGAAGTCCGAATCTGCGGGCAGGTCGGCCGGTACGTGGCCGGCGCGGACCTCGGCGGCGAGCTGCGGCGCCGCGGCGGCGGGTGACTGACTCGAGTCGAGATGTCCGACGTAATCGGCGAACCCTTCGACCAGCCAGCGGGGGGTTGCGGCGGCGGTGCTCGCCCGGGTGGCGATGTGGGTGAGCTCGTGTTGCACGACCAATTGCCGCGCGGGCGCATCGAGGCTCATCAGCGTGGCCGGGTTCAGCACGATTCGGGCTCCGAGCACGTCCCCGCCAGTCGTGACGACATCCGCGGCAGCAACCGCAGCGATGTCCGCACCCTCGTCGGCGCCCACTTCGGCATTGAATTCCTCCGCACTATCGGGCACCAAGACGAGCACCTGTTGATTCCAGTGTCCACCCCAGACGCTGGTCACGATGGGGATCGACCGATCAACGAGGGCAGCGATGGAGCCTAGTTGCGATGATTCTGACTGGTGGCCGATCACGAGCGCATTTCGGCCCTGCTCTACCAGCAGCGGTCCGAAGTCCCACGGCCCACGCCAACTGCGTTCGGCGGCGCCGGCGTCGCTGTCGCCGGCGAGTTTCCAGCTCGTGCCGCGTTCCACCACCGTGAGCCACAGGTCCTTGCTGGTTGGGGCCGGATCGACAAGTCTCAAGGCGAAGTCGAGGTTGACGTGCAGGATCACGGTCCGAGCACCCAGCCGCTTGGTCGCCGCCGTCAGCGCCGCCGAATCCGTCACCGCGGATCGGGCGACGTACCGCCAGCTGACCAGCGGGAGTCGGGCCACATTGTCGAACAGCTGGCGTTGCTGCTGCAGATAGGACGTCGAGCCGACGTCCAGGCCTTGCTGCCAGCCGGCTCGATCATGCGCGAGCAGCGCTGCGCCGTGCTCAGAAAGCATCGTTTCGATTGCAGCGAATTCCGCTGCGCTGGGCGGCTGGAGCTCGTCACCGACGGGCTCAGCCGAGCCGGCCGGCGGCGTGGTGCCGGTCGGCGGGCTGGATCGATCGGCGATCAGCAGCCAGACGGCCGCTGCGACGAGCAACAACACAACGAAGGACGCACCGATGCTCCGGCGCGTCCTTCGCAGAACTCGAGAACGATCTACTGCTCAGCCAATCGTGGGGTCCAGTTCGGGCTCAACCGACGCGGGTGGCGCCGGAATAATCGCTCATCATGCTAAGCGGGCTGACCTTGACCACATCACCAGTGGTCGGCGCGTGCACCATCATGCCGTTACCGACGTACATACCGACGTGGTACGCAGGCGATCCGAAGAACACCAGGTCGCCGGGCTGAAGCTGGCTTCGGTCGACGGGAGTGCCCATGCCCTGCTGTTCAGCTGATTGGTGGGGCAGGTTGACCCCGGCGTGTGCCCAAGACCACATGGTGAGCCCGGAGCAATCGTAGGAATCGGGTCCGCCGGCTCCCCAGACGTACGGCTTGCCAAGCTGGGACAGCGCGGCGGCCACGGCCGTCGAAGCGCCCTTGCCCGTAGGCACGATTTGCTGCGCTGTCGGTGCTTGAGCAGCGGCTTGGGTGGTCACCTGCGAGACCTGAGCAGCGGTGGCAACCGGCGCGGTTTGCTGGATGAAGCGGGCGCGCTCGGCCGCGGTCAAGGTAGCGAGCAGGGTCTTCTGCTTCGCGATCTTGGTGCCGAGTTCATCTCGTTGCTTGGAGATCTCATCCTGCTTCGCCACCGTTGCGGCGACCAACCGCTGGGCGTGCTCCCGGGCTGCCTTCGCCTTGCTGCTGGCGGCGGCGGCTTCTCGCGCGATTTCGGTCTGATGCATCGAGAGGATGTTCATTGACTGAACCGTCTCGAAATAGTTCTGCCCGGAATTGCTGGAGAGCAGCGCGGCAGTACGGCTGAAAGAGGCGGATTTGTACTGCGAGGCGACCGAGCTGGCCAGGGCCTGCTTGGCGGCGGCGAAATCATCGGCTGCGGCGTCGGCGTCATCGACGGCGCGGCCGGCATCCCGCTTGGCCCGCTTGACGTCGATCTGCGCCTGGTTAAACGTCTCGGTCAGCTTTTCGTTCGCTATGGCCAGTTTGGCCAGGGACGCCACGACTTCGCCTGATGTCGTCGGCGTCTCGGTAGAACTAGGCGGCGCTACGGGGGCGGCGTGGGCGACGAACGGAGTAACGATGAGGGCACCGACGACAACGACGGAACCTATGGCCGCGCGGAAACCGCGCATCGATCGAGTTGGCGCCACTGTTGGCGGAACTCCTCTTCCACTAGACCGCCTACCGAGTTAGCTGTCGGGTTCGGGCTTGGAAGTTGCCCTACGGCGCGCGACCGGATCCGCAACCAGGCTGGTCATCGTGCCGACCGCCTGACTCACGTCCCAGAAACGCACCGATTCACCCCAGAAAACCTGGGTCCCCGGTTCGACAAGCCAGCGCCACGAACCTCGCGAACATGCGAGACACCCCAGCAATGGCCGATAGTCGACTCGGCGGTACCTGTCAGCCCCTCCTGGATGGGAGGTGGTGCACCGAAAGGTCTCGGAAAGGTTACGTGACGGGTACTGCAGGAAGCAATCAGGCGCGCCCCGAATGTCGCGCACGGCGCTGTTTAGGTGGTCACATCAGGCAATCGCACTTCGATTAGTGCCGTTTCCGCCGTCCGAGGGCAATTCTCGACGCGGCAGAACGGCGGCCGACGATGCCGTCGGCGCCAGGCCGGACCGGCCTGACCTGGCGGCAGCGCCGGCCTCTGCAGGCCATGCCGGTACGAGTCGCAGGGGTGGCAACAGACCGCCCGAGGCGAGAGCGCCGAGCGCGTCCTGCTCGGCACTGTCCAATTCGACGGCGTGGCGTTCGCCACTCAAAAGCACGCTCACAACGCAATCGCCGCAAGCAATGTCCCGCACGGCACAGGTGTCGCAGTCGATCAACATGGGTCCCCTCCCGAGGGTGTTGTCGTTCGCTGGTCCGATCTGCTCGAAACGTTAGGGAGGGGGTCCGACACTTTTCTGACCTGCGGCCATTCAGTGCGCCGCCGGTTCCGCTCGTGCGCCGATGGTGCGCGCGGCATATGGACGGCTGATGGGCCGATGGTGGGCGGCTAATTCCTTTTCAGGTGGGCGGCCACGGCTTGTCGAGCGATTTCGTCAGACCCTGCGTTTAACGTCCGACCCGTGATCAGCACTGGACCAGCCTCAACCGATTCCGCACCCGTCACCGGCACACCGCGCGTCGCCCCGGCCCACCAATTGAGCCTGGACGAGCTCGACGCGCCGCTTCGATCGACGACCTTTGTCGTCGTCGACCTCGAAACGACCGGCGGCTCAGCGGCATCCGATGCGATCACCGAGATCGGTGCGGTCAAGGTGTGCGGCGGGCAGATCATCGGCGAATTCGCGACGTTGGTCGATCCGGGCGGTCCGATCAGCCCTTTCATCACGGTGCTCACCGGCATCACCGACCAGATGGTGGCGGCCGCGCCGACGATCGCGTCGGTTTTGCCATCTTTTCTTGAGTTTGCTGCCGGGTCGGTGCTGGTTGCGCACAATGCCCCGTTCGACATCGGCTTCCTGAAGGCAGCCTGCCAAGTTCGCGGCCACGCCTGGCCTCACTTCCCAGTTGTCGACACCGCGCTGCTGGCCCGGCGGGTGCTTACTCGCGACGAGGTCCCCAACTGCAAACTCGCCACGCTAGCCGGGTTCTTCCGAGCCGAGACGACACCGAATCACCGAGCCCTGGCCGATGCGCGCGCCACGGTGGACGTGCTGCACGGACTGATCGCGCGGCTCGGCACGCTGGGCGTGCATTCGCTGCCCGAACTTCGAGCCTTCACGTCGCAGGTGAGTGACGAACAACGGCGTAAGCGGCATCTGGCCGACGGCCTTCCGCAGGCTCCGGGCGTCTACGTGTTCTCTGACGCACGGGGCACTCCCCTGTACGTCGGCACGAGCAAGAACCTTCACCATCGTGTGCGCCAGTACTTCGTCGCTTCCGAGACCCGTTCGCGCATGGGCGAAATGATCGGCCTAGCCGAGGCGGTGCGGGTCGTGGTCTGCTCGCATTCGCTCGAAGCGCAGGTCCGCGAACTGCGGCTGATCACGTCACTCAAACCCCGTTACAACAAGCGTTCCAAGAACAGCGACCGCACGATTTGGCTCAAACTGACCAGCGAGGTCTACCCACGGCTCTCGATCGTGCGCGATCTTCGTCCGGATGGCGCCCGGTACTTCGGCCCGCTTCGCTCGACGCGGCAGGCCGAACAACTGCGCGATGCGATCCACGACGCGGTGCCCCTTCGCCAGTGCACGGACCGTCTCGTGCCCGGGCGCGCGGTCCGCGCACCGTGCACTCTCGCCGGGATCGGCCGCTGTGGTGCGCCGTGCGACGACCAGGTCAGCCCGGATGACTACGCCGAGCTCGTTGAACGAGTTGTGCACGCCTGGACGTCGGACGTCAGCGATTTGATTTCACCGCTTCGGGCTCGGCTGTCCGAGCTTTCCGGGCATCAACGCTACGAAGAGGCCGCGACGATGCGAGATCGCATCGCCACTCTGGTGCGTAGCTGCGCGCGGACCCAGAGCTTGACCGCATTCACCCGGATCCGCCAACTGGTGGCTGCTCGGCCTGACGGCGCCGGCGGCTGGGAGCTTGCGGTCATGAGACACGGACGGCTGGTCGGCTCCGACGTCGCACGCCGGGGCGTGCCACCGATGCCGATTGTCGACAGTCTGGTCGCCACGGCCGAAGCCGTTGACGATGGCGGTGGTCCGGGCCTGGTGGCCACCGTCGAGGAGTCCGAGATTCTTCTGCGCTGGTTGAGCGAACCGGGGACGCGGTTGGTGTCGGCCACCCACGCATGGTTCTCGCCCGCCGCCGGTGCCGCAGGCCTGCGCAGTTGGTTGGCTGCCTCTGACGGTGCCCGCCGGCACGCCGACCCGTTCGCCGATCGGCGGCGGCTGCCGGTCAGCCACCGGCCCGTCCGGGTGCGTGGCCGACTCTGACCCGACCGTTTCGATGGCACCGATGGCACCGTCGCGACCATCGGCGATGCCTAAGATGAATTCGTGATTACCGCCATCGTGATGGTCAGCGTCGAGTCAGATCAGATCCCTGAAATCGCCCAGCGAATCGCAGACCTGGAAGGTGTCAGCGAGGTCTACAGCGTGGCCGGCGACGTCGACCTCATCGCGGTCGTGCGGGTCCGGGAATTCGACGAGATCGCCGAGGTGATTGCCGGCTCGCTGAGCAAGGTGCCTGGGGTACTCGACACCGACACCCACATCGCGTTCCGGGCGTACTCGCGTCACGATCTCGATGCCGCCTTCTCGATCGGCTATTCAGCCGGCGAGTGAACTGACGCCGCCGGGGGACTACCGCAGAGCGGACTATGGGATCGTGACCTCCATCTTCCAGCGGGCACTGGGCGAAGACTTCAACAAGCTCCACCCGCGCTTGCAACGGCGACTCGCGATGAGCAGTGCGGATCATCTCGCGCAGGTCGGCTCCGGGGTGATGGACGAGGTCGAGCGGTCGCGCCTCGTGGCGGTCCCGGTCACGCTCCTCGGCGCGGCCCGACGGCTGCAGATCCCGGCCACTGCGCGCGACGTGCGTTTCGAGCTGGCCAATTACGCCTACCAGGACACCTACGGACGCGAGACCATTGCCTTTTCCCGTCGCTTCGATCTTCCCGACGGGGTGCAGAAGTTCGACGACACGATGATCTACAGCGAAGGTCGCAGCAGCATCGTGAACTACTTGGGTTCGCACCAGGACATCGCCGCCGACATACGCTGCGAGGTGACCGCGCATGGCGGCATCCGGATGATCGGCGGTAGCCAGCGTCTCTTCCTCGGGCCGCTGCGGGTTGCACTGCCGAGTCGAGTTGCGGCAACGGCCGACGTGATCGAAACCTGGGACGACGACAAGGCCGCGTTCAGTATTTCGGTCACCATCGCCTCCGCCGTCGGCGCCCTGTTCAGCTACCGGGGTTCGTTCACGATGGAAGAAATCCCCCTTTCGGCCCAGCGCATTCCGGGCCGCGTACGACCGGACCGCGAGCGCCGGCAGGACTGAACCGCTTACCGGCCGAGCTTGGCCGCCGCCCGCTGGCTCGCGGCCACCCAGTTGGTCAGCAGCTCGGCCGCGGCCCCGGAATCCACGGCCTGGGTAGCAATCGGCAGGCCGTGGCCCAGCGCCTCAGCAGCCGAGCCCGTGACCTGATCGAAGGCTGCGATGGCTGCGGCGGCATTCAGCAGCACCGCGTCCCGGATCGGACCGCGGGCCCCGTCCAGCACCTCACGAACGACCCGCCCGTTGACGGTCGCGTCACCACCACGCAACGCCGACGGTTCGGCGGGCGGGATGTCGTAGTCCGATAGCCGCACGACGTCGCTCCGTACCTGCCCGTCGGCGACCAACCAGAGCTGGGAGGTGGTGGTGATGGTGAGCTCATCGAGGCCGTCGTCACCACGAAAGAGCAGCGCGCTGTCGCCACGATCGGCCAGTACCTTAGCCATCACCGGGGCGATGGCCGCGTCCGCGCAGCCGATCGCGGCCGCCGTAGGCCGCGCCGGATTGGTGAGCGGGCCGAGGAAGTTGAACACGGTCGGCACACCCAGCTCTCGGCGAGTCGGACCGACGAATCGGAATCCAGGGTGGAAGACGGGCGCGAAGCAGAATCCGATACCCACCTCGGCAAGCGTGGCGGCTACCCCGTCCGCCGGCAGGTCGATGACGACGCCGAGGTACTCGAGCACGTCGGCGGTCCCGCAGGCCGAGGACGCAGCCCGGTTGCCGTGTTTTGCTACGTTGCGCCCGGAACCCGCGGTCACCAGCGCGGCCATGGTCGAGATGTTGACGGTCTGCGCGCGATCCCCGCCGGTACCGACCACGTCCACCGCCCGGCCGGCCAGCGAGACCGGGACCGAACGAGCCAGCATGGTGGCCACCAGACCGGCCACCTCCGCCGGGGTTTCGCCTTTTGAACGCAACAACACCGCGAAGGCCGCCATCTGGGCCGAGGTTGCTTCGCCGGCCATGATCTCGTTCATGGCCCAGGCGGTCTGCTCGGCGGGCAGCGCTTCTGAGCGCATCAAGGCACCGAGCAGCGCCGGCCACGTCGTCGTCGCCACCGCAGAAGAAATCACTCTAGGCACCTAGCGGGTCGGGTCGGGGCGGGGCGGGGCGGGGGCGAGTCGGGGGCAAGTCGGGGGCAAGTCGGGCGAACCAGCCGGCGGACAGCACGCATCTAGCGAATCAGCGGGATCGCGCTGTCGCGGGTGCGCAGGATGTCGGCAACCGTACTGGCCGCTATAACCGGATCGAACGGGCGAAGCAGCACCCCGTCGGCTTGCGACCAAGCTGCGAGCCACCGGTCGACCTGTCGCAGCAGGGTCACCATGATCGGGGGGCAGTCGGTGATTTCGTTCTTAAACTGGCGGCACAGGCCGACACCGCCCGTGGGCTGAGCGTCCCCGTCAAGAATCGCCAGATCGATGTCACCGGAGTCGAGCTGATCCTTAACCTGGCTGTAGTTGGCGCATTCCACCCATTCGATGCGGGGCGCGTCCGCGGCCGGCCGCCGACCCACAGCGCTGCGTACCGCGTTTCGGACCTCGTCGCGCTGGCTGTAGACCAGCACGACCGCGCTGGCGCCGGAATCTAGCCGCGAACTCGTAGTCGCACTCATACCCGGGTGACTTCCTTCTCGACTGTCGAGCGTGACCGGACGTCGCCCACGCTGCGTACCTTCGCTTGGTCGCATCGTATCGGGCAGCGAGCAGAGATATCCGCCGGACCCGAGCTACCCGGGGGGCCTGAGCCGGCAGCAGCGCGGCCGTGGCGAACAAGCCCCCGCCCGGTCGCGCGGCGGCGATTGCAATCACACCCGCCGAGCTTGCGACGAAGGCCACAGCGAGTGCGCTGCCGGTGGCCGCGAAATGCCTTGCGACGCCGCCACATACGGGCCTGGCAACGCCGGATCAGCGCGGCAAGCCGATCACCGGACGGTAAAGATCGCGCTGATGTCGCGACGCGAGTACCCCAGGGCCAGACAACCGGGAAGCGTCAGGCAATAATGCGGTGGTGACCTCGACTGCACCGGCTGAGCACTTCTCCTCGTCCCGGGTTCATTCGCTTACGCGACCGAACCTGGTCAGCGTCGGCACCATCGTGTGGCTGTCGAGCGAGCTCATGTTCTTCGCGGGCTTGTTCGCCATGTACTTCACGGTGCGTGCCAACAATCTCGCCGACTGGCCTGGCACCAAACTGAACGTCGCCTATGCAACGCCTTTCACCGTCATCCTGGTGCTGTCGTCGGTGACCTGTCAGTACGGCGTCTTCGCGGCTGAGCGGGGCAACGTCTACAGCCTGCGCCGCTGGTTCTCCCTCACCTTTGTGATGGGCCTGATCTTCGTCCTAGGCCAGGTAAACGAATACCGGATGCAGGTCACGCACGAGCACCTGACGCTGTCGTCCTCCGGCTACGGCTCGGTCTTTTTCCTGACCACCGGTTTCCACGGCCTGCACGTCATAGGCGGCCTGCTTGCTTTCGTGTTCTATCTGATCCGAACAGCCTTGGGCCGGTTCACTCCGGCCCAGGCCACCGCCGCGATCGTGGTCTCGTATTACTGGCATTTCGTCGACATCGTGTGGATCGGTCTATTCGCGACCATCTATCTGATTCATTGACGATGGCCACCCCGCGACGCTCAGCCAGCTCACGGCAAACAGCGAAAGGACGTCCATGACCGACGACAACGTCGACTCGGACGCTGCCGACAGCAGCACAGACAGCGAGTACGGCTTCGGTCCCGCCGTGGCGGACACGGCTGCGTCGACGAGCGCACCGCGAATCCGAGCCAAGCGCGGCGGTCGCGGTTCCCTGCGTCGCAAGCTGACGAGCATCGCGATCCTGGTTGGTGCGCTGACCGCGGTCGGCGGCGGGTACGCCTTGCTGGCCCCGTCCTCCGGCGCGGCTGACACCGCGGTGAGCGCGGCCGATGTCGAAAAAGGCCGTCAGCTGTACGAGACGAGTTGCATCACCTGTCACGGCGCCAACCTGCAGGGCGTCGCGGACCGCGGACCCAGCCTGATCGGAGTCGGATCCGCATCGGCTTACTTCCAGGTGAGCACCGGCCGGATGCCTGCGGTGTCCCAGGGCGCGAACAACCTGCGCAAGGATCCGAAGTTCACCGAGGATCAAACCCAATGGATCGCGGCCTACGTCCAGTCCGTCGGTGGCGGCGTCCAGGTGCCGGCCGGGAACCTGCGTGCCGATGATGCCGATCTCGCCGAAGGCGGCGAGCTCTTCCGGCTCAACTGCGCCTCCTGCCACGGAGCGACCGCCAAGGGCGCGCCGCTGTCGGCTGGCAAGACCGCTCCGGGCCTGAACGAGGCGACCGATTCCCAGATGTACGCGGCGATGTTGTCAGGCCCGGGCCAGATGCCGGTGTTCTCCGACAATCAGGTCACGCCGGATCAGAAGAAGGCGATCATCGCCTACGTGCAAAGCATGAAGGCGCAGAAGGATCCGGGCGGCGCGAGCTTGGATCGGGTCGGCCCGGTGACCGAAGGTCTGGTGGTCGGGACGGTTGGGTTGGGCCTGCTGATGGTGACAATTCTGTGGATCGGACGGAAATCATGAGCCAGACTCAGCATCCGGCCGACGAGATCGCGGTGCCCTCGGCCGACGAACTGGCAGAGATGAGCACCGAAGAGGCGATGATTCTCGGCGCCGAGGCCGATGGCGTCCACATCGTCCATCGTCGTGAGCGTTTCCCGATTGCCGGCACCCGGGCCGAGCGCCGGGCTGAACGCATCATCGCCCTGACGTTCCTGATCGGTTTCCTGGCCGCGGTCGGGTTCATCGTGGTGTTCTGCGGCGCCGTGCCGTTCGAATGGCACCTGCCCTCACAGGGCAGCCAGGACTTCCGCTACTTCACCCCGCTGCTCGGCATTCTGCTGGCGATCTCGCTGGCGGCGATCGGCATCGGCGTAGTCCTGTGGGCCAAGTGGTTGCTGCCCGAGGAAGAAGCCGTGCAGGACCGGCACGACGAGCCGTCGCCGGTGACCGAGCAGATCATGACCTCGGCCACCCTCATCTCCGGGTTCAACGACCTGGGCGTCGGTCGTCGTTCCATCCTGAAGTCCACGATCGGCTTAGCCGTCGGCGCCTTGACCGCGGTGCCGCTCGTCGCACTGGTCGGCGCGATGATCAAGAAGCCGAACAAGGGACCAGGCCAAAGCCTGTTCCACACGCTGTACACCGCCGGCACGCCGCTGGTCTACGCGGACGGACGACGGATCAGCACGGATGACCTGCTGCCGGGTGGCATCGAAACGGTCTTCCCGGGCGTGCCCGGTGGAGTCAAGGCCGGTGACTCGCCGACGCTGCTGATCCGCCTGCGTCCCGGTCAGACGGTGCGTGCCCGCAAAGGCCAGGCCGGCTTCGGGTTCGGCGACTACGTCGCGTTCTCCAAGATCTGCACGCACGCGGGTTGCCCGGCGTCGCTGTACGAGCAGCAGACCGGCCGGCTGCTCTGCCCGTGCCACCAGTCCCAGTTCAACGTCCTCGAGGATGCCAAGCCGATTTTCGGCCCGGCCACCCGAAGCCTGCCCAAGCTCCCGATCGGGGTCGAAGAGGTCGACGGGAAGCAGTACTTTGTTGCCAAGGGTGATTTCCCGGAGGCAATCGGTCCGGCATTTTGGGAGCGTCCATGAGCGTCACAGCAAACGGGCCCACAGTAAAGGGACCGAAGCGGTACGAGAATCCCCGTACACCGCAGGGCAAAGCGGGCAAGTGGGCGGACGAGCGACTCGGCCTGGCCGGCGGCGCGCGTAAGCAGCTGAACAAGGTCTTCCCCGACCACTGGTCGTTCATGATGGGCGAGATCGCGCTGTACTCGTTCATCATTCTGATTCTCACTGGCACGTTCCTGAGCTTCTTCTTCGATGCCTCGATGACCGAGGTCCGGTATGACGGCTCGTTCATCCCGCTCAACGGGGTCGAGATGTCGCGGGCCTACGCGTCCACGCTGCACATTTCCTTCGATGTCCGCGGCGGCCTCATCCTTCGCCAGATCCACCACTGGGCCGCGTTGCTGTTCGTCGCCTCTATGACGATCCACATGTTCCGGGTGTTCTTCACCGGCGCCTTCCGCAAGCCGCGTGAGCTGAACTGGCTGATCGGTCTGGGCCTGATCACCCTCGGTATTCTCGAGGGCTTCGCCGGCTATTCGCTCCCTGACGACCTGTTGTCCGGCACCGGGCTGCGGATTGCGGAGGCGATCATGCAGTCTATCCCGGTGATCGGCACCTGGGTGTCGTTCCTCGTCTTCGGAGGCAAATTCCCCGGGAACGAGATCATCGGACGTCTCTATATCGTGCATGTGCTGCTGATTCCGGGCATCCTGGCCGGGTTGATCGGCGCCCACATGGCGTTGCTGATCAAGCAGAAGCACACCGAATTCCCCGGCCCGGGCAAGACCGAGCACACCGTGTCCGGCGAGCGGATGTACCCGACGTACAGCGCCAAGGCCGGTGGCTTCTTCTTCCTGGTGTTCGCGGTCTGTGCGGCTCTGGGCGGCCTGGCCCAGATCAACCCGGTCTGGTTGTACGGGCCGTACAACACGGCTCAGGTGTCATCCGGGTCGCAGCCTGACTTCTACATCGGCTTCCTCGATGGCTCCACCCGGCTGTTCCCCTCGTGGGAGATTCGGGTCTGGCACCACACGATCCCCGCGGTGTTCTGGCCCACGGTCGTGCTGCCGGGAATCCTGTTCACCTTCGCCGGGGCGTATCCGTTCCTGGAAGCCAAGCTGACCAAGGATCGAGCCAAGCACAACCTGCTGCAGCGACCGCGTGACGTTCCGGTACGTACCGGCCTGGGCGCGATGGCGATCACCTTTTACGCTGTGCTGCTGCTGTCCGGCGGCAACGACCTGATCGCGAAGGCCTTCGACATCTCGCTGAACGCGATGACGTGGGGTGGCCGTATCGGATTGCTGATCCTGCCTCCTATCGCCTATGCGTTCGCGTACCTGGTCTGCCTGGGTCTACAACGGCACGACCGTGAGGTACTCGAGCACGGCATCGAGACGGGCATCATCCGAAGGCTGCCCAACGGCGAGTTCATCGAGATTCACCAGCCGCTCGGTCCGGTTGACGATCATGGTCACGGTTTGCTGCAGTACGCAGGAACGCCGGTACCCAAGAAGATGAACAAGCTGGGCAACCCACACACCTCCAAGGTCCGCGGATTCTTCTACCCGGTACGCGAGAAGGCCGAAATCGAAGCGGAGCTGGCTGCGATCGAAGCGACCGAGCAGGAACGTATCCGCGAAGAACATCGCGAACTCACGGACTAGCTCGACCTCCACGGCTGGCGCATACCGCGTTTCGGGTCGTACGCAATTGTCCGCGTCCACAGGTGCTCGTGGACGCGGACAATGTGTTTCCGGCGCGTTCCGGCTCGCCTGCACGGGTTCCGGACATAGGCCGAGGCCAGCAGGCAACGGTCACGTAACTGGCGCCATCGGGTCCGGGCTCGCCCCGCCAACCTGGCCGATCATCGTTTGGCGCTGGAAACTTCGGGAGGCCATCGCACTCCGCGGGGTTAGATCAGGCAGCAACGCAGCTCGCTGCACTTTCGCCGGATCGCCGATGGTGCGCACTTGGGATGAGGCAATCTGTCGAGACTGCCCGCGCGGCCATTCCAGTGCGAAGCTTGGACAAGCTCAAAGCGTCGAGAACACTACGGGTAGAGATCCGTAGCCACGCACCGTCGACCGGTCGCGGCGAACCGGCACGCCAGCCTTACCGATCGCCGTGAACCGGGCGAACATGCTGCTGAACACCGCTCGCACTTCGACGGCTGCGAGGGCGGCGCCGAGGCAGAAGTGGCTACCGCCGCCGTAAGTGATCGGCCGGTTGTCGTGTCGTTGAAGATCGAAGACGTCCGGTTTGTCAAACCGTCGAGGGTCCCGGTTGGCCGCACCCAAGCCGATCAGGACTGCGCTGCCGGCTGTGATGGCTGAGCCGGCCAGGACCGAGTCATGTCGAGCCCTGCGGCTGGTCAGCTGCACGGGCAGGTCGTAGCGCATGGCTTCGGTTATAAAATCGTCCACCAATTCCGGTCGCTCATGAAGTTGGGTCCATAGCTCAGGCCGTTCTAGCAGGATGGCGACGCCGTTGCTGAGCAGGTTCCCCGTGGACTCGGTCGCGAGCATCAGGGCGATCAGGTTTCCGATCAGCTCGTCCCGGCTCAGCGTGCTATCGGTGGTGTCCCGGAAATGCGCTACTTGACTAACGAGATCTGCCTGTGGCTCCCGGCGTCGATTCTCGATGAGTTTGGCAAGATATTCCGTTAGCTCGCAGGCGGCGGCGTCGGCGGCGCTGAGGTCGTTCCTGCCTGTCTTCGGCTCAAGGACCGCGGTCAACTCGCCGACTCGCGGACGTAGCCAGCGGCAATCTACCTCCGGTATACCCAGGAGTTCACCCAAGATAGTGAGGGGAAAAGCCAGGGCGAAGTCGGCGCTGAAGTCGACCACTCCGTCCCCATCAGCCGAGCGGAGCATCTGATCGAGCTGAGCTTCGGCCAGGTGGGCTATTCGGGGTTGCATTTCCAGGATCCGGCGTGCGGTGAACGCGCCATTCACCATCCCCCGCATCCGTTCGTGATCCGGCGAGTTGGTGAACAAGAGCGAATTCTTCACCGCTGCCAGTGAGGAATGTCGGCGCCAGTCGAGTGAGACCGTGTCGTCACGGGCAGCGTCCTCGACCAGGAAGTTCGTGTCCCGTATCAGCTGATTCACCTCGTGATACCCGACCGCCACGAATCGACCCGGCGCGACCTGAATTATCGGACCACGCTTGTGCAACTCGCGGTAATACGGATAAGGATTCTCGCGTCCCTCTGCCGTAAACAGGCCAGCCGCAACCGAGGCTAGGTCCACGATGACTCCTTGCTTCCGGCAATAGCCGATGACTTTCGATAGTGACCAGGCATAAGACGCTGCGGGTCCGGCCGCTACGGTGGCAGCTACGACATTGATGGGTAGACCGAGACCCGCAGTAACGGGAGGTCACCCCATGCCGCCGGTTCGAACGATACGCGAGCCAACGGCATCCGAGATGAGGCATCGGCCAAGATGCTTTCGATCTCGCGCTGCTCATTGGGCTCAACGTAGCCCCACATCATTGAATGCCAGACCACGGTCGCAACACCAGGATCTGCCCGCTCGGACAAGGCTCTTCGCAGCCAAGGAGCAGCTGCTGAGGCTTCGACCTTGATACCGGCCTGTTCGGTCAGAACCATGGCCTGCTCGAGGAGCTGCTGGTACGCCGGCTGCTCGAGCGGAACGAAGGATTGACTGATTAACCGATCCTCGGGGCTGCCCGCGTTCCGGGGCAGCAGGTCACATCCAGCGCGCTGCACGATTTCAGCGCGCGGCCGCCAGTAACCGTCCGCGGGCAGCTTCACGGGTGAGGACGGGTCGCCCCATTCCCAGCCGGATCCGATCCAGTGGTAGCGGTCCAAGGCGAGACTGAGTCCGGCGCACGCACCGATTTCCAGCAACCGCACGCGGCGGAACGCCAGCATCGCCAAACCCTGTAAAAGTGCTGAAGCCCGCCCGGGATGTTGCTGCTGCACCGGCGTCGACATCGCGGCATACACCTCGTCCGGATAGGCGAGGACGGCTTGGCGGGTCAAATCCCAGGCCTTCGCGTACGCCGAGTCGACCGGCACTTGGGAATGAATGACCTCATCCAGAACGGCCGCCAGCTCAGGGGTCTTTCCGCGCAGGGTCAGCTGATAAGCAGCCGAGAGCATTCGGACACCAGCCAGCGGAATCGCGCTACTCGGGTGATCGACTACAAGATTTCCGAGCTCACCGCCGTCATCAATCTCGCGCGCCAGTGAATTGAAGAAGTAGGCAGCCAGCGGCGCCGTCTCAACCAGACCGGCCGCAAAGGCTCGGCACTCGGAGCTCTTCTGCATCGCATCCTCCGCGCGCACACTCACTGGGCTTGCCCGCTCTTCGCGGAATGGCCGTCGCTGCGACCTCGTGCCTCGTGGGAGAAAGCAGGAACCCCGGTGCCGGTCTTCATGGTCGACCACCTTCGCCATCGGGTTCGACAGAGGCAGACCATGCCGCCGAACCCAGCCAGTTCGACAGCACGTCACGATGTTGTGATGGTTGCGCAAGCTGCTCGAGCAGAGCGCGGGCCTTAAGCAGTAAGACCCGCACACGCTCAACGTAACCCGATCGGACTTCCGGCGAGCAAAGCAGCTGCCGCAACTCCGCTCGGGCGGAGGCGTCAGAGACCGACTCCGACCTCAACCGCAGCAGGGTATGACGCCGCTGCGGTTCCAACGAATTCGCCGCATACGCCAATAGCAACGTCGGCGTCGCGTTGGACAGGTCCTCGCTTCCGCCACTATGCAGGCCATGGTTGTCGTTGCTCAACTGGAACAGGACCCCGAAGATCCGGCCGAAAGCCCGCCAGGCAGCGACGACTTGCTCGTCCAGCCCAGCCAGGATCGCGACCATAGCTGCGTCTCTTCCATAGGCGGCGCCAGTCTTGGCTCCGTAGGTGACCATCACGCGAGCCCAGGACAGGTCATCGGGACCGCGATATAGGTCCGCCAACTGTCCTTCGGCCGCCTCAACTGATGCGCCGGTCAGCTCGTCAGTAAGGCGACCACGCACCTGCGCCGCCACCGGTAGCGCCGCAACCAGGCTGGCTGGCACCAAGGTGAGCAGGGTGATCGCGGTTATCATCAACTCCGATCGGGTGATTTCGCTCGGCTGATGCTCACCGTCGGAGTGACCGAAGCCCAACGACAGAGCCGGATCGGCCCCATCGATGAGATCGTCCAGCAATTCGGCGCCTTCCCACCAGAGCAGTGACGCTGCCGCCACCGGTACCGCCCTTTCGACCTCGCCGTGTATGCATCCGGCGACCGCACCGGACATCAGGCGATGAGCGGAAACGCCTCGGCGACCAGTCACGTCGATTACGCGGCAGGCTAACTCCCCCGCTCGGGTTAGCCCGCAGGTCGTCTGAGCCGCGGCATGCGCAGCCCAGACAACCCGCTGACCAAACCCACCGAGTTGCTCGGCGTGAATCTCTGTTTCATTCAGTATGGCCATTACAGCCGTCGACGCGGAGTGGCATTCCCTCCAACGTCAGCAGTAGCCGCCGGGACGCCAGTCCGTCATGGGCTGGAAGCCGATCCCGGTTTCTTCCCCATCCGCAGCTACATCGAGAAGCTCAACTTCTCCGTCGAGGACCCGATTAATATCTTCCAGTGTTGCAGCGTAGATCGTGGATTCATTCATGACATTTGCTCCTTCTTTAATCGAGAGAAAGTGTTACGGGTAGGTAGCCGCGATTATGGGCACCCGCGCGGCATGGCGGAAGTTTGCATCTGCTAGGAGTCGCGTCGCGAGGGCCCGAGGGCCTAATGGCATACGAGGCCGGGACTCTTCGTGTGCGCGCGCGCAGGGGCAGCGCCTTTAGGTGGGAAGTCCCTTGCGGCATAGCGGGTTCAGGGCGCAGACTGCGGCTTCAGTTGTTGTGCTGTTCAACATCAGTCGCGGGGAGTGGAGTCGTCAAGTGTCAGAATTGAGGGTGCGGACGAGTGGTATGGACCACGCTGTCGTCGTCGGTGGCGGCATAGCTGGTCTGTTAGCCGCGCGCGTCCTCAGTGACTACTTTGAACGGGTCACCATCTTCGAACGCGATGAGCTCACCGACGTGCCCGAGGCGCGCCGAGGCGTTCCACAAGGACATCACAATCATGTCCTTCTTGCGGGCGGCCGGGCGGTGCTCGAAAAGCTGCTGCCTGGACTCGGTGATGAGCTGCTCGCCGGTGGCGCAGTTGTGACTGCGCCGTGGCCGCTGAAGCCGCCAGACCCGGCGGATACCCAGGCCGGGACAGCCGCGGCATCGCCGCGGGTTCTGCTGGCGACTAGGCCGATGCTGGAGTGGCAGATTCGTAAGCGGGTCGCCGGGATTCCCAATGTGACTGTGCTGGCCGGCGTTGTTGTGAACGAATTACTCCCCGGGATACGAAAGAGCAGCATAAGCGGTGTCGAGATAGCACAAGCCGACGACGGCAGTCACACACAAGCTATCGTCGCCGATCTCGTGGTGGATGCCAGTGGGCGTGGATCCTCAGCCCCCCAGTGGCTAACTCGCATCGGCTTCCAGCCGCCGACTGAAACGACCTTCACCAACCACAGCGGCTACGCCAGCCGGCTCTACCACACACCGGCAGACCCCGATGGCGACAGACTCATCATCGGTTCCGTGTCCTTGCCTACGTTGCGGTCCGCGAATGTCTTCCCGGTTGAGGACGGTAAATCCTTCGTCCAATTGGTCGGTATTCGGAAGGACTACCCGCCGCGGGATGACGTAGGTTTCCGGGAATTCGTCGCGAGCATTCCGTCTCCGGAAGCCGCGCAGGTACTGGATACGGCCACTCCGGCGGACGTAATACACATCAGCCATTCCACCGAGAACCGAATACGCCGTTACCACCGCGGCCATGGTGTCGAGGGGTTCATCGTCGTGGGAGATTCGGCTTGTGCGTTGAATCCGGCCCATGGACAGGGAATGACGGTCGCGGCCATCGCGGCAGATCTGTTAGGCACTGAACTGCGACGAATATCCCGGCGCCGCACGGATCGGCGGGGGTTTTCTCGGCGATATCAGAGGCGTCTTGCCCGTGCGACGTGGCTGCCCTGGACGTTGAGCACCGGAACCGATTATGTAGTGGACAGGCTTGGCGGGGGCAAGCCCCTGCAGCGTCCCGCCACTCGCATCTTGCTCGCCTATATCGAGCGAGTCGCTGTCCTCTCCCTGGCAGACCTGAGCACGACGAAGAAGATGGAAGAGACAACGCAGCTTGTCCGCTCCTCGGCATGGATGCTTGCTCCAACAACCCTGACCAAAGTTCTGGTCTTATGGCGAAAGCTCACCGCCGACAACGTTCTTCGCATGATGGAGTCACAAAATTCGACCGTAGCTGACGCTTCCGATCGCGCTGGTAAGGGCTGCCTCGACAGTAAGGTTGCCGGACCACATAGAGATGGTGGCGTTACGGGCGACGCAGCTGTAGACGCCTCGGTGTCGGAAGCGGTGCGCGACGGCGATATCGCCGAGATTCATCACCGCACCGAGAACGCCGCATCCGAGTAGCGCAAGCCGACCCGGTGCCAGGACCACAACCAAGGGCCGTAGTTCGGCTTCCGCGCGCGAACCCGGCCCGCCGGTGATCTCGATGAATACGATGACCGCCGCGCGTGCGTGGGTCCTGTCCTCGGCGCCCCAGATCTCGGCGAGGGGCTTTCTTGGCTGCCGGGTGCGCCGGCCCGCTACCGATTGATTCATATCCGCCGTTCGCTCGATCGAGCGAACAATGTATGCGGGACGGTGCGGAAGGCGATCAGCGCAGCGGGGCGCGGGCACCCACGTAGTACTCGAACAGCAGCCCGCCCACGGTAGCCAGGATCAGGATGACCCCGAAGGCCACCAGCCAGTACTGCACGAGCGCGAAGCCGAACCCGGTTACCAATGCGGCCAGCGCAATGCCGACCGGCCAGTAGCTGCCGGGCGAGAAGAATCCCAGTTCACCGGCGCCTTCGGCGATCTCGGCGTCATTGCGATCCTCGGGACGGGCGTCGATGCGACGAGACACGAACCAGAAGAACGTGCCGCCCAGCCCGAGCAGGCCACCCGACAGCGCCAGCGCGGCCGTGCCGGCCCATTCGATTTCGTGCAAGTCGTGATCGGTCCACCACGCGTACACGGCGGTGGTCGCGAAACAGAACAGTGCGATCCAGAGAAAGATGCGAGCTTCGAGCTTCATCGATCAGTCACCTCAGCTCGTGGTACTGACGGGACACAGCGGCGTTGTCGATGCCGTCTTGTGGTTGCGGTCGGTGTTGAACGGGTGCGTGGTCGTCGCGCAGCGATCCTGACCGATGGCCAACAACGCCTTGCTCTGACGGGCCGGGTCGGATGAACCGATGCTCGTCAGCGCATCGAGGTACTTCTGGTAATCACTGTCGGACAGGACGCGGACTTCGAAGTTCATCTGCGAGTGATAAGTCCCGCACAGTTCGGCGCAACGACCCACGTAGTGGCCGATCTTGGTCGCCGTGAACTCGAACTGGTTCGGTTTCTTCTGCGGGATGACGTCGCGCTTGAACAAGAATTCGGGCACCCAGAACGAGTGGATGACGTCCCGGCTCACCTCGACGATGCGCACCGACTTGTTGATCGGCAGGACCAGGATCGGAATCTCGGTCGAGGTGCCCACCGTCGATACCGGAGTGCCGGCGGCTGGATCGGTGCCCTGGTATTTCTGGTTCGTGTATTCGAACTGCCAGTTCCACTTGAAGGCATCGACTTGCACCGTCACGTCCGGGTTGGGCGACAGCTTGTCGACGTAGTTCTCGGTGACGGCCGTGTAGTAGAACAGTCCGGCGATGATGAAGAACGGTGCGATCGTGTAAGCGACCTCGATCGGCAAGTGGTACTTCGTCTGCTTGGGCAGGACGTCGTCTTTCTTGCGATAACGCGCGCATACCCAGAAGATCAGTCCCCACACGATCACGCCGACGACCAGCGCGGCCACCGAGGACCAGGTCCATAGTGTGCGCATGCGGTCGGCCTGATGGGTGACGCCGGTGGGCCAGCCGAACCGAAGCTTTGTCTCCCATTGCTGGGCGGAGCAACCGCTGAGCAACACCGTCGAACCGGCCAGCAGTGCTAGCCGTGAGACACGAGACCGGGTCGAGCGTTGCACGGGCGAAACCGCCTTTCACACTTTCCGGGCGGGGGTCGTCGAGTGTCGTCGAACGGCCACCTGCGAAGCGTCTGCTGAGACTATCTGACCCTGTGGCGTCAGGGCCGCAGGGGTGTGGAGTGGGACGGTACTAGCGTCATGGATGTGCCGCCGCCCACACCGCTGAATCCATCCACGTCGCATCGCTACGGCGGCTATCTAGACGCTGCCGCCGGGGTACCACTACATGCCGTCGCCGCCGAAGCGCTGGCGGCCGCGGCCGAAGACGGCTGGGCTGATCCGGGCCGGCTGACCGGTCCGGGCCGTCGCAGCGCGGTGCTACTCGATGCCGCCCGGGAGTCGGTGGCCACGACGTTGCAGGTGCGCGCCGACGAGGTGCATTTCACTCCCAGCGGAACGCATGCGATACATCTCGCGGTGCTCGGCACCTTGCTCGGACGCCGCCGGGCCGGTGACACCCTCGTCCATTCCGCGGTTGAGCATTCGGCCGTGTTCAAGGCGGCCGACTGGCACGAGAGCCACGGCGGCACGGTGCGGGTCGTCGGGGTGGACGAGGCCGGTCGAGTACACCAGGACGAATTCATCCGGGCCGCTACTGAACCGGGCGTGGCCGCGGCCGTCCTGCAGGCGGCCAACCACGAAGTAGGCACCCGGCAACCGCTCGAGTCGATCGGAGCCGCGCTGCGGGCCGCCGGTGTACCGCTAATCGTGGACGCCAGCCACGAACTGGTGCACGGTCAGGCCCCGACCAGCCCGGTGTTCACCGCCGACGCCCGGCTCTGGGGCGGTCCGGCCGGCGTCGGCGTGCTGGTCGTGCGGCGCGGCACGCGGTGGCGCAATCCCTTTCCCTCGGATGAAGCAGAGTCGGGGTACTCCCCAGGCACAGTTGCGGTCCCAGCCATCGTCGCCGCCGCCGCCGCACTGCTGGCGACCCGCAAAGAGGCGGCCGAGGCGGCGCCCCGGCTGAGCCGTTTCATCGACGACATCAGGGCGCGGGTTCCGGCTCTGATGGACGACGCCGTAGTCCTGGGCGACCCGGTCCGGCGGCTGCCCCATCTGGTCACGTTCTCGTGCCTGTACGTCGACGGTGAGGCGTTGCTGACCGAGCTCGATCGACGGGGCATCGCCGTGTCCTCCGGCTCATCATGCACATCGGACACGTTGACGCCCTCGCACGTGCTGGTGGCGATGGGGGCGCTGACCTCGGGCAACGTGCGCGTTTCGCTGCCGCCCTGGACCAGCGAGGCCGACATCGAGTACTTCCTGCGGGTATTGCCCGGCGCCGTCGCCGCGGTACGGGCGCAACTGCCGCAGCCGATCAACCATCCGGCGCCCCGTCCGGAAACGAACGCCGCCAGCCCGGCGCCGATGCGGTCAGGGCTGACCACCAGCGACATCGTCGACAGCCGCGGACGGCGTTGCCCGCTGCCTATCCTGGATCTGGCCCGCTACTTGCCGCAGGTCGCCGTCGGTGCCGAAGTGACCGTGCTGGCCGATGACCCCGCCGCGGCCAGCGACATTGCCGCCTGGTGCCGGATGCAGGGCCAACTGCTGCTGAGCAGCATCGAGCAGCCAGACGGCTCGTCCGCCTACCTGGTGCGCCGGATTCGCTGACGTCGGCTGGCGTGTGAAGATTGTGGGGTGACTGTCGACATCACTGAGCTGGCCCGGACCGAGACCGAGATCGAGGGTTTGGTCGTCCTCACCCTCAAGCAGGTACGCGATGAACGCGGCACCGTGCGGGAATTCTTCCGTGCATCCGCCTACGCCGATGGCCCGTTCGCCGAGGTCGGCGCCTGGCAGCAGATCAACGTCACCGAAACGGCCCGCGGCGGTATTCGCGGCTTGCACGGCGAGGCGATGACCAAGCTGGTGGCCTGCGTCAGCGGCGAGGCCTTCGGTGCGTACCTCGACGCCCGGCCCGATTCCAGTTCGTACGGCAAAGTCGTGACCATCGCGCTGACACCGGGCATCCAGGTGCTGGTGCCGGCCGGGGTGTGCAACGGCTTCCAGGCGGTGACCGATTGCCAGTACCTCTATTGCTTCAACGACGAGTGGCGCCCCGGCATGGCCGGCACTGCCTTCACCCCCCTTGACGGAGCACTCGGAATCGACTGGCCGGTGCCGATAGATGCGGGCGACCCGGCGCAGATTTCGGTGAAGGACGCCAGCGCGGCGAAGTTCAGTGCGAGCGGCGGAAGCTGACTCATGTGTGGCCTGATCGGCTTTCTGGCCGCCCGCTCTGACGCACCGGACACGCCTGACATAAGGGCGGCGATCGAAGCCTCGCTGGTCCTGATGCGGCACCGTGGACCAGACGATGGCGGCAGCTGGTCCGACGACGACGCGGTGATCGGCTTCCGTCGACTCTCGCTGATCGACTGGGAACACAGCCATCAGCCGCTGCCCTACCTGGACAACCGGTATCACCTGATCTTCAACGGCGAAATCTACAACTACCTCGAGCTGCGCGAGATGCTGGCCGAGAAGTTCGGCGCAACCTTTGCCACCGAGGGCGACGGCGAGGCGATCGTCGCCGGCTACCACTATCTCGGCGAGGACATCGTCAACCACCTGCGCGGCATGTTCTCGTTCTTGATCTGGGACAGCGTCGACCGCGTGGTCTTCGGTGCTCGTGACTGGTTCGGGATCAAGCCGCTCTACACGTACACCGATGAGCGCGGGTCGTTCTTCGCCTCCGAGAAGAAGGCCCTGCTGTCCGTTGCCGCGCCGGCCTTGGTCGACGGCGAGGACGCGGTGAACATCGTTGCGCTGCAGCACTATCTGACGCTGCAGTACGTTCCGGAGCCGGCCTCGATGCACACCGCCATCACCCGCATCGATTCCGGCAGCAGCTTCACGGTGCGCCCCGGCGAGGCACCCGTGGTGCGGCGTTACTTCAACCCGGATTTCCCGATCAAGCCGGTGGCCGAACCGGAGCGCCTGTACCACGAGATTGCCGAGGCCCTGCGCGACTCGGTGGCCAAACACATGCGCTCCGACTTCACGGTGGGAGCCTTCCTGTCCGGCGGCATCGATTCAACCGCCATTGCCGCGTTGGCTCGCGAGCACAACCCCAAACTGCTCACCTTCACGACCGGGTTCGAGCGGGCGGGATTCTCCGAGATCGACGTGGCCGCCGAATCGGCCAGCGCCATCGGCGTCGAGCACATCACCAAGGTGGTCACGCCGCAGGAAATGATGGACATCCTGCCGTTGATCGTCTGGTATCTCGACGATCCAGTCGCCGACCCGGCGCTGGTTCCGCTGTACTTCATTGCCCGCGAGGCCCGCAAGCACGTCAAGGTCGTGCTGTCCGGCGAGGGCGCGGACGAGTTGTTCGGCGGCTACACCATCTACCGCGAGCCGATTTCGCTGCGCCACCTCACCGCCGCGCCGGACCCGGTACGCCGCGCGCTCGGGTCCCTGTCCCGCCAGCTTCCCGAAGGCATGCGTGGCAAGGATCTGCTGCGCCGTTCGGCCATCGGCATCGAGGAGCGTTACTACGGCAACGCGCGAATCTTCCGGGACGACGAACTACGCGACAGTGGACTACTGCGCACCTACTCCCCCGACGTCAGCTACACCGACGTGACCGCACCGCACTATGCGGCCAGCCAGCACCTGGACGATTCCACCCGGATGCAGTACATCGACCTGTTCACCTGGTTGCGGGGCGACATCCTGGTGAAGGCCGACAAGATGACGATGGCCAATTCGCTGGAGCTGCGGGTGCCGTTCTTGGATACCGCCGTCTTCGAAGTGGCCAGCACCATCCCGGTCGAGCAGAAGCTGACCAAAGAGACGACCAAGTACGCATTGCGCCGTGCGCTGGCCGAGATCATCCCGGCGCATGTGTTGAACCGTCCCAAACTGGGCTTCCCGGTGCCGACCCGCCCGTGGTTGAAAGACATCATGTACGACTGGGCCTATCAAACGATCGCCGAGTCGGGTGCCGATCACCTGATCCGGACGCAGGGTGCGCTCGACTTGCTGCAGGCGCATCGGGACGGCCAGCACGACTACTCCCGCAAGGTGTGGACGTTGCTGGTGTTCATAATCTGGCACGGCATCTTCGTCGAAGGCCGGATCCAGCCGGCCATCCCGGCACCGGTGTACCCAGTCGCGGTCTAACGCTGGGGTGTGGGTCGGACTGGTCGTCAGCGTGGAGCGGCCCGACCGGGCGGTCAGTCCGGCAGGTGAACCAGAACCTCGGCCGCGGCTTCGTCGGAGTAGGACTCCGCGAGCCGGTCGGCAAACTCAGCCGGCTTGACCTGGTACTCCTGCGTGCCGATGGTCTCCAGCACGAGTGTGGCCAGCAGGCTGCCGACCTGGGCCGAACGCTCCCACCCCAGGCCCCAGGTCCGGGCAGCCAAAAATCCGGCGCGGAAGCCGTCACCCACGCCGGTGGGGTCGACCTTGGCCCGCTCCTTGGCCACCGGAACGTGCACGGGCGGCAGATCGCCCAGGCCACTGCCGGCGATCTCAACGCCGCGCGAACCGAGCGTGGTGACCCGGACGGAGACCCGCTCCATGACGTCGGCCTCGGACCAGCCGGTCTTGGACTCGAGCAGGTTCTTCTCGTAGTCGTTGGTGAACAGCAATTCCGCGCCGTCCACCAGCAACTTCAGTTCTTCGCCGCTCATCCGGGCGATCTGCTGCGAGGGGTCGGCCGCGAAACGGTAGCCGAGCTCGCGGGCCTCAACCGAGTGCCGCACCATGCCGTCCGGATCGTCGGCGCTGATAACCACGAGCTCGGCGCCGGTGCGTTCCACGGCCGGACGTAATTCGATGTTGCGGGCCTGGCTCATCGCACCGGCATAGAACGAGGCGATCTGGCACATCTCTTCGTCCGTGGTGCAGACGAAGCGCGCCGTGTGGTGATCGGGCGAGACATAGACGGAATGGCAGTCAACCCCGTTGCGCTCCAGCCAGGCCTGGTAGTCAGCGAAATCCTGGCCGACCGCACCCACCAGGACCGGGCTCTCGCCGAGTTGGCCCATTCCGAAGGCGATGTTGGCGGCCACCCCGCCCCGGCGAACGACCAAGTCATCGACCAGGAAGCTCAGCGAGACCTGATGCAGCTGATCGGCGAGTAGCTGATCGGCGAAGCGTCCCGGGAAGTGCATGAGATGGTCGGTTGCGATCGAACCAGCGAGAAGTACGGGCATGGGCGGCAGATTACCTTCCGGACAGCACAACGGGCGTCGTCAGTACCGCAGTAATGACGACGCCCGTGAGCGGATGTCTAGCTGTTAACCGAGAACGATGGCTGCGGATCAGCCGCAGAACGAGTTGCCGCAGGCGCAACCGCCGCCGGCGTTCGGGTTGTCGATCTCGAAGCCCTGCTTCTCGATGGTGTCCGTGAAGGTGATGGTCGAACCCGCCAGCAACGGTGCGCTGGCCCGGTCGATCACCAGCGGTACTGTGCCTTCGCCCTCGGCGATGGACTGGTTGATGACGACGTCACCGTCGAGGCTGCGCTCGTCGAAGAAGAGCTGATACTGCATCCCGGCACAACCCCCAGGCTGAACCGCGACGCGCAAACGAAGGTCGTCGCGACCTTCGAGGTCAAGCAGTTCCCGCACCTTGAGCGCAGCCAGATCGGACAAACTGATCGGAGCCGTCTCGACGGGGGCAGCGGTCTCGATGGTGATCTCGGTGGCGGTCATTCGTTCCCCAAACAGTGCTCGTGAGCCGGGGGCTCAGCGGTTGCCTTCATTCGGTGCCAACCGGCTCACCGCCGGTCGCATTCCCACTCTACTTCGTTGATCGGCCGAATCGGAGCACTGTTGCACGCCTCTCGTGATCCGGCTTGCGCCGCGGCGTGCCGGGAACCCGGTCAGGTCCGCTCCGGCGGCGTCCGATCAGCGGGCGGAGGCTCGATTCGCCCGGTTTGCGTGCCACTCTGGCCGACCCCCTGAGCCCCGGCCGCGGCCGGGGCATTGGCAGCGGCCGGCGCGTTGGCGTTGGTGCCCGCGTCCGTCGGCGCGTTCGCACTGCCCGGGACCGGCCGGCCCTGGCTCCACAGCGAGTTCGGCTCGGGCGCGTGATAAGCCGGCATCGTCTCGGTCGAGAAGTCCGGAGTCGATTCGTCCCCGCGTAGGCGGCGCTTGGAGTCCTCCAACTCCGAGTCGGACGAGCCGACGAAGTGCGGCTCGGCCTCCGCTTTCGCATTGCGCCGTTCCCGCATCATCACCCAGCCCCGATCAATGGAAAGCGGCCCGGCCCCACCCAACAGGTAGACGCTCAGGGCGGCCGCCACCGCCAGGTCCACCGACGTGAACCAGCCGCTGTTGCCGGTGTACTCCTTGATGCCATTCCAGTTGACCGACAATGCGATCAGCGCAGTGAGCACCATGCCGCCCAGCGCGGCGAGCCGGGTGAGGCAGCCGACCAGCAGACCCAGCCCGATGGCTAGCTCGGCGTAGGCGGTGATGTGGCCGAAGAGCGATGAATGGTCCGAGAGCGGACCGAGCAGGCCACTGATGGGCGAGTCGGCCTTGGCCGAGTCGATCGTCGCCTTGAAGCCGATCTGGGACGTCGTATCGAAGAACCTGGGATAGCTGAGCTTGGCGTAGCCGGCGAAAAGGAACAGCGCGGCCAGGAAGATCCGCAACGGCACGGTCGGCCAGGTGTTGCGAAAACGATGGGTCTTGACCACCGTGGCGTCGGTGCCGGCGACGGTCGAACCGCCCTCGTTAGTTGTCCTGTTGGTACTCATTTATGGCGTGTCCTCTCGGCTGGCAGCCCGTTGGCGCTAGTCCTTGAGCACCGTGTGCCCGTTAGCTGTAGTTCGCTCATCTGCGTTTACTGGGATCCATGTCCTGCCGTATCTCCTGACCCGTGCTGTGACGCCTGTGGTAGATGGGACAGTGAGACACATTCCATTTCAGCACATCGGAGCCAAGAGGCAGACTGTTTGGTGTGACTAGCACCGACGTGTCTTCTGATTCCTACGTATCCCACGGGGCAGATGGTTCAATCTCGGCCCCGACACCTCCCACGCTGCCCTCCGGGACGTCGCTCGCGCTGCTGTTGCTCGGTCAGGGCACGGATGAGAATTCCGAACGCGGCGTCGACTGTCCCGGTGATCTGCCGTTGGCCTCGGACCCCGACCTGGTCGCCCGAGCGGTCGCGGCCAAGGCGACGCTGGGCAGCAAGGTGTTCGTGCTGGGCCACCATTACCAACGGGACGAGGTCATCCAGTTCGCGGACGTGACCGGCGACTCGTTCAAGCTGGCTCGCGACGCCGCGGCACGCCCGGACGCTGATTACATCGTGTTCTGCGGTGTGCACTTCATGGCCGAATCGGCCGACATCCTCACCAGCGCGAAACAGCAGGTGATCCTGCCCGACTTAGCCGCCGGCTGTTCGATGGCCGACATGGCCAAGGATCACCAAGTCGAGGATGCCTGGGACGCGTTGACCGATGCCGGCATCGCCGACGTCACCATCCCGGTGACATACATGAATTCCTCGGCGGCTATCAAGGGCTTCACGGGCGAACACGGCGGCGTGATCTGTACCTCGTCCAACGCCGAGCGGGCGCTGCGCTGGGCGTTCGAGCAGGGCCAGAAGGTGCTGTTCCTGCCCGACCAGCACCTCGGCCGCAACACCGCGGTGCTCCAGCTCGGTCTCAGCCTGGACGACTGCGTCGTCTACAACCCGTTCCGTCCGAACGGCGGCCTGACCGTGCAGCAGCTACGGGACGCGAAAATGATCCTGTGGCGTGGGCACTGCTCGGTGCACGGACGGTTCACCGCGGCCCAGGTCGACGCCGTTCGCGAGCGGGTCCCCGGGGTGCAGGTGCTGGTCCACCCGGAGTGCACGCACGAGGTGGTTACCAAGGCCGACCTCGCGGGCTCGACCGAGTACATCATCCGGACGATCGAGGCCGCCCCGGCCGGTTCGGCGTGGGCCATCGGCACCGAGCTGAACCTGGTCCGCCGGTTGGCCGATCAGCACCCGGACAAGACGATCACGTTCCTCGAGTCGACCGTCTGCTATTGCGCGACCATGAACCGGATCGACCTGCCGCACCTGGTCCAGGCCCTCGAGTCGCTGGTGGCCGGCCAGGTCATCAACCGGATCACGGTCGACGACACGGTGGCCAAGTACGCCCGCTTGGCTCTGGACCGGATGCTGGCGTTACCAGAAGTCGTCTGAGGACCGCGATTGATACGGCGGTGGGCGGCACTAAGATGAGCACGTGAAATTAGGCCGCCGCTCGACCGCTGACAGCACCGCCACCGATTCCGAAGTGGATGAATCGGTACAACTCGACCGCGAGCTGGCCTCCGCCGGTTCGACGGCACCCAAGGGTCGTCCGACGCCCAAGCGCCGAACGAATTCCATCCCGGCCCCGCCGGCTCCCAAGACCCGCAAAGAAGCGGTGGCCTGGCAGAAGCAGAACGGCGCGCGGGCCAAGGTGGGCGGCCAGAAGAAACTGTCCTCGGCCGAGTACCGCCAGGCGATGAAGTCCGGCGACCCGAGCGTGCTCCCCCGCCGAGATCAGGGGCCGGTAAGAGCGCTGGCGCGCGATTATGTGGACTCGCGGCGAATGGCGTCGAACTATCTGCTGCTGCTCTTTCCGCTGATGATCATCGGCTACAAGATCCCACCGCTACAGATCGTCACCCTCGGCCTCTTTGTGCTACTCCTGCTGGAGTGGGTCTACACCGGTTCCCGGGTCCTCAAGATCGCCAAGAGTCGCGGTCTGGAGACCCGAGAGGGCGCCGTGGCCATCGGGTTCTACGCGGGCAGTCGCGCTTACTTCCTACGCAACTGGCGTCGTCCAACCCCGCGCGTGAAGATGGGCGACCCCGTCTGAGGCGCTCGATCGACTGACCCGCGGGCCGTCGAGTCGCAGCGGCCTCGCGCGGCTCAGCCGGGCCGAATGGCCCGCGGTCATTGGCTTACGAGGGACGGCGCTTGGGCGTTGTCTGACGCGTCTTCTCGGGATCGCGTTCCACGATTTCGCCGAGGGTTTCATCGATCCGCTTCATCGCTTCGGCCGGGATCCGGACGCCCGCGGCCTTGACGTTCTCCGACACCTGCTCGGGACGCGAGGCGCCGATCAGCGCGGCAGCGACATTGTCGTTCTGCAGAACCCATGCCACGGCCAGCTGCGACATCGACAAGCCCAGCTCGTCCGCGATCGGCACCAATTGCTGGACCCGGGTCAGCACGTCGTCGCCGAGGAAGCGCTTGACGGTGTCCGCGCCGCCCTTCGTATCGGTGGCTCGTGATCCGGCCGGCGGCGGTTGGCCCGGCAGATATTTGCCGGTCAGTACCCCTTGGGCGATCGGCGACCAGACGATCTGACTGACGCCCAGCTCGGCGGACGCCGGCACGACCTCTGCTTCGATGACGCGCCAGAGCATCGAGTACTGCGGCTGGCTGGAGATCAGCTGGATGCCGAGTTCGTTTGCGAGCCGGTGACCGGCGCGGAGTTGATCCGCGGTCCACTCGCTGACCCCGATATAGAGGGCTTTGCCCGCTCGCACGACGTCGGCAAAAGCCTGCATCGTTTCTTCCAACGGTGTGTCGATGTCGTAGCGGTGGGCTTGGTACAGCTCGACGTAGTCCGTCTGCAGCCGTCGTAGGGAACCGTCGATGGCCTCGAGAATGTGCTTGCGGGACAGGCCGCTGTCGTTCGGTCCCTTGGGGCCGGTGGGCCAATAGACCTTGGTGAAGATCTCGACAGACTCGCGCCGCTCGCCCTTGAGCGCCTCGCCCAACACGGACTCGGCGGCGGTGTTGGCGTAGACGTCAGCCGTGTCGAACGACGTGATCCCGGCATCGAGGGCGGCTCGTACACATTTGGTCGCGACCTCGTTCTCGACCTGGGACCCGTGGGTCAGCCAGTTCCCGTACGTGATCTCGGAGATCTTGAAGCCACTGTTGCCCAAGTACGGAATTCCATGCCCAGCAGCCTATTCGAGGCCGACCAGGCCTCGGCACGGCACCCGGCCGCTACTCCGACAGTGGCATCGGGCCGTACACGTCGGTGCCGTCGTGCACCAGGAAGACCCCGACTACGCCGGCGTTGGCCAGCTCCCGCCACGCCTCGCCCAGCCAGCTCTCGGCGTCAGACTGGCTGGTGAACACGCCGGGCTCCGCCGCCGTGCTCTCGGCCGGCTCGTACCGCCAGGTCCAGGACATCTGGGACTTCCTCTCGTCGGTGCTGTTGAGTCACGCTAGCGCTGACGGCGTTTGACCCTCGATCCAGGCATGTGTTCCCATGGGGCCAGCACACGCCGATGGGCGGGGGAAGCCGGTGTGACACCGGCGCTGACCCGCAACCGTGAGCCCGCTGCTGTCCTCGTCCGGCGCCCGAAGTGGCCGGGGCGAAACAGCGTGGGTAAGCCGGAATGCCCACTCGTTGGCGCGTCTCCAAACAACGCCGTCGAGGAACGCGGTGCGGAGTCTCTGGGTGCCGTCGGGGTGGCAGTCCAACCCTTCGGGTTCAGCGGTGACGCGTCCCGGAAGAGGAATGTCATGAACCAATCGACGAAGCGCCGCAGCCACTGGGCGAGGCAGTCGATGCCGCCCGCGACAATGCCGATCATCAGCCACCGGACGGCGCGCCTCTTCCGCACGAGCCGCCGGCTGTCCGTCGTCCTCGCCGCGACAGCCACCGCCGCCGCGCTGCTGTTGGCCGGTCCGACCTCCGCGGTCGCGGCCACCCACGCGCCCACCGCCGGCGATCCGGTTGCCGGCGCGGTATATCTCGGCGCGCAACTCAAGACCGACCACCTGGTCTTCGCCTTCGACGGCACCACACCGGACTACGGCAGCACGGTCGACGCAATCGTTGCCCTGTCGGCCGCCAAGGTCGGCGGCGCGGCCATCACCGCCATGATCAGTTACCTGGCCACCCCGGCCGTGGTGGCTGACTACGCCGACCCGTCCGATGTCACGTTCGGCGGCCCGTACCCCGGCTCGTACGCGAAGCTGGCCCTGGCGGCCGAAATCACCGGTCGCAACCCGGCCGCCTTCGGTGGCACCGACCTGATCGCTCAGTTGACCAGCCTGCAGTGCCCGGCCCTAGCCACCCCCGGTGCATGCGCGACCTGGGAGTCGGGCGAGTTCAAGAGCGGCAACCTGGCCAACGGCGCCGGCTTCCCCGGCGTGGTCGCGCAAACCTACGACGTCATCGCGACCCAGCGAGCAGGAGCCACCGCGGCGGCCACCGCCGGGTCGGCGTTCCTGGCCGCGCAGCAGTGCGCCGACGGCAGTTTCGCCAATGATTTCAAGGACAACACCACGGTGTGTGCCTCCGGCGGTGACGTCGACGCAACCGCCGCCGCCATCCAGGGGCTGCTCGCCGCCCCCGGGTCGGTCCAAACCGTGGCCGCCAACCACGCCGTGGCCTGGTTGCTCAGCCAGCAACGCAGCGACGGCAGCTACGTCAACGCCTTGCCGCCGAGCGTTTCCAACGTCAACTCGACCGCGTTGGCGGTCGCCGCCCTCCGGCTGGCCGGCAGCCCGGTGACCAAGCCGTTGGCGTACCTGGCCGCGAACCAGTTCGGCTGCGGGTCGGCGCCCGCGTCGCTCGGCGCGTTCAAGTTCGCCGGCGCCGCCGACGTGCGCGCGACCAATCAGGCCGTTGCCGCAGTCGCGGGAGCCAACCTGCTCACGCTCAGCAGCACCGGAGCAGCGACCGCGTTGCCGACCCTGCTGTGCGCCGCTCCCTCGTCCAGCGCACCGGCACCGACTGCAACGGCCAGCAGTTCAGCCGCCGTCGCGATGACGGCAACGACCAACGCGGCCGCCGCCACCGCATCGTCCACCGGCACGGTGACGGTGGATGCGGTCACCTTGCCGGCGACGGGCCTGGATCTGGGCCGTGAGACCGGACTGGCCGCCCTGGCCGCGATGCTGATCGGCTTGGGCGTCGCCCTCATCCACAGCGGTCGCCGCCGAGCTCGATGACCGCACGCAATCTGCGGGTCGCAAGCGGTGCGATCGCGGCGTTCAGCGCGCTCGTGCTCAGCGGCGCCGTGTCACCCACCCGCGCCGCCGCGGCTGTCCCCCGGGTGACCCATGTCGGCATCGTGATATCGCAGCAGCAGACGGCCTGTGTCAGCTGGCACGACGGCATGACCGGGGCGGACGTGCTGAGCGCCGTCACCAGCGTGAGTCGCCGCCGAACGGACGGTCTGATCAACAAGATCGGCGGCCTTCCGACGGACGGCAAGGTGCTGCCCGATTACTGGGCGTACTGGCACAACACCGGCGGCGGCTGGGCCTTCAGCCAGGTCGGCGCGGACACGTACCGGCCGAGCGCGGGATCGGTCGAGGGCTGGATCTACAACGACGGCTCGACCCCGCCGCCTGCGGTCGGGTACGCCGCCATCTGCAGCTCCGCCGACGCCGCCGCAGTCCCGCCACCCGCGCCGACGCACACCGCGCCCGCGCCCAGCCGTAGCTCGGCCCGTCCGAAGCCGCCCCCGATCAAGGCGGTACCGGCTTCCAAACCGGCCACCAGTGCGTCCGCGGCGGCGAGCTTGAGCACAGCCAGCCGTTCGTCCGCCGCCCCGCCGGCGCTCCACCCGAGTTCCGCGGCCACCTCGACCACGAGCGTGGCCAGCCGAACTTCGGCCACCGCGAGCGGATCGGCCACGCCGCTCGGTGCCGTCAGCCCGCCGGGTACCACCCCTGAGCCGAGCATCGCCGCGGCCTTGGCCAGCCCCCTCTCGTTGCCGGCAACGGGCGGCGGCGGGCAACACCCGGGTCCGTTCGTCGGCATCGGCGTCGGCGCCGCGGCAATCGTGGTCCTCGGCGGTGCGTCCGTCGGGCAACGCCGGCGGCGCGCAGCCGGCTTCGGCGCATCGGACGAGCGATAGCGTCGAGTCACCATGTCCCGTTCCCGCACCATCCACCCCGCCGCCTGGTGGTTGTGGGCGCTGTTGCTGGCGTGGGCGACGATGCGTACGTCCAACCCGATCCTGCTGGCGGTCATTGCCGCAGTCGTCGGCTATGTCGTGGTGAACCGGCGCAGCCGCGCGGTGTGGGGCAGCGCGTTCCGGATCATGCTCGGCCTGGGCGTGGTGACCATCGCGTTCACCGTGCTGCTCCAGGTCGTGCTCGGCACGAGGGTGCCTGGTCATGTCCTGTTCAGGTTGCCCAGCTGGCAGTTGCCGAGCTGGACGGACGGGCTCAGCGTCGGCGGCCCCGTGACCGGCGAGGCCCTGCTGTCGGCCGGCACCGCCGGCCTGCGACTCGCGGTTCTGGTGCTGTGCTTCGGTGCCGCCAACTCACTCGCCCATCCGGGGCGGCTGCTCAACCTGCTGCCGGCGGCGTTGTACGAGCTCGGCGTGGCCGCGGTGGTCGCCCTGACCCTGGTCCCACAGCTGGCCGAATCCATCGCCCGGGTGCGGCGCGCGCAGCGGCTTCGTGGTCGAAGCCTGACCGGCATCCGATCCCTGCGCGGGCTGCTCGTACCCGTGCTGGAGCAGTCACTGGAGCGGGCGATTACCCTGGCCGCGTCGATGGATTCTCGAGGATATGGCCGTAGCGGCGCCATCGATCCGCGACTACGGCGACTCACCCGGCTGGTACTGCTGCTGGGAGTTTGTGCCGCCCTGGCCGGCACCTTCCTCGTCATCGATCCGGCCCGACCCCACCGTCTCGGGGTGATTGCTTTGATCCTGGGTACCGCCTTGGCCGTCGCGGCGTCGGTGTGGACCGGCCGGCAGGTCCACCGCACCCGCTACCGCCGCGAATCCTGGGGACGGTCCGATTGGCTGACCGTGCTGCCGGCCGTCGTCACGGTTTGCGCTTATGTGATCGGACATCCGCACCTGGGCGACAACGGGGCGGTGGCCTGGCAATGGCCGACGCTGCCGCTCATCCCGTTCCTGGCCACCCTGTGCGCGGCCCTGCCGGGGGCGATCACACCGCCCACGGCCGATCCGGACGACTACGAATCGGTACCCGCCATGCGATCGGCTCGGGTCGCCGATGACGCCCGACCGGTGATGCACACATGATCCGGTTCGAGCAGGTAAGCATCCGCTACGCGCCGGAACTGCCGGACGTCCTGCACAACGCCTCGCTGTTCGTGCCCGAAGGCGAGCTATGTCTGGTCGTGGGCGCGACCGGTTCCGGCAAATCGACCCTGCTCGGCGCGGTGAACGGCTTGGTTCCGCATTTCACCGGCGGCGTCCTCACCGGACGGGTGCTGGTCGACGGACGTGACACCCGAGACCATCCGCCGCGCGAGCTGGCCGATCTGGTCGGCGTGGTCGGCCAGGATCCCTACGCCGGATTCGTCACCGACACCGTCGTCGACGAGCTGGCCTACACCATGGAATCACTAGCCATCCCGGCCGATTCCATGCGTCGCCGGATCGAGGACGTCCTCGACGTGCTGTCGCTGGCGCCGCTGCGCAATCGCCCGCTGAGTTCGCTGTCCGGCGGCCAGGCCCAGCGAGTGGCGATCGGCTCCGTCCTCACCGCCCATCCGAAGATTCTGGTGTTGGACGAACCGACATCCGCGCTGGACCCGGCCTCGGCCGAGGAGGTGCTCGCCGTACTGCAGCGACTGGTGCACGACAACAACCTGACCGTCCTGCTGGCCGAACATCGACTGGAACGCGTTGTGCAGTATGCCGATTCGGTGATCTGGGTTCCTGGCGCGGGTAGTGACGGCGCCTCGCCAGTGCACGCCAGCCCGGCCGAGATCATGGCGGTGGCACCGGTCTATCCACCAGTCGTCCGACTCGGGCGCAGCCAGGGCTGGTCGCCGCTTCCGTTGTCCGTGCGGGACGCCCGTCGCCAGGCGATCCCGCTCCGCGACCGGCTGCCCGCTCAGCCCGCGCCGTCGAGCCCGCCGGTTCAGACACCCCGGCCGCTCGCCGTGGTCACCCGATTGGACGTCAGCTACGGCCGACGACGCGCGCTGGACAGAGTCGACCTGGTGCTGCGCGCGGGCGAGATCGTGGCCTTGATGGGACGAAACGGTGCCGGCAAGTCCACTCTGTTCGCCGCCCTGTCCGGATCGGTTCGTCCGGACGCGGGGCGAGTTCGGCTGTTCGGCACCAGCACGGGCACCGCCGACGCCGACGCCGACGCCGACGCCGACGCCGACGGTATGGCCCCCGACCGGCTCCGGCCGCGGGCATTGATCGAGCTGATCGGGCTTGTCCCGCAGCAGCCGGGCGACCTGCTCTACGGCGACGATGTGGCCGACGAGTGCCGGATCGCCGACCGCGACTCCACCGTGCCACCGGGGACCTGCGCCGGACTGCTGGCCGGCATTGCCGGCGCCCTCGACCCCAGCCGGCACCCGCGGGACCTGTCCGAGGGCGAGCGGCTCGCGCTGGCCTTGGCGGTCGTCCTCACGGCCGGACCGGCGCTGATCGCGCTGGATGAACCTACCCGGGGCCTGGATTATGTGGCCAAGGCGCGGCTGGTCACGATCCTGCGACAACTGGCAGGCCAGGGACACGGCGTCGTGTTGGCGACCCACGACACCGAGCTGGCCGCGGAGCTGGCCGATCGCGTGGTGGTGCTGGCCGACGGCGCCGTGGTCACCGACGGCCCGGCTCGGCAGGTGCTGACCCAGTCGCCGGTGTTCGCTCCGCAGATCGCCAAGGTGCTCAGCCCGCTGCCGTATCTGACCGTGTCCGATGTGACGGCCGGGCTGGTGCTGGCCCGAGAGGACGAGCGGATCGATGCTGAATCGACGAGGCCGGACCGATGACGGGGCCGGACCGATGACTGGGCGACCGATGCGGCGCGACCGATCCGCTCGTAGCAACGCGGGCAACGCGCTACGCATCTCACCGCTGGCCGGCGTGACCCTCACCGTGGTGACCCTGGTCGGCATCGCCGCTTTCGCCTGGCCGCTGCTCATCGTCACCCACGGCGACGCCGGCCACAGTGCCGATTCCCCCTGGATCTTCGTACTCATGCTGCCGGCCTTGCTGCTGGTCGCGAGCACTCAGCTGAGTAGCGGACGACTGGACGCCAAAGCGGTGGCCCTGCTCGGTGTGCTCGGTGGTATTTCGGCCCTGCTTCGCCCGCTCACCGGCGGCGTCACCGGCGTCCAGTTCATGTTCTTCCTGTTGATTCCGGCTGGCCGGGTGTTCGGCCCGGGGTTCGGTTTCCTGCTCGGCAACGTGGCGATGTTCGCCTCGGCGATCCTGACGGGCGGCGGCGGCCCCTGGCTGCCGTTCCAGATGCTGGCCGCGGGCTGGATCGGGCTGGGCGCAGGATTGTTGCCCGCGCTGGGGACCGGAGCAGGCTCAACCGGTGCGGCCGGATCGACACGACTGAGCAGACTCGAACTGCCGATGCTGGCCGGATACGGGTTTCTGGCCAGCATCGGGTACGGCTTCGTGATGAACCTGTGGTTCTGGCCGTTCGCGCAGAGCAATGTCGGTGCGGCCGCCGCGGTGGCGTTCGTGCCTGGTTCACCACTGCAGGACAACCTGCATCGCTGGCTGGTGTACTCCGTCACGACCGGCCTGACCTTCGACGTCCCCCGGGCGTTGTCCACCCTGATCGCCTTGCTGGTGCTGGGCAAACCGGTCCTGCTGGCATTGCGTCGGGCCTCCCGGCGTGCCGCGTTCGGAGCCGCCGTGCAATTCCCGGGCGTGCCCGCATGACCAGTGCCAGCACCCGGCGCACCCTCGTGCTCGGTGGCGCCCGTTCGGGCAAATCACAGTGGGCCGAGTGGGAGCTGAACGACGCCGGTTCGGTGGACTACCTGGCGACCGCGGCCGGCCGGGACGACGCTGACTGGGCCGACCGGCTCGCCCTGCACCGGGAGCGCCGGCCGCGGCACTGGCGGACGGTGGAATCGGTGGCCGTCGCTCGGCTACTGCGAGACGCCGACCGGCCACTGCTGATCGACGACCTCGGCAACTGGGTGGCGCGCACCATCGACGAGGTCGGCGAGTGGGTCGGTCCGCTCACCCGCTTCCGCCAGGCGAGCGACGAACTCGAGGCGGCGTGGGCCGATTTCGGCGGTACCGCACTGTTGGTGAGCAATGAAGTCGGCAGCGGAATCCACCCCGAGACGAGGGCGGGCCGCGTGTTCCAAGACGAGATGGGCAGACTGAACGCCAGACTGGCACGACACGCCGACGAGGTGGTGCTGCTCGTCGCCGGTATTCCAACCTGGATCAAGCCCCGAACGCCGAGGCCGTCCGAACCGCACGATCGAACTGGAGACAAACCGTGACCGAAGTGCCCGATGCCAGCGGCCCGGACGATGCCAACGTGCCGTCCCGCGACGCCGCGTCCTCGGACGAGGCTGCACCCGACGCCGTGAGCGCCGTGAGCCAACGGCCAGCCGACGTGGCGCCGGGCGGCGACGAAGCGGCCGGTGCGACGGAGCCGGCCGAAGACCCCTGGCTGCGAGCGGTGCACGGCATCGAATACCCGGACTTCGACATCGGTTACGCGGCCCAGCAACGCCAGGCGCAGCTGACCAAACCGGCGGGCTCGCTGGGCCGGCTGGAAGAGCTGAGCGTGTGGGTAGCCACCGTTCAGGGCCAGTGCCCACCGCATGATTTCGAACGTCCCCGGGTGGTCGTGTTCGCCGGTGATCACGGCATCGCCAGCGCCGGAGTGTCGGCCTACCCGCCGGAGGTGACCGCTCAGATGGTGGCCAACTTCGTCGCCGGTGGCGCCGCGGTCAACGTCCTGGCCCGCTCGGTCGGGGCCAGCGTCCGAGTGGTGGACATGGCCGTCGACGCCGAGACCGATCCGTCGGTATCGGAGTTCAAGGTCCGGCGGGGCAGCGGCCGCATCGACATCGAGGACGCACTCACCATCGACGAGGCGAACCGCGCGATCGCGGCGGGCATGACGATTGCCGACCAGGAGATCGACGCCGGGGCCGACCTGCTCATCGCCGGCGACATGGGCATCGGCAACACCACCCCGGCCGCCGTCCTGATCGCGCTGCTCACCGACGTCGAACCGGTCAAGGTGATCGGTCGCGGCACCGGCATTGATGACAGCGCCTGGATCCGCAAATGCGCGGCGGTCCGCGACGCCCGCCGCCGGGGCTTCGATTCCACCAACGATCCGGCCGAACTGCTGGCCAAGGTGGGCGGCGCGGACTTCGCCGCCATCACCGGCTTCCTGGTGCAGGCGGCCTACCGCCGAACACCGGTATTGCTCGACGGCGTGGTCGTGACCGCGGCGGCAATGGTCGCGCATCGGGCCAACACCCGCGTCGTGCGGTGGATGACGGCCGGGCACCTGTCGGTCGAACCCGCGCACCACTACGCCCTGGAACGTCTCGGGCTCAAGCCGCTGCTCGAGCTGGACATGCGGCTCGGCGAGGGGTCCGGCGCACTGGTGGCGCTGCCGTTGCTGCGGGCCGCAGTAAGCACCCTGGCCGAGATGGCCACGTTCAGCGAGGCGTCAGTATCGGAGCGGGATTCCGGGCCGGCGATCAGCCAGTTCAACATCGACGACATCGCCTGAGGTGAAGCTGGCCGCCACCCGACGTCTGGACGCACCACGCCTGGCGTTGAGCACGCTGACCGTGCTGCCCTTGCCGACTGGACGGGTGGACCGCCGGACGGCGGCCACGGCGATGGCCAGCGCACCTGCGGTCGGCCTGCTGCTCGGCGGGTTCGTGTCGGCGGCCGGTTACGGACTGGCTCAGACGGGGTTGGATCCGCTGGTCGTGGCTGTGCTGGTGGTGGCCCTATTGGTGTTGTTGACCCGTGGGTTGCACATCGACGGGTTGGCCGACACCACCGACGCGCTGGCGTCCTACGCCGACCGCGACCGGGCGTTGCGCATCATGGCCTCGCCGGAGGTTGGGCCGCTCGGCGTTGCCGCCGTGGTGTTGACCCTGCTGCTCGAGGTGGCCGCCACCCGGGCCCTGGTCGGTTCCCATCGCTGGTGGGAATTGGTCCTGGCGCTGGGCATCGGCCGGACGGCCATCACCTGGTGCTGCTTGACCGGCGTACCAGCGGCTCGACCTGACGGTCTGGGGGCGATGGTGGCCGGGACGGTTCGCCGCGGCTGGCCGCCGGTCTGGTGGGCGATCCTGGCTGGCGCGGCGCTGGCGTGCTCGAACGCGTTCGAGCAGAGCTGGTGGCCCGCGACGCTGCGCACGGTTATTGCGCTGGCGCTCGTCGCCGGGTTGTGTGCGCTGCTGTTACGACATCTGATCCAGCGACTGGGCGGCGTGACCGGCGATGTCATGGGCGCGCTGTGCGAGCTGTCCACGGCCGCCGCGCTGATCGTGCTGAGCGCGCGATAGCCGGTAGCCGGGTTGCCGTAACCGGTAAGCCGGCGACCGGTAGGCGCAACGGCAGATAGGCACAACGGCCGGTCGGCGCAACGGTTCAGCGGACGTGCGATGGCACCATCGGCAACGCCACCACCGCGGCCGGGATGAACCGGCCGCGTACGTCGATGGACACCAGGCTGTCGACCTCGAGGCCGGCGGCTGAATCCAGCAACGCCAGCGCGATGCCATGTTTCAAGGTCGGCGAGAAGGTGCCGGACGTGGTCTCACCGATCAAGATCCCGGCACCGTCCACCACCGGCATATGGGCTCGGGGAATGCCACGGCCGGTGACGGCCAGACCACGCAGCCGCCGGGACGCACCGCTGGCTCGTTCGGCGAGCAGGGCGTCCCGTCCCCAGAACTCGGCCTTCTGCCACCCCACCGCCCAGCTCGACCCGGCCTGTACCGGTGTGATGGCGCGCGACAGGTCCTGTCCGTGTAACGGGTAGCCCATTTCGGTCCGCAGCGTGTCGCGCGCGCCCAGGCCGGCGGGCATCCCGCCGAATTGCCGCGCGGTTTGGGTCAACGCATCCCACAACGCCGCTGCGTCCGACCAGGCCGGGATGAGCTCGTACCCGTGCTCGCCCGTGTAGCCGGTACGGCAGACCCGAACCGGGCGGCCATCGAAATCGGTGTCCACGAAGGACACGTATTTCATGTCCGAGGGCAGGTCCAGTGCCTGCAGTACCTCGGCCGAGCGCGGTCCCTGTACCGCGATAACCGCGAAATCGGTGTGCTGGTTGGTGACCCGCACCCCGTGCGGCGCTGCGTCCGCAATCAGCTCGATCACCTCGTCGGCGTTGGCGGCGTTCGGCATCAGGAAGACCTCCTCGTCGGAGACGAGGTAGCTGAACACGTCGTCGATGACGCCACCGTCATCAGCGCAGCACAAGGTGTACTGCGCTTGGCCGCTCGAGATGCGGCCGAGGTCAGCGGTCAGGCACCGATTCACGAAATCACGGGCACGCGCTCCCGCCACCGTGGCTTTGCCCAGGTGCGAGACGTCGAAAACGCCGACCGCCTCACGCACCGCCGCGTGTTCGGCCAGTACGCCGCCCCCGGACGCCCCGTACTCGATGGGCATTTCCCATCCGCCGAAGTCCGCCATCTTCGCTCCGAGATCGACGTGACGATCGTGCAATGGAGAATGGCGCAGTCCGGTCATGGCGTAACCGTACCGAGCGCCAGACGCGGCGCGGATGCTGGCATCGCGGTCACATACAGTGGCGGCCATGACGAAGCCAGGCACGTTGTTGAGCGGGCTGACCGAGGGTTCTCCGTTGCCGCAACTGGCCTTGGTGTCCGGTACGGGCTCGCTCGGCGCGGACCTGCTGGTGGTCGGTACCGTGGCCGGTTCGGGTGGTCTGGCGCTGGCCCCAGGCGCCGGGCTTGCCGACACCGCGCTGGGCGGCCGGCTGCTAGCCGCGCTTCGGGCGGTAGACGCCGGCGGCCGAACGGACGAGCTGGTGAAGATACCGACGCTGGGCTTGCTGGACGTGCCGGTGGTCGTCGCGGTCGGGCTCGGCAAGGTGGCCGACGGCGACGGCTTGCCGGCCCTCGACCTGGAATCGGTGCGCCGCGCCGTCGGCTCAGTGGTCCGCACGATCAGCTCCGCGCGCCGGGTGACGATCGCGATCGGCGATGGGACGGACCCGGCGCTGGTTTCCGCCATCGCCGAAGGCGCCTTGCTCGGCAGCTACCGCTTCCAGCATTACAAGTCAGGGGCGACGCCGAGCAAGCTCCGTCGCGTGCAGATCGTGGTGGCCGACCCCGCCGACCGGGCGGCGCGCGCGACCCTACGGCGGGCCCGCACCATCGCCGAGGCGGTCAACGCGACTCGCGATCTGGTGAACATCCCCGCCAGCGTCCTGAACCCGGTGACGTTCGCCGACTACGCCCGGCGGCGTGCCGAGGCCGCGGGCCTTTCGGTCGAGGTGCTGGACGAGCGCAAGCTGGCCCGCGGCGGCTTCGGTGGCGTCCTCGCGGTCGGCGCCGGATCGGCAACCCCGCCGCGGATGGTGCGGATCACGTATTCGCCGCCCCGGCCCAGGGCCCGGGTGGCCCTCGTCGGCAAGGGCATCACGTTCGACACCGGCGGCCTGAACCTGAAGGTCGCGATGATGGCGCAGATGAAGTCCGATATGGGCGGCGCGGCCGCCGTCATCTCGTCCGTGATTGCCGCCGCGCAACTGCGGCTGCCGGTCGAGGTGACGGCGACGGTGCCGATGGCCGAGAACGCGGTGTCGGGCTCGTCCTACCGGCCCTCCGACGTCCTGACCCTGCGTGACGGCCGGACGGTCGAGGTGGACGACACCGACGCGGAGGGCCGGCTGATCCTGGCCGACGCGCTGTTGCGGGCCTGCGAGGACGTCCCTGACTTCCTGATCGAGACCTCGACGCTCACCGGTGGCCAACTGGTGGCGCTGGGTCCGAGCACCAGCGGAGTGATGGGCAGCGAAGACTTCCGCGATCGAGTCGCCGGCCTGGCCGCCGTGGCCGGCGAGTCGGTTTGGGCTATGCCGTTACCGCCGGCGCTGCGGGCAGGACTCGATTCACCGGTTGCCGACATCACGAACCTGCCCAAGGAACGCTGGGGTTCGATGCTCGTCGCGGGTCTGTTCCTGGCCGAATTCGTCGCTGAGGGCGTCGAGTGGGTACACCTCGACATCGCCGGGCCATCGTTCGCCAATTCGGCGAGCGGCTACAACGCGCGCGGCGGTACGGGAGCCATCGTGCGGACGATCCTGGCCACGCTCACCGACCTGGCCGGTGGCTGAGCACTCGACCCGTCGCGCGTTCAGATCCGTGCCGGTCCGTGCCGATCCTTCAGCGCCGTTTGTTGCGCTGGTTGTAGTCACGCATGCGCTGCGGATAACCGACCACGGCTGCGTCGTAGAGCGGGATTGACTGCTTGCGGGCGAAGTCGGACGCCCCACGTGGGCCGTCCACCCGCCGACGCGTCCATTCACCGTCGTGGGCGACCAGCAGGATCGTCGTGTCCGTCACAGTCGTACGCGGTTCGACGTACGCCTCGACGCCCGTCCTGGTCGAGATGAACTGCTCCAAATGGCGGGCATCGTCGCTGGTGCCAGTTCGCAGCCGACCGTCCCCGCGGCCACCGCGACGGCCCAGACGGCCGAACATTCCCATTGCGGACCTCGATCCGGACGACACAGCCACGACGACAACCGCCAGGCGACGGTCGCTGTCGATGGTCCCATCCGGATGTAAGCCCTGGCCAGCAGCTGAGCCAGCACCAGCCAGCAGCGCGAGCCCGGGTGCACCTGCCGGCCGCTCGAAGTGACAAGATGGTAGAGGCCCGAAACGGCTACAGACAACGGCTACACATAACAAGGTGAAACTTCATCGATGGGGGCCTGAGGGCCCGGAGCAGGGAGACATCCTCGTGGCAGACAACACCTGTGATCTGGTCATCCTGGGTGGCGGGAGCGGTGGGTACGCAGCGGCGCTGCGGGCGGCCGAGCTTGGCAAGAGCGTGGTGCTGATCGAGAAGGACAAGGTCGGCGGTACCTGTCTGCACCGTGGCTGCATCCCCACCAAGGCGCTGCTGCACGCCGGTGAGATCGCCGACGGCGCCCGTGAGAGCGCCCAGTTCGGCGTGAACGCCACCTTCGAGGGCATCGACATGGCGGGCGTCCACAAGTACAAGGACGGCGTGATCTCGAAGAACTGGAAAGGCCTGACCGGGCTGATCAAGTCCCGTGGCATCCAGATCGTGGAGGGCTCCGGCCGGCTGGTCGGGGCGAAGACAGTTGCGGTCGGCGACGACACGTACACCGGCACCAACGTCATTCTCGCGACCGGCTCCTATTCACGCACGCTGCCGGGCCTCGAGGTGGACGGTCAGCGGGTGATCGCCAGTGACCACGCGCTGGTGCTCGACCACGTGCCGACGAGTGCGATCGTGCTGGGCGGCGGCGTGATCGGCGTCGAGTTCGCCAGTGCGTGGAAGTCCTTCGGCAGCGAGGTGACCATCGTCGAGGCGCTGCCGCACCTGGTGCCGCTCGAGGATGAGGACAATTCCAAGCTGCTCGAGCGGGCTTTTCGCCGCCGGGGCATCAACTTCAAGCTGGGTGCGCGTTTCGCCGGGGTCGAGAAGACCGACACCGGTGTACGAGTAACCCTGGAGAACGGCGAGACCCTGGAAGCCGAACTGATGCTGGTGGCGGTCGGCCGCGGGCCGGTGTCGGCCGATCTCGGGTACGAGCAGGCCGGTGTGACCATGGACCGCGGCTTCGTGATCGTCGACGAGTACTGCCGCACGAGCGTGGACGGGGTTTACGCCGTCGGCGATCTGATCCCGACCTTGCAGTTGGCCCACGTCGGCTTCGCCGAGGGAATCATGGTGGCGGAGCAGATCGCCGGCCTTCCCGTCGCGCCGATCGACTACGCCGGCGTGCCGCGCATCACGTACTCCCAACCCGAGGTGGCGTCGGTCGGCCTCACCCAGGCCCAAGCGGCCGAGAAGTACGGCGCGGACGGCATCAAGACGGTGACGTACGACCTGTCCGGCAATGGACGCAGCGCGATCCTGAACACCAAGGGCGCGGTCAAGCTGATCGCCCAGCAGGACGGCCCGGTGGTGGGTATCCACATCGTCGGTGACCGGGTCGGCGAGCTGATCGCCGAAGCTCAGTTGATCTACAACTGGGAGGCCCTGCCCAGTGAAGTGGCTCAGCTGGTGCACCCGCACCCGACGCAGTCCGAGGCGATCGGCGAAGCGCACATGCTGCTCGCCGGCAAGCCGCTGCACGTTCACGAGTAAGCCGGGCCGGCCCCGGCCGGCGACGGATCCGCACCGTGACGTCGTCAACGATGCGAGCACAGCGTTTCCCTTATCGATAAAGGAGTCATAGGACATGCCGGTCTCAGTGACCATGCCGCGCCTCGGTGAGAGCGTGACCGAAGGAACCGTCACGCGGTGGTTGAAGAAGGAGGGCGACCAGGTCACGGCCGACGAGCCATTGCTCGAGGTCTCCACCGACAAGGTCGACACCGAAGTCCCCTCGCCCGCTTCCGGCGTGCTCACGTCGATCAAGGTCGCTGAGGACGAGACGGTCGAAGTCGGGGTGGAACTGGCGGTCATCGGGGACGCGGCCGACGCATCGGGTGGTGCCCCCGCACCGGCTCCGGCCGAACCGGCCGCCGCAGAAGCAGCACCGGCAGCCGCACCAGCGCCCGCCGCACCGGCTGAGCCGGCCCCGACTCCCGAGCCTGCGCCCGTCGCCGCCACACCACCCCCGGCTGCCCCGGCCGCGCCCGCTCCGGCTGCTGCCGCGCCGGCTGCGCCGGCCTCGGTGCCACCGCCGGCCACCACTCAGCCCGCGCCGCCACCCCCGGCCGCCGCGCCGGCACCACCGGTTTCGGTTCCGGCAAGCGCCGATTCCGACGACAGCGACGACGAGATCGCCGGGACGTACGTCACTCCCCTGGTGCGCAAACTGGCCAGCGAGCACGGCGTCGACCTGAACTCCGTCAGCGGCACCGGCGTCGGCGGCCGGATTCGAAAGTCGGACGTTCTCGCCGCCGCCGAGGCTGCCCGCACCCGCGCTGAAGAAGCGGCAACCCCGCCGGCCGCCCAGCCGGCGGCGGCAAGCGCCGCACCGGTAGCCAGCAGCCCGGCGTCGCCGCTTCGCGGACAGACGGTCAAGCTCTCGCGCCTGCGCCAGGTCATTGCCGCCCGGATGGTCGAGTCGCTGCACGTATCGGCTCAGCTCACCACGGTGGTCGAGGTCGACATCACCCGTATTGCGCGACTGCGTGCCGCGGCCAAAGCCGACTTTGAACGCCGCGAAGGCGTGAAGCTGTCGTTCCTGCCGTTCTTCGCGGTGGCCGCCGTCGAGGCGCTGAAGGCACACCCGAACGTGAACTCGTCGGTGGACACCGAAGCGGGCACGGTGACTTACCACGAGGCCGAGCACCTGGGCATCGCGGTGGACACCGAGCGCGGCCTGCTGGTGCCGGTGATCCACAACGCCGGCGATCTGAATCTGGCCGGCGTGGCGCGCAAGATCGCCGATCTGGCCGACCGCACTCGTACGAACAAGGTCAGCCCGGATGAGTTGGGTGGCGGCACGTTCACCCTCACCAACACCGGCAGCCGCGGCGCCCTGTTCGATACGCCGATCATCAACCAGCCCCAGGTAGCCATCCTGGGTACCGGTGCTGTCGTCAAGCGTCCCGTGGTGATCGACGACGAGAACCTGGGCGAGACGATTGCCATTCGTTCGATGGTGTACCTGGCCCTGTCGTATGACCACCGGATCGTCGATGGCGGGGACGCGGCGCGGTTCCTGACCACGATCAAGGAGCGACTCGAGGCCGGTGCCTTCGAGCGTGCGCTTGGACTGAGCTGATCGGGGCACTCGCTTGGCCAGACTCGATCGGCTCGATCGCTCCTAACCGCGCGATGGGCTAGCCCTTAGAAGCACCATCAGGAGGTCGGACGTGAAGGTTGTCCTTGCCGGCGCGTCCGGCTTCCTGGGGCGAGCGATCTCGGCGGAGTTGGCCGAACATGGACACGAACTGACCGTGCTCGTCCGCCGCCCGCCGACGATCGCCAACGAGGTCCAATGGCGCCCCGGTCGAGGCGAGCTGGATCCGGCGACGATCAGCGGGGTGGATTGCGTGCTCAGCCTGTCCGGGGCCGGTATTGCGGACAAGCGATGGAATACCGAGTACAAGCGTCTACTGCTGGACTCCCGGGTGTCGCCGACGAAGACCATCGCCGACGCGATCGCCCGGCTGGACCCGCACCTGCGGCCTGGGGCGTTCGTGTCGGCGTCGGCAATCGGCTTCTATGGTGAGCGTGGCGACCAACCGCTGCCGGAAACTGCTGCCGCCGGAGACGGCTTTCTCGCCGGTCTGGTTCAGGCCTGGGAGGCAGCGACCGCTCCGGCCGCGGCGGCGGGCGTGCGCGTGGCGTTCTTGCGAACCGGCTTGGTGTTGTCGGCCAGGGGCGGGCTGATGGCCAAGTTGATTCCGCTCTACAAGGCCGGCCTCGGCGGCAAGCTGGGGTCGGGCGTGCAATACCAATCGTGGATAACGCTGGCCGACGAAATAGCGGCCATCCGATTCGTGCTCGAATCCGATCTCAGCGGCCCGGTTAACCTCGTGGGTCCGTCGCCGGTTCGAAACGCCGAGTTCAGTCGCTGCCTAGGTGAAGTGCTGCACCGCCCCGCTATCTTCCCAACTCCCGCCTTCGGAATCCGGCTCGTTATCGGTGAATTCGCCAACGAAGGAGTGCTGGCCAGCCAGCGGGTCATCCCCGAAGCGCTCAGTCAGCACGGATACGAGTTCCGACATTCCGATCTGAAGGCCGCCCTGCAGTGGGCAATAGACCACTAATCGATCACCCCGTGGCGGCCGGATCGATTACGCGTTGCGCTGAGATTCGCCAGCCCGCCGCTGATCGAAGCAGCACGAGCGCCACCCGGCGTGCCCCGCCGCCGGCCGCCGAATTCTGAGATGCGGCAGCCAATCCTGCGGCGTCGGACGCTGGAGTTAGCGTGCGGAGGGGGCAGGCGCGCCGCGCCGGGGACACAGCCTCGTCGACCTGAAGCTCGATGCGAGAAGTCGTGCTGGCACTCACGGCGAGGGAACTGAACCGGGTCCTCAGGCCGATCAGGCCGCACCCGACCGGTACCAGCCGCTCGAGCTGTGCGACATCTTGATCGAGCAGCAAGCGGGAGTCGTACACCGCCGACAGGACGTGCGGGTCGCGACGCCCGAAAGCATCCGTTCGCAGCGCATCCAGATGCTTCAACGCGCCGATCGCCACGGCCGCGGAAGCCCGCGCCCCAGGTGGGGCCGACCTGGAGCCGGCTTCGACGCCGCCGGCAGCAGCCCGGCCAAGCCCTGAGCCAACGTCCGAACTCCTCGATTTCGTTGGCGTAGTTGGCGCCCCGCTCGGCGTAGTAGCCGGCCGGCCTGGCGCCATAGCCGGCGAAGAGTGGCCGGCCGCTCCCGTCATGCTTGCGGTGGCCATCGCTCGTCCGGCGGCGCCCCGCGCGGCTTCAGCCGGTCCAGCGTTCCGTGCCAACGTGACCGTGACGATGGCCGCGGCTGCAAGCAGGACCGCTGCGACCGCAGCGAGCTTCCGACGGCCTCCCGCCCGCTGCCTGCCGAGGAGTGAGCGCAGCACACCGCCGACCACCTTCACGCCCGTACCAACCGTGCTGTTCGCGTGGGCATCCGCGGCGTGCCGACCTCGTGCGGAGCGAGCGAATGGCCTTACGTTTGTTGCTGTTCGGGGCTGCGCGACCGGCCTGGCTGATCTGTTCACGACGTCAGCACTACTCGCCGCTGACGGGTTGGCCATCGCCGACCTGGCGGTGGTCGACCTGGCCGCGGCCGACCTGGTCGCGGCCGACCTGGCCGCGGTCGAGGTCGAGGCGGCCCTGGTCGAGGCGGCCCTGGTCGAGGCGGCCCTGGTCTGGCCGGGGCGAGTCGCGCTGGCTGAGGTCGAGGCGCCCGCGGTCGGAGTCGCCGCGCGAACCGAAAGCCGTGTCCACTGGCCGTCGCTCCGATCGTTCCCAGCCGCGCCGATCTCGTGCGGCTCGGCCCCACTCGCCCTCGAGTTGGGCGCACCCGACGGGTGGATACGACCGGCGGTCAGCGTGACCGAGCCGCCTAGTGCCGCGGCGGCCAGGTCGAGGGCGAACTCAGCTGCCGTACCCCGTGCCGCGCCTTGGACGTCCAGGGCCCGCAGCAGAGGCGCGCTCACCGCGGCCGGAACTCCACGCAGCCGCTCGGCGAGATCAGACAGATCCCCGCGGCGAGCAAGCGCAATCATCGCGTCAGCACCGAGGCCGGGCTCGCGCGCATCACGTGTCAGCTCGCCCATGATGGTCCTGGCGCCGCGAGCCGAGCAGGGTCCCGCCGCGTGCCACGGGCCGGCGCCGGTGAGGGCATGGAGCCCAACCGCCGCAAGTGCGAACACGTCGCTGCCGGCATCGGCCTCAGCCCCGCGGGCCACTCTCGGGTCGAGGTAGGCCGGCGTCCCCAAAGCTGAGCTGCCCTGCCCGATCAGCCGGGCCACACCCAGATCGGCCAACTTCGGATCCCCGTCCGCCGTGAACAGGATGTTGCCGGCGCTGACGTCACCGTGGCGTACACCCTGCTCGTGCACGTGGGCCAACGCGGCCGCGACTGGACTGAGTGCCGCTGCGACCTCCGCCGGGCTCAGCCGCGTGCGCCGTCGCTGCAGCTGAGCCAACGAGCCGCCCTCGGTAACCAGGATGAGGTCGGACTCGGTGACGACGAAGTCGTAAAGCTTGATCAGGTTGGGATGATCGAATACGGCTAGCAGCGCAGCCTCGGCCCGCGCCGCACGAAGCAGGTCTGCCTCGCGCAGCACCGACGGAACCCCGGTGATCGGATTGAACTGCTTGAGCGCCACGGGTTGCCCCGGTTCGAGGATGGCGCCCAGCCGCGCCATGCGGGACGAACGCAGCCGCTGGCCCGACCTGGCGATGGGACCGGAGCGCGCCACCGTGCCGGCGAAGACAACAGCCTGACTGCCTCGGCCGATCAACTCACCGACCTGATAGCCGGGCACTCTCAAGGTCATGCGATCGCCAACGCAGCGCGAAGTTCCATACGGCAACGCTATAAAGCGCCAACCCCGGAAAAGCGGTTATCCACAGGATCGCGGCGAACGAATCCAACGAATTCGGCTGTCCACAGGCGGGCCGATGAAGCCCTGGAAGTGCGGCTGCTGCCAATAGGCGTTAGTCCGCCGCTCGGCTGAGCTTGGAAGGCCACCAGATCATGCGTCCAATGTCGTGCGTCAGCGCGGGAACCAGGATGCTGCGCACCAGGATCGTGTCGAGCAGCACCCCGAACGCCACCGCGAACCCGATCTCGGCGAGAAACACCAACGGCAGAATCCCTAGGACGGTGAAGGTCGCGGCCAGCACGACACCGGCCGAGGTGATGACGCCGCCGGTAACCGAGAGCCCACGCAGCACTCCTGATCTGGTGCCGTGTTCCATCGTCTCCTCGCGTACCCGGGTCATCAGGAAGATGTTGTAGTCGATGCCCAGCGCGACCAGGAACACGAACGCGAACAGTGGAAACGACTGATCGGCACCGGCGAAACCGAAGACGTGGGTGAACGCGAATCCGCACACGCCCAGGGTCGCGAAGAACGACAGGACCACGGTGGCGATGAGCAGCAGCGGAGCCAGCAAGGCGCGCAGCAGCAGGGCCAGGATCACGAAGATCACCAGCAGCACGATCGGGATGATGAGATTCCGGTCGTGCACCGAAGCGGTCTGCACATCAAGATTGGCCGCCGAGTTACCGCCGACCTTCACGTCCGCCCCGGGGATCGCGTGCAAGGCAACACGTAGTCGCTTGATCGTCTCGTAGGCGGCCGGCGATTCGTACGAATCAGCCAGCGTCGCGTTGACGACGATGCGGCCGTCGATGGGCGCCACCAGCAGCGCGGCCGGCGGACAACTGGCCTGCGACGAAGCGGGGGCGGCGCCGCTCGACCCGCCGCCACCACTGCTCGCCGCGGCCTTCTTGAAGTCGATCTGAACGCAGACCGAGCCCGGTTTGGTGGACACACCAGGAGTCTTCGAGGCCACTGAGACGACCTGGTTCAGCGCACTGGTATTGGTCACGATGACGGCAGGTGCGCCGGCGCCCTTGTCGAATTTGGCGTCGTACAGAGTTTGTCCGACGACCGCGTCCGGTTTGTTGGTGAAGCCCTGCGCGGTGGTGAGTCCGTTGGTCTTCAGCGACGAGATGCCGGCCAGACAGATAAACAGAATAAGCAAAGCGGCGATCCAAGCCGGTCGGTGACGTCGGCCCACGAATGCGGCGATCCGCCCCCAGAGCCCGTGCGAGGCGAGGTCGGTCTGATGATCGAACCGCGGAATCTTGGGCCAGAAAACCCAGCTGCCCTTGTACAGCCAGAAGATTCCGCGCGCTCCGTCCGGCCGAGCGGCACGTAGTCGCGGGACCCCGTAGGACAGCAACTGTCCAATCGGCCAGAACCAGATCTTCGGAATCAGCACCAGCGACAGCGGCAGGAACGTGGTCATCACCAACACCGTGCAGGCGATACCGATCGCCGCCACCGGACCGAGACTCTTGTTGGAGGCCAACTGCGAGAAACCAAGACACAGCAGCCCGATGATGACCGTCGACGCGGACGCCAGGATCGCCGATATCGACGCCTTCCAAGCGGCAATCATCGCGTCGACCGGGTTCTCGAACTCGTGGAGCTCTTCTCGATATCGAGAGATCAACAGCAGCGCGTAGTCGGTACCGGCGCCGAGCACCAACACGGACAGGATGCCCTGGCTCTGCCCGGTGAGCGTGAGCGTCTCGTTCTTGGCCAGGAAATAGATGACCATCGAGGACAGGCCGATGGCCAGCCCGGCCGACACCAGCGGGAAGAACGGCAGGATCACCGAGCGGTACACCAGCAACAGAATCACGAAGATGACGATGACGGCCGTCAACAGGAGCGTGCTGTCGAGGCCACCGAAGGCATCGATGAAAGCGACGAGCAGGCCGCCCGGGCCGGCCGAGTGCGTTTCCAGCGGACTCGGCGAAACCGCCGCGGCGGTCCGCGCGGCAGCAAGGACCCGCTTCTCGGTGTCGGCGAGATCGTCGCCGTTGACCGATACGCCGTTGTCCTTGCCTACCAAGGGCGCGTACAACGAGGCGGCGGTGTTGTCGGTGGAAAATTGCGGCGGGGTCATCGCCTGCTTGTCCACGCCGGCTATCCCACTGATCGCCGTGAACGCCTGCTGGACGGCCTGCTTATCGGTCGAGGTCAAGCCGGTCGGGCGATGGAACACCACGAAGCCCGGGATGCTCTCGATCGTCATGAACTTGGCGGCTTCGTTTGATGCTTTGGTCGATTCTGCCGATGCCGGCAGGTAGGACGCATTGTCGTTCTTCTGGACGGAGCTCAGCTTTCCTTCGTACGAGCCCCCAGCACCGCCGGCCAGGAATGCGATGACCCCAACGGCAATGATCGCGAAGAATGGCCACCCGCGTCTCGGGCGCGGGGTGGGCTGATCGCCACCGGTCACGACTTCGGCCGCGGGACCACGATCAGAGGTGTCGGTGCCCGTCATGGCGCATCGGTCAGAGACATCGGGACTCCCAGAGTCGTCAGCGAGCCGCAATCAGACCATGACGCTCCGACAGTGGGCTGCGTCACCACAGCGTGATCACAGGATCAACGGCTGTCGGCGCAGCCGACTAGAGTCGTTGGGGTGGGAGAACTGAACACGATCCGGGCCGGGCTGGTCGACTATGCCGAAGCGTGGGACTGGCAGCGGCGACTACACGAGCAACGAGTCCGCGGCGACATTCCGGACACAGCGTTGCTGCTGGAACACCCGCCGGTCTACACCGCGGGCAAGCGGACCGAAGCGTGGGAACGTCCGCTCGACGGCACACCGGTGATCGATGTCGACCGAGGCGGCAAGATCACCTGGCACGGTCCGGGGCAGCTGGTGGGATACCCGATCGTCGAGCTGAGTGATCCCGTCGACGTCGTGGCCTACGTCCGCCGGCTGGAGGGCATCCTCATCGGCATCTGCGCAGAACTCGGTCTGACCGCGGGCCAGGTCGACGGTCGAAGTGGCGTGTGGCTGCCGGCCGAGGGCGGCCGTCCGGAACGCAAGATCGCCGCCATCGGCATCCGGGTCGCCCAGCGCGTGACGTTGCACGGGTTCGCGCTGAACTGCAATCCGGACATGAGCGGCTTCGATCAGATTGTGCCGTGCGGGATTGCCGATGCCGGCGTTACGTCCCTGACCCAGGAACTGGGTCGAGAGGTGACGGTCGCGGACGCATTGCCCGTGGTCGAGGCCCGACTTCCCGAGTTGATCGCGAGCGTCGCCGCATGACTACGACCGATGCGGGCGACGTTGCCGTGAACCCGCCGGCACCCGGTGCGCGCAAGATGCTGCGCATCGAGGCACGCAACGCCGAAACTCCCATCGAACGCAAACCCGAGTGGATCAAGACCCGCGCCGTGATGGGCCCGCAGTTCACCGAGCTCAGCAACCTCGTCAAGACCGAGGGCCTGCACACCGTCTGCCAGGAGGCCGGCTGCCCCAACATCTACGAATGTTGGGAAGACCGAGAGGCGACTTTCCTGATCGGTGGCAGCCAATGCACCAGACGATGCGACTTCTGCCAGATCGACACCGGCAAGCCCGCGGCCCTGGATCGTGACGAACCGCGACGGGTAGCAGAAAGCGTCGCGACGATGGGTCTGCGCTACGCCACCGTGACCGGCGTGGCCCGCGACGACCTTTCCGACGGTGGCGCTTGGTTGTACGCCGAGACGGTGCGCCAGATCCATGCGCTGAACTCCGCCACCGGTGTCGAGCTGCTCATCCCGGACTTCAACGCCGTGCCGGAGCAACTCGCCGAGGTCTTTGCGAGCCGGCCACAGGTATTGGCACACAACGTCGAAACGGTTCCGCGAGTGTTCAAGCGCATCCGGCCGGCTTTCACCTACGACCGTTCGCTGCACGTCATCTCCGAAGCGCGCCGGTCCGGCCTGGTCACGAAATCAAACCTGATCCTCGGGATGGGTGAGCACCGCGCCGAGATATCGCAGGCACTGCAGGATTTGCATGATGCGGGCTGCGAGCTCATCACGATCACCCAGTACCTGCGGCCGTCCAAGCGGCATCACCCGGTCGATCGCTGGGTGAAACCGGACGAGTTCGTCGAATTGCGCGAGGAAGCCGAGGACATCGGCTTCGCGGGCGTCCTGAGCGGGCCGTTGGTTCGCTCCTCCTATCGCGCCGGTCGGCTGTACCAGCAGGCCCTTGACGCCCGCACGCTCACCCGGACAGCCTGAATTCAGCGCATTTTGGCTGCTGCTTCAAGGTCGGCCCGCGGCTGATCGGCATCGCCCCAGCCTCGGCTGAACGGCATCGCCAACGCCTCGGCTGATCGACCGCGCCCAACTCGTGCCGCGGCGGCGAGGCCTTAGCGGTAACTAACCGGATCCCACGGATGTCTCAGCGGCGGCGGGCCGCTATGACCGTCGCCCCGACCAGCGCGCTGATGGCGACCGCATCGATGCCGACGACCAGCGCGGCGTCGGCCGACCAGACACCGCCGAAGCCTTGTTTGACATCACCCAACGTGAGGTTTTGCGCGATCGCCCGGGAGGCCGACGGTGACGGCGAGCCGCCACTCGATACGCCCGGCGACGGCGTCGGACTGCCGCCTGACGAACTCGATGAACTGGACGGCCGCGGCGGGTTGGACCCGATGACGTTAGGCCGGATCGGGCCGGTCACCGACCCAGGGGCGGGCGGCGTGAAGATCGACGTCAGCGGCGGCGTACCTCCGGTCGAGGACGGCGAGGAGCTGCCGCTCGACGTCGGGCTGGTCGTACCGGACGGCTTGGGGGCAGGTGTGGACGTCGTCGGACCGGGCGACGGCGTGGAAGGCGTTGAGGTCGGCAAGGCCACACTCGAGCAGTCGAGCTTGAGCTCGGCCGTCGTGGCGACACCGTCGATGCCGATCAGGCGAACCTGGTAGGTCACCGGTTTCTTGGCGTTGACATCGACGAGTTCACTCGTTTGCCAGCCTGGTCCGTCGAAACGGAGCAAATGATTTGCACTCACCGCGGTGGCGGCACTGGTATCGGTCCGAACGAACAGCGTGGTGTAGTCGATGTCGGCCAAGCCGCTGAGCCGGCGGTAGACGAGCTCTAGCGAATTGGGATTGTAGAACTTTGCCGTGATCGTCTGTTGCGCGGCGGAGTTGCAGGACGACTGCGTGAGCTGGACTGTGGGCTGGCTCAATTTGAAGTCGAGCGGGCGCTTTTGGCGGCATGACGAGCCCAACGAGAAGTACTGGACGCTATCGCTGCCGAGCGGACGCACGAACACCTGCTTATTGGTGTCCGCGGTGCCGGCCAATCGAACTGTGGTCTGTGACGAACTCACCCGCACCAGGGACGGCCAGCCATCCGGAAACGGCCCGTTCGGGTCCGGCGCGGTGGATCCGGTCAGGCCGATCTGGTAGATCCCGCTGGTGTTCTCCTGGCTCTGCGCATTGCGGACCGTGACCTCGACGTAGCCACCATCGGTGCAGCCGTAGCGAACAGAACCGTCGATCGGGGCTGTCGCATCGGCGGACGCTGGAGTGGCCAGCGCGAACAGGGTCGCCGAAACGGCGCTCGCAAGCGCTACGGACACGGCGCCGAGACGCCAACGGACCGCCACTGCTTCTTAGCTCCTGCCACTACCCCGTTTGATAAGTCGATGCACTACCAAACCTAACACTGAGATAACTGTACGCGGCAGAAGCTTAACACCGGTAACACAACGGCGCGGCGACGATAACACTTGCAGAGACAATCGCGAGGCGGTTGGCGGGGCCACCTATCCTGTTCTCATGGCGCAACTATCAGGGGCACGCAAACCCGCCAAAGTGAAGCTCAGCGGGGCAGAGAAGAAGGCAGTCCGAGCAGAGCGGCGGCAACGCCGTCGGGAGACCTTCAGTTCGATGGGGCAGGCGTTCACGCTGACCCGGCAGAACGATTCACGGTTGGTGCCATTCCTGATCATCGCGTTCGTCGTCGGCGCCGCGGTGGGCTTCCTGGCGGTTTACCTGCCGCTGTCCAACGTCTGGATCGCCATCCTGCCCGCGCTGCTGGTCGGCGTGGCCGCGGCGATGTTCATCTTCTCCCGGCGCGCCCAGACATCGGCATACAACCAAGCCGAGGGCCAACCGGGAGCAGCCGCCTACGTCCTCGGGCAGCTGCGCGGCGACTGGCACAAGACCGACGCGGTCGCGGGCAACGCCCAATTGGATGCCATTCACCGAGTCCTGGGACGTCCGGGTGTTGTGCTCATCGGTGAGGGCGCGCCGAATCGGGTGCGTCCGCTGCTCGCACAAGAAAAGAAGCGGGTGGCTCGGCTGGCCGGCGACGCACCGATCTACGACCTGGTCGTGGGACGGGGTGAGGGCGAGATCCCGCTGGGCAAGCTCAACGTGCACATCATGAAGCTGCCGCGCAACCTCTCGAAGGAGCAAGTCGTGGCACTGGACCGGCGCCTGGCCGCGCTGGGCGCCCAGCGCATGCCCATCCCGCAAGGACCGATGCCGACCGGCGCCAAGATGCGTGGCGTGCAGCGCGCCGCGCGTCGCCGAGGTTGATCCGGCCGAGCACGTCATGACGGTTCCCGCGCAGCCGAAAGCACGCCAGAAGTATCGGGGCGAGAGCCTCGGGCTGCCCGCCGAGGGGGCCGGTTCGATCGCGCCGTTCGGACGCCGAGTGGGCGCGTTCATCATCGACGTCCTCGCCTCCAGCCTGGTCGCGGCCCTGTTCGTCCGGCGGCCGGATCTGCCTGGCGTCGCATCGCACCTACCCGGTCAATGGAGCTTGCTGCCCCTGGCCGTGGAATACCTGCTCGGCACCGTTCTGGTGGGCCGGACGCTGGGGATGTACCTGACCGGTCTTCGAATCATCCGGGTCGACGCCAACCGGCCGATCGGGCCGCTGCGGGCCGCGGCTCGTGCCGTCCTGCTGATCCTGCTCGTCCCCGCGGTCGTGGTGGACCGGGATTTGCGGGGTCTGCACGATCGGTTGACGTCCACGGCCGTCATCACCCACTGACGAATAGAAATCTGCCTCGATCCTCGTGCGCATGATCATGGTTACATTGCCGGACGTAACGGCGCCGAAACATGCGAGACACCACCAGGCAACCGGTTGTTCCTAATTTGGGATCGCCTGATCCGGGGGGCGGGGCGTCGCTGTCCGGACCTGGTCTCGTAGCGTCGTCCATTGCCCACAGCACCACATAGCCCCAGCCTCGGCTCCAGCGGTGAAGCCGAAATCCCACCCAGGCAAGCAAGAGCAGAAAGACAGGATCGCCGAATGTTCAATACTCCTGAAGAGGTCCTCAGCTATATCCAGAGCGAAGGCGTCGAGTTCATCGATGTCCGTTTCACCGATCTGCCCGGCGTCCAGCAGCACTTCAACCTGCCGGCCTCCAACTTCAACGCCGATTCCTTCACCGAGGGCCAGATGTTCGACGGCTCCTCCATCCGCGGGTTCGCCGCGATCCACAAGTCGGACCTGAAACTGATTCCAGACCCCGCGACCGCGTACCTGGATCCCTTCCGCAAGGCTAAGACGCTGAGCATCAACCACTCCATCGTCGAGCCGCGCACCGGTGAGCCCTACGACCGGGACCCGCGTCAGGTGGCCAGCAAGGCCGAGGCGTACCTGAAGTCGACCGGCATCGCCGACACCTCTTATTTCGGTCCCGAAGCCGAGTTCTACGTCTTCGACGAGGTGCGCTACGAGTCGAAAATGAACACCGCGTCGTACTTCCTCGACTCCGAAGAGGGCGTCTGGAACACCGGCCGGATCGAAGAGGGGGGCAACCTGGGCTACAAGACCACCACCAAGGGTGGCTACTTCCCGGTCTCGCCCTACGACCACCACGCCGATCTGCGTGACGAGATGAGCACCGAGCTGATCAAGGCCGGGCTCGAGCTGGAGCGAGCTCACCACGAAGTGGGCACTGGCGGCCAGGCCGAGATCAACTACAAGTTCAACACCCTGGCGCATGCCGCCGACGACATCCTGAAGTTCAAGTACATCATCAAGAACGTGGCCTGGCGCAACGGCAAGTCGGCCACCTTCATGCCCAAGCCGCTGTTCGGCGACAACGGGTCGGGCATGCACTGCCACCAGTCGTTGTGGAAGGACGGCGAGCCGCTGTTCTACGACGAGACCGGCTACGCGGGGCTGTCCGATCTGGCGCGCTACTACATCGGCGGCCTGTTGCACCACGCCCCGGGCCTGCTCGCCTTCACCAACCCGACGGTGAACTCCTACCACCGCCTCGTGCCGGGTTACGAGGCGCCGGTCAACCTGGTGTATTCCGCCGGGAACCGTTCGGCCTGCATCCGGGTTCCGATCACCGGCACCAGCCCGAAGGCCAAGCGCATCGAGTACCGGGTACCCGACCCGTCGTGCAACCCGTACCTGGCGTTCGCGGCCATGCTGATGGCCGGCATCGACGGCATCAAGAACAAGATCGAGCCACCGGACCCGATCGACAAGGACCTGTACGAGCTGCCGCCGGACGAGGCTGCCGCCATCCCACAGGTCCCGGGCTCGCTCGCCGAGGTGCTGGTGGAACTCGAGAAGGATCACGACTACCTGCTCGAGGGCAATGTCTTCACCGAGGATCTGATCGAGACCTGGATCGATTACAAGCGGGTCAACGAGGTCGACCCGGTTCGGCTGCGGCCGCACCCGTACGAGTTCGACCTGTACTACAACATCTAGACCGGATTCAACCGACAGCTGGATCGGCCCCAAGCGCTAGACCGGGCCGGGCGGCTACCGCCGGATCCCTAACCCAGCAAGCATCCGCGGGCGCGGACCTCACGGGGTCCGCGTTCGCGTTGTTTGGGCAACGTCCACCGCTGGTCGAAAGACCTCAGCCCGCGTTCAAGGCACCGGATTGTCGCGAATCACCGGGCTGGCGAGCCTGCTTGATTACACGCAGCCGCGAGTCGCGCCATCGACCTTTCAATTGAGCGTGACCGAGATGCAACAATGGCTTGATGACGGTTACGACGCCCCGCACCGGATCCACCGGCGCAGCGAAACTGTCGGGCGATGAAACGGTCAAGCCCCCTAGTGGGCGCCGTCGCTGGCGCTTTTCCGGTCTGATGCCGGACAAGCTGCTGCATCACCGCGATCCGCGGTGGTGGCAGGAAATCGCCATCATCGCCGTCTGCTACTGGGCCTATAGCCAGGTCCGTAACCTTGTCCCCCACCAAGAGAGCATCGCACTGCGGCACGGCCGGGCGGTCGAACGGCTGCAGAATGCGCTGCACCTCAACTTTGAACGGGCGCTGAACAACTTCGTCGCGCACCATGAACCGCTCGCGCAAGTAATGAACTACTACTACGCGACGCTGCATTTCGTGATCACGATCGGCGTCTTGGTGTGGCTGTACCACTGGCACCCACGGGTCTTCCGGGGCGCCCGCACGGTCATCTTCGGGACGTCCGTCCTGGCGCTGGCCGGCTTCTACTTCTACCCGCTGGCGCCCCCGCGTCTGCTGCCGCAGTACGGCTACATCGACACCCTGGCCACCTTCCACACCTGGGGGTCACTGGCCGACCCGAAGGTGGCCGAGCATTCGAACCAATTTGCCGCCATGCCCAGCCTGCACATCGGCTGGGCGCTGTGGTGTGGCGCCGCGATCTTCTTCTGCGCCAAGCCGCTCTGGGTCCGGATCCTGGGCTTGCTTTACCCGTTCTGCACCTTGCTCGTGATCGTGGGCACGGCAAACCACTTCGTCATCGACGCCATCGGCGGCGTGGCGGTGTTCCTCGGCGGCATCAGCATTCAACTGGCCCTGTCCGGCCGTAGCGCCTTTCGCATGGCGCCGCTACGCCCGGACGCCAAGACCGTAGCCGCCCCGTCGCGGCTATGGCAGCCCGGCGAGGCCTAGCTGCGCGCAATCAGTCGGCCGCGTCGTAGAACACGGTCTCGACCACCCGCCGGGCCCGGCGGGTGGCCCGCCGATAGTCGTCGACGAGCTGTCCCGGATCGAAGCCCGGTTGATAGCCGAGAACCTGGCCCACCGCCGTGAGTAATCGACCCTGCGTGGGCAACTGGTCGTCCGGCTTATTGCGAACAAGCATGATCGCGTCCCGCACCCGGCTCGCCAGTCGCCAGGCTGCTTCCAACGCGGTCGCTTGGTCAACGCTGAGCTTCCGCGCCTCCGCCGCGGCCCAGATCGCCGGCAGCGTGGCCGTGGTTCGCAGCCCGGGCACCTCGTGCGCGTGCCGCAGCTGCAGTAGTTGTGCCGTCCATTCGATGTCGGCCAGGCCGCCGCGCCCGAGCTTGGTGTGGGTCAGCGGATCGGCGCCGCGGGGCAAGCGTTCGGCGTCCACTCGACCCTTGATCCGCCGGATCTCGACCACTTGAGCGGACGGCAATCCAGCCTCGGGATACCTGAACGGCTCGATCAGATCGAGGAATGCCTCACCGAGCCGCGGATCACCGGCACAGAATCGGGCGCGTAACAGGGCCTGGGCTTCCCACACCGACGACCAGCGCGTGTAGTACTCGGCGTAGGAGGCCAGCGACCGGACCAACGGCCCGTTGCGGCCCTCCGGCCGAAGGTTCGCGTCGATCACCAACGGCAGATCAGGACCCGGACGTTCCAACATGGCGCGCAGCCGGACCGCGACCGCGTGCGCCAGTTGGGCGGCTCGCTCCTCATCAACGCTCTCACTTCGTTCGGTGTAGACGAACATCACGTCAGCGTCGGAGGCATAGCCGATTTCCTGGCCACCCAACCGGCCCATCGCGATCACCGCGAACCGGATCGGCAGGACATCAAGAGCGGCCTCGGCCGCGACGGTGCGCTGCGCGACCGCCAGCGTTGCCGCCAGGGTCGCATCGGCCAGTTCGGTCAGGGCGACCCGGGTCGCTGAATCACCGAGCCGGTCGGTCAGCTGCGCGAAAGCGATCCGCAGCAGTTCCGTCCGACGCAGCCGCCGGATTGCCGCGGCGGCTTCGACGTAATCATCCTGGCGGCGTGCGGTGGTTTCCATGGTCAGCTCGAGTTCGACGGTCCGCCGCGGCACCAGCTGGTCGTTGTCAGCCAACAGCTGCAGCGTCTCGGGCGCGCGACCCAACAGGGCACCCGCATACCGGGAGGTGCCCAGGATCCGGGACAACCGGGTGGCCACCGCGCCCTCGTCACGCAGCAACCGCAGAAACCACGGTGTGCTGGCCAGCGCATCGGAGACCTGCCGGTAGGCCAGCAGTCCCCCGTCTGGATCGGGGGCCTCGGCGAGTTCGGACAGGATCACCGGCAGCAGCGCTTGCTGGATAGCCGCTCGCCGCGAGACACCCGACGTCAAGGCCTGCAGATGCCGGAGCGCACCAGCCGGATCGGCATAGCCGAGCGCCTCCAGTCGCCGTCGCGCCTCGTCCGGTGTCAGGCGCAGCGCTTGGCTGGGTACGCGTGCCACCGCCTCGAGCAATGGGCGGTAGAACAGCTTCTCGTGCAGCCGTCGAACCTCGCGGACGTGCAGGGCCCACTCCGCATCCCACACCGCAACCGGACCGCCCCGTCGATCCGCGCGGAATCCCATGGCGCGGGCCAGGCGCACCAATGCAGGCCCCGGTTCGGGAACCAGATGGGTTCGTCGCAGCTTCACCAGTTGCAGCCGATGCTCGGCCGAACGCAGGAACCGGTAGGCATCGGCCAGGCTGTGGGCGTCGTCGCGTCCGACGTAACCGCCGTCGGACAGGGCACTCAAGGCCGCCAACGTGCTCTGGGCGTGCAGCGCTTCATCGGCCCGTCCGTGGACGAGCTGGAGCAACTGCACCGCGAACTCGACGTCCCGCAGACCACCCGGACCCAGCTTGATCTCGCGTGGTGCCACGGAGGCGGGCAGATGCTCGACCACCCGGCGGCGCATGGCCTGCACATCGGGGACGAAGTCGGGTCGCTCGGCGGCCGTCCAGATCATCGGTGAAAGCAGCTCGACGTAGGCCTGGCCGAGGTCGAGGTCACCGGCCACCGGCCGCGCCTTGAGCAGCGCCTGGAACTCCCAGGTGGACGCCCACCGGCGGTAGTAGGCCTGGTGGCTGGCCAGCGTCCGGACCAGGACACCGGACTTACCTTCCGGGCGCAGCGCGGCGTCGACCTCCCAGGCCGCCTCGCCGCAGATTCGCATGGTCTCGCCGGCCAGCCTGCCCGCAATGCTCAGCGCGGCCTGATCGCCTTCGCTTGCGGACGGTGCGACGACGTCACTGCTCGGGACCGGAGCCAGTGGCGGTTCGGCGACGAACACCACGTCGACGTCGGACACATAGTTCAATTCTCGGCCGCCCGTCTTGCCCATGGCGATGATGGCAAGCCGACAGTCGGGCGCGTTCGCGGGCAGGCCGGCTCGGGCCACGGCCAGGCCGGCGCGCAACACGTAGCCGGCCAGGTCGGCCAGCGCGGCGCTGACCTCTTCCAGTTCGAGCTCGCCGGCCAGATCCTGCGCGGCGAGGACCGTGAGCCCGCGCCGGTAGGCGTTGCGGATGGCGGCAACCGCGTCCGAACCGGTGCTGGTGGCCGGCAAGCCGGTGGTTCCGTCCTCGTCGGATTCGGGCACCCCGACGGCTCGCAAGATGTCGCGACCGCTGTCCTGCGGGGTGGCCAGCGTCCCTACCGGGCCGGCCAAGGTGAGCGCGTCCAACGGCCAGGCGACGAGGTGATCACCCAACGCGATGGAGGCGCCGAGCAGGCCGAGCAACCGGGTACGGAACGTGCCGCCGGATCGCAGCTCGGCCCGCAGTTGCGAACCGGCCTCGGTGTCGAGCAAGCGGGCCAAGGCCGAGGCTGCCAGATCCGGGTCCGACGCCCGCGCTAGGGACGACACGATGGACGCCGACGCATCGTCCACCGGCTGGGCGCGGACGGGGTCCCACACGCCGGCCGCGGCCAGTGCGTTGCCCACCGGCGCTGGATTGGTGAACCCCATCCTGGCCAGCCGACCGGCGGAGCGAACATCGGCCGGCACATCGCCGTTCGGGCCGCCGACCCCGGCGGTGGCCGGCGCCGCTGACCCGGGTAGGTCGCTCAACGGCGCAGTGCTCAATGGCTCAGTGGGGGTGGCCACGCGCGGCGTTCATCTCGGCGGCCAACGCGGCGCGGATCTCAGCCGGGTCGGTTATGGGCGCGGCTGTGACCGTCTGCCCGCCGGCCATCGGCAACGTCCGCGATACCGGGGCGAGCTCTGGATCGGCCACGATCCGGGCGAAGGCGGCCGCAAACGGGGCCCAGACCTCGGCCAGATCCGGGTGCACCGCACGGGCACGCTCAAGGATGGCCGGGACGTCGTAGAACGGCTTGATCCGGTCGATGTCCTCGGCGGCCCAGTCCTGAACCAGCTCGGGGGTGGTCTCGATGTGGAACTGGATGCCCCAGGCCCGGCCGCCGATGCGGAACGCCTCGACTTCCGTCGCCGGCGAGGAAGCCAGCAAGACGGCCGCGGCGGGCAGCCGGGTGATCTCGTCGAAGTGCCACTGCAAGACGTCCGGCGTGATCGGCAGCTCGGCGAACAACACGTCGTTCGCCGCGGCCTGCCGCTTGGCGATCAGCTGAGCCCCGATCACCGGTGCCGCGGCGACCTCGACCCGGCCTCCGACGGCAGCGGCAAGCAGCTGAGCACCGAGGCAGACGCCCAGCGTGGGTAATTGCGCGCGGGCCGCCTCGGAAAGCAGTCGGCGAGTGTCGGGCAGCCACGCTGCGATGGCGTCGTCCTGGGCGCCCATCGAGCCACCCATCACGACCAGGCCGCCATACCCGGACAGGTCAGCGGGCAGTTCGCCGGCCGGACCAGACCGCACGTCGAGGGTCGCGCCGGTGTCCCGCAGCCACTGTCCGAGCAGACCGACTGGGTTGTCCGAGCCGCTTTCGATGACCAGGATCGCGCCGGGCGCAGCGTTGTCGCTCATACGAGCCAGGCTAGCCGTTGCCGAGTATGCGTTCCCGCGGCGCAGCAACGGCTCAGTACGACGGGGCCGAGTCGAAGAGCCGGGCGGCAATCAGCGGAGCACGCCGGTGGGGTCGTGCAGCACGACCGTGCCGGCGATGAGGTCGGGTATCGTGCGCCGGTCCTGCCGGCTGAGCAGCATGAAGCAGGAAACCAGGAACGCGATATCGGCCGTGACCGAGTAGATCAGGTAGCCCACGAACTGACGCAGGAACATCCAGCCCCAGCCCGCGATCCGCTGATCCTCGGTGCGATAGCAGCGCATCCCCAGCACCTGCTTTCCGGGCGTCTGACCGCGGGCCCAGACGATGAGTGTCCAGATGAAATAGCCGATCCCCAGCGTGACCACCGCGAGCACGCACTCCAGGAAGAAACCGCCGATCCGACGTCCGGTCGAGGCCAGCCCTACACCAGCGGGAAGCACCAGACCCGAGTTCGGGTCTGTCCACAGCCCCGGGGGCAGTTGGGATTGATGCTGCCCGGCTTGATATTGCGGCATCGCCGCACCGTACGGATCTTCCTGCGGCGGCAAGTCCTCCTGCGGCGGCAAGCCCGTCGCGGGCGGCTGCGTTGCGGTCGGTGGCTGCGTTGCGGTCGGTGGCTGCGGTGCGCTCGACGGGCTCGGTGACCACGAGGGGTCGTGCTCGGGCGGCTGGGTCACAATTTAGTCCTAATTGCGTGAGGGAAGCGGAATATTCCGGAATGTCCGATCATCCTCGCAGAACTCGCCAGCCCTGTCATCGAGTCTGCCCGTTCGGACACCGACTCAGCTTCGCGCCGAATCCACCGCCGCCTCGCGCCGAACGGTCAGAGTGACGGCAGGTAGCGACGCAGCTCGAAGGGGGTTACCTCGGCGCGATAGTCGACCCATTCGGCCCGCTTGTTACGCAGGAAGAATTCAAAGACGTGTTCACCCAGCGTCTCGGCGACCAGCTCCGAACTCTCCATGGCGGTGAGCGCATCGGCCAAGTTATGTGGCAGCTCGTCGTAACCCAGTGCCCGGCGCTCGGTGTCGGACAGCGCCCAGACGTCGTCCTCGGCGCCGGGCGGCAACTCGTAACCTTCCTCGACGCCCTTCATTCCGGCGGCCAGCAGCACCGCGAACGCGAGGTAGGGGTTGCAGGCCGAGTCCAGCGAACGGACCTCGACCCGGGTCGAGTTGGCCTTGCTCGGCTTGTACATCGGCACCCGGACCAGCGCCGACCGGTTGGCGTGACCCCAGCACACATAGGTCGGCGCTTCGACGATCTGACCGGGCGAGGAGTATCCGAACAGTCGCTTGTAGGAGTTGACCCACTGGTTGGTCACCGCGGTGATCTCACGGGCGTGCCGCAGCAGGCCGGCGATGAACGACTTCGCGGTGGCCGAGAGGTACAGCTCGTCCGCCGGATCGTGGAATGCGTTGCGATCGCCCTCGAACAGCGACAGGTGGGTGTGCATCCCGGAACCAGGCTGGTGCCGGAAGGGCTTCGGCATGAACGTCGCGTGCACGCCCTTGCCTCGCGCGACCTCCTTGATGATGTGCCGGAAGCTCATGATGTTGTCAGCCATGGACAGCGCATCGGCGTAACGCAGGTCGATCTCCTGTTGACCCGGCGCAACTTCGTGGTGGCTGAATTCCACCGAGATGCCGAAGGCCTCGAGGGCCGTGATGGCACTGCGCCGGAAATCGTGCGCGGTGTCGTGGCTCGTCATGTCGAAATAGCCACCGTTGTCGATCGGCTCCGGTTCACTGCCGTCGGACGGCCGGTCCTTGAGCAGGAAGAACTCGATCTCGGGGTGGGTGTAGAACGTCAGCCCGCGGTCGGCGGCCTTGGACAGCGTGCGACGCAACACGAAACGCGGATCGGCCCAGGACGCGGCTCCGTCCGGCATCGTGATGTCACAGAACATGCGGGCCGTGTCGCTGGGTGTGCCGTCTTCGCCGGGCAGGATCTGGAACGTCGACGGATCCGGCCGGGCCAGCATGTCGGATTCACTGGCCCGCGCAAACCCTTCGATCGCCGAGCCGTCGAAACCGATGCCCTCAGCGAATGCCCCCTCGAGCTCGGCCGGGGCGACCGCCACCGATTTCAGGTAGCCGAGCACATCGGTGAACCAGAGCCGGACAAACCGGATCTGGCGCTCTTCCAGGGTGCGGAGGACGAACTCCTGCTGACGGTCCACAACCGCGAAGTCTGCCCTGTGCCGGTTTCCTAGTGGTAACGACCCGCCGTCAGACGCGCTTATCGCGGTCTACTTTGCCGTTCCGGCAACCCAGCTGGCCCAGCTGGCGGTCCAGTAGCCGGAGTTCCAGAGCTGCAACGGACGACCCGTGTTGCGAACGTCGACGATGTCGCCGGGAACCGAGAAGTGATAGAACCACCAGGAATTGTCAGGCGAAACGTTGAGGCAGCCGTGCGAGGTGTCGGTGTTGCCCTGCGCCCACACCGACCAGTCCGCCCAGTGCACGTACTCACCGTCGTAACTGATTCGCACGCCCACCGGGACGATGGTCTTGTAGGCGTTGGCGCCCTTGCTCAGCCCGAACGAGGCCGAGTTCATATTGATGTTGGTTTCGCCGTCGACGACCACGTGCGGCCCCGAGTTCGTCCGCAGGTCGATCTGGGATCCGTTGTCGCCGGGAATGCTGGCGTCACGGCCCATCGAGGTCGGCATCGTCTTGACCAGCTTGCCGTTGTCATAGACCTTGATCAGCTTGGTGTTGTCGTCCGCGATCGAGACGTGCGAGTCGCCGACCTTGAACCAGGTCGCAGCGTCGGCCTGGCCGTACAACCCGCCGCCGAGATCCTTGCCGTACACGCGAGCGTTGATCGTGACCTTGGTGCCCGGCTTGAGGTACACCTTCGTCCGCCAGTACACGTCGGTGTCGCTGAGCCAATTGAAGGCGCCGACCTGGGCCGGCACCGTCTTGACCGACAGTGCGGCCTGGGCGGCCTTCCGGTTCGGGACCGACTCGTCGAAGTGGATCCGGATGACCTGGCCAACGCCGAAGGTCGTCCCGGCCGGAACCGCGCCCCCGGCGGCGGTCTGGATGTAAGGCATGGTGAACTCGCGGGGCGCGACCGTGGTGAACGAACTGCTCTTGGCCGTCGGCGTGCCGTCAGCGTTGGTCGCGCTCGCGGTCAGCTTGTAGGTCTTGCCGTAGCCCAGCACCTCGCTGGACAGCCAGCTGGCCTTATCCGCCGAGAGACCGCCCTTGACCAGCGCACCGGTGGGCGTGGTCAGTTTGACGGCGGTCAGGGTTCCGCCGGTCACCGAGACCTTGATCGGCTTCACGGGACTCACCGCGGTGCTGCCCGTCGCGGGCACGCTCAGTACCGCAGGCTCGGCCGCCACGGACGTACTCGGCGCTGCGCTTGCCCCATCGCTGCCGGACGGGCCGAGGGAGCTCGTCGCGCCCGCTGCCTTCTCCGCTTCCGGATCCTTCTTGGCCGAGCAGCCGGCGACCAGGCCGACGGTCAAGGTGATTGCGATGCCGCAGAGCAGCAGTGACCGAAAACGCGTGCTGATCAAGACCCGTCCTCCTGATTGACCGGCCAATGCCGGTGTCGCACATCCGTGACCGGGCGAGACTGAGACGATCGGACGGCCCGGACCCGACCTACCAGCTACCGGCACAGCACCGCCTGATGACCCCGGAACGGCCGTGCTGTAGAAGCTGCCCGATCATTGTGAACTATTTTTCGCGATCAGCCCGACAAGCTGCGCGGCTGTTTTAGGGCAAATTACCGTAATTTGTGGGCATAACAAAGCTGTGAATTTTGTCCCGTCCGCCGCCACGCGACGAGTTCGCTCGACCGGCGGCACCTCGGCGAACCGACCGAAGGGCGTGCGCGGGACACTGGACGGGTGGCTCATGACGACGGACAACCAGAAACCACCTCGATCCGCCTCGGATTGGCTCAGGTCGACCTGACGGTGGGCGACCTGGGCGGCAATGCCGAGCTGGTACGGACCACAACGGCCGCGGCCGCCGGCGGCGGCGCCCAGCTCGTGGTGTTCCCGGAGATGACACTCACCGGCTATCCGCCGGAAGATCTGATCTTCCGGGAATCGTTCCGCAACGCGTCGATCGCGGCGCTGCATCAGCTCGCCGCGACGTTGGCCGAAGACGGACTAGCCGACATCGGCGTCGTCGTCGGCTATCTCGACGAACACTTCGGTCCACGCAATGCCGTCGCGTTCCTGCAGAACGGCACCGTCGTCGACCGGTACTTCAAACACCACCTGCCCACCTACGGCGTGTTCGACGAGGACCGGTACTTCGTGGCGGGGACCGAGCTCAGCCTGATCCGCTTCGGTGGTGTGGACATCGCGATGACGATCTGCGAGGACGTCTGGCAACAAGGCGGCCCGTTCACCGCCGCGGCCGAGGCCGGGGTCGGCCTGCTGATCAACATCAACGGCTCGCCCTACGAACGAAACAAGGACGACGTCCGGTTGCCGCTGGTCCAACGGCGGGCGCGCGAGGCCAACTCCCCGGTCGTCTACGTCAATCAGGTCGGCGCCCAGGACGAGCTGGTCTTCGACGGTGATTCCTTCGTCGTCGCGGCCGACGGCGTGCTGCTCGCCCGGGCCGCTCAATTCGAGGCCGGCGTGTTCTTGATGGACCTGACCGTCGAGGTAGCCGATCCCGAGCGCGAGACGGGCGACATCGCGGCCGGCATGAAAATCGTCCGGACGACCGCGCCGCTGCCACCGCGTGCTTCGTTAGCAGCCCCGAGCGCGCCGATCTCGTTCGGAATCGCCGGACGAATCAGCGACGAAGCCGAAGTCTGGGCGGCCTTGGTGCTGGGAACGCGCGATTACGCCCGCAAGAACGGCTTCGCCTCCGTCGTCCTGGGAATGAGTGGCGGCATTGATTCGGCCGTCGTGGCGGCGGTCGCCGCGGACGCCATCGGCGGGGCCAATGTGTACGGCGTCGGCCTGCCGAGCGCATATTCCTCCGACCATTCGCTCGCCGACGCAGCCGATCTGGCCGCCCGGATTGGGGCTCAGTATCAGATCGTCGAGATCGAGCCGATGGTCAGTACGTTCGTCAAGGCGCTGCAACTCACCGGCGTTGCCGAGGAGAACGTCCAGGCGCGGGTGCGCGGCACCACGTTGATGGGACTGTCCAACCAGCACGGCCACCTGGTGCTCGCCACCGGGAACAAGAGCGAGCTGTCTGTTGGCTACTCGACGATCTACGGCGACGCGGTCGGCGGCTTCGCGCCGATCAAGGACGTACCCAAATCGTTGGTCTGGCGGCTGGCGCAATGGCGCAACGATGAAGCCGAACGGATGGGTCAGACCGCTCCGATCCCGCCGAACTCGATCAGCAAGCCGCCGTCGGCCGAACTGCGGCCCGGGCAGCTCGATTCGGATTCGCTGCCCGACTACGACCTGCTCGACGACGTGCTCGCCCTGTACGTCGACGGTGACCGCGGCTTCGCGGAGCTGGTCGCCGCGGGCTTCGACGCCGAGCTGGTGGGCCGCATCGCCCGCATGACCGATTCGGCCGAATGGAAGCGACGCCAGTACCCGCCGGGCCCAAAGATCAGCCTGAAAGCGTTCGGCAAGGACCGTCGGCTGCCGATCACCAACCGCTGGCGCGAAGGGCCGTCGGCAACATCCAGCAGGTGACGCCCGCACAAGTACTGGGACGTCCTAGCGAATCGTGAGGCAGGTCTCCCAATCAGAAGTCACATCCCGGTGCCGCCGATGTCGGTATGCGTGCACCATGGATGCGTCCACCAATGACCCGGGGACCGGCATGCCGGCCTCGAGGAGACAAAGGATCCGACGATGACCGCAACACAAGACCCCACCCACGCGGTGCCCGCTGCTGAGCCCCGCGAGACGCTGTACGGCGGCGGAGCTACGAACCGCCGAGTGACCATCCGCGATCTTCAGGCCGCCAAACTGACCGGCGATCGCTGGCCGATGCTCACCGCCTACGACTATTCGACCGCCCGCGTTTTCGACGAGGCCGGTGTCCCGGTTCTGCTCGTCGGCGACTCGGCCGCGAATGTGGTGTACGGCTATGACAGCACCGTCCCGATCACGATCGACGAGCTGCTGCCCCTGGTGAAGGGTGTCGTCCGCGGCACCAGCCGGGCCCTCGTCGTCGCCGATCTGCCTTTCGGCAGCTACCAATCCTCGCCCGAGCAGGCCCTCGACACGGCCAGCCGGTTCATGAAGGAGGGCGGCGCGCAGGCGGTCAAACTCGAAGGCGGCGCTCGGATGGCGCCGCAGGTGGACCTGCTGAACGCGGCCGGAATTCCGGTCATGGCGCACATTGGGCTGACCCCGCAGTCGGTGAACACACTATCCGGGTACCGGGTCCAAGGACGCGGCGAAGAGGCCGGCCACCAGCTGCTGTCCGATGCGCGGGCATTGCAGGATGCCGGCGCCTTCGCGGTCGTGATGGAGGTCGTCCCGTCCGACCTGGCCAAGAAGGTCACCCACGATCTGCGCATTCCCACCATCGGCATCGGCGCCGGTGTCGAATGCGACGCCCAAGTATTGGTATGGCAGGACATGGCCGGGTTGCGAACCGGCGGCAAGCCCGCGAAGTTCGTGAAGCAGTACGCCGATCTAGCCGGTGTGCTTCGCGGCGCGGTAGCTCAGTTCGCCGCCGAAGTCCAGGCCGGCACCTATCCGGGTGACGAGCACAGCTACCACTGATTCAGACCGGGCCACCGGTGCTTGCTGGCGGTCCACATCGTTGCGCTTACGGCCGCTGCGACTTGGCTAAACCTCGATCCGTGGACCGATAGCCGCCTGACGGCGTGGTGATCACGTGAAAGTGCCTTCTGGCTCGGAAGAATCGGGAGTGTCGAGCTCTTGATCCGTTCCGTACCAGAAGGCACTGATAGT
>JAOPUZ010000033.1 GCA_025966315.1 Frankiales bacterium | reverse complement strand
ACGCCTCGACCACGAGGCCTCATAACCCAGGCATTGACAAGATCACCCGCATAAGTTCAACCACCGACGACTCTACGAACACTGCGGCGACATCCCACCAGCCCAACTCGAGGCCGCCTACTACCGTAAACACCGAACCCAGCAACCCGCTGAGTTCTCAAACCAGTAAGTCTCCGGACATCCCGGGGCGGTTCACTCGGACAATCGCACTTATTACGGTGCCTCCGCGTCACCACGAAGGTCAAGCCACAAGGCGATCGACGTCGACGTTCTAGGGCAGTCGTTATGAAATCGTGACGTACCGGCCGGCATCGACCGATGCGCAAATCGACCCTGCCTGGTGATCGATTGACACCGCTGGTTGGCCGCGAAGGAGAACGATGATGTCTGAGCCACATGATCTGATGACCACCGCCGAAGTTGCCGAACTGACACGTGCGCCGCAGTCGACGGTTCGCTATTGGCGGTTCTGCAGCACTGGACCAAGTTCGTTCCGCGTCGGTCGGCGAGTGCTGTATCGGCGCCAAGCAGTCGAGCGCTGGCTAAGCACGCAGGAGCAAGCGGATACCGCTCAACAGGCCAGCTAACCCGTTGCCAACATTCGAGGCGCTGGAGGTGCCGATGACGAGTTTGACGAAGCGTCCCAGTGGTTAATGGCGAGCCCGTTACCGCGATGCCGGTGGGCGTGAGCATGCGCGCCACTTTGCTCGGAAGATTGATGCAACGCGATGGCTCGACTCCGTCACGGCCGCCGTCGAAACCGGGACGTACGTCGACCCAAAGGCGGGCCGGACCACAGTGGGTGCGTACGCGGACGAGTGGATCAGCAAGCAGGTCCACTTGAAACCCAGTACCCGATCGCGATACCGGGACATCGTCCGACTTCACATCAAGCCGAGGTTCGGCACAACGCCGCTCGTCCGACTTGAGCGTTCCGACGTCACGTCGTGGGTATCGGACTTGGCGGAATCACCGTTGGCGGCTGCCACGGTGAACCACGTCTTCAAGGTGTTTCACAGCATCCTTCAGGCGGCGCTGCTGGATGGCCGCATCGCCCGGAACCCCGCCGTGTCGGCGAAGCTCCCGCGTGAGCGCGGCAAGGAGAAGCGATTCCTCACCCATGACGAGGTAGCGAGACTCGCAGACGCCGCTGGCGACGACAGGTTGATGATCCTTGTTCTGGCGTTCTGCGGTCTTAGGTTTGGGAGCTAGCCGCGCTTAGAGTGCGCAACCTCGACGTCTCCCGCCGGCGCTTGAGCATCGAAGAATCCGTCACCGAGGTTGACGGCAAGATGATCTTCGGAACGCCCAAGAGTCATCAGCAGCGCCGAGTGCCCGTCCCTCGATCCTTAATCAGTTCCCTCGAAGCCGCTTGCGCGGGCAAGCCCCGTGACGCCTTGATCTTCACCGCACCGCAAGGCGGCGTGGTCAACTCAGAAACTGGCGGCCACGAGTGTTCGACAAAGCTGTTCGACGCGCCGAACTCGACGACCTGAGCCCGCACGAGCTCCGGCATACGTCGGCGAGCCTGGCGGTGTCCTCGGGAGCGAATATTAAGGCCGTCCAACGGATGCTCGGCCATGCGTCGGCCGCGATGACCCTCGATACCTATTCCGGGTTGTTCGAGGACGATCTGGACGACGTAGCCGACCGTATGGACGACGCGGCGGCCAAGGCGTTCCGCGGACCTGCTGCGGACCGTTTGCGGACTGTCACGGATTCCCAGGGCCGCCCAGCGGGGCCAGAAACCTCTACAGCCCAGTGAATCCGTGCCTTCCAATGGGTGGAGCTGAGGGGACTCGAACCCCTGACCCCCACACTGCCAGCCAACCACCGGCACGTTCGCGCCGGCCCGCTGCCGTGCGAAAGTCCCGGAAACCGGGGCCTCTAGGCACTTAAGCGAACAACGACGAACTGGCGCGACGGCAAAAAGTCCGGTTCTATTGCAACCACACTTGCAACCAAGGGCCTGTTCCGGGCTTTCCTGCTCCCAGGGTGTCTCAATCGTCCTGACAGCTATCGGGACGTTCGCGTCGGCAGCCGCGCTCTGACGGGATGCGACAGTGGTGGACGCGAGGGGGGTGCGGCTCCGGCGCAGTGGAACATGGTGGTCAACCTGCGGCCGCCCGTGGACGCTAGGTGCCATGACGACCGCGCCGGCACCGTGCCCCATCTGCCTGAACCGGCAACCGCTCTCCGATGAGGACATCATCCCGACTTGGGCGAGAAAGCATTTGCGACGCCAGTTCGTGTTTGGCTCCCGCGATCAGGTCCTTCGTCGGATCAAGATGCGCACCTGCAAGCCGTGCAATGGTCGTCTCGGCGCCACATTCGAGAACGGCACATCGACGATGCTGAAGCCGATGCTCGACGGCCGACCGGTTGTACTGAGTCGCCGTGACCAGCGCGACATCGCGGTCTGGATCATCAAGACCTGCATGCTCTTCCATGTGGCGGATCGCGAGACGGATGCCGCTCAGGGCCACCGCGCACGACGACTCTTGCTTGATCTCATCGATTCTCGGTTGCCACCCGCTCAGACTCTCATCCGTATCTTCGCCATCGACATGCGCGATGACGAGCCGCTCGCCGGTGATGGCTTGGAGGCGAGGTACGACGCTCCCCCGACCGCCTTCTTCTCCGTCTCGACGCTCGGATCGCTGGGGTGGGAGATGGCGCTCGGGCCGACGGGTCCGATCCTGGAGTATGGGGCGGAGGAACCTCCCGTACCTGGCCTAATCCGGATCTGGCCTCCCGCCAAGGAGCCAGTGCGATGGCCGGATTCCGTGGTGACGAGTCGCAACATAGCCGCGCTAAGGTCGGGCTACGTGAGGTCGAGCAAACCAGGCATGCCCGCACCCGTCGTGCACAAGTGGAAGGGGCCCGAAGGAGCTTGAGTCCGGATGCGGTTCGGCGGATCGAGTGCCGGGAAGGGCTGTTGGCTATGAGGAAGCGCCTCGGAGCGGAAGTACCTCCGACCGATCCGCTTCCCGTCCCCTCGTCCGTGGCGGTCTCGGCACAGATGAGCAGGCATCCCAGGCGCGACACAGGCCCCGAGCTGGCTCTCCGTAAGCTGCTGCACGCCGCGGGGTACCGATACCGCGTTCAGTACCCGGTGCCCGGCCGATCGCGCAGGACGATCGACGTCGCCTTCACGAAGCGCCGGCTTGCCGTATTCGTCGACGGGTGCTTCTGGCACGGGTGCAGAGTCCACCGAAGCGTGCCGACGGCGAATAAGTCCTGGTGGCAGGCGAAGCTCGCGAAGAACCTCGCGAGGGACGCCGACACCACCGCCCACCTCCAAGAACTCGGTTGGACCGTCATTCGCGTGTGGGAGCATGACTCGGCCGAAGGCGCTGTGCATCGCATCGCGGCCGCGTTGGACGCAGATCAGCAATAGCTCGGAGACCAGCCGGCGCGGCTCTCGGAAAGCGTCAGTCGGTGCTCATACAATGCGGCCATGGCCGCTCCCCTCTCCGTTCTAGACCTCTTCGCGGGTGCTGGCGGCCTCAGTGAGGGCTTCGTCCGAAATACCCGATTCAGGACAATTGCTGCCGTCGAGCACAGCGGGCCCGCCGCAGCCACCTACTCAGAGAATCACCCCGACGTGGGGGTCTTCGAGGGTGACATCACGGAGTGGCTCCGTCTCGGCGTTCCGGCCGCGGATGTCGTCGTCGGTGGTCCTCCGTGTCAGGGGTTCTCGAACCTCGGGGCGCGTCAGGTTCGCGATCCTCGCAACGCGCTCTGGCGGCGCTACGTCGATGCCCTGGCGGCCATCGAGCCGCTGTACTTCGTCATGGAGAACGTCTCTGACTTCCTCCGCTCCGGGCAGTTCCGAGACCTGAATCGGGAGACCTACAAGAGCGGCCGTCTACGCGACTACCGCATCGAATGGGCAGTCTTAAACTCGGCTGAATTCGGCGTGCCCCAGATCCGCCGCCGTGCGATTGTAATCGGCAGCCACCGGGACCTCCCGCCCGTCGGCATCCCCACGGGCCATTTGGCCGGAGCGCCGGAGCAGTGGGCCACCGTTCGGTCGGCCATCGGAGACCTCGACTTCGAGATCGACGAACTGGACCTCCCGAGCACCCGAACAGAGTTCGTCGGCAGGTTCATGAGCGGCCCGTTCAAGACGACTGAGCTACACATCGGTCGCCGGCCAACGCAGCTATCGCTCGATCGGTATGCCTCGATTCCTGCTGGCGGTAATCGCAAGGACATCCCGGACCGACTTCTTGCGCCCTGCTGGCGCGGGCACAACGGCGGGTCCGGCGACGTCATGGGTCGGATGCACTGGGACAAGCCCTCAGTCACCATCCGGACGGAGTTCTGGAAGCCCGAGAAGGGCCGCTATCTCCATCCCGAAGCCGATCGAGCGATCACCCATATGGAGGCTGCGCGGCTCCAAGGCTTCCCGGACGACTACCTCTGGTACGGCTCCAAGACCGACATCGGACGGCAGATCGGCAACGCTGTACCCGTGCGTCTAGCAGAGGGCATTGCCGACCATCTCGCGAGCCAGTTGACCGACGGATCCGACTGACGCGACGTTGATCAAGCTGAAAACGTCGGTCCGCAGAGCTAACCTTCCTTCGGCCAGCTTTGAAGGGACTCGGACATGACGGACACGGCAGCCTTCGGCGAGCAGGCGCCGGCAGGAGCCATCGGTTGGCAGGCTGTCGTCCCGGTCGGCAACTCGATCACCCTCCCACCGGACCCGCACATCATGGACGCCATCGGCGGCAACCACCGGCTGGAGACTGCCGTCGCCGACCTCGTGGACAACTCGCTCGACGCCGGGGCGTCCCGGGTGCTGATCCGCTTCGTGGTCGCTGATCACCGGGTGCAGTCGTTCTATGTGATCGATGACGGGCGCGGCATGACCCGCGACCAGATCGACGGCGCGATGACGGTCGGCGGCGCGCGGACGTACGGCAGTTCAGAGCTCGGACACTTCGGCCTCGGGCTCAAGGCCGCCTCGTTCTCACAGGCAGACAGCCTGACGGTGATATCCATCGCCGAAGAGTCGCCAGCAGTCGGCCGACGCTGGCTCACGAGTAAGGCCAGTAACTCGTTCGAGTGCGACATCGTCGGGTACGGCTTCTGTTGCCGTGAACTCGGCCGACCCTGGGACTTCGTCACGCCGTCGACCGGGACGATCGTCCGCTGGGACGCCATCCGCGCCTTCCCGTCCGGACACGATGCCGATGTCGCGAGTCGCTTCATCCAGGACGCATCAACACGCATCCAGCATCACCTCGGGATGGTCTTCCACCGCTTCCTCGAAGCCGGGACCATCAAGATTGGTATCGACGTCGAAGACGTCTCCCTCATCGGGACGGGGCCCGTGGTCGAGGTCAAGCCGCTCGATCCGTTCGGCTACCTCCGCCCAGGTGCCGGCGGATATCCGAAGGAGCTGCGGACCACTATCGAGGGCGTCCCGGTGACCGCCCTCTGCCACGTGTGGCCCGGCCGGTCGCAGCAGCCGCAATTTAGGCTGCCTGGCGCCACGCCAGAGCAGTTCCAAGGTCTTTACTTCTACCGGCGCGATCGGTTGCTTCAGGCGGGCGGCTGGAACAACGTCGAAGTCCAACGCCGCGATTTGCAGTTGGCCCGGGTCGCGATCAACCTCGACGACGACCTGGTGAACTCTCGGGTCTTCCGTATGAACCCGGAGAAGTCACGTGTCAAGACGGGACACGAGTTCGGCGAAGCGCTCGGCCGTGCCAGTGCCGAAGACGGCACCACGTTTCACGGTTATATCGAGACGGCTCAGCAAGCGTTCAAGCAGTCCAACCAGCGAAGCCGAGCCCGTGCCCAAATCGTTCCGCTGGGACGCGGGGTACCACCACGCGTACGGCGCACCGTTGAACGCGAGCTGAATTCGCTCCCCGGCTACGACGACGTCGATCTCCGGTGGAAGGACCTCGGCAGCGATCTGTTCTTTGACATCGACCGCGATGCCAACACCATCTGGCTGAACATCCGCTACCGGCAGCTCGTCACAGGTGACGGCCATGCGAGTTTCAACGATGCGGCGCTGGTCAAGACACTGGTCTTCTTGCTTGTCGAGAATTTGTTCCACGGCTCGTACTGGGGTCCGAAGGACAAAGACAACCTTGAACTCTGGCAGACGCTTCTGACTACCGCCGTGAAGGCGGAGCTTGAGTGACCGCACCTGACGGAAGACACCTCAGCCCTCAATCCCTCGACGAATACGTAGATGCTCGCGCCGCGGCAACGATCCCGATCGCTGGCTCGCCGGAAGCCCTGCTCACGGTGGACCCGGCGAACGAAACCCTCCGGCTAGAGGTCAGCTGGGACGGTGAGCAACCGCCGCCGATCAGCGACTACGTCCACATCCAGACCGACGTCCATTTCAGGCACGGCCGCAACTGGGCTGTCGTCGCGGTGCACGGCGTCCGCTTCTTCGCTGAGGCGTACCCGCTGCTCAGATCGGTCGCGGATCAGGTCCAACTAGAAGGTACGACGTTCGCTCGGGCGGTCCAAAATTCGTTGGCCAGCTATCACGACCTCTTGGCTGAGGCCGGACAGATGCCGGTCCGCGACGAGATCGGCCTTTACGGTGAGCTGCTCGTCGTGTCCTACCTGATCGCGACTCTGGGTGCCGCCGAAGCGCTTCAGGCATGGCGTGGTGGCGACCAGACCGAAGAGCACGACCTCGGGTTACCCGAGGACGACGTCGAGATCAAGACCACGACGGCGGACCAGCGCCGCCACTGGATCAGCAGCTTGGATCAGCTGCAGCCGACGACCGGCCGGCGGCTCTGGTTGCTATCCATCCAATTGACCGGCGCGGGCGCGAGCCAGGCGGAGCGCTTGCCCGAGCTCGTCAGCCGCGTCGAATCACAGCTGCCACCCGACCTACGAGACGTCTTCCGGACGCGGCTGGCACAGACCCGGTACCGCCCCGACCAGCGACCGGACAGCTTTCGGCTGCTCCGACTTCGGTCCGAGCCGGCCTGTTTCCTCGTCGATGCGAACTTCCCGCGTATCGACCGCGCGATCCTGACCGGTGGCGGCGCGAACCTCCAGAGCATCGACGAAGTCAGCTACGCCATCCGGCTCGACGGCGTGCAGCCGGCCACAGACCTGCCCGCTCCTCTGCGCGGCTTCGGACAGGAGGAGCAACAGCAATGAGCCTCGCAGACGCCTACCGGCCCGCCATCAAGAGCATGGACGGTGGGACCCCGAAACCCCTTCAACCCTTCGCGGCCTTCGTTTCAAGTCAGAGCGATGACCCGACGGCCGACGTCTCACTCGACGCGCTTCGTACCTACCTCCAGTCCTCGACAGCAGATGAACCACTCCGCAAGGAGCTGCACCTGGCGGTGGCAGGTTGGGACGCCGCAGCAACCGGTGATTGGCTCGACGGCACTGAAGCGCATACCCCTGGTCGTCGCGCACGTGTCTACCAACTTCTTGCCCTCGACGAGGCGACGTCGGACGCGCTCGATGCCGCGTTCCCTCAGACCGGCGACGGGTCGGTGGTGATCAGTGAGGAGTTTGAGCCGTGGTACACCGACGAGCGTCGAGCCGCTCACGAGTTCTATTGGCGGGCCTACAAGAAGCACCTGATCGACACCGGATGGGACCCGGACGCGATCCCCAAGCTCGACACGGCAACGTCTCGGGTCGTCGAGCGTTTGTCCGATCCGACACGGCCGCAGGCGTACCAAGCGAAGGGCCTGGTCGTAGGCTACGTGCAGAGCGGAAAGACTGCGAACTTCACCGGCGTCCTCGCGAAGTCGATCGATGCCGGCTACCGGCTGGTCATCGTCCTCACCGGCACCATCGATCTGCTCCGTAAGCAGACGCAGCGCCGGCTCGACATGGAGCTCGTCGGGATCGAGAACATCTTTCTCGGTGTCGACCCGGACGATGCTGAACTGGCGCGAGACATCGACTACTTCAACGACGAGGACCGGATCAATGGCAAATTCCTTCAGCACGGCTTCCAGCCGTCGGAACGCGGATTCACCGACATCGTTCGCCTGACGCGGCACGGCTCGGACTACAAGAGTCTCAACGCCGGCATCACCGCGCTGGAGCTGCACAAGCGCAACAAGCAGAAGCCATTGTTCGACGAGGAGAATCTCTACGCCAGCGACGCCCGGTTGGCGATCGTCAAGAAGAACGCCTCCATGCTTCGTCGTCTGGTTCGCGACCTCAAGAGCATCCGATCGCACCTCGGCGAGATCCCGACGCTGATCATCGACGACGAGTCCGACCAGGCGTCGGTCAACACCAGCGACCCCAAGAAATGGCAGCAGGGTCAGACCGAGCGCACCACGATCAACAAGCTGATCTCCGAGCTCCTGGGGTTGCTGCCGCGAGCCCAGTACGTGGGTTACACGGCCACGCCCTACGCGAACGTGTTCATCGACCCGAGTGATGCCGAAGACATCTTCCCGAAGGACTTCTTGCTCAGCCTTGAGCGCCCGCCGAACTACATGGGTGTTGCCGACTTCCACGACCTGGACGCCAGCCCCGACGACCCTAAGACCGTCGAGAACTCGAATGAGAAGGCGTTCGTCCGAGACTTGAACGCGAGCGGCCCCGGGCCGGACGCGGACGCCGAGCTACAGGCCGCACTCGATGCCTTCTTGCTGTCGGGAGCGCTGAAGCTGTACCGCCACCAGCAGAGCGAAGGTGAGCTACGCTTCCGGCACCATACGATGCTTATCCACGAGTCTGTGCGAACGGCCGAGCATCGCGATCTTGCGGAGCGCGTGCAGCAGGTTTGGAAGAAGGCCGGCTACATGACGCCTGTCGGTCTCAACCGACTGAGCGCGCTGCTGGAGAGCGACTTCCGCGGGGTTAGCGCGGCCAGAGCGCCCGAGCTGCCGTTTCCGGCTACCTTCGAGGATCTCAAGCCGTTCGTCGGCGAGGCACTCAGCAAGATTCACGAGAGCGCCGGCAATCCGGTGCTCGTCGTCAACGGCGATAAGGACATCGTCCAGCAGAACCTCGACTTCGAGATGCGCTCGATATGGCGAATACTCGTCGGCGGGACCAAGCTCAGCCGCGGCTTCACCATTGAGGGACTGACGATCTCGTACTACCGCCGGCGGACCAAGCAAGCAGACACCTTGATGCAGATGGGCCGTTGGTTCGGATTCCGCCGCGGCTACGGCGATCTCGTGCGTCTGTACATTGGTCGCTCGGAACCTGACGGCAAGTCGACGATCGACCTCTACGAAGCGTTCGAGGCCGTGGTTCGCGACGAGGAAGCGTTCCGCAGCCAACTACGCCAGTACGCCAAGCTCGTCGATGGTCGACCGCAAATCACGCCTCGCGACATTCCTCCGCTTGTCAGCCAACACCTACCGACGATCGTCCCGTCCGCTCGGAACAAGATGTTCAATGCCGAACTCGTCATTCGACGTTCGCCGGGCCAGCCGAACGAACCGACCGCGTTCCCTGTAGATCCCGATGCCATCGCAGAGAACTACAAGAAGATGCTGCCGCTCCTTCAGGCCGCGGCAACGCTGCGAGACCTGACGTTCCCGGACTACACCCCTGTCGATGCCGCATCCAAGATCGGCGGAACGTTCAAGGCATACGTGGGCCCGACGTCCGCCGATGCCGTGCTCGACGCGCTATCAGGTCTCATCTGGCTTCGACCGGGCTATTTCGCGCCCGATCTTGCGTACGTTCAGGAGATCACGAACCACGGTGTCAACGACTGGGTGGTGATCGCACCGCAGCTGAAAGTCGCAGCCAGCAGTTTGGAGAGTGTCGGGCAACGCAGCGTCTTCCAGCGAAAGCGGCGTCCGGGACGGGATCAGCTGTTCGGCGCGCTCAGCGATCCGAAGCACCGTCCAGCTGCAGCGCGTATCGCCGGTTCCGAAGCGAGCTGGGGCGACGACTACATCGACTCGTTCGTGCAGCCCGAACGCGGTGCCCTGGTCCTCTACCCACTGAGAGAGCCGGGTGCCCAGACCTCGGGACCTGTGATCGTTGCGTTCACACTGTTCGCGCCGTGGTCTGCCCGTCCACTGAGTGGCCAGGTTGTGCAGTTCCGGGCGAGGGATAGCGGCTCGCCGAAGGCGGCCATTGTCTCAAGCTGGACCGACTAGCTACAGCCGAGCATCATGCGTGCCGCCGCACGGACCGTGATGCCCGGGTAGTGAGCGGCCGTCGACGAACTGGCTGATCGACTGGACGGTTAGGCCCCGGGGGCACCTTCTTCATGCGCGGTCTGCGATATCGCGTCGATCATCCGCTGCCGCCGCGCCGTGCCACTATTACGCCTTCAGGCGCGCAGATCATTGTGTTTGTCGACGGATGCCTCTGCACGGGGGGCCTGGTCACGGCACGGGCCCAATGTTAACGGTGAATGGTGGGCGCCGAAGTCGCGCGGCAACGTTGACCATGATCGCGAGGCTGAAGAACATCTGCGGGCGCTCGCCTGGATGGTGGAGCGTGTGTGAGAACACGAAGAAGCTGCATAGCTTGCAAAGAGGGGACTTCGTCCCACCGTTGAACGGTAGTTGCAAGACCTAGGCTGCGTCCGTTAGCTTCACGTCGCCCGATTCGCCGCGTGCTGCTCCGTGGTGAGGTGTGTCGAATTCTCAGAGCGTCCGGTAACGGAAAGTGTCAGGCGAGTTCGCGAGCCCAGGCGGGGGCTCCGCTCTGTCTGGGGCGGGCTCGTCGGGGATGAGCGGGTGACGAGGAACCGGTCCCCAACGCGTCCATTGGGTTCGCAGCTGCGCCACAACCAGAAGACGTTCTGCGACCGACGATCCGACGGGTGCCATGTCCACTACCCACTGGCGTAGGTTTGCAGCCGACGCCAGGACGCTAGCAAGGCGGATGCTGGGGGCCGCAAGTTGCCGTGTCGTCTGTTCGACCGCGATCTCGACGATACGAAGACGTGCGGCCAGCAGTATCCGCTCGTCGTCGTTCCAATCCTCGGGACTTCCGTCGAGTGCGCTCAATACATCGTCAACCGCGATCCAGGCGACGGACCGGATCGCAACGTCAATTGGCTCTATACGACTCCGCGCGTCGAGGTTGGCTGGCAGGAAGGCAGCCAGCGGCATCTGATCGACCGCTGAGATCGCGTACTCCCACGCCGGCATCGTTGCGTCGAGTGCGACGGCGCTCACCTCGATAATCGGCATACCGGCTACTCGCACGGAGAAGCTCTCGGTCTGCGGCAGCAGTCGGTGAGCCAACAACAATGCTTGAAAGCATGGATTGATATCGGTGTACCGAAGCTGCTCAACCCCAATCTTTGCGTGCTGTGTGTTGAGCTGAGCCTCCGTCACCCGCAGGCGATTCGTTCCGAAGAATGCATGCACTCTCCTCCACGACGCGAGTCGCCCCCGCTCGTCGACCGAGGGCAGAGAAATCTCGTCGGGTCGAGTGTCGAGCGTTCGCACCGCGAGAAAGGCAGCTTCGCAGCCACGGACGAAGGCCTCTGCAAGACTTGCGGCACCCGCGACGCGGATCGGTGGAATGCGCCCGCTCTCAGTCACGAACTCCTCCGCGAACCCGTCCCACGTTAGGGTCTCGTGCGTCTCGCTGTTCCGGAGATCCGGAAGCACAATCTGCCGCACCATCGTTGCGAGGTCTCCGCCGTCCGCCACCAACCGATCGCGGAGCGGACCAAGCGTCACGGTTGGCTCCCACTTGTTGTTCCTAAGACAGTGAAGCGCCCAGCTGAATTGGCGGAATGGTCCTTCGATCACCCGCTTGTACATGTCGACGAGTGCGAGAGCGCGGGCCTCGGTATCGTCTGACGCCGCGAACGCAGCGGCTCGGGATCGACGCGTCGTATGTGCTGTCCGACGCAGCGCAGACTCACTCTTCTCCAGGTGCGCGCGCACCTGTCGTGCCGTATTCGGGTCGGCTGAGAAGTACCTGTTGAGGAACATGTCCATCGCGACGTAGGCGCCGACCGGATCGTCGCAGTCAAGTACCCAACCGACGATTGAGACTCCTGCGAGGACATCATCTACATGTGGAACGCCGAGCGACACGAGATGCGGCACCACATGTGCTAGAAGCTCCGCGGACCTGTATGCGTAGTGCTGCAGTACCCAGTCCGCACGGAATTCGCCATAGTCGTCGTGCGGGGGCAAGTCCATTCCGAAAGCGACTTGAATTGCCGAGTCCGATTCACACTTCCGCTCTAATTCCGCCCAACGAGTTGCCGCCTCGTGTACTGGCTCACGGAAACTGCCCATCCGGGTGTTCTGTTCGATGGCATCAGCGGCATTGTGCAATAACTCTTTAACGAGGGAGATGATCGCGCTCGCCTCCGCGCCGTCGAACGGAACGAACGGTTCCATCGCCAACAGATGTGAGAGGACAAGCTGGCCGGCGTTGAGCACCTGCTCAACCCACTCCTGGACGGCAACGTAGCTTCGGTCCAGCTGTTCGGTGGTCTTCTCTGCCAATCCGTCGAGCGCTCCTGTCAGCGCATCAGAGTGCTGCCGCCATGGCCACTGCTCGATCGGGACGGTGTGGCTGGTCTTGACTTGGGGCCAAAATCGTCTCGGATCACGTAGCGGCTCGGCGAGACGCTGGCGGGCTGACTCGGGAAGCAACATCTGAAGAGTTCTAGCTGGAAGCGTGTCGGAGGAACTCGTACTCGTCGATGCCGATCCGGCCCGCGGTCGTCGCAACGCTGTGGAGGAGTTTGTGTGCTTTGTCCATGCGCAGGCTCCCGAGCCACTCGTAACTGTGGCCGTCCAAGTCTTCAAACTCCCATGTGTCGTCCGTCCTTCTAGCGAGGACGACTTCGCGCTGAGGGTCAGGTTGGAACTTCGTGAGTCTGATCTCGCTCAGTTTCGTCGTGGCAGCCTGCAGCGGTATGTAGGTGCCGGCCTCGGACACGATGAACTCGAACTTGCTGTTGCTCTGAGAAGGAGGTCTGAGGGGCAGCAACGGAAACGCGGTCATCTTTGTCAGTCGTACACAGTCGCACAGTGGCTGTAGACAGAGCCAGTAGCGATACGTCTGCTCGTCCGGCTCGGCATCATCTCGGTCGGCTGGCGTCTCCTTACTCTCCGGTTCGACGTCGTTGACCTTTAAGAGCGTCCCCAGCTGAAGCTCTGGCGTCGGGACACGCCCGCCGTCGAAGGCTCGGTCCCGGGCGAGGGACGAAAGGGCCGAGAATCCCATGTCGATCTCGATAGCCTGGTTGCGGATTTCGGAGGGATCGTCCCCGGTTAGCAGTAAGGACGAACGGCTGATCTTCGAATCCAGCTTCTGATTGCCCTCTCTGATCTGGCCGCTGGCGTCGATGCCGAGCGTCAGCGCCTTAACCGCGTTGTCCTTCGTGATTGTGACGGGGTTGGGAGCCACGGCGTTCTTCCAGTAGTACGCGTCTTGCCGTCCGTCGAACGCGGCGCTGACGAACGCCGCGACTCGCTCGTCCCGCAGGGGGCTGGTCGCATTTGCGGCCGCGACGATCGCCGCGAGCTCCGAACCCACCAGGGCGAGTACGAATTGTTCTGCGTCGGCCGGCGATGTGACTGAACGATGAGACAGCAATGCAGGATCGAGTCTGCCACTGAACCGGCGCAACAGCCGGTGCGACTGGTCTCGGACGGCTGAAAGCGACTCGAGCGCGATCTCCGGTAGCAGGCCGCTGGCGACGAATTCGGTGAACTCCCTAACGATCTCGGCGGGTAGCTGTGCGGCCGACACTGTCGCCAGGCCGGGAATCGAAACGAGTGGTTCTTTCCCGAGCAACACGATTCGCGCAGGTCCCACGGTGAGGCGTGGATCAGCGCGCTCGATCGACGAGGACGCTAGCTGCTCCTTGAGTGTCGACTCGATCTTGTCGAGTATCTCCGCGAGATCCCTTTCGCCGGTGTACACACAGATAAGTCGCAGGCGCGATCCGCCAGTCTCGGCATCGCGGCGCAGTACGTCGATCAGCAGAGACAGGCTTGTACGGTCCTCAGGTTGCTCCTCGACAACCTTGGCGCCACGCGGCCGGATCACCCAATCAAGAATGACCACGTCGGAGCGGCCGGCCAACTCTCGGAGTCGTTTGACGTCGCGCTCCCCGTCCAGCGGACTCGGTGCGATGACAGCGCAGTTCATGCCGAGGTCGGCAAATCCTTCTACGATTGTCTCGGTGTCGAATGCTTGGGGGTCGAGTTCGTCCAGGTCGACTTCGGGCTCACTCTCGTGTGCGGAGGGCTCGGCTGCGCTGTCGAGCGTTTCGTCGCCGAGACTCGCCTGGAGCGTCCCGCCGGGCTCCTGACGTTTGTAGGCGTTGTCGTCGACAACGACAACCGTCTGTAGGAAGCGCTTTGCCGTGTCCAGGGGGTCGCGCGTCACGCTGGTCACGACTCGGTCTCCTGGCCCTCGGCGATTCGGAACTCGGCGCCTTCGACGGTGTCGAGAAGCTCGAGAGTCCAGCCGTCCCGCTCCAGGAGCTCACGTGCCAGTGAGAGTCCTAGCCCTCGTCCGCCGCGGCGCCGGCTGAACCCGCGTTCGAAGATCACCCCGCGGTCGCGGGGACGAACCCCCGGCCCGGTGTCACGGATCAGCGCTCCGCTGTCGTCGGAGTCAAGCGTGATGGTTCCCCCATCGTCGGTCTCGGAGCCGACCCAGTAGATAGCGTTGTCGACCAGGTTCACGAAGACCGGGTAGAACGTGCTCGGATAGCCTTCGAAGGCCCACCTACGGAAGCGGTCGGTGGCTACGAGATCCACGTGGTGCCGCTCAAGTCTCTCGCTAAACACTCCGCGCAGGAATGCTTCGACCTCGGTTCCGCTGATCGAAACGGCTTCTCGATACAGCCTTCGCTGCAGCGGTGTAAAGAGACGTAGGTAGCCGTCGAGATGTGCGAAGGACGCACGAAGGTCTCGTACTACCGGTTGCAGTCTCGGTGTTGCCTTCGCCCAGGGGGTCAGCGTCTTCAGGCCCTCGCGGACCGCACGAATGCTGGCTTCGAACTCGTGGCTGACGATCTGAACGGCTTGTCCGAGCTGAAGCAGTTCCAGGTTGCCGTCGATCTGGTCGCGCAGGTCGAGGACTTCTTCCTTGAGCGCAAGGTACTCGCGCTGCAGGTCTCCCGAGTCGACGACGGCTTGAGCTTGGAGCAGGAGTTGCTCCAGCGCGGCGACGCACATGTCGGCGACGTCGCTAAGTTCGCCGGTGATGCGGACTTCGTCGGCAAAGCCGAGTTCTCCTGCGTCCTGGAGCAGTTCTGCGACCTCGCTGTCGAATTTCCCGAGGCTGCTGCGAGCGTCGGCGGCGAGTTGCGCGCCGAGCGTCTCGGTCCGTCCTTCCACCTGAACGGCGAGCTGTGCGAGTCGTTGCCTATTGCGTGAGGAGAGGTCATCGAGTCGTGAGCGACGCTCTTCGGTCTCCCTCGCGGGAGCTTGGGCGTCCGCGAGTTCGCGCCGTGCCGCGCCGAGGTGGGTTTCGATCTGTCCTGCGGCGTCGGACAGATGTTTCTCTGCACGCTCGCGCAGTAAGTCGTAGGAGCGCCAGCTGCGCTCCTCCTCCTTCGACAGCGGGAGGGTTTCAGGTCTGACGATCCTGATCCGCTCACGCAGCAAGTCCAGTTCAACCGCGGAGTCTGATTCGACTCCCGCGAGATCGGGCGAGTGCGCGTCGGCGAGTCGTGCCGTGGTGCGCTCCACGAGCTGCCCCACGTCGGCGGCGAAGCGCCCGGAGTCGATGTAGTTGATTCGGTCGATGACTCGGCTCACGAATCGCTCGCGTGCAAGTCGCTCGGCTTTCTCCTTCTTCGCCCGCGCCTCGGACCTGCGTTGAAGTCGATCGCGTTCGTCCCTCCACTGCTGCGCAGAATCGGTGCGGTTCGAAAAGTAGTTGGCCGCCAGCTGTATGAGAAAACCTTTCAGGATGTCGCGGAAGTCTCGGTAAGCTCGATTTTCACGGAAGCCCTCGCGACCGGCCTTCTCCTGCAGTTGTGGGTTCTGCTGGCTGTCGATGTCGATGGCGCCGAACATGCGGCGGTAGGAGAAGTAATATGTCCCGGCGTTGAGCGATCGCCGCTTCTCGATCTCCAGGTAGTCGTAGTCGGAGTTGCCGTAGGGCAAAACCCGTATGCCGTCACGATAGACGTAGAGGCCACCGATCTTGTCCAGTCGGTCGGTCATTCTGACGAACTCTTCGCCTGACAGTCGGGAATCCTGCATCTTGCCCTGGACATAGCCAAACTTGATCGTGAACGGCCCGCATGCGGAACGGTTGCCCTTCGATCCAGACCATGTCTCGATGACGTCGACGGGCTCATTGCCGTAGATGCTCAAGTTGCCGGCGAAGGCGCCGTAATCGTCGAACCTTCCCTCGACCGTGTGGTCGGTGAACGCGAAGTCTTCGGCCTCCCAGAAGTAGGAACCCGGATCAATAACGTCGCGGGGGCCAGAGGCCTCGTGCCGAACAAATTCGGTCGTGAACTCAGGTGTGGTGGATGCGGGAAAGATCGTATTGGTGAAGCCGAGCAGAAATCGTTGAAACTCGCTGACCGAGAACTCGCTCTGCTTCGGATCGTTGATTTCCATCGCGGCGTCGATGTCCTCGGAGACACTGGTGAGGATGAACGCGGTGCCGCCGCTGTCAGCGATCTTGGGCCCGTTGAGGCGTAGCTAGGTCCTCGGATCGAAGTCGAGGCTCTGAAGCTCGCCGGCGATGCGATCGCGGTAGGCATCCGGAACTCTTTGGCCAAGCCGCTCGAACGCCTGGGAGAATTCCTGCCGCATCGAGCTGAGAACGTTGTTGTCGATGTCCTCGACGCGCTTTAGATCACGTATAGGCACCGAGACGTCTTCGAGTGTGAGGCCGGGGACTTCGAAGAGGCTCCATTGAATGAGAGCGACGACGACGCCGTCGTCGGGTGTGTCGACGTTGCGCAGCGGTCGGCTGATTGCGAGTAGCTGCGGGGCCAAGGTCGCGATCGCAAGCCGGCCGATGCCCTTCTCCCCCATCTGACGGCGCTCGGCGATAGAGCGGGGCCGCGGAATCTTCGGTAGCACCGATCCGTACGCCTTACTGTCCGTTCCTACGGTGAGCCATCGCGTCTCGAAGTCGGTGCGGCTCATGCCTATGCCGTCGTCGCGGATCAGCAGTACGCGACGGTCGGGGAAGTAGTCCCCTCGGACGTTCACGGCATAGGCGTCGTATGCGTTCTTGAAGATCTCGGAGACTGCGGTCGGGATGCCAGCGATCTGTTGGCGACCCAACATGTCGACCGAGCGTGCGCTGGTCCGGAACGTCACCATGAATTTGATCCTTCCGCCCGCCGCCATCGCCACGCGTGGGCGCAACGCTCCTCGATGCTATCCAGGTCTCTTCCAAGATCGACCGGAGCACGGCGACCCGATCGAGCTCAAGCAACGAGACCGGATCCCGCGATGGTGCTCGGCAGCCTGCCGACACCGGGCGTGGGAGCAGAAGCAAGCCGCCGACTCGGGCCTGGCGGCCGAGAGGGTCGTCGAACGCCAAGTACTTAATGACTCTCGTCGTCCCGAACTGGACCCTCGCTCTCGCGGACCCGTGAGACGACCTCACTCGCGCCATGATGCCAGAGTCAGCTGAGTTCGTGATCAGGCGTGCCGTCGTCGACGCCGCAGATCGACGGCGCGCGGAACGATGCCGGAAGGGACTTGTTTCGGCACGGGTGAGTCGGGTGCTTCCGGGCCGTCCGCCGGCGTCCGTCGACGAGCTGGCCGACCCGGCCGATGACGGCGTCGAGTCGAACCGACAGCCCCGCGGCCGCGCCGACCGCTGCACGCAGGCTCGCGTCGAGTTCGCCAGTCGCATGCAGCTTGGCAGTGAGCTGGTTGAGGTTGTTCGCTACGCCGGCATTGACCCGCTGGATCTCGCGCAGTGCGATCAGCGCCGCCTTGATGTCGGATGACGCGACACCCTCGGGACGGAGTCCCGTAAGCGCAAGGTACGACGGCACGGTCTGTTTGATCTCTGCCGCCCGCGCGGCGATGCGGTCGAACTCGTCGTCGGTCAGTCGGACCACGACTCTGACTTTGCGGCCGCCCGGCACTCGCCTGCGGCGGCTCCCTGTTGTTTTTGCTCTCACACCGGGAGATGTGGCAGTCAGTGCTCCGAGAGTGACACCTGAGGGTGTCGCCGGCCCAGCGCAGCGCTCGACCCCTGTCGACCGAGCCGGCCCGCGAGGTCGGGCGCCTGCCATCAGTGCAACTTATGGCACTTCTTGCTCCGCGGTTTCCCGGCTCAGAGGTCGACGCTCACTGTGCGCTGATGCTCCGATAGCTGATGACCTCGCGGAGTCCGACGGCTGTCAGGGGTGCACCATCGGCGCATCCGCTTGCGGACGCGAAGCGCCCTTGACTCCCGTCGGACGGAGCGACACTCGGGCGCCGGAGCATCGGCTGGTTCCCGATGAGACGCAGCGGTCAACCAACAAACTTGTCGAGCCGGGCGGACAATCCGGGCGTCGAATAAGCGTCGCTGGAGTTACGGTAAGTCCAGCTACACCTCTTGCAAGTGAAGGAGCGACCGGCTGAGGCCACCTCCTTCGTGCTCCGCGGGCAACACCCCAGCGGCCCCATTGCCGGCGACATCGAACGCGTCGGTCACCCAGATGCCGGTCACCCAGCTGCCGGTCACCCAGCTGCCGGTCATCCAGCTGCCGGTCACCCACCTGCCGGTCATCCAGCTGCTGGTCACCCAACTGCCGGTCACCCTGGCGAGCGGTCGCGCCGCCTGGCAGTCACCTGGGTGCTGACGTGTCCAACGAACCTCGAGGACCGCTCTTGTCACTTTCGCGAGATCAGTCGCCACATCTCCCAGTGAGAGCGAAAGACGCTTCGACGGAGGAGGACGAGATGGAATCGAGGAAGGACGACGCCACTGCACATCAGGCCGAGCTGTTCACCGACGAGCAGCTCCTGTTCACACCTGAACAGGCGGCCGGCGCTCTGCAGATCGGGCGGACCACGCTGTACGCGCTGCTCAAGGAGGAGCGGCTGCACGCGGTGCACATCGGGCGTAGCTGCCGGCTCACCCGGGCCGAGCTGCTTCGGTACGTGGCCCGACTCGACCAGAAGAGTGCGTCACCGGAGGCAGAGGTCATCGAGGTGCAGTTCGGCCAGGTGCCGGAGCCCGACGATGCTGCGTGACCGGTCCCGCGGCCCTTGCAAGCCGGTTGAGCTGAGATATCAGTCGCGATATCATGAGCGCATGGCGACCTTCCTGCTCCGACTCGATGACAGCGAACTCGAAGCATTGCGTGAGGCCGCCGATGCTCAGGGCCGCAGCATGAACGACCTGGCCCGTGAGGGTCTGCGCGCGGTCACGACCGGTGCGGCCCGCGAGGAGAAGGTTCGCGCGCTGACGCGGCGGGTCATGTCCGAGCACGCGGGTCTGTTGAAGCGTCTCGGCGAAGCGTGAGCGAGCTACTGACCTTCGAAGATGCGCTGGCCGTGCTCGACGAGTTGCACCTCGTCCTGGCCGACCCCGGTCTGTTTGCCTCGGCGGTGGGCCGGCCGGCATCGACGGTGTTCGGCGAGGACGCCTACCCCGATCTGATCACCAAGGTCGCGGCTCTGCTGGAGAGCGTCGTGCGGAATCACGCGCTGGTCGACGGCAACAAGCGGGCCGGTTGGGCGCTGGCCGTCGTCACGCTGTGGCTGAACGACTACGAGCTCGAGTACGAAGAGGACGAGGCGTTCGCGATGGTCATGTCGGTGGCCGAAGGCACCAGCCGACTTCCTGAAATCACGGAGTGGCTGGCCGCTCGGGTGCGACCGAGCAAGGGTGGAGGACTGCAATGAGTACCAAAGGCTCAGCCGGCGAGGCGAGCATCTTCAAAGGCAGCGACGGACGCTGGCACGGGTGGATCACGGTCGGCACGAAAGCCAACGGCCAGCCTGATCGGCGCCATCGCACCGCCAAGACCCGAGGCGAAGTCGCCAAGAAAGTTCGCGAACTGGAGGTCCGGCGCGAGACCGGGACGATCACCGCGGCCAACAGCGACACAGTCGGGGGCTGGCTCGAGCACTGGTTGACCACCATCACACCCAACCGGGTCCGACCGCGGACGCTGGAGAGCTACAAGTCGATGATCCGGCTCCACGTCGCTCCGTATCTGGGCACCCAGCGTCTTGATCGGCTGCAGCCGGAACACCTCGAAGAGCTGTACCAGCTACTCCTGCAACGGGGTGGTCTGTCGGCGACGAGCGTGCTCCGCGTCCATCGCGTCCTGTCCCGTGCGCTCAAGGTCGCGATGCAGCGCCAGCGCATCCATCGCAACGTCGCCGCCCTCGTCGATCCGCCAGCCCAACGGAAGACCACCATCGCCACCGCGCTCGAACCTGCCGAGGCCATCGCCGTGCTGCGCACGGCGACCACCCGACGCAATGCCGCTCGCTGGATCGTGGCGCTCGCCCTCGGCCTGCGGCAGTCCGAAGCCCTCGCGCTGCAGTGGTCGGACATCGATCTGCTCGGCGGCACTCTGGAGATCCACCGGACTCTGCACCGCGTCAAGGGCAAGGGCCTGGTCTATGAGGCACCCAAGACGAACAAGAGCGAGCGCAAGCTCGCCCTGTCGCCGACGCTGCTGCGCGCGCTGATCGAGCACAAGCGACTGCAGACCGGCGAGCGGATGCTCGCCGGCACCGACTGGCACGACGAGGACCTGGTCTTCGCTCAGCCCAACGGCCGGCCGATCGACAAGAAGGCGGACTACGCCGCCTGGTGCGCGCTGCTGAAGGACGCCGGCGTCCGCCACGTCCGGCTGCACGACGCCCGGCACACCGCCGCCACGATGCTGCTCGTCGCCGGCGAGCATCCCCGGGTCGTGATGGAGCTGCTGGTCACACCCAGATCCGGACGACGATGGACATCTTACAGCCACGTCATGCCCGCGCTGGCCCGGGACGCAGCCAACCGGATGGACGCGATCCTGTTCGGCCCGGACCCCACGGACGAACGGCCAGGGACGCTGGCGATCGAGGGTGAACTGCAACCACTTGCAACCAAAGCTGCAACCAGAGTGATCGAGCCCGACGGCTCAGAGGCCTCTAGCCCTTTAGAAATGGGTGGAGCTGAGGGGACTCGAACCCCTGACCCCCACACTGCCAGTGTGGTGCGCTACCAGCTGCGCCACAGCCCCTCGACAACGACACCACCCAGCCGAAGCGGACGACGTCAGCTACCGATTCTGACCCACCGCAGCGGGCCGAAGCGAAATGTTACACGCCCACCGACCACCCAGGAGACACACCCGAACCCCAGACCCGGCGTCAAACCGACGCCACGCCCACAAAACGCCGAGGTTAACGAGAAGTAAGCGATTCGCCACGCCGACAACCCCCGGATTCATTGACTCGCAGCCCCCTCGGCCATACTTGACCCGAGCCGCACCGGCCCCGCGCCGCCCAGCGTCCCCTCGCTGGCGCAGCGGAACATCTCATGAGGGAGACATTCGTGAATCGCAAGGAACTGGTGACCGCAGTCGCCGAGCACGCCGACTTGGAGCAGAAGACCGTCGATGCCGTACTGCGCAGCCTGCAGGCGACCCTCGAAGACGCTGTCGCAAAGTCCGACAAGGTCAGCGTCCCCGGGTTCCTGTCCGTCTCGGTCGGCAAGCGTGCCGCCCGCGAAGGCCGCAACCCGGCCACCGGCGAGACCATCCAGATCGCCGCGGCCAACACCGTCAAGATCACCGCTGGCAGCTCCCTCAAGGAAGCCGCCAACAAGTAAGTCACCCACCAGCACGAACCGCAGGACAGCAGCGGGCGGCCCACTAAGAACGAAGCAACGAAGAACGAAGCACGACGCAACAAAACGAACGAAGCACCAAAGAACAAAGCAACAAACGTGAGGAGAGGGCCGGTACCCCAAGCGGGGTACCGGCCCTTTCGCGTCCGAACAGAAAACGTCCGAACAGAAACGTCCGAAACAGAACCTCCGAACAGAAACGTTCGAACAGAAAACGTTCGAATGAGAACTACTCCCCCGACGACGCCGTAACAGAAGGCGCAACCGAAGCAGAGCCAGAACCGGATCCAGTAACCGAAGGCGTAGGCGACGGTGCCACCGTCGACTTGGACGAGGCCAGCGCCGAAGCAATCGCGGCGTCGATCTGGGCCAGCGTGGGCACCGACGAATCGGACCCGATCTTCTTGTCGTTGACGAACACGGTCGGCGTGCCGGTCACCCCAGCCTTCGAGGCCGCTTCCGTGACGGCCTGGACCAGGTTGGCGTGCGAGTTGGACGTCACGCAGTTGGTGAAGTCCGAGGTGGTCGCGCCGGCCTGTTTACCCCAGGCCAGCAAGGTCGAATCCGGGCGGCCGGAGGATCCCTCGGCCGGTTGATTGTTCGCCCCCGACGCGTCTTTGCCGTACACGATGTCGTGGAATTTCAGGAACACCTCCGGCGAGATGTCTGAGGCGCAGTAACCGGCATTGGCTGCCCGCGACGAGTAATTGTTGCCGTTGGACGCAGAGTCCAGGAACGACTCGACGTGATAGTTGACCTTGATGTTCGTGGCCTTGATCTTGGCGTCGAAGTCCTTGGTCAGCCCGCTCTGCTCCAGCTCGTTGCAGATCGGGCACTGGAAGTCCTCGTAGATGTCGACCTTCACCGGTGCCGCCTGATTGCCCACCCGCACACCCGTGGTCGCCGACGCATTGGCCAGATCCACCGTCCCGGTGATCTTGGCCCGGCCGCCCTGCACGCCGATGGCAATCACGGCGACCAGCGCCACCACCACCAACGTCCCGATCGCCACGTACCGCTGCTTGTGCTTGAGCTCCACCTCGGCCGCGGCCATCGCGGCCCGGTACCGGCGCAGGTTCTTTTCACTGCGTGACTGCTTGCTGGTCAGGCCTGGCACCATCTCGGTCTTGATGATCGCGGCGTCCATCGACAGCTTGGTCATCGGCCAGATGATCAGATACGCCGCCAGCACCAACAAGCCCACATCACGCAGGATGTCCAGGGTGTACGCCGTGGACGTCGTGTCCCCGCCACCGCCGAAGCAACCACATTCGATCTTGATGCCCCGAATGGAGGCCTGGGCGATTCCGATGATGAACACCAGGAACAGCAGCGCGCTCACCGTCGCGGCGTACCGGACGATCAGGCCGGCCACCAGCAGCAACGCGAGCGACAACTCGAGCACCGGCAAGCCGTACCCGATGGCCTTGGCCAACCATTCCGGCGTGGCGTGATAGGCCCGCACGGCTTGCACGAAGGTTCTCGGTGAGCCGATCTTGGACACCGCCGCCCAGGCCCAGATCCCCGCCAGCGCCAGGCGGACGACCAAGCCCACCCAGCCCCGAATGGCCGCCCAGTTGCGAGCCTCCACGTCCTTGCTCCTTCTGTTTATTCGGCCCCGTGCTCAGCCAGCGCGAGGCAGCTCACGCCTGAGCGACCAGCGCCAGATCGTGTTGCATCGCCTCGGACTGGTTGTTGCTCTGCAGGAAGGACACCCGCGCGTAGTCGTCAGGACCGTACAGCAGAACTTGGGACGAATGGGTCTGCCCGTCGTCCTGAGCCAGCACCACATGCGACGCACTCTGTGCCGCATCGATCTGGTTCTGCGTCCCGTACAGACCGATGAATTTGTTGGGCAGGTCCGCATCGAAGTGCGCGAGATAGGACTTCAGCACCGGCCCGGTGTCGTGTTTGATGTCGGTGGTCACGAAGACCACGTCGGTCTTGGCCCGCAGTTCGGCCGGCTCGGCCCGCAGCGCGGTCGCGATGTTGGCCATCGTCAGTGGGCAGACATCCGGGCAGTTGGTGTAACCGAAGTACAGCAACGTCGGACGGCCAGCCGTGGCCGAGCCGAATTTGTACGGCTTACCCGACGTGTCCAGCAGCGTGAATTGCGGACGGGGCTGCGGCGGGGTCAAGCCCAGGCCCTGGAACGTCGCGTCCGTATGGTCGTTCAGCTCCGACGAGGACGGCTCCGGGGCAGCGTTGCCGGACGTGCACGCCGAGGCCAGACCAGCGACGAGCAGCACCGAGCACAGCACGGCCAGCAAACGGCGACGGTTCATTTCGGCGTCACCGCCGTCGGCGCCGGAGCCGCAATCGCAATCACCGGCGCGGTGACCAGGATCAGCCCGGCCTTGGCGAAGGTGAATTGCAGGTTCACCGTCTGCCCCGGCTTCAGCAGCCCGTACAACTTCTCGATCATGAGATGGCCCTTCCCCGGCGAGAACGTCACCGACCCGTGCGCCGCAACGGTCAGCCCGGACGCGTCGAGCGTCATCGATCCGTTGCTGCCCTCGTTGTGCAACGTCGCCTGCGAACCGGCGCCCGTGGTCACGGACACCAACGTGTCCGGTGCGTCGGTGGTGTTGAAGATCGTGAAGTACGTCGCGGCGTTCACCGTGGTCGCCGGCTCGCGGACGTACGCACCACCGACCACGATGCCGGGCGCCACCGACGAGGTCGCCGCGACGCTGGCCACGTGCTGCGGGATCGAGCCGCGCACCAGCCCGGCCATGCCGAGCAGCACGACCAGCCCGGCCGCGATCAGCGCCAGCGGTGGACGAATCATGACAGTTTCACCTTCGCGATTGCCGTGGTCGAATCGAACTCCGAGGTCTGCACCGTCACGGTGATCTCCCACATTCCGGCCACCGGAAGGATGACTCCTGTCGCTGTGTAAGACCTAGGACCGTCCGCCTGCAGCTTCAAGGGGATCGGCCCCAGACTCTGCGCCGGAAGCGCCGCCGACCCGGTCACCGCGATCGGATTGACCGAACCGATCAGGTCCACCGAGAAGCCGACCGTGCCGTGCTTACCCGGACTGACCTCGACCAGGGCCGTCGTGGTGGTCGTCATGTGCACGCTGACGCTCTTCGGTTGGGCCCGTTGCGCGGCGAGCGCCACCGAACCCGGCGGCTGCGAGATCAACACCCCGGTGACGCCCAGCACGCAGGCCCCGATAAGTACTTCCACCATTAGCGTACGGCCCATTCTGCGCAGCGGATCGGCCCCGCGCGACCCGATGAACCAGTCCCGGCGCAGCACGATCCGGCGGGCCAGATAACCCATCCCGATCAGCACCGCCAGCAACACCACCTTGGCGATGACCAGCCGGCCGTAGTTGGTGGTGGTGATCGCGTCCACCGTGCCCAGTTCCCGCCAGGCCTGGATCGTGCCCGTCACCGCCAGCGTCGCTACCGCGATCAACGCCACCCGGGAGAAGATCGGCAGGCCGGCCGCCAGCTCCAGACCGTCCGCATCGGCATCGTCGTGCACGCCGGACTCGTGGGACTCGTGGGACTCGTCCGGCGACTGGACGGCTAGCCGGGCCGCGCGCCGCCGGCTGATCGCCCCGACCACCAGGATGCTCAGGCCACCCAGCCACACGATCATTGCGGTGAGGTGCAAGGCATCCACCACCACCGCCAGCCATTTCGGGTCGGCCGACTCGGCATGCCCACTGGCCGCGTACGTCACCACGATGCCGATCCCGACGATGGCCGCGGCCTCCGGGCCCCAGGACGGACGGGGACGGCCGTCATCGGACAACAACGCGACCAGCACCGCGCCCAGCACGCCCATCAGCACCAGCCGCAAGGACAGCAGCTGGCCGGTATTGATGTGCAACGTGGCGTCCAGCAAGTCACCGTGGAACATGGTGCTCAGCGAGCTGCCCGCCGCGTACGGGCCCTGCAGCAGGAACTCCCCCAGCGCACCCACCACCGCGAGCGTCCAACCGCTCCAGATCGCTTTGCGCACCGCCGGACGTTCCTGCCCGGCCGGCCAGATTGTGAAGATAAGCCAGCTGCCACCGACCAATCCGATGCCGGCGAAGCTCAGCCAGTGCACGATCGCCAGCGATGCGGACACCCCACCGGCCTGGGTCGTACTGGCCGATGCCTGGCCGGCCGCGGCCAGCGGGCCGTTACCGACCACGAACCGGATCGAACCGGCAATCGGGTGCGAGTCGGCCGACACCACGCGGTAGCTGGCCAGATAGCTGCCGTCCGACAGGCCGGTCTTGAGCTGGACCTGCACGCTCGTGCCGTCCCCGCTGGGATGCGTGGTGGCCCCGGCATCGACCCGGCGGCCGGCCGAATCGACCACCCGCAGGTAGCCCACCGAGATGCCCACCGGCTCGTCGAATTTCAGGCTCACCAGCGCCGGCGCCTTGACCAGCCGGCCGCCATCGGTCGGTGACGAGCTGATCAGCACCGCATGCGCCGAGGCCTGTGGCGCGCCGATCAGCAACCCGATCAGGGCCGCGAACAGCAGCGAGCCCAATAGGCCCACCCGCCGAACCGACACCAACCGAGCCACAAAGCTGGGTCTCACGCGACGCCCCGGTCCTTCCGGCTGGTCGGCACTTCGAACGGCGGCGGGTACGGATCGGAGCGGGCCGGTTCGGGCTGCTCCGCCCGGCCCAGCAGGTTGACGCTGAACCGGCCTCGGCCCGCCGGCGGATGCAGCCGCTGCGAACGGGACATCAGCGCGACCAGGATCAAGCCGAGCACCACGCCGACGTGGCTGGCCAACCGCCCGGCCGGCACCGAGCCGGACGCGATGTCGGGGATGCTCAGCAACGACAGCACGACCACGAAGGTCGCCAGGATCGGCAGCGTCCCGACCGCGCGCACCGGCTTGACCGCGACGGCCACGAACGCCGCGCCCAGGGCCAGGTTCCAGGCCGCGCTCTCATGCGAGGCGTGCATGGCCATCGACATTCCCACGGTGTCACCGAACAGGGCCGGCATCGCCAGCGTCCACTGCACGAATCCGAGCAGGCCCAGCGCGAGCCGCAACCGGCGCCGGTACCGGCCGACCCGCGCGGCCGGCAGCACGACCTGACCCAGGATCCGATCGGCCACATCGGGCGGCGTATCGCCAGTAACGCGCAGCGAACGACCGAGGCGCGTGGCCGAGTCCAGCCATCGGGCACAATCGACACAACTCGCGAGATGATGATCGAGCGCGGACGATGAGAGCCCCAGCGGCTCCCCGTCGAGCCGGGCGGAGGCTGCCTCCCGGTAGCGCGCACACTTCATATCGAGATCAGTCGCGGACGGCCGCCCATCGGTTCCCGCTCGATCGGATCTGTGGGGCGGGTCACCGGCCCGACCGACAGCAGCACGAATGACGCAATGAAAATCAGGAGAGGACGCGCAGGTGCCGGATCCAGTGGACGAGTTCGACGCCCTCACGGTGTTGGCATTGCTCGCGCGTTCCGGTGACCAGCACGCCGCCGCCGATTTCGTCCGCGGCTCGCAGACCGACGTGTGGCGACTCTGCGCGCACCTGGGCAGCCCGCGCGACGCCGACGACCTCACGCAGGAGACATACGCCCGCGCCTTCGGCTCACTGCACCGGTTCGCGGCCCGATCTTCGGCCCGTACCTGGCTGCTATCCATCGCCCGCCGGGTGTGCGCCGACGCGATCCGCACCCGCAAGCCCACCGTGCCGCTGCCTGAGATCGAGCAGCCCGCGATCAGCGCCGATCCCGCCGAGACCGTCGAATTACGGATCCTGCTCGAATCCATCGAGCCGGCGTTCCGGGAAGCGTTCGTACTCACCCAGATCCTCGGCCTGTCCTACCCCGAAGCAGCCGACGTCGTGGGCTGCCCCATCGGCACCATCCGCTCCCGGGTGGCGCGGGCCCGCGACGCGCTGGTCGACGGCCTCGGCTCAGGTCGTCGCCGGTCGTCGGGCGCCGGTTGAATCCAGCGCCGCGGTCACCTCGTGGCGGATCTTGTTCTCGGCGAAGAAGGACGCGAACGGCACCGTCCCGGCAATCATGATCAGGCCCAGCTTGATCAGATTCCAGCGGCGCCGGATACCCAGGTCCAACGCGGTGACCAGGTACACCATGAACAGGAACCCGTGCGCGGTGCCGATCACGGCCACCGGTCCCTCGTTGTGCCCGATGTATTTGATGGGGATGGCGACGAACACCAGCAACACCAGCAACGTGCCGGTGACCAGCGCCATCACCCGGTAACGCGCAAAGGCGCCGGTCGTCCCGCCCGCCAACACATTCACTCTGGTCCCCGCCCTAGGCGCTCAATCACGGTGGTCGCTGGCTCTTCGCGCGAGCGCTCATCGCTGGCATTCGCTCCGCTCCTCACTCGTACCTCGCTGCGATGCTCACTCATGACGCTCCTTGCTCTTCCTCACGCGTGGCGCGCGATGCGTCTACCGCGTCGGCGGCGTTCAATTGCGCCAGGTAGGCATTGAAACGGATCCGCTCGGGATCATCATCGTCGGGGGTTCGGGTAGGCATCTGATAAGCCTGGTAGCGGCTGGGCGCCGGAGTCGGCGGTGGCGGCAATTCGACGCCGGCCGCGGCTGCTTCGGCCCGGGCAGTCGCCGCGGCGCTCACCCGCAGCCGGTCGCGGATCAGGCGCCAGGTCATCAGCCAGGTGAAGCCGCTGAATGCCCACCACTGAAAGGCGTAGGCGTAATTCTGGATATCACCGTGATGCCGGTGCGCGGCCGTCCACTGCCAGTGCCCCAACTTGATCATCACGACGCTGGCGACCACCGCGAACACATAGAGCGCAAGCCACTTCGGATGCAGGAACTGCAACGCACTCCGGCCCGACGACACCCTATGAAGGTACGTCGCCGGGCCGGATGCTGATGCAGGTGGTTGGATGCTGCGGTTCTCAGGTGGTGGTTACCCGGCAACCGATGATCCGGTTGGCGCCGGGGCTGCTGACGTTGAGCGCCATCAAACAGGTGTTGTGCTTACCGGCCGGCATCTTCGTCGTGAAGTTGAAGCCCTGGCGCGGTCCGGTCTTGAAGATGCGAGCCACGTCGGGCCGCAACCGCCCGGATCCGAACGTACCGATCTTCTTGCTGTCCGAGTACACCGCGATCTTCAGCGCGTTGCCCTTGTGGTCCGGGTCAAAGGCCCAGCCGCTGATGTTGATCCGGTGCCCGCTCAGCGTGCGCGCGGCGTCGAAGTGACCTCGCGGGCTGTGGGCCGCGACGACCCTGGCCTTGGCCGCGGCGGCAGCCTTGGCGGCGGCGGCTTTGGCGGCCGCCGAGACGACTGCGCTCGGGCCGGGCGCGTCAGCGAAGTCTTCGGTCAGCCAGAGTCGGTGGGTGGCTGAATCCATCACAACGTCAATGCCGACGTAGCGCACCGAGCGGGACAGAATATTGACGCGGTGTCCGTCGTTCGGGGCCTTTTCGTTGTACATCATCGACTGGATTGCCACGGCTCCCGCGGCGCTCAGCTGGCTGGTCCAGCCGACGTTCTCGGCGACCGCGTGCCAGGCGACCTTGACCGCGGTGACGCGCTGGCCCAGGGCGGCTTCGCCCGGCAACTGGTGCGACATCGTGTTCTTGGCGTTCATGGCGGCGTTGTGGTTGCGCGAACTCTGCACCAATGCCGTGCTCCAGCCCAGCGCCGGCAGTCCGTGCGCCTTGCGCTCGGCGTTCAAGGTGTTGAAGGCGCTCTTGGCGGCGGCCGCTTCGGTGGCGGTAGCGGCACTGGCCGGCTGAACCGCGATCGTGAGGCCGACACCGGCGGTCAGCAGCACCAGACCAGCCACGGCGAACCGGCGGATGCCGCGCTTACGCAGCGTGGCCGGCACCTCGGCAGACGACGAGGCGGGTGTGCTCGGCGGCGAGACTGTTGTGCTTGGTGACAACATGGAACTCCCTAGCTCGTGTGTTCGGCCGATCCGGCGGCGCGTTGGGGGTCAACACGAGGCGTTACATTACTGTCGGTAGTCAATACGTTGCCTTTAGTAGATGGGCATGAATCCCTCAATTACTACTCAAGACGCTACGTGACCGATTGTTAACTCACCGTTACCTGAACGGACAAACGGAGGCTCTACAGGCGCGTAAACAGGGCCAAATACCGCGACACGCCAAGCGTTCTCAGGTCGTTACGTGATTTGGCTCACCTGATCGGAATTTATGACCGTCCGGTACGGTATGTGAATTTCACGGCATTATTGATTTATGCCCGAATAACTAACATGGATCCAATACGTTCGGCCGAATCGGGGTCCTGTGCTGACGGCCTTCCGCGTTCCGGTTTCACCACTAATAGACATGTTTAGACCGTTTTGCGCGGACCCACTCTGCGAGCCGCGATCAGCGTCGAAACTCGCCCTCACCCTTCGTAATGGTGACCGACCGTGGCCAATGCCTTGTCCAACGCCACGAGCCCCTCGCGGGCCTCATCATCGGTGATCGTGCACGGCGGTACGAAGTGGAACCGGTTGTAATTGGTGAACGGCAACACGCCATTGAGCTTGAGTGCCGCAACCAGCTCGTTCATGGCCGGCGACGAGCCGCCGTACGGGGCGAGCGGTTCCTTGGTGGCCCGGTCCTTCACGAGATCCAGCGCCCAGAAGACCCCCAGCCCGCGAACCTCGCCGATGACCGGGTGCTTGTCGGCCAGCTCGTTCAACCCGGGCCCGATCACCTCGGTACCCACCCGCGCCGCGTTCTCGACGATGCCCTCGTCGGCCATGGCGGTCATGGTGGCGACCGCGGCCGCGCAGGCCAGCGGATGACCGGAGTACGTCAAACCACCTGGGAACGGCCGCTGGGCAAAGGTGGCCGCGATCTCGGCCGAAATGATGACGCCACCCAGCGGCACGTAGCCGGAGTTGACGCCCTTGGCGAAGGTGATGAGATCCGGCTTCACGTCGTAGTGGTCGAGCGCCAGCCACGCTCCGGTACGTCCGAAGCCGGCCATCACCTCGTCCAGGATCAGGACGATCCCGTACCGGTCGCACAGCGCCCGGACCCCGGCCAGGTAACCCGGCGGTGGCGGCATGATGCCCGCCGTACCCGGGATGGTCTCCAGGATGACGGCGGCGATGGTGGCCGGCCCTTCGAATTCGATCGTCTGCTGAAGATGGGTCAGCGCGCGCTCGCACTCCTCCGCCTCGCTGCTCGCGTAGAACGCCGTCCGGTACAGGAACGGGCCGAAGAAGCGCACCACGCCCTCCGTACCCAGATCGTTGGCCCAGCGCCGGGTGTCCCCGGTCAGATTCACCGCGGTCGTCGTCCCCCCGTGATAGCTGCGGTACCGGGAGAGCACCTTGTTACGTCCGGTGTGCTGGCGCGCCATCCGCACCGCGTACTCGACCGCCTCGGCACCGGCGTTGGTGAAGAAGACCCGCTCCATGTTGTCTGGCGCGTGTGAGATGACCAGCTCGGCGGTCCGGCCGCGCGCTGCGTTGGCGTGCTGCGGGGCGACCGTGCAGAGCAGGGCGGCCTGTTCCTGGATCGCCGCAACCACCTTCGGATGCTGGTGCCCGATGTTGGTGTTCACGAGCTGGGAGCTCAGGTCGAGCAACCGGTTACCATCGCCGTCGGTGACGTAACTGCCCTCAGCTGAGACGATCACGAGCGGTTTCAGCGCCGCCTGCGCGGACCAGGAATGGAAGACGTACCGGCGATCGAGTTCGTAGGTGCTCTGCCCGCTCATCCTGCATCGATTCCAGACTGACGCCGCCGCGCCCTAGGGTTGAGACGCTTCGATCTTAGAACGCCTCACTAGGCCGAGAAGGAGGACGTTGACCAGCTCGCCGACCCGGCCCGCCGTCCGGCCCACGCTCGTCCGGGCCAGGACCGCCACGGCCACCGTCTTCGCGTTCAACGGGCTGCTGTACGCCGCCTGGGTGCCGCACATCCCCGAGGTGAAGACGCAACTTGGCCTGTCCGATGCCTCGCTCGGATTTGCGCTGCTCGGGCCGGCGATCGGCTCGGTGCTGGCGATGATGCTGATCGGACGGATGACCAGCCGCTTCGGCAGCGGGCCGGTCACCGCGGCCGCCGCGTTCGGCACCTATCTCGTGATCGCCGGGCCCGGCCTGGCCGGCAATCTGGGCGCGCTCTTCGGGGCACTGGTCCTGTGGGGCGCGGCGACCGGGGGCCTCGACGTCGCCATGAACGCCCAAGCCGTACACATCGAATCCAGTTACGGACGACCGATCATGTCGAGCTTCCACGGTTTCTGGAGCATCGGAACCATCGTGGGCACCGGAATCGGCAGCGTCGGCGCCGGGCTGCACGTGCCGCTGGCCCGCCAGCAGGGCATCCTAGCCGTCGTGCTGGCTTTGGTGACGCTCTGGGCGATGCGGCAATTCATCGCCGACCAGCCCGTCTCCGGACCCAACGAAGGCGGCCGGGTATTCGAGTTTCGCCTTGTTCTATTGGGGATTGCCGGCGTCTGCGCGTTGCTGGCCGAGGGCAGCAGTGCGGACTGGTCGCCGGTGTATCTGCGCGATGACCTGCGCGTATCAGCCGGGCATGCCGGCATCGCGTTCATCGCCTTCACCATCACGATGACGCTCGGCCGGTTCACCGGTGACTGGTTGGTGCTCCGGCTGGGACGGATGCGCAGCATCGCCACCGTTGCCCTGATCGGCGCGCTCGGCCTGTCCGCCGGCCTGCTCGTGCACACCCTGGCCGGCGCCGCCTTCGGATTCGCCTGTCTCGGGATCGGCCTCTCGATTCTGGTGCCGGTCTTTTTCTCCACCGCCGCGGACGGCCCCGGGGCAGCCGGCCCGAAGCTGGCCGTCGTGTCCAGTTTCAGCTATCTGGGCTTCCTGCTCGGACCGGCCATGCTCGGCCCGCTGGCCAGTGCCACCTCTATCCACACCGCCCTCTGGATCCTGCCGGCGTTCGCCGCACTGGCGGGCCTGCTCGGCGTGATCGCGGTCCGCATGACCCGGAACGTCCTACTCTGACGCCATTATGACGGCGTCAGAGTAGGACTTTCCCTAGCACGACGGGTGCTACCCCTTAAGCTGCCTGCTGTGAGTACGGCGTCCCGAGTTTTTATCGCGAGGCTCGCTGGTCTGGGCGTCTTCGACCCCAACGGTGATCAGCTGGGCCGAGTTCGCGACGCCGTGGCCACCCTGCGGGTCAACCGGCAACCACCCCGGGTCCTTGGCCTGGTCGTCGAGGTGCAGGCCCGCCGGCGGATCTTCGTCCCGATGGGCCGCGTCGCCCGGATCGAGCCGGACGCCGTCGTGCTGACCACCGCCAGTGTCAACATCAAACGGTTCGAGCAGCGCCCGAACGAGTTGCTGGTGCTCGGTGAGGTCCTCGATCGCACCGTCACCCGGCTCGAGGACGAGGCACGGGTGCACGTGGTGGACGCCGCGATGGAGCAGAACCGGTCCCGCGACTGGGTCATCACCCGCCTCGCCGTCCGATCCAACACGCGCTTGGCCCGCCGCCGTGGTGCGATCAGCCAGGTCGACTGGAACGAGGTCGATGGGTTGTCGGTGACCGAATCAGGCCAGGGCACGGCGTCCCTGCTGGCCGTACTGGCCGGGCTCCGGCCCGCTGACCTGGCCACCCAGATGCAAGAGATGCCAGCCAAGCGCCAGCAAGAAGTGGCCGAGGCGCTGGACGACAACCGGCTGGCCGACGTCCTCGAAGAATTGCCGGACGACGACCGGGTCCAGATCCTCACCGGTCTGAGCGACGAACGCGCCGCCGACGTCCTCGAGGCCATGAACGACGACGACGCCGCCGACCTACTGCGTGAGCTGACCACCGACGAGCAGGAACGGCTCCTCGAAATCATGGAGCCGGACGAGGCCGCACCGGTCCGCCGGCTGATGAAGTACGGCGACTACACCGCCGGCGGCATGATGACGTCCGAGCCGGTGGTGCTGCTGCCCGACGCGACCGTGGCCGAGGCGCTGGCCCTGGTCCGCAACCCAGACCTGTCCCCCGCGCTGGCCGCCCAGGTGTTCGTGGTCCGCCCGCCGCAAGCCACCCCGACCGGCCGCTTCCTCGGTACCGCGCACCTGCAACGCCTGCTCCGCGAGCCACCGTCGAGCCTGGTCAGCGGGGTAGCCGAACAGGACCCGGCCGCGCTGGCCCCGGACACCCCGATCGAGGCCGTCACCCGCCACCTCGCGACCTACAACCTGGTGGCCGTGCCCGTGGTGGACGACAACGGACGGCTGTTGGGCGCCGTCTCGGTCGACGACGTGCTGGACCACCTGCTGCCCGAGGACTGGCGGGACACCGACAACGACGACGCCACCATCGGGATCGGCGATGGCTGAGCGGCGGCCCCGTCTCGATCAGCCCAACCTGCCCCGTCGGCTGCGAGTTGCCGTCGATCAAGAGGCATTCGGCCGGCTGACCGAGCGGGTAGCGCGCTTCCTGGGGACCGGGCGTTACCTGATCGTCCAGAGCTTCCTGATCGTGATCTGGGTGGTCTGGAACATCGTGTTCCGAAACGGCTCGCTGCACTTCGACAAGTACCCGTTCATCTTCCTGACCCTGATCCTGTCGTTGCAGGCGGCCTATTCGGCGCCGTTGATCCTGCTGGCCCAGAACCGGCAGGACGACCGCGACCGGGTGAACCTCGAACAGGACCGCGGCCAGTCCCGGCAATCCATTGCCGACGCCGAGTACTTGGCCCGCGAGATGGCCGCCATCCGGCTCGCACTGGGCGAGGTGGTGACCCGGGACTTCCTGCGTTCGGAGTTGAACCGGCTCGAGCGGCTCGAACGCGGCGACGAATAGCCGGTCAGGTCAGCGGGGTGAGCCGGAGGGCGGCCGCGGTACCGGCGGCCAGCACCACGACCAGGATGAACGGCGCCCGTCGCCAGACCGCAATCGCCCCGACCCCGAAGCCGATCAGCCGGGCCGTATTCACGTCATAGCGCCGGCCGTCGGCAACGGCTTCGACCACGATCAGCGCGGCCAGCAAAGCCACCGGCAGCAGCTCGATCAACGATCGCAAGCCCGGACGCGCGAACCAGCGTTGCGGCATGGCGTAGCCCGCAAGCTTGAGCAGGTAGCAACCTGCGCCGCTGAGCAGCACGATCACCCAGCCCGTGCTCGCCGTCACGAAGTGCCGCCGGCGTCACGCGCATCCGGCGAGCGGAACCGCCGGGCGCGGACGTCGAAGGCCAGCGCCAGTGACACACAGCCGGCCAGCACCGGGACGCCCGGCGGGGTGAGCGGGATCAGGATCAGCGCGATCAAGGCGCCGCCGGCCGCGATCCGTCCGGGTAGCGGACCGGCCCGCAATCGGGGCGCCAGCAAGGCCAGGAAGGCAGCCGGGATCGCCGCATCCAGGCCGAATCGTTTCGGATCGCCGAGGGCCTGCGCGCCGAACGCCCCGAGCAGAGTGGCCAGATTCCATAAGACGTAGACGCCGGCCGCGGTCCACCAGAAGGCGACCCGGGACAGCGCCGGCGCCCGCTGGCCCAGCGCCATGGCGGTCGATTCGTCGATCGTGAGCAGCGCGGCCAACGCCCGGCGCCAGCCCCGGACCGCCAGCAATGGCTGCAGCCGAAGGGCGTACAGGGTATTGCGAGCGCCGAGTAGATAGCCACTGCCCAGGGCCGCGGCCGCGGTACCGCCACCGGCGATCACCCCGGCAATGGCGAACTGGCTGCCGCCGGTGAACGTGAGCAGCGAGGACAGTGAGGTCTGTGCCGGGCTGAATCCGGCCGCCACCGACGCGGCCCCGAACGCCACGCCGTAACTGCCCACCGCGATGGCGACGCCCAGCGAATCCCGCACCACCTGCTTGGCGGCGGCTGCATCCACAGCATCGCCGCCCACCCCCGACGTCACTCCGGCAGCGGGTCGCCGGCCAGTTCGGCGCCGTCCACCGAGGGCGCGGGCAGGCTCGGGTCGATCTTGTGCATCAGCTGCTCCAATATCCGGAGCTCGTCCTCGGTCAGCTGGTCGAACACCAACTCCGAAACCCCGGCCAGGTGCACGATCGCGGCCTCCCGCAGCGCGGCGAGGCCCTTCGGAGTGAGCACTGTGTAGAGACCTCGGGCATCGCCGGGATCGGGTTGTCGCTCGACCAGGCCCTCGCGCTGCAGCCGGTCGACCAATCGGGTCAGGCCACTGCGCGACAGCAGCACCGCATCGGCCAACTCCGACATCCGCAGCCGGAAATCGGGGGCTTCAGAGAGCTGGACCAGGACATCGTAGGTGGCGATGGCGATCTTGTGATGCGCCTGCAAATCCTGCTCGAGGCGACGCATCAGATGAGCATGCGTACGCAAGAAGGAACGCCACACCTGTAGTCGCCAGTCGTCGTACCGGATGCGACGCGGGGCGGTCAGCAGTGGCGGCACAGACGGATCCGTGTCGCTCGCGGAGTCGATTGAGGCAGACATCACCGCTGATCGTAGTGATGCCAGTCGCAGCCGTACGCTGGCGGAGTGTTCACAGACTCATTTGATGCACGAAAAGCCACAAAAGTTTCCTTGGCTCAGGATTCGGACACGCTGGAAGCCGCGGTCCGGACGGCCCTGGCGAGCGTGTCCGATCCTGAGATCCGCCGTCCGATAACCGAGCTCGGCATGGTCGAATCGGTGGGGGTCAGCCCGGACGGTGCTACTGCCGTCACGGTGCTGCTTACCGTGGCCGGTTGCCCGATGCGCGAAAAACTCACCACTGACGTGACCGCGGCCGTGTCGGCCGTCCCGGGGGTTACGTCGGTGAACCTGCAGCTCGGCGTGATGGATGACGCCCAGCGGACCGAGCTGCGAACCCTGCTACGGGGCGACAACCCGGTCAACGACATCCCGTTCGCGCAGCCCGGCTCACGAACCCGGGTGTATGCGGTGGCCTCGGGCAAGGGCGGCGTCGGCAAGAGCTCGGTCACCGTCAACCTCGCGGTGGCCCTGGCCCGCCGCGGGCTCAACGTGGGCGTCCTGGACGCCGACATCTACGGCTTCTCGGTACCCCGGATGCTGGGCGTGACCGCCAAGCCGACCCAGGTCGAGAAAATGATCATGCCGCCGCAGGCCCACGACGTGAAGGTCATCTCGATCGGCATGTTCACCCCGGGCAACACGGCCGTCGTCTGGCGTGGCCCGATGCTGCACCGCGCGTTGCAGCAATTTCTGGCCGACGTCTACTGGGGCGACCTGGATGTGCTCCTGATGGACCTGCCGCCGGGCACCGGCGACATTGCCATTTCGCTGGCCCAGCTCGTTCCGTCGGCCGAACTGCTGGTGGTCACGACTCCCCAGCTGGCTGCGCGGGAGGTCGCCGAACGGGCCGGTTCGATCGCGCTGCAAACCCACCAGCAGATCGTGGGCGTGGTCGAGAACATGAGCTGGATGGACCTGCCCGATGGCTCGCGCATGGAGCTGTTCGGCTCCGGTGGTGGCCAGGCGGTAGCCGAGTCGTTGGCCGCGCTGACCGGCACCAAGGTCGACCTGCTGGGCCAGGTGCCGATCGACGTGGCTGTCCGCGAAGGCGGGGACAACGGCGACCCGATCGTGCTGACCAAGCCGACCTCGGCCGCGGCCATGGAATTCGAGAAGATCGCGGAGCGATTGGCCAGTCGCCAGACCAGCCTGGTCGGACGCTCGCTCGGCTTGTCGCCGGCTGGGCGCTAAACCTCGATCCGTGGACCGATAGCCGCCTGACGGCGTGGTGATCACGTGAAAGTGCCTTCTGGCTCGGAAGAATCGGGAGTGTCGAGCTCTTGATCCGTTCCGTACCAGAAGGCACTGATAGT
>JAOPUZ010000058.1 GCA_025966315.1 Frankiales bacterium | reverse complement strand
AGGTGGTTCGGGTTCATCCGGATGTGGTGGCGGCGGGGTTGGTGGCGGCGCAGGGCGTGTTGGATCGGTTGGTGGGTGTGGTGGGTGGTGTGTCGGTGGATGGGTTGGCGCGTCGGGTGGTGGAGGGAATGGTGGGCGCGGCGAAGGTGGTGGATGCGGCGGGTGTGGTGGGTGGGGTGAGGGATGTGGTGGTGCAGGCGTTGCTGGTGTCGAAGGGTGGGGTGCCGGGGGATGCGGTGCGGGGGGATGCGGTGCGGGGGGTTGTGTTGCGGGCGGTGGTGGATGCGGGTGTGCGTGGGGCGGTGCGGTTGTTGGGTGATTCGGTGTCGGGTCTAGAGCTGGCGGTGTCGGTGGGTGCGATGGCGGCACAGGTAACCATGGCAATCGATTTCTCATATGTCTCGGGGGTAATCGCGGCTTTCGAGGGTTCGTTGTTTGCTGATGGTGTGTGGGGTCGGGTGTGGGATCGTTGGCAGAATCTGGCGGACGCGGGTCGGGTTGCCGGGTTGGTGCCGGTGCCGGCTGAGGTGCCCGCATTCTTGGCGCGGCTGGTTGGGAGTCCGCGGGCGGCCGGGCTGTTCGCTGGTGTTGATGCGGCGATGTTTACGGCGTTGGCGCAGGCGTTGTCGGCGGTCAGTGCCGAGGTGGTGGGAGTGCCGGTCGCGGCGTCGGCGTCGGGTTGGCGGCTTGTTGCGGATCGGGTGTGGTTGCCGGTGGCCGGGTGGCGCCTGGATGATTCCCGAGTTGGCGCGGATGACCGTACGGGGACCGCCGGTCCGGTTGTAGTGCGGCATGATGAGGCCGGGATTGTGCTGCGTGCGGTGGATGGAAGCGTGTGGGCCGACGTTGTAAGCGGTCGGGGCAAGTCCGTGGTTGTGGTGGGTGAGCTGGTGTTATCGATCAGCAGGATCGGGGTGTTGGCTGTCACCGCGCACGGTGCTGATCACCGCGTTGAGTTGACCGCTGAGTTGAGACTGGGTGAGCTGGTCGGGGCGACCGCGGGCGTGCCCAGGGTCGCCGTGGCTGCCTTGCCTGAGAGCTACACGTCCAACCGGGTGTTGCCTCTGGTGCCTGCCGATCCGAGGACGGGGCCGCGGTCGCGAGTCGACGCTGGGATCCCTGGCGGGACCGTGGTGCCGGGCCTCAGCGCATTGCCCCCAACTGGCTGGCCGCGGCTTGCTGGTATGGCTGGGTCCGGCGAGTCGAGCGTGGTCGCGGTTCATCCCACGGCAAGGATCGCGCTGTATTGGCGGGAAGAAAGCGGGACCGTCGAGTTCGCGGAGCTCGTCTCGGGTCCGCACTACTTTGGCGGGTCGGATTACGGGCTGGCTGTCGGGGATGACGGTGCTGTGCGGATGGGCGTGGTTGAGCGGGACGGCCCGGTGGCGGAGTGGCCGAGTGTCGGCCACTTGAGTGATTCCCTTATCGGCGAGGGCATAATGGCGCCAACGCAACGATCCGCAGGCAAGAAACCTGCTGTTGCGCGGGTGTCACTGCCCAGGGACGCTGTGTTGGCGCCCGATGCGCGTATCGGGTCGATGATGCGGACGTCGCTGCATTTGCTGGCGGCGGCGGTGCGCGAGTTGGACCCCGACGCGGTCTTGCCAGATCTTGCGGTGCCGACGGCTACTGATGTGGTGACGGTGGTCAACGCAGCGCGGGCGGTGCGGGTAGGCGATGCCGAAGATGCCCGGGGGAACGAGATTCTGCTCGACCCGTTGGCGTTGGCGTTGGTGGCGCCGGCTTCGGGGCCCGAGCGCCGCGAGGTCGTCAACCGCTTGCTGGTGTGGGGCCGAGAGGAGGTCTTGGCGGACCTCAACGGCGGCAGCGTTCTTGGCCGCGCGCCCGAGCGTTCGCTGCTACTGCAGGAGCGATTCGCCGACGTATTGCAGATCCTAGGTGGCGGAGCGTTGCCGCCTGACCTGTTTCCGAGGTTTGTCGATAAGTTGGAGAGCCTCGAGTTCGATGATGCTGCGTATGTCGCGATACCGGGTCGATGGCGGCGTGCCGAGGCGGTCGTCGCCGGCCTCACTGGGTCCGCTCCGGTGGGCTCAGGGCTGTCGCAACTGGACACAGCCGTTATCGCCGCCATCGCCTCTGATCCTCGTTATATGCGCGGGGATCCGATCATCAGCCACGTTCGGGTGGACATGGCGATGCTGCTGCGCACGATGACGCAGGCCGGGGCACCGGCAATTCCGCGCGCGGTCTGGCAGCAGGCAGCTCGCCTTGGCGCGCCGTGGAGGGAGCATGGAACTTATCTGTGGGCGGTGACACCGGAGGACGGCATCTGGATCGCGCTGCAGGCGTGGGTCTGGCAGGCGGGGCTGAATCCATTCAATGATGCGGTCACCGCCGTGCTGTCGAAGACGGCCGAACACGTCGTGTCCTACGCGGATCGGCTTTCCCCCGACCTGCGGGCAGGGTTTCATGAGTTTACTGCTGCTACGCCTGTTCCTCTGATGAGCGAAGACTGGACAGCGTTTCTCCTTCCGCTAAACGAGGTTGAGTGGCGCCACGTCCCGCTTTGGGATACCGTGCCGCGCCCCGTGTTGGCTGATTCTCTTGATGCCGAGCTTGAGCTCTACCGAGACCGTCAACAGCAGGTCTTCGGGTTGCTGGAGCGGCTCCGTATCGATGCCTTAGAGCGGGGTACGGAGCGGCTGATTCCGCGGGGGACCGCGGCGGCGTTGCAACGCGTCGCGGGAACCCGGCTCAACGTCGGGGAGATGGCGGCCGCGCACATCCTGGGTCAGCTCACCCGGGCACCGGGCGGCACCCCGCCACCGCCGGGATTGAATGACGATATCTGGGGTGAGGTCGCGGCGCATTGGGGGCCTGACCTGTTGCCGGGGGTGGTCAAGGATCTGCGCTTGGATCAGGGTTTGTGGACCGGAACGAAGGCGGCCAATGCTGTAGTCGGTTGGCTGGCTACGCAGGGATTCCTGACGTCGCGTGAACTCAATCGTCCGATGGCGTATCTGTTCGCGCCGGGCGCGTCCTCGGCTACGGGCGAGATCTCGATTCAGACGAGTGAGCGGGTCGGGCGCATGACCGCTGTTATCGAGGCGATGGTAAGGCGGCTCGACCTCGACCCGGTTTCGCGACGGTTGACGCGGGTGGTGTCGCGTGCGGTGGCGGCCGTGCTGCTGGGTGAGGAGCCGGCGCCGGATCGGTTGTCGGCCAAGCTGGTTCAGACGGCGTTGGACGCGGGCGTGTTGGCCGCGGCGGCCGAGCTGGCGCGGGACCGGCTGACGACTAGGCCCATCGACTTACCTGACGGTCAGGCCGGTTATGAAATTGCGCCTGGACGGCTGATTCATGCGCCGATCAATTGGCGGGCCGCGCTCAGTCTGGCCGCCTCGGAAAGGCTGGATTCGCTGTTGCCCGCCCGGGCCGCTGAGCTTCGCGATGATGCGCGCGCGGATTTGGCCGGCACCGTAGAGGCTTTGCTCAGCCAGCGAGAGGCCAGGAGTGTGCTTCACCCGGATCAGCTGGCGCGGCATTTAGTGGATGTTTTCGGTCAGGGGCAACGTGATCAGCTGGCGGCCGCCCGAGTATCTGAACCGCATCATCTCGGCGATGAGGCAGTGCTGGTCCTGGGGTTGGCGGGTGAGCTCGTGTTGCCGCGTGGTTATGGACGCGGCCGGGATCCGGCCCGGGTGCCAGACGTCCCGGCTTTGCCCTCAACTGGCTGGCAGCTGCTTGCTGGTGTGGGTGGGTCTCGCGGGCCGAGCGTGGTCGCGATTCGTCCTCGATTGGGCGCGCGGCGACCGGGGTCGGCCGGGTCCAGGCTGGAACAGTGGGCTGTGGACGCGGTGGTGGCGGAGTTGGTCCGTCGCGCGTCGAAAGCTGCACACGGTGGTGGCTTACGGGGTGCGGCCCCGGCGGCTGACCTGGCTGATCTGGAGGTGTGGGCCCGTGGGCGGGTAGGGCTCGCGCTGCGGCCGGGGGGGACGGCTGACGGGCTGAAGTCGCCCCGGACGTTGTTGCGCCAGTTGGTCACCGCGTATGAGCAAGGGATGGACCGTGAGCCGCTGAGGGAGCTGATTAGAGGCGTGGCTAACGCGGTGGGAACCGGTTTACCTGGCGGTGCCGATCTTAATCGGAATCCCCTTGATCTTCTTGACGATCCAGAGCTCGCTGCATTGATAGCGCGTTATGGTGATCCTGGCTTGCCGGGTTATGTCGGCGGTTCTGTCACGCCGGGGGCGCGGCCGGGGACTTCGTATGGATCGACGAATTTAGGCGTAGGCGATCGGCGTTCGTGGATGGCTCCGCCGACGGATTTGGCGTCAGGGTCGTTTGGTCCGTTGAGCCAGTTCGGCGGCAGTAACGTTTCTGAGCGGGACGTCCGGCGGCGGCGGAGTGTCACCGGCGACGCGCCGATGCCGGGGGTGTCTTATGGCGGAACCGGTGGCGGTTTTACGCCGCTGTCGTATGGGGTTCCGCCGTCAACGCCGGACGTCGTAGATGGTTTGCTGGCTGACCTCGCGCGGAGGCGGTCGCCGTCGGTGGGGGGCAGTGCGTCCGGTGCATTTCTGCCTTCTCCTGCAGGGGCGCTGAATCGGGCGGCGGCGGCGTTTTCGCCCTCGCGAACGGTAAGTGCGGCCGGGTATCGTGGCGGAACCGGCGGCGGTCTCGCGCCGCCGGCGTATGCGTTCACGCTTGATGAAACGGACGTGGAGCTAGCTGGTTTTTGGGCGGACCCACGGCTGGGCATCGGGACGTCGAGTCTGGCGCCGTCGCCGTTCCGCGTTCCTACGCCCGTGTTTCGGCCGCCCACCCGACCGGCGAGTGTGGCCGGGCCTTTGGTCGGTACGTCGGCGCAGGGTGTTGCTCCTCCCCTTACTGAGCGGGATGAGGGGGTGGCGCAAGACATTTTTCGAGTAGCTCGGAGGGAGTGGTTTAACCAGTGGGTTTCGATCAATACCGACAGGGTTGCTGACGCCAGGGTTGCTGGCGCGCTGGTAGCTGTGAAGCGTCTACGTATCGGCCATCTGCGTGAGGGTGATCTGGTGATGCGGGAGGTGCTTCAGGCGGTGGGCGAGGCGTACGCCGATGTTTTAGCGTTGACGGAATACGACCGGGCGGCCGGGAACGGGTACGCCCAACGACAGGGCGGGTCGCGCTGGTTTGTACCGCAACTTGTATCGGAACAGGTGACGTCGAATAACCGCGTTCAGAGGGCGAACGACTCGGCGAGACCTAAGGATGCCCTGCCGGATTTCCTGCGTGTATACGGGGTGGTGTTGGGTGTGTCTCGATACGTCGCCACGAAGTCTGCAGGACAGTGGCCGGTCATCCCAGATATCGATTTCCATGGGAGCAAATTTGGAGCATCGTTTCATTTTCGGATGGAGTGGTGGCGGGTGTGGGGTCTGGTCCGGGCGAACGCTGAGTACCAAGACGCGGTTCGGTTGCAACGCGAATCTGGCGTTGGCTGGTCTGGTGATGGTCCACCGCCGGTTCTGATTCCCTATGTTCCTGGGGTGCCTGGTAGCCATGCTTACCGGGCTGCGGATCTGGTGGCTTTGACCGTTGAGGTGTGGCGCCAACTTGGGCGCCTGCCTGCCCAGATGGCGATCGGTGAGATGCCGGCGCACGTCCCGAATGTGGTAGCGAGACTAGTCGGTTACAGGGATGACAGGTCGACGATGCCGGACAATGGCCGCGTCGTGTTAATGCGAGCGGTGTTTCAGATGATGCGGTCCCTCCACCAAGAGAACCAGCTTTGGAGCCCCCGCCTCCCAGCCCGCGAACGACCCACCTCCGAAGCATCAGTAGTTGTCCGGTTCGTCGATCAAAACGGCGATTACATTCATTTGAGGGTCTCTAATCAGTGGGTCTGGTTCGCGGTGCAGGCCAGCAAGCTGATCGAAGCGGCTTTGCCGGGCTGGTTCCATCAGGCTGGCGTCAAGCGGAAGGATGTCGAGGCACAGTTCCTGGGCGAGAAAGGCACGGCTCTGGCCGCTGACGTCGGGCGGGTCGTCTTGGAGCGATACACGCCGAGCAATTCGTCGCCGCGGTCCGTAGTGGCGCGGATCGCAGATGCGATGGACGACGTGCGTGACCGGGTCGCTCCGACGGTTTTAGCGGTGTGGCGTGGCAGGAACCGTGGTTTTCCGCTAACGAATGAGTTCACGGTTGTTACGCCCGACGGGCGGTATTCGATCACCGTCGATTGGTCGCGGTATGGGCCCGGGTCGGCTGGGGGGTCGGGGTCGCGGGGGGTGCAGGTGTGGCGGGTGGAGCCGGTTCGGGATCAGTGGGGTGTGGTGGTGGCGGCGGG
>JAOPUZ010000066.1 GCA_025966315.1 Frankiales bacterium | reverse complement strand
GACGGCCGACTGCGACAGCGTCGTCGAGTCGGTACGCATATAGGTGATGTAGCCGTTCTCGTACAGCCGCTGCGCGACCCGCATGGTCACCTGGGAGGACCACCGGAACTTGCGGCCGCCCTCCTGCTGCAGGGTCGAGGTCATGAACGGTGGGTAGGGGCGCCGGCGGTAAGGCTTCTCTTCGACGCGCACGACCTCGAAGTCGACGCCCTCCAGCCGGGCCGCCAACCCGCGGGCACCGGCCTCGTCAAGGTGCAGCACTTCACTCGATGCCTTGCCGGTGGCCGGATTGAAGTCCCGGCCGGACGCGATCCGCTCGTCGCCGAGGGCGACCAGGTTGGCGCTGAATGTCTCCGGGTCGCCATCCTTGCGGTTCGTCGGGGCGAAGGTGCCCTCGATATCCCAGTAGTTCGCGGTGTGGAAGGCGAGTCGCTGACGCTCGCGTTCGACCACCATCCGGGTCGCGACGGACTGCACGCGGCCGGCGGACAATCGTGGCAGCACTTTCTTCCAGAGCACCGGCGATACCTCGTAGCCGTACAGCCGGTCGAGGATCTGCCGGGTGCGCTGGGCGTCGACCAGGTTTGCGTCGATGTCGCGGGGCTCAGCCACGGCCCGGGCAATCGCCTCGGGCGTGATCTCGTGGAAGACCATCCGGCGGACCGGCACGGTGGGCTTGAGGGTTTCGACCAGGTGCCAGGCGATGGCTTCGCCTTCGCGGTCCTCATCGGTAGCCAGGTAGACCTCGTCGGCATTCTTCATCAGGGCCTTGAGCTTGGTCACCTGTTGCTTGCGGTCGGCGCTGATCACGTAAAGAGGTTCGAAGTCGTTGTCGGTGTCGACGCCGAGACGGGCCCAGGGCAGGCCCTTGTACTGGGCCGGGACGGCGGCCGCGTTCGGCGGCAGCTCACGAATATGGCCGATCGACGCTTCGACGGTGTACCCCGGTCCGAGGTAGCCGCCAATGGTCTTGGCCTTGGCCGGCGACTCGACGATCACCAGCTTGTTGCCGAAGGTGCCGGTCGCCGACTTCGCCGGACGCGCCGTTTTGACCGCTTTCGCGGGTTGGGCCGCTTTCGCAGCCGTCTTGCTTGCGCTAGCCGTACCAACGCCACGCGTTCCTGCCACTTGCATTCTCCTGTCCTGCGCCGCCGCAGCGGCTGGCGGCCGCCGTCGCGGGCGACCTTCGCTTCGTCTCACCCCGTCAATGGCCGGGTCGGTACGTTCCGAACCGATCCGCCGGATTTTCGGGGTGCAGCGCGGACGGTACCCCACACCGAATACACGGCGTCGATTCGACCGCACCGGACGGCCCACTAGTGCCGTCTGTGGCGCTCAACCCCTGGCGCCCAGGATGCGTTCCACGATGGCCGCGGGATCCTCGGTGAAGTCAATCACCATGCCGGCTTCGTCCCACCCCAACGGCTCGAGGGTCTCGTACTGCGAGGCGACCAGTGACACCGGCATGTAATGCCCCTGCCGGGTACCAACCCGTCCCGTTGCCACGTCCGACGATCCGGCCAGGTGCAGCATGAACGCCTCGGGCGCGCCGGCGCGCAGCGCGTCGCGATAACTGCGCTTGAGCGCGGAACAGGCGAGCACGCCGTCCGGATGCTCGGCCAGCCAGTCCGCCAACCGGTGCAGCCACGGGTCGCGGTCGGCGTCCGTGAGCGCCCGGCCGGCCGCCATCGCCAGCCGCGCCTGCTCGGTGTGGAAGTCGTCCGCATCGGCGAAGGGCACACCCATCCGCTCGGCGATCAGCCGTCCGATCGTGGTCTTGCCGCTGCCCGCGACGCCCATGACCACGATCGCGGTGGGGCTCGAGTTCAGGTTCGCGTTCGCATTCGCGTTCGGGCTCGCGTTCGGGTTCGGGTTCGGGTTCGGGTTCGCCTGCGGCGTGTTTAGGTGCGGGTCAGCGCGTGGCACGGGCGGATTCCGTCTCGGCGGGCCGGCCGATAGGCCGCGGCTCCAGCGGGCTCGAATAGGCAACACTGGTGGTGACGCTGCCGAGCGCCCCGATCCGGCCGGACACCTGCTCGAGATGCCGCATCGAGGTGGCGATGACCTTCAGGACGAAGCAGTCCTCACCGGTGACGTGCTGCGCCTCGATCACTTCGGGGGTGGCGGCCAGCAGGTCGTGTAACGGCTGGTACTTGCTGGACGGGTAACGCAATCGCAGCTGGGCCAGGATCGGGTAACCGAGCCGCTCGGCGTCCACGGTCGCGGTGTAGCCGGTGATGACGCCGGACTCCTCCAGCCGCCGTAACCGTTCGGATGTCGCCGACGGGGACAGCTTGATCGACTTGGCCAGCTGGGTGACGCTCTGGCGCGCATCCCGCTGCAGCTCAGCGATCAGCGACCAATCGAGGTCATCGAGATCCACCGCTGTTCCTCCTGTCCAGCTCGTCTGATTCCGTGATTTGTCCGGCCGAGACATCAAACTACCGTGAGTCGGGCCTTCAGCGCGGACGCCCTCGCAGCTAGCGTTTCGACCATGATGACTGCACGCGATTTCTTCGAGGCCAAGCTCCGATTCGAAACCGACGTCGCCGATGTGGCGGCTGCTTTGGCCAGCGGCGTCCCGGCCTTTGTGCTCGTCGACTCCCGGAACGACGCCGCCTGGTGGCAGGGCCATCTGCCGGGGGCCACCCACATTCCGACCGCGCTGATCGACGAGCTGATCGGGAGGCTGGACCCCGGCATTCCGATCGTCACCTACTGCTGGGGGCCGGGCTGCAACGGTGCCACTCGCTCCGCGGCAGCCTTCGCGGCCCGTGGTTTCGAAGTTCGCGAGATGCTCGGCGGTTTCGAATACTGGGCGCGCGAGGGATTCGAGGTGCACGGTGCGGACGGCGCCGGGCGTCGAATTCCTGACCCGCTGACCGCACCGGTCGGGGCAGCCTTGATCGGGCCGTTGAGCGGGGCGAGCGTGCTCAGTGAGAGCGGCGGTTCCGGCGAGGGCTCGGTCAGCTGCGGCTGCTGATCAGCCGAAGGACCGGGTCGGCCAGGTACTACCGGGCCAGTCGTCGCCGGCGCCGGCGGGTGCGGTACCGATCAGCTCGGCGAGCCGGCGCAACCGCTTCGCCGAGGTGACGCGCCAGCCCGGTCCACCGCGCGGGCCGACCGAGACGGCGGCCACGCCGAGCCGGGACAGCTGTGAGCCACCGGCCCGGTGGATCGGCCCGTCCGGGTCGTCGACGCCTAGCAGGTAGCCGGCGTCGTCCCGTCGCCCGGCTGCGATCGCCCACAGTCGGAGGCCGCACGCGCTCAGCTCGAGATCTTCGGGTAGCCGAGCGGCGGCGCCACGGATCCAGCGGGTCGCTTCTGGCGCAAGTAGCGGGGTGATGGGCGTCCGCACGGCGGTCAGTTCCCCGGGCGCCGAGGCGGTGTCGGCCGTGAAGCCGCGCTCGGCGAACTCCAGTGCCAGGGCAGCGACCCGCCATTGGTCCGGCACAAGTACGGAGAGCCGGGCGGCGGTGTCCCGGTCCGTGCGCACCCAGGCTGCCCCGGCGAGCAGCAGGCCGTCGAGGTCGCGGACCACCGGGTCCTCGACCTCCGCCCCGAACAAGGAGAACTGCACGACGCATTGTCGCCTATCCGGCGGGCCCTGGGCAGTCACCAAAACGCATTGTGCGGCCCGAACCCCGGATTCTGACGATCAATCCGGGAGTTCAGGCCGCACAATGACCCCCGAAGCTGGGGTATCGGTCGGACCGCGCGAGTTAGACGACGCGCGCCGTGGCCTGGGCCGCGGCCGGGTCGTCGTTCAGCGCTGACGCGCGACGCTTGGCCACGACCACCGCGATGACGATGATGGCGACGGCCGCGAGCGCGATCAGGATCCGCACCAGCGTGTGGGCATCCTTGCCGACCGACAGCTGGACCACGGCCGGCGCGATCAGCACCGACACCAGGTTCATGACCTTGATCAACGGGTTGATCGCCGGACCGGCAGTGTCCTTGAACGGGTCGCCTACGGTGTCACCGATGACAGTCGCCGCGTGTGCGTCCGAACCCTTCCCACCATGGTTTCCGTCCTCGACCAGCTTCTTGGCGTTGTCCCATGCTCCACCGGAGTTGGCCAGGAAGACCGCCATCAGGGTGCCGGTGGCGATGGCGCCACCGAGGTATCCCGCCAGCGGACCGACACCCAGACCGAAACCGACCGCCACCGGCGCCATGACTGCCAGCAGCCCGGGGGTGATCAGCTCACGCAGGGAGTCACGCGTGCAGATATCGACGACGCGTCCGTATTCCGGCCGCTCGGTACCGTCCATGATTCCGGGGTGCGTGCGGAACTGGTTACGCACCTCGTAGACGACGGCGCCGGCCGCGCGCGACACGGCGTTGACGGCGAGACCGGAGAACATGAACACGACCGCCGCACCGATAATGACGCCCACCAGCGTGTTCGGGCTGACGATCTCGTTCACGAACGAGCTCTGGACGAAGACGCTGGCGTTGGCCAGTGAGTCGGTGCCGACCTTGGCGACGGCTTGGCTGATCGCGTCCTGGTACGAGCCGAACAACGCGGTGGCTGCCAGCACGGCGGTGGCGATCGCAATGCCCTTGGTAATGGCCTTGGTCGTGTTACCAACCGCATCCAGCTCGGTCAGGATCTTGGCGCCGTCCTCGCTGACGTCGCCGGACATCTCGGCGATGCCCTGTGCGTTGTCCGACACCGGGCCGAAGGTGTCCATCGCAACGATGACACCGACGGTGGTGAGCAATCCGCAGCCGGCCAGGGCCACCGCGAACAGCGCGACCGAGATGGACGCCCCACCAAGAAGGAACGCACCGAACACAGCGGCCGCAATGACGATCGCGGTGTAGACAGCGGATTCGAAACCGACCGAGAGGCCGGCCAGGATGACCGTCGCGGCACCGGTCAGCGAGCTCGTGCCGACGTCCTGCACCGGCTTGTGCTCGGTGCCGGTGTAGATGCCGGTGATCCAGAGGATGACCGCCGCGAGAACGATGCCGATGATCACCGCGACGAACGCGATGACGGCCGGGTTGCCGGTGTTCGCCGCAATGGTGGGCGAAACGCCATCGAACTTCGAGAACTTGCTCGGCAGGTAGATAAAGGCCGCGATCGCACACAGCACGGCCGAGATGGCGGCCGAGATGTAGAAGCTGCGGTTGATCGTGGTCAGGCCGCCTTCGTTCGGGCGGGCCCTAGTGATGAAGACACCGATGATGGCGGTGAGCACGCCGATGGCGGGCACGATCAGCGGGAAGAGCAGGCCCTTGGTCCCGAAAGCGACGCCACCCAGGATGAGCGAGGCAACCAAGGTCACCGCGTAGGACTCGAACAGGTCAGCCGCCATGCCGGCACAGTCGCCGACGTTGTCGCCCACGTTGTCGGCAATGGTGGCCGCGTTGCGCGGGTCGTCCTCGGGGATGCCCGCCTCGACTTTGCCGACCAGGTCGGCGCCGACGTCGGCGGCCTTGGTGAAGATACCGCCGCCGACACGCATGAACATGGCCAGCGTGGCTGCACCGAAACCGAAGCCCTCGAGCACCTTGGGGGCATGGTCGGTGTAGAGGAAGACGACGAGGGCAACGCCGAACAAGCCCAGACCGACGGTGGCCATACCGACCGCGCCGCCAGTACGGAAGGCGATCCGGATTGCTCGCTCGCGGCCTTCGTTGTTGGCCGCGGCCGCAACCCGCAGGTTCGCCCGCGTGGCCAGCCACATGCCGAAGTAGCCGATCGACGCCGAGAAGCCGGCCCCGATCAGGAAGAAGATCGACCGTCCGATTCGCTCAGATGCGTCGTCGGCCGGCAGTACGAAAAGCAGGGCGAAGACAATCACGACCACGACGGAAAGCGTCTGGAACTGGCGCTTCAGGTAGGCCTGCGCGCCTTCCTGGACGGCTTCGGCGATCTCGATCATTTTCGCCGTGCCCTGGTTGTAGCTCAGGACTTCTCGGAACAGGACGAACGAGAAAGCCAGCGCGATGAGGGCCACCAGGCCGACTATCGCGACCAGCGTCCGATCGCCCCCCGAGAACGACGACGCGACGATCACCGTCGATGGGTGGGACAAAGCCATGACGCAAAACTCCTTCGGGACGTAGAGGTCCTGCTTGACTTCACTCTCGAGGGCCGGGTCCAGTTCGCAGCAGACTACGAAACAGCAACGACACTTTCTCGGAGCGGCTGCGCGGAGTCTATGGGAATGCCTAACGGGTCGGACGTGGGCTGGGTCACTTATTGACCGGTAAGTCACGCGACGCTCGGTTGCTCCGTCGCCGGATCGGGTCCGTCCCGGCGCGCTGGACCAGCTGAGTCGGCCGGTTGTGGAGCCCGCTGGGCCCGTGGCTCTGGTGGGTCCGGTGGGTCTGGTGGCTGTGGTGGGTCTGGTGGCTCTGGTGGGTCTGGTGGGTCTGGTGGCTCTGGTGGGTCTGGTGGCTCTGGTGGGTCTGGTGGTTCCGCTAGGTTTGTCGGGTCTGGACGGTCTGGACGGTCTGGACGGTCTGGACGGTCTGGGTGAGTCCGGCGGGGGTTGGCTGGGTCTGGGTGGGTCTGGCGCGTCCGCTGCTTTGTCGAGTCAGCTGAGTTTCGTTGGCCCGGGCGGCGCTTGGACAGCTTGGGCGACAGAATCGTAGATCGAGAAGACGCCGTCGAGACCAGTGATCCGAAACAGTTTCAGCAATCGCTCGGAGGAACAGACCACGAGCAGTTCCGCGTCCCGTGCCGCACCATCGTTGCGGGCGGCGACCAGCGCGCCGAGACCGGTCGAGTCGATGAAGCCGAGTTCAGACAGATCGGCGATCACGATTTTGTGGCCATCGGTGAAGACATCGGTCAGGCGGTCGCGCAGGCTGGGGGCGGAATGGACGTCAACCTCGCCTCGCACCTCGACGACCAGGTGGTCGTCTACGGTGATCTCATTCAAGCTGAGGTTCACGACGACCCCCTTTCGTACCTGCCGTCTGTTCTGACATTCACCTAACAGAATGCATGGTGCCATAAGTGGGCCGGTCAGCCCCCGAATGCTTGGGAGCCGTTACATCAATCCGCTCGATCATCCGACGCTCGCCCGCCTGCTGTCGGGATACCCGCCGGCGCTGGTCGCCGGCGCGCCGGGCACGACGCCCGCCACTGACACATCCGGCAATCTGGGCGGTGCCAGCCCGCTGCTCCACGTTCGGGAACTGCCGCCGCAAGCTGCGCTGCTCGACCACTGGCCGATTTGGGTACCCGCGGAGTTGGTCGCCGCTCTGGGCCGTGCCGGTGTCGAGGCGCCGTGGCCGCACCAGGTGGAGGTGGCCGATCGGGCGTGGCGCGGCGAATCGGTTGTCATCGCGACGGGGACCGCTTCGGGCAAGTCCTTGGCGTACCAGCTGCCCATGTTGGCGTCAGTGCTGACCGCCGACCGCGCGCGGGCCCTGTACGTGTCGCCGACCAAAGCGCTCGCGGCCGATCAGCACCGATCAGTCAGCCAGCTCGGACTGCCGGCAGTCAGGCCCGCGACGCTGGACGGCGACACCCCGACGGATGACCGCGAATGGATCCGTCAGCACGCCAATGTGGTGCTGACCAATCCGGACATGTTGCATCGCTCGATCCTGCCGCAACACCAGCGGTGGGCACCGCTGCTGCGCCGGCTTCGCTTTGTCGTCATCGATGAATGCCATCACTATCGCGGCCTGTTCGGCTCGCACGTGTCGCTGGTGATTCGACGCCTTCGCCGGCTTTGCGCGCGTTATGGAGCTGAACCCGTCTTCATCCTGGCCTCGGCCACCAGCGCGAGCCCCAGTGAGACCGCGCAGCGGCTGGTGGGCCTGCCGGTGACCGCGGTGGACGATGACCTCGCCCCGCGTGGGCGGCGAACGGTCGCGTTGTGGGAGCCGCCGCTCACCGCGCTACGTGGCGAGAACGACGCCCCGGTTCGGCGAGCGGCGGGGGCGGAAGCGGCCCGGCTGCTGGCCGACCTGGTCATCGACGGGCAGCGAACGCTGGCCTTTATCCGCTCCCGGCGCGGCGCCGAGATCACGGCCCTGGCCACGCAGCGGCACTTGGTCGAGGCCGGTGCGGGCGAGCTGGCGCCACGGGTAGCGGCCTACCGAGGCGGTCTGCTCGCCGAGGAACGGCGCGGTCTCGAACGCGGTTTGGCGGACGGCGAATTGCTTGGCGTAGCGACCACGAACGCCCTCGAACTCGGCATGGATGTGAGCGGCCTCGACGCGGTGATCCTGGCCGGGTACCCCGGAACGCTCGCATCGTTGTGGCAGCAGGCCGGCCGAGCCGGCCGACGCGGCCGCGACGCGCTCATCATCTTTGTTGCTCGCGACGATCCGCTCGACACCTTCCTCGTGCATCATCCCGACGCGATCTTCGATCGGGCACTAGAGGCCACCGTGACCGACCCAGCCAACCCGTTCGTGCTCGGTCCGCAATTGTGCTGCGCGGCGGCCGAATCCCCGCTGACGCCTGCGGGTGTACAACTCTTCGGCGGCCCGGATGCCGAACCGGTGCTGGCGGAATTGGTTGCTCGTGGATTGTTGCGTCGGCGGCCCACGGGCTGGTTCTGGGCCAGTCGCGATCTTCCGGTGGCCGACATCCGTGGAGGTTCGGGGCAGCCGGTCACGATCGTCGAAGCGATATCGGGACGACTGCTCGGCACGGTCGATGGTGCGAACGCGCCGGCCACCGTTCACGGCGGTGCGGTCTATCTGCATCAGGGTGCCTCCTTTGTGGTGGACGAGCTGGACTTGGACCGATCGATCGCGCTGGTGCACGCCGAGGCACCGGACTGGACCACGAGCGCGCGCGAAGTCATCGACATTGCGATCACCTCGGTCCAGCAGCAGGCCCGGTTCGACGGGATGTCGGTGCAGCTGGGCAGCGTCACCGTCTCGCACCAGGTCGTGTCCTATCAACGGCGCAGATTCTCCGGCGAGATAATCGACGAGACACCGCTTGACATGCCAGTGCAGCGGCTGTCCACCAAGGCCGTTTGGTACACCATCGACGACCTGTTGTGCACCGAGGCGGGGATCGACCCGATGGACCTGCCGGGCGCCCTGCATGCCGCCGAGCATGCGGCCATCGGTCTGCTCCCGCTGTTCGCGACTTGTGACCGCTGGGACATCGGCGGCGTGTCCACGGCACTTCATCCGGACACCGGGCTACCCACCGTGTTCGTCTATGACGGCGCCCCGGGCGGGGCCGGTTTCGCTGCTCGGGGTCACCTCGTCATTCGACGCTGGCTGACCGCGACCCACGACGCCATTCAGCATTGCGAATGCCTGGCAGGCTGCCCGTCGTGCGTGCAATCACCCAAGTGCGGCAACGGGAACAACCCGCTGGACAAAGCCGGTGCACTGCTCGTACTGCAAACCGTCCTGGACCGGCTGCCGGATTGATCGGAGCGCTGGCGCCGACTCACCCAGCTAGGGCGGCAGCCGGGCCGCCTTCGCCCGCGCGCTGATCATCGCTGACCCGGCGATCGGTAGCTCGACCGGCCGCTGCACCTCGACGGCGACCGAGCCGCTTCGTCCGCTCAGATCGAGATCGGCCTGGCAGCCGGTCACGGTCGTGCCATTCGCAGCGGCGACCGCGCGGGCGGCGGCGCATGGATCGCCCTCCATTCCGATGGATTCCGCCGCCGCGAGTGCAGCCAGGTCGGCCGCCCCTTCGACGCGATGGCGTACCAACACCGCGCACGACGCAATGGTCAGCGCGGCCGTCAGCAACACCAGCACGGCCAGGCACCCCAACACCAGAACGGTGGCCGAACCGTCGTCATCCGCGCGCGCCGCCCAGCCGCTTTCTGGGTGCGTCGCTTGGACGTTCGACGTCACCGGGACACCATTACCGCGCCTCAGTGTCCGACGGGACGGCCGAACCCTCACGGCGGCGCCGCAGCGACGGGTTCCGTGGCAACCACCGCGCTCTCAGTCAGATCGAAAGCGCCCAGCCAGGGAACCGGGCGCAGCCGAATCGTGGCCGTCACCCGTGCCGTCTCCGTGTCGGGCGCACTGGTTACGATCCGTACCGATCGCCCCGCCGCGGCCGTCGCCAGCCGGGATGCCGCGCCCGGGTCGCCACGCGCCACTGCGCGGGCCGCCTCACGAGCGGCATCGGCACACCGCACACGCAGCTGCGCCACTGAGACGGCCGCGACGCAGACGAGCACCACGATCACCAGTGCCGGTATGGCCGCGGCCAGCTCGACTGTCGCCATCCCAGCATCGGTGCGGCCTGCTCGTCGTGGCCGTCGGTCGTGACCGATCACAGCGACACGTGCAACGCCGAGGTGATGATCGCCGACAGGGCCGATTGCACCGCCGGAGTCCGGATCACTTTGTAGAGGACCGCGGCGAAAGCCACCGCAGCCACCGTACCGACGGCATATTCGGCCGTGGTCATACCTGCGTCCGCACCCGCGCGACGTAACCGCCCCGCGAGCCGGCGCATCACCCGACGAACCGGATTCGTCTTGTTCTCATTCATCATTCGCATGCTCCTCGATTCCCGCTCCCGGCTAGGAGCTACGACGAGAATGATCGAAAGTGCCGTCCCGAAACCGGACTGTTGGCAAGTTGTGGATGACGGTGCGAGCTGTGGACACCGCGGATCGCTGCGGCAAACAATTGGGACCACGTCGGGGCCAAGCTGCCGGTCCGCCGGGTCCGGTCCTCTATGATCGCAACTTCTGCCGCGCGATGCCCGGCGTCTGACGAAGGCGCCCGGGCACGGCCACGCGACGATCGAAAGGAACCGGATGCCTGTCTCCACGGAGCTCCTGGCCATCCTGGCCTGCCCCAGTCAGGACCACGCTCCGCTGCTGCTGGACAAGCCCACCGAATCGGGCGGCTCCGGCGAACTGGTATGCACGGTGTGCGCCAGCCGCTTCCCGATTCGTGAGGGCATTCCGGTGCTGCTGCCGGACGAGGCAACGCCCGGGCCCAACGGTCTCGGCGTGCCGGTCGGCTAGCTCGGGCCGGCGACTCGGTAGCCTGTCGACCAACCCACTGACTGGATGTTATGAGCGACGATCGTAATTTTTACGAGAACAACTATCACTTCGACGACGACATCGTCGCGCCGGGTGAAGAGCGGCTCTGGCACGCCATCAAAATGCTTGAACCACTGGACGGGACGTCGTTCTTGGACCTGGGTTCAGGCGTGGGCTGGGCGGCCCGATTGGCCGGCGAGCGCGGCCACGCCAAGTCCGTCGTCGGCCTCGACTTCGCCTTTCGGGCCTTGAAACTCGGCGAGGATTCCATCCCCGGCGTGCTGCGCGTGCAGGGCGACGGCACCCGCTTGCCTTTCCAGGACAATTGCTTCGACCGGGCATTGTCCTTTGGTTCCATCGAGCATTTTCCGGATGTGGTTCAGGGCCTGCGGGAGCTCGGCCGCGTCCTCTCGCCAGAAGGCCGCGCCGTCGTGGTCGTACCGAACTTCTATGTGCGCACCGAGCAACCGCGCGAGCTCCGTTTGAGTTATTACGGCTGGCGAAGTCGATTCACCGAGGCCGGCCTGCGCATCGTGGCCACCTCCGCTGACCGGGGGCCGGCCATCCTCCGCGATCGGCGTCCCGCGCGAATCGTGTTTCGCGCCGGGGCCAAAATGCTGTCGTTCGTGCCCGGTATGCAATATCAATTCGCGTTTCTGCTCGAACACGATCACCAAGCCTGAACTGTGAATGCTGCCCCCATGGTTCGGCTATTCGGCAATCAGCTATTCAGCTATTCAGCAGGGTTCGGTGAACTGTGACCGATTCTGACCGTGCTGCGTCTCGACGTCCGCAGCTGGCGTATTCCGAGCTACAAGGCAAAACGAAGGACGAGAAAAAGCGTCGCACCAAAGCGCAGAAAATCGTCACCGTCCTACAGCATTTCCTCGGTCGAACCGAGCTCAACGGCTGCACCGCCATCGACATCGGCTGCTCCACCGGCTACACGGTCGACACGCTGCGGGCCGCGGGTTGCACGGTGATCGGGCTCGACATCGACGCGCCAGGGTTGGCGTACGCCGATTCGCTTTTCGGCGAGCACGCGTCATTCTTGTGCGCGGACGGGTCGGGGCTGCCCTTCGCGGACGAGTCGATAGACATCGTCGTTTTCAACCACATCTATGAGCACGTCGTCGACCCGGATGCCGTCCTTTCCGAAATCCGACGGGTGCTTCGTCCAGACGGTGTGGCGTACTTCGGCTTCGCCAACCTGTTCGGGATCATCGAGCCCCACTACCGGTTGCCGTTCCTGTCCTGGCTGCCCCGCAAGGCCGCCGACCGCTACGTGTCGATGACGGGTCGGGCCGACGAGTACTACGAGCAGTTCCGAACCCGATCCGGCCTGATCAAGATGTGCCGCGGCCTCCGGCTCTGGGACTACACCTACACCGTGCTGTCGGACAGCGAGCAGTTCAAGGCCGGCGACATGGTGCCGCCGCGGTTGGCGTCGGCGTCACCGAAATTCTGGCGGGCACTCGCGCCGATCATGCCGACCTTCATCTGGATCGGTACTCCGGGAACCAGGAAGCCGGCCGGCGGTGCGACCAGGCAGGCGCCGAGCCCGCTCAACCGCTAGCAGAGCGCCGCATGACCCCTACACTTTTGCGAGTGCGCCGCCACCCGGTCTTTCTCACGCGCAAGTTCCCACCATCGGTCGGCGGCATGGAAACCCTCGCGTCCGGGGTGTGGCGTTCGATGGGCACGGCCAGGCCGGATTCAGTCCTCATCGCACACAGCGGGACCAACAAGGCCCTGATCTGGTGGGTGCCGTTGGCCATCGCACGGTTACTTGCCGTCCTCGTCCGGCGAAGAGCAGAAGTCGTGCTGACCGGCGACGCCCTGATGTACGCCCTCGCCGCGCCGTTGCTCAGACTCTTCCGGATAAGGCACGCCACCATGATCATGGGGCTGGACGTGACCTATGAGAATGCGGTGTACCGGGCGATTGTGCATCCGGCGCTACGGCGGGCCGAGCAGGTGATTTCAATAAGCGAAGCCACGGCGGAACGGGCCAGGCAATTCGGCGTTCCTGCCGACCGGATTACCGTATTGCGGCTGGGTGTCAAAGCCCCGCCGACGTCTACCGGCGAAAACTTGATTGCCCGTACGAAATTGCACGACATGGTCGGCCTTCCCGAGACTGAACTGCTGCTGCTGACGCTGGGTCGACTCGTCCCGCGAAAGGGCGCGGCTTGGTTCGTCGAGTTCGTGCTGCCACGGTTGCCCGGCAACGCCCACTACGTCCTGGCCGGCGACGGATCCGAGGCGAAGCGCATTGCCGAGGTCGCCCGGTCCGCCGGCGTCCGGGATCGGGTGCACCTGCTGGGCCGGGTGGACGATGACCAGCGGGAAATCGTGATGCGTGGGGCGGACATCTTCATCCAGCCGAACGTCGCCGTCCCCGGTGACATGGAGGGCTTCGGGCTCGTCACGATCGAGGCCGCCATGCGTCACACTCTGGTCGTCGCCGCCGATCTCGAGGGCATCAAGGACGCCGTGGTGGACGGTGAAACCGGGCTGTTGCTCCCGTCCGGCGGCGCGGAGCACTGGGTCGCGCGCCTGACGACGCTGCTGGCCGACCCCGCAGCCCTGACCGTCAGCGGCACGAAATTCGGGATCCGAGTCGACGAACTCTACGGTGAGACCCAAATGGGTCGCGCACTGACCAAATCCCTGGGGCTCACCCCGTCCTAGCCCTGGGCCAGTTCGTGGACGCGGTGCGCCGGGTGGCGCCGGCGGAACGGCCATGGATCCGGAGGTCATCTCGGCGCTAGGAACTGCCGTAGCCCGGAAATGACCGGGTCGGAATAAGAATGAACTGTGTGATTCCAACTGCACTTACCTACTAGGTGGAGTGCAAACTCCGCTTCTTCGGATACCTTGGCGGAGCGTTCCGGAGCGAATGTTCCGGTTAGGTTTCGGATCGAGGTCTTGTCATGTCAGCGGACACAAAGCGCTCGCACTACCAGCTCACCTTCGTCGTACTAGCCGTCGGAGCAGGCGCGTATTCCCTTTTGCAGTCGCTGGTGTCGCCGGTGCTGCCCTTGCTGCAGTCGGAATTGCACACCAGCCAGAGCACGGTCACCTGGGTCCTCACCGCATATCTGCTCTCGGCCTCGGTCTTCACCCCGATCCTGGGCCGGGTCGGCGACATGATCGGCAAAGAGAAGGTGCTGGTCGCCGTTCTGGTGCTGCTGGCCCTGGGCTCGTTCCTCGCCGCGATCGCGTCCTCGATCGGCCTCATGATCATCGCCCGAGCGGTCCAAGGCATCGGCGGTGGCGTTATCCCGCTGGCGTTCGGCATCATCCGGGATGAGTTCCCACGCGAGAAGGTCGCCGGCGCCGTCGGTGTTATCGCGGCGCTGCTCGCCGTCGGCGGCGGCCTCGGGCTGGTGCTGGCCGGCCCGATCGTGAACGTCCTCGACTACCACTGGCTGTTCTGGGTGCCCGGCATCGTCGTTGCGATTGCCGCCGTCGCGACCCACTTCGTCATACCGGAATCGCCGGTCCGGACCCCCGGCCGGGTCAGTTGGGTGGCGGCGCTGCTGCTGTCCGGTTGGCTCGTCGCGCTGTTGCTCGCCGTGAGCGAAGCGCCGCTGTGGGGTTGGGGCTCGCTCTCGGTCATCGGATTGATCGTCGCCGCGATCGTGCTTGCGGTGGCCTGGGTAACGATCGAATTGCGGGCGCCGCAGCCGCTGATCGACATGCGGATGATGCGGATTCCCGCGGTGTGGACGACCAACCTGGTCGCCTTACTGTTCGGCGCGGGCTTGTACTCGGTCTTCGCGTTCATCCCGGAATTCGTCCAGACGCCGAAGAGCGCGGGCTACGGCTTTGGGGCCAGTATCAGCGAATCCGGCCTGATCGTGCTGCCGATGACGATCACGATGTTCATCTTCGGCACCCTGTCCGGCCGCCTTTCGCTACGATTCGGAGCTCGGGCGGTCGTCATCACCGGGTCGGCCATCAGCATCCTGCCCTTCGCGATCATGGCGCTGGCCCACGACCACATCTGGGAAGTCTCGATCGCCATGCTGCTGCTCGGGGTCGGTTTCGGATTGGCCTTCTCGGCCATGTCGAACATCGTTGTCGACGCAGTCCCGTCCAGCCAGACCGGCGTCGCCAGCGGCATGAACGCCAACATCCGGACCATCGGTGGTTCCATCGGGGCGGCCGTGATGGCCAGCGTCGTCACCTCCGACGTGCTGCCCACCGGGCTGCCGAAGGAGGCGGGCTACACCATCGGCTTCGCGATGCTCGCGGTTACGGTCGGCTTCGCTGCGCTGGCCGGCTTCCTGATCCCGAAGTTGCGCGTCCAGCGCGATGAACACCAAAGCGAGCAGGCCGGCATGTCGCACGCCGAACTGGCCATCGTCGCAGGCGGTACCGTCGTTGGGGACGAGTCGGAGTGAACATCGTATGAGCAAAATCGCGGACGTCATCGGCGATCGGCCGCCGACCGAGGTGACCGGCGGCCGGGCAGCCAGCGGAAAGGCGCTGCGCCGAGACGCCGCCGAGAACCGCGAACGGCTGCTGGCCGCGGCCGGACAGGTTTTCGCGGACCAGGGTTTGGACGCCGGGGTCGAGGACATCGCGCGGGCGGCCGGGGTCGGAATGGGCACCCTGTACCGGCGGTTCCCGAGCAAGCAAGCGCTCATCGACGAAATCGTCGGCGAGATGCGGCTCAAATTGCTGGAGCTGGCGCAGCTGGCTGCGACCCGAGACGACGGCACCGGACTGGAAGAACTGCTGATGGGAGCGGCCGGGCTGCAGGCCGCGCAGGCCGGCTGCCTGCAGGGGCTGTGGAAGCACTCCGAAGCCGAACTGGGTGCCATCACCGAGCTGCGCGCCATCCTCGTCCAATTGCTGGACGCCGCCCAGCAGCGCGGCCGGATCCGACGCGAGATCGTGCCGACCGACGTGACGATGGTGCTGTGGTCGATCAGCCAGATCATCAAGGACACCAGCGCGGCCGCGCCCAACGGCTGGCGCCGGCACCTGGAACTTCTGGTCGCCGGGCTGAGGCCGCCCGGCGACGCCAGGTTCGCCGAACCGCTCGCCGAAGCGCCACTGACGTTGGAGCAAGTTCGCCGAGCCACTTCGGCGGGTAGGTAGGCCGTGAACGAGGCGGGCGCCGCGGCCGAGTCCGTCGATGGCACGCTGGCCGGCGAATTGACCGCCCGCAGTCGGACGTCGCACACCTCGTCACGACGAAAGCGCCTCTGGCGAGCAGTTGGCGGCGTGCTGGCCGTCGCCGTCCTGAGTACCGAAGTCGTGCTGGTGGCGCCGCACTTCGAAGGCGCCCTGGACGCACTCAGCCATCCCCGCTGGGGCTGGCTGGGTATCGCCCTGCTCGCCGAGATCTTCTCGATGGTTTATTTCGCCCGCATCCAGCGCCGCATGCTGGCCGCCGGCGGCGTCCGGCTGAGCATCCGGCGGGCGGTGGCGGTGACGCTGGCCGCCAACGCCATGAGCGTCACCCTGCCGGCCGGTCCGGTGCTCTCGATCGCGTACACGTTTCGGCGCATGCAGTCCTGGGGTGCCAGCACGTCGGTGATCGCCTGGGTGATGGTCGCGTCCGGGTTGCTGAGCACGGTCGGCCTGACGCTCATCGCCGTCTTCGGCGCCGGACTGGTGAGCGGCCACCTGAACCTACTGGTGCTGGCGGCCGAGGTCTCCGGGCTGCTGGCGGCCGGCTTCCTGCTGCGCGAACTGGTGCGGCATCCCGACCGCCTGATGCCGGCGGCCGAACGATTGACGCGGGCGCTGAACCGGCTCCGGCACCGGCCTGAGATGACCGGCGTCGCACGGGTGCACGACGCGATCGCCGAACTGCTGCTCATCAAACCGCGCGCCCGCGACTGGGGTCTCGGACTGTGGTTCGCGCTGTTGAACTGGCTCCTCGATCTCGTCTGCCTGATCGCCGCCTGCCGGGCCGTCGGCGCGCACGGCCCGACGATCGGAGTGGCGCTGGTGGCCTACGCCGCGGGCATGGCCGCATCAAGTCTGCCGCTGGTGCCTGGCGGCATCGGGGTGGTCGACGGGGCACTGCTACTAGCTCTCACCCGTGGCGGATTGAGCCTGTCCGCAGCGACCGCGGGAGTGCTCGTCTACCGGCTGATCAGCCTGGTTTTCGTCGCCGTCGTCGGCTGGCTGTTCTGGCTGCTGCTCAACCAACGGGACCGGCGACGCGGCCGCCGAGGCTCCCGAAGTCGAGGCGTCGTGGCCTGACGCGAGGCTTTACCCGGTGGACACGAACGAGTCATAAGGTGTCCCGATGCGGCTGAGCCAGCACGAGCAAGAACGGTTGTTGATCACCTACGCGGCCGATGTGGCCGAGCGACGCCGGGCTCGCGGGCTGAAACTGAATTATCCCGAGGCCACCGCGATCTTGAGCTCCTACGTCATGGAGGGTGCTCGCGACGGGCGCACCGTGGCTGAGTTGATGTCCGCTACCCGTGGCGTGCTGTCTCGCGCTGATGTGCTGCCCGGTGTTCCCGAGATGCTCGAATCGGTCCAGGTCGAGGCGACGTTTCCGGACGGAACGAAGTTGGTCACCGTGCACGAGCCGATCTCATGACTGAGCGCTCGCACGAAGAACCGGAAAAACTGTGAGTGAGGGCTCGCACGAGGAGCGCTTTACTCCGGGTGAGGTGCTTGCTGCCGCGGGTTCGATCGTGCTGAACATCGGTCGAAACGCCATCGAGCTGGTGGTCGAGAACACCGGGGACCGGCCGGTTCAAGTCGGCTCGCATTATCATTTTGCCGCGGTTAATCCGGCGCTGGCGTTCGACCGCGACCGAGCCAGGGGTTTTCGGCTCGACATTCCGGCCGGTACGTCCGTCCGCTTCGAACCCGGCCTGAGTCGATCGGTCGCGTTGGTCGAGCTGGCCGGCCGCCGGACCGTCCCCGGCTTGCGCAGTGAATTCGCCGGCACCTTCGACAGCGACGGCCCGAGCGGCGGTCTGCGATGAGCGAGCTGAGCCGTGCGCGGTATGCCGCCCTGTACGGGCCGAGCGTCGGCGACCAGGTGCGGCTAGCCGATACCAACCTGCTGATCGAGGTCACCGAGGATCGCTGCGGGGGCCCCGGTGCGTTAGCCGGCGATGAGGCCGTGTTCGGCGGCGGCAAGGTCATTCGCGAGTCGATGGGCCAAGCGGTGAACTCCCGCGCGGAAGGCACCCCCGACCTCGTGATCACCGGCGCCGTGATCCTCGATCACTGGGGCGTGATCAAAGCTGACGTCGGCGTGCGGGACGGGCGCATCGTCGGCGTCGGCAAGGCCGGTAATCCCGACATCATGTCGGGCGTCACGCCCGAGCTGGTGATCGGCCCGTCGACCGAGATCATTGCCGGCAACGGCAAGATCCTGACGGCCGGCGGCGTGGACAGCCACGTTCACCTGATTGCGCCGCAGCAGATCCCGGTTGCGCTGGCCGCCGGGATGACCACGCTGATCGGGGGCGGTACCGGTCCGGCGGACGGGACCAAGGCCACCACCGTCACGCCTGGATCCTATTGGCTGACCGCCATGATGCAGGCGCTCACGGCCTGGCCGGTCAACATTGTGCTTCTGGGTAAGGGAAATACGGTCAGCCACGAGGGCCTGTGGGAGCAGCTTCGCGGCGGCGCGGCCGGCTTCAAACTGCACGAGGACTGGGGCAGTACGCCCGCGGCAATCGACGCGTGCCTGACGGTCGCACAGGCGGCCGGGGTGCAGGTCGCGATCCACACGGACACCTTGAACGAGGCCGGATATCTGGAATCGACGCTGGCCGCCATCGCGGGAAGACCGATCCACACGTACCACACCGAGGGGGCGGGCGGCGGCCACGCGCCGGACATCATCAAGGCGGCCTCGTTCGCGAATGTGCTTCCGTCATCGACGAATCCGACCCGGCCGTACACGCGTAACACCTTGGACGAGCACCTCGACATGTTGATGGTCTGCCATCACCTGAACCCGTCCCTGCCGGAGGATTTGGCTTTTGCTGAAAGCAGGATCCGGCCGTCTACCATGGCCGCCGAGGATGTGTTGCACGATGTGGGCGCCATCTCGATGATCGGCAGCGACTCCCAGGCGATGGGCCGGATCGGTGAAACGATCATCCGGACGTGGCAGACCGCCCACGTCATGAAGGCCGCCCGCGGGGCGTTGACCGGCGATGGGCTCGGACCGAGACCGGCCGACAACATGCGGGCGCGACGCTACATCGCGAAGTACACGATCGCACCGGCCGTTACGCACGGATTGGCGGACGAGATCGGGTCGGTGCAGACGGGCAAGCTCGCGGACCTCGTGCTGTGGGATCCGGCTTTCTTCGCCGTGAGCCCCGAGCTGGTCCTGAAGGCCGGCGTGATCGTCTGGGCAAACATGGGCGATCCCAACGCGTCCATCCCCACTCCGCAGCCGCAGTTGCCACGCCCGATGTTCGGGGCCTTCGGCGAGCTGTCGGCGCGGCTCGGACGCCAATTCGTGTCGCCGGCCGCGTTGGAGGCCGGTCTGGGTGACCGATGGGAGTCGGCACGCCCGCTGATCGCGACCGCCGACGTGGCCGGGCTATCCAAGGCGGACCTGCCCAACAACGACGCGTTGCCCAACATTGAAGTCGATCCCGAGACCTTCGCGGTTCGGATCGACGGCGAGCTGGTCGTCCAGAATCCTCCGTCGGAGATCCCGATGGCACAACGCTATTTCATGTTCTGATGGGCTGCTGATGGACACCGACCAGCTCGGCGTGAAACTCCTGCTGTTGCTGGACTCTCGCTCGCCGGCCGGAGCGCATTCGCACTCATTCGGCATGGAATCCGCGGTGACGGCAGGGTACGTCAGCAGCACCGCGGAGGTGGCCGAATTCTGCCAGGCACGACTGGTCACCAGTGGGATCGTGAGCGCAGCCTTCGCCGCCACCGCATGCCGGCTGTGGCTGAGCAACGCCGCCGATAGCGATGCCCGTGCCGACGCCGATGCCGAAGCCCTGGCCCGTGCCGGTGCCGAAGCCGAAGCCCCTGCCGATGCCGCGGCCGCCGCTGCGGCGTGGGCGGCGCTGGACACCGAGCTATCGGCGCGCACGCCGTCCGAGGCCACCCGCGCCGCATCGCGTTCACTGGGCGGCGGGCTGGCACGGCTGCTACTGGCCACGGTGCCAACCGCAGCCGCCGACCTGCGCACTCGCTGGGCTCGTTGCCCGCGACCTGCCCCGCACCATCCGCTCGTACTGGGCGCCGCGATCGCGATCTGCGGTGGCAGCCCGCGGCTCGCCGCCCGCGCGGCCGCTCTAGGGACCTGTAGCGGGCCGGCGTCTGCCGCCGTCCGGCTACTCGGTCTCGACCCTTACGCCGTCCATCGAGTTCTATTCGATCTCAGTGACGAGATCGAACAGGTGGCCGAGGCGGCGACCATGACCGGGCCCGAGGCGTTGCCGGCCTGGTCGGCCCCCGCGATCGACCTGCTGGCCGATCATCACTCTCGGATGGAGGCGCGTCTCTTTGCGTCCTGAGAATCGTTTCGGCTGCGTGCCGGCGCCGCGACACAATTCCGATGATGCCCACGAGCACCAGTTCAGCGTGCCCGCCGGGCGGACCACGCAGGTATTGCCGCACGGGCGGCGAATCCCCCGGATCGGCATAGGCGGCCCGGTGGGCAGTGGCAAGACGGCACTGGTCGCGGCGTTGTGCCGCGCGCTCGCAGACGATCTGTCGCTGGCCGTGGTCACCAACGACATCTACACCGAGGAAGACGCCGAGTTCCTGCGTCGCGCCGGCGTACTGTCGGCCGACCGGATCGCCGCCGTGCAAACCGGAGCCTGCCCGCACACCGCGATCCGCGACGACATCCACGCCAATCTCGATGCGGTGGAACAACTCGAGGCCGACATCGCCGGCCTGGACTTGGTCATCCTCGAAAGCGGTGGGGACAACCTCACGGCGACATTCTCCTACGGCCTGGTTGATCGGCAGATCTTCGTTCTCGACGTGGCCGGCGGGGACAAGGTGCCACGCAAAGGCGGCCCCGGGGTAACTCGGTCTGATCTGCTGGTCATCAACAAGACCGATTTGGCCCCACTCGTCGGCGCCAGCCTGGACGTGATGGCGCGCGACGCGGCGGCGGTGCGGGGCGGTCGTCCGGTGCTGTTCACCTCGCTGGTCACTGATCCGAGCGCCGGTACGGTTGCTCATTGGGTGCGCTCGATTCACTCCGAATTGACGCAGCGTTGAGCGTTGACCCAACCTTGAGCGCCCCCCGTCCCGTAATAGCCCATACGGGGACGTCCGATTCCGGCTCCGGGATGCGGATGCGGGCAGTTGCGATGGTCGGTGCCGGTGGCGTGTTGTCGTCGGTGGTCAGTGGACCGCCGATCACGATACGCAAGGTGCTGTCTGAGGACCCCGAAGTTTGCCATCTCTGTGTGGTGGGCAGCGCCGCCGGTCCGCTGCCGGGCGACGATGTGCACTTCGACCTGCGTATCGGTGAGGGCGCCCGGGCTCGACTGACCGCGACGGGAGCAAATCTGGCGCAGGGCCAGATCGGTGCGATGGCCAGCCGGTTGGTGTCCGACGTCGCCGTACTCGCCGGCGGACACCTGGATGCCGAATCCGCGCCGCTCATCGCCTGCGCAGGCAGCGCGGTCCAGGTCGAGGTTCGCGTCCGGCTCGCGGATACCGCCGGCATCCGCTGGCGGGAACTGCTGGTGCTGGGTCGAACCGATGAACCGGCCGGCGCGGTTACGCTGAGCTGGCACGTCAAACGAGCGAGCCGGCCGGTCCTCATCCAGTCCGTTGATCTCGACCACCCCGCGCTGCGGACATGGCCGGGCCTGCTTGATGGCCGTCGGGTCATGGCCAGCATGCTGGTGAGCGAGCCCGGCCTCGATCCTTCGACCACGGTCGACTCGCCGACCGCGATTTGCCAGCGTATTGATGGTGATACAGCGCTGATCACGGTGCTCGACGATGACGCCGATTCGGCATCGCAGCGCATGCAGACGCTGGTGGACGGCCTCGGGTGAATGCCTGCTCATGACGGCAGCGTCCCGCCCAGGATCTGACCGCCGATGCCGAGGACGACTGGGACTACCCCGAGGCAGACGAAGGCGGGCAGATAACACAGGCCGAGCGGCAGGAGGGTCCACACGCCGACGCGTTCAGCCTGCGTTCGGGCTCGCGACGCTCGTACTTCTCGCAGTTCATGGGCGGCTGATTTCATCGCCCCAGCCAGTTTGGCACCACTCTGGGCACATCGACGACCGGCCGCGGCGACCGCTCCGTAGTCCTGCTGGGCGGCGAGCTGGGACCAGGCCGCGGTCGGGTCGGCGCCGAAGCGGAGCAGCCGACCGACTCGGCACAGCGGCTCCATCGCAGACTGCGCGGCCGCATCACCTAACTCGCCGACGCAATCAGCGGTCGTGATGATCGCCGCATCGACCGGCAGTCCGACGTCCAGGGCCGCCGCGATCAGATCCAGCCCACGTGCCAAGGCGCGAAGGTCGACCGGCGATTGCCGGCGGCGGGCTTCCAGCCGAGAGATCAACAGGTACGCGATCAAGGCCGCCGGCGGGGCCAGCACCACTCCAGCCGAACCGGTCAACGCGAGGCAAGCAACGCCGCTGGCTAGCCCGGCGACCGGAGCAAGGCGTAATCGGCGCGGTGGAACACCGGGCGCCTGCGCGATCGAGGTCGTCCTGACCCGGCGGCGACCGGCGAGCAACAGCGAGACCGCCATCAGTGCGAAGGCGAAAGTCATCATCCGACCCGTCTGGTCAGTGCCATCGTCCAGCTCAACCCGATCAGGTCCAGCAGCACGCCGGCCGTCAGACAGACGATGCCGATGCTGTGGTGCAGCAAGATCTCGATCGGATTGGCACCCATGCCGGTGCCGAGTGCGATGCCCAGCACCGGAAGCAAGGCGAGCAACATGCTGGACGCACGGGGCCCGGCCAGTAACTGGGCCGAGGTACGGCGCAAGGCGTGGTCGGCGGCTAGTTCAGCCTGCAGTCCGCCGAGAGCCCCGGACAAGCCGCTACCCGTCTGGTCGGCGAGCCGGAATACCACGGCCAGATCAGCCAATTCGGCTCTGACCGCCAATGCGCTCGCGACATCCGTGCCGTCGGCGGCGGCCCGAGCGGCCGACCGAAATGCTTCAGCGAACGATCCATCATCGGCGATCGCACCCTCGGCGACGGCCGTTAGCGCGGCCGCAACGGTAGCGCCGGCGGAGTATTCAGCCGTCAATCCGGCCACCAGGATGGACAGCTCCTGCTGGTTGCGGTCCGCACGTCGGCCGTCCCTGCTTCGGACCAGGCCGCGAATGAGCAGCCAACCCGCGAACCCGCCTGGAATCGCCAGCAGCGGGTTGAGCAAGCCAGCGCACAGTGCGGCCATGATCAGGGCACTGGTCGGCCCCAGCAGTCGGCTGTCCAGGCAACGGCGCAACGTCCGTCGCCAGCCCGGCAGGCGGGTCGGCCGCGGTGGCGACGTCCTGCGAAACGCCGGCATCCCGGACAGCCGTCGGCGGTCAACGAACGCCGGTGGCCAGACCAGAAACGCCATACCGGCAAGCAAGAATGTTATGGTCGGCCACCTCATGCGCTGAACTGCGCGCGGTCGAGCATTGCCTCGATCGCCTCGGGCAGCAGCACGTCGGCCCGTCGCAACAGCTTTGCCAGCAACGGCAGACCCGATCCGGCCCCGCCATCGACCTTCCAGATCATCGACGGCGCACTGGACAGACCGGCTCTGGGCCACAGCGCCAGTTCCGACACCATCCGACGACCATCCGGACGCCGCGTCAGATGAACCAGCACCTGCAAGGCGCTGGCCGCCTGTGCTTCGAGGACGCCGGCCGACATACCGCCCAGCGCGGCCAGCGCCGTCAGCCGGGCCGGCAGGTCACGCACCGAGTTGGCATGCACGGTCGCCGCGCCGCCGGCATGGCCGGTGTTCAAGGCGGCCAGCAACTCGACGATTTCGGCACCCCGGAACTCGCCGACCACCAACCGATCGACCCGCATCCGCAAGGCCTGCCGCACGAGCGTCGACATGCCGATGGCACCAGCCAGTTCAACGTTGGCCGTACGCGCACGAAGTCCGATCACGTGCGGGTGCCGAACGTTCAATTCGGCAGCATCCTCGACGGTGACGATCCGTTCATTAGGCGACACACACCCGAGCAGGGCGGACAACAAGGTGGTCTTGCCGGTGCCCGTGCCGCCGCTGACCAGCACGTTCAAGCGTGCGTCGACCACCGCCCGCAGCAATTCCGCGATTGGCTCGGGCATGGCGTCTCGGGCCACCAGCTCAGCCAGCGACAGCGAGCGGCGGGCCAACACCCGCAGGGAGAGGGTCGGGTGATCGACGAGCGGCGGCAGGATCGCATGCAGTCTGGTGCCATCGGGCAACGCAGCATCGACGTACGGGGCGGCGTCATCGAGCCGCCGCCCCGTCTGGGCCGCGAGCCGAGCGGCCAGCGCCCGGATCTCGGCATCGGCACCGAACCGGACAGCGGTCAGCTCCAGACCATGGCCGCGGTCGATCCACACCCGGTCGGCCGCATTGACCAGCACGTCGGTCACATCGGCCAACGCCAGCAACGGCTCCAGCGGACCGGCACCGTCCAATTGCGCCGCCAATTCCTGCGAAAGCTCAGTCAGCGCAACCGAATCGACGAGCAAGCGCGACTCGTCCCGCGCAACGTCGGAAAGCTGAGCAGGATGTTCGGCCAGCCTGGCTCGGACGCGATCCAGCAATGGCTCGGCGTTCACGCGGCCACCTCCGCCGGCACGGGGTCGACACCGTTCACGTCGACACCGTTCACGTCGACACCGTTCACATCGACACCGTTCACATCGACACCGTTCACGTCAGCCAACCCGCGGGCCGCCTGCACCGCCAGCCGCCGGCTTGCCCGCCGCAACTTCGTGGGGTTCAACCCGGCGGGCCGCGTCACGGCCGGATCGAAGGCGAGTTCGCCGAGCAAGGGCAGCCCGAGCAGTCCGGCGATGTGCTTGGCCGGCAACGATCTCGACGACCCGCGCACCACCACCTCGGTCCGTGCGGGATCGACGGTGACGGCCAGCGCCGCCGCGGCGGTGACCGCGCGTACCTCGGCCGGGCTCACCAGAATCAGCCGGTCGCAGTGGGAGATGCATCGCTCGCGCAGGTCGGACGGCCAGCGGGGCACGTCCAGCACCACCAGGCCGATGTTCGCGGCCGCGCCGACGATGGCTGACACGTCATCGGCCGCAAGTTGCGCCGGCCGATCGGCCGCCAGCACCGAGACACCGTGCCAGCTCGGTAACGCCTCGACCAAGGCGAGCGGATCGAGCTCACCACCGCGCAGCCGTACCTGCGCCCAGCGGACGCCCGGCTTCTGCTCACAACCCAGCAGCACATCGAGCCCACCGCCGAGCGCATCGCAGTCCAGCAGGAACACCGGCCGGCCCGGCACCGCCGCTCGACACCCAGCGATCATTGCCGCGAACACGCTGGCCCCGGCACCACCACAGCCGGCCAGTACGCCGATCACCGCTCCAGAAGTCATAGCCCGAGCCTGCTGCCCATCGACCGACAAATCGGTCCCGGTCACAGATCTGTGGACAAACGCCGGGACTGTGGATAGCGATCCAGAGATGATCGCTAGTCTCGAACCCGTGGCAACCGCGGCAGCGTTCTTCGACCTCGACAAGACGATCATCGCCAAGTCGAGCACGCTGGCCTTCGGAAAACCCTTTTTCCAGGGCGGTTTGATCAACCGGCGCACGGTCCTGCGAAGCGCCTATGCGCAATTCGTGTTCGCTCTCCAGGGCGCCGACGAAGACCAGATGGACCGCATGCGCGACTACCTCACCGCAATGTGCACCGGGTGGGACGTCCAGCAGATCCGCGACATCGTGAACGAGACGCTGCACGAGATCATCGATCCGCTCGTTTACGACGAGGCGGTCGAGCTGATCGGTGCCCACAAGGCAGCCGGCCGCGATGTCGTCATCATCTCCTCCTCCGGCGAGGAGGTCGTCCGCCCGATCGGTGAAATGGTCGGCGCGGACCACGTCATCGCCACCCGGATGGATGTCCAGGACGGCAAGTACACCGGCGCAATCGACTTCTACGCCTACGGCCCGAACAAGGCCGAGGGCCTACGCAGCTTCGCGGCCGAGCAGGGCTACGACCTGGCCGCGTGTTACGCCTACTCCGATTCGGTCACCGACATCCCCATGCTCGAAGCCGTCGGTCATCCGTTCGCGGTCAATCCGGACAAGGCCTTGCGGCGGGCGGCGATCGAACGGGAGTGGCCGATCCTGTTGTTCACCAACGCCGTGCCCCTGCGGGAGCGACTGTCCGGCCTCAAGCCCTCGCCGCCCGTCACCGGCGTCGCACTGGCCGGCGCCGCGGTCGGGGCGGCCGCGGCCTATTGGTACGGGCGCAGTCGCCGGGCGCGGCAAGCCTGATCCACGCCTCCGGTAAGTACCGTCAGTACTTACAGTGTGACAATTTGTTAATGAAACAAGGCGAATCTATTGCACGGTCGCAATAATTGGTCTACAACTTGGGTACGGAAACTTCGGGCGGCTATGGCGGTCCAGCCCCCACCGAACGTCGGTTCCGCCAGTGGACCCGTCGGGCACCCACGCGGCGAAGAAGCCTCGCTGATGGCTGTCGGCACGGGCTGTGTTGCAGCTCGCCTCGACCTTGTCAATAAGCACGCCTGGTCACCCGAGAGCCCGCACCGGACCCCTCATGCCAGCAATGGCATGAGGGGTTCATCATGCCAGCAATGGCATGAGGGGTTCATCATTCAGCCGCGTTGGATCGCCTCGCAGATGGCCAGCGATTCGCGGGCACCCAGTTCGACCGCCCGCCCGCAGTGCTCGATCCAGGCGACTACCGACGCCGGGCCGGCTTTGCCGTAGGCCGCCAGCGCCGCAGCCATCTCGTCGGCAAGCTCCAGATGCCCGACCTCCAGCACGACCAGCGACTTCGGGTCCAGACCGCGATCGATCAGGGTCAGCCGGGCCGCTGCGCGTGCCACCACGCCCGATACCGGAGCGAAGGCGTCCAAGCTGAGCAGTTCGGCCTCGACGATCGCGGCAATGACGATCGCGGGCGCGCTGGTTTGCGCGAGTACGTCGGCCAGCACGTCGAGCCGGTGCGCGACCTCCCGGTCCGGACGCGGGCGGCCTAGCTCTCCCTCGCCCACCAGATCCGCGGCGGCCAGCGCGTGCAACCGGGCCAGCACCTGTCGGTGCGCGGTCGGCCAGATGTCGGACAGCGTGGCCAATTCGACCGAGACCCGCAGGGAGCCCTGGATGATGGCGTCCTGGGCCGCCCCGGCCCGGACCTCCTCCAGCGTGGCCGGCGACCCCGACAACACCGCCGACGCCCACGCCCCGCGCAACAACGACTCCGCCGAAACGTCGGTCGAGCGTCGCCGCAGGACCCGATTACCCAGCAACGCATCCACGGCTTGACGGCTCGTGGCGACCGCTTCGGCGACGCCGGCCTGCTCGGTCAGCGGCATCAGCGGGTCGATCGAGTCAGTGCTCATTACCCGAACGCTAGCCAACCGGCTGAGGCGTATGTCAGCCGCGGACGCTACGGTGCGATAGAACAGACATCGAGTCGATTCCTGCGGAGGGCACATGAGCGAGCCGAGTGAAGGACTTTCCAATCTTTTGCACGAAGAGCGACGCTTCCCGCCACCAGCCGAGCTCACGGCCAACGCGAACTACGGTGCCGAGGCCTACGCCGCTGCCGCGACCGACCGCCTGGGCTTCTGGGACGACAAGGCCCGCCGACTGAGCTGGGCCACCGACTGGACGCAAACGCTGGACTGGTCCGACGCCCCGCACGCGAAGTGGTTCGTCGGCGGCAAGCTGAACGCCTCCGTCAACTGCGTGGACCGGCACGTCGAAGCGGGCCTCGGTGACCGGGTGGCCATCCACTTCGAGGGCGAGCCCGGCGACACCCGCACCATTACCTACGCCGAACTGGGCGTGCTGGTCGCCAAGGCGGCGCACGCCCTGACCGAACTGGGCGTCAAGCAGGGCGACCGGGTGGCGATCTACTTGCCGATGAGCGTCGAGGCGGTCGTCTCGATGCTGGCCTGCGCCCGCGTCGGCGCCATCCATTCGGTGATCTTCGGTGGTTTCAGCGCGCAGGCAATTTATGACCGGGTCATCGACGCCGACGCCAGCCTGGTCATCACCGCGGACGGTGGCTGGCGGCGTGGCAAGGTCTTCGCCCTCAAGCCCGTGGTGGATGAGGCGCTGGCCAAGGGCACCACCGGCGTGAAGAACGTCATCGTGGTCCGCCGCGGCGAGAACGACGTGGACTTCGACGCAGAGCGTGACGTCTGGTGGCACGAGCTGGTGGACCGCCAACCGGACACCCACACCGCCGAAGCGTTCGACGCCGAGAACCCGTTGTTCATCCTGTACACCTCGGGCACCACCGGTAAGCCGAAAGGCATCCTGCACACCACGGGTGGCTACCTGACCCAGGCTGCCTATACCCATCACGCGGCGTTCGACCTCAAGGCCGAGACGGACGTCTACTGGTGTACGGCCGACATCGGCTGGGTGACCGGGCACTCGTACATCGTCTACGGGCCGCTGGCCAACGGCGCGACCCAGGTCATCTACGAAGGCACCCCGGACACTCCCACGCAGGACCGGTTCTGGCAGATCGTCGAAAAGTACCGGGTGAGCTTGCTGTATACGGCCCCCACGACGATTCGGACGTTCATGAAATGGGGCGAAGAGCTGCCCGCCGCGCACGACCTGTCGTCGCTGCGCGTGCTCGGCTCGGTCGGCGAACCGATCAACCCCGAGGCCTGGATGTGGTACCGCCGGGTCATCGGTGGCGACCGCTGCCCGATCGTCGACACCTGGTGGCAGACCGAGACCGGCGCCATGATGATCAGCCCGCTGCCCGGGGTGACCGCCACCAAGCCGGGTTCGGCGATGAAGGCCCTGCCCGGGGTATCCGTCGACGTGGTGGACGACGTCGGCACGCCCGTCCCCAACGGCGGCGGCGGCCTGCTGGTCCTGACCGAGCCGTGGCCGGCGATGCTCCGCGGTATCTGGAAGGACGACGCGCGATTCGTCGAGACCTACTGGTCCCGCTTCGCCGCTCAGGGTTATTACTTCGCCGGCGACGGAGCCAAGAAGGACGAGGACGGCGACCTCTGGTTGCTCGGACGCGTCGACGACGTGATGAACGTGTCGGGCCACCGGATCTCTACCACCGAGGTCGAGTCCGCACTCGTCTCGCATCCCTCGGTCGCCGAGGCCGCGGTGGTCGGCGCGAATGATCCGACCACTGGCCAGGGAATCGTGGCCTTCGTCATCCTGCGTGGCAACACCGCCAACGGCGGGGACGCCCAGGTCGCGGAGCTGCGTAACCACGTGGCGAAAGAGATCGGCGCCATCGCCAAACCGCGCCAGATCCTCGTCGTCGCGGAGCTGCCCAAGACGCGCTCCGGCAAGATCATGCGACGGCTGCTGCGTGACGTCGCCGAGAACCGCGCGGTCGGCGACGTCACCACGCTGGCCGACTCGTCGGTGATGGATTTGATCTCGTCCGGCCTGTCCTCGGGTAAGGCCGAGGACTAGCCGCGCCCGCCACCTGGAATGATCTGAATCGTCCTACGGTTCGGCCCCCGTCAGGGCCGGGCCGTAGGACGTTCGGCTTCCTGTCGGCCGTCGGGCATGATGGTGCCCAACCGGTAGCCGCCGGACCGAATGAAGGGTCAGCAGCCGAGTGACTTCGAACGCCGAGTCGACGTCAGCCAGCCCGACGTCCAACCAGAGCACATCGACCACGCCGACGGCGAGCAATGCCGCCGCGCCCAGTCACCGCGCCGAGCCGTCTATCGGCACCCTGGTCGCCGATGCGCATGCCAGCTTCTCCACTTTGCTTCACGGTGAGATCGAACTGGCCAAACTCGAGGTGAAATCTTCGGTTAAAAACGCCGGCACCGGGGCCGGCATGTTCGCCGCCGCCGCCGTGCTGCTGGTCTTTTCGCTGACTTTCGGCCTGATTGCGCTGGCCGAGGGCCTGGTCGCCCTGCATCTGTGGCGTTGGGTGGCGTACCTGATCGTGTTCGGATTCCTCGTCCTGCTCGCCGGGCTGCTGATCTTCATCGGTATCCGCAAGGTCAAGCGGGTTCGGGCCCCGCAGCAGACGATTGACACCACGAAGAGCACCGTGTCCGCTCTGAAGAAGGCCACCAGCAGTAATCCCACGCCGCGCGGGTGAGCCTCCCGGACGAGTCCGTCGTCCTGATCGAGGGGCCGTGGACGCACCGGACGGTCGGCGCCAACGGGATCAGCCTGCACCTGGTCGAGGCCGGCTCCGGCCCGCTCGTGCTGCTGCTGCACGGGATGCCAACCTTCTGGTGGACCTGGGCCCAGCAACTCATCGACCTGGCCGAAGCCGGGTTCCGGGCGGTGGCGGTGGACCTGCGCGGTTACGGAGCATCGAACAAACCGCCGCGGGGCTATGACGCCACGACCCTGTCAGCCGACATCGCCGCCTTGGTGACCGCGCTCGGCGAGCAGGACGCGGTCATCGTCGGCAACGACGTCGGTGGCTTGCTGGCCTGGACGGTCGCGGTCCACAATCCCCAGGTGGTACGCCGAATCGCGGTGCTCGGGGCGGCTCATCCGCTTGGTCTTCGGTTCGCCTCGGTGCGAGACAAGGACCAGCGGCGGGCGTCCTCCTACATCCTGGGCAAGTTCCAGGCGCCGCGCTACGGCGAGCATTTGCTCACCAAGGACGACAGCTTTGTCCAGAGCCTGTTCGACTCGTGGTCGGGACCACGCTGGCGGGGTACTCCGGGTTACCTTGCGGCCGTGCTGCGCTACGCCGAGGCCATGCGAATCCATCCGGTGGCGCACTGCTCGCTCGAATTCTTCCGCTGGGCGGTGCGCTCACTACCGAGACCGGACGGACGCGCCTACGCCACTTCCATGCGGACGCCGGTCGACCGGCCGGTGCTGCAACTGCACGGCGATTTCGACGCCTGCGTGCTGCCCGCGACCGCCCGGCGATCAGCGCAGTACGTGACAGCCGACTACGAGTGGCGACTGCTGACCGGGGTCGGGCATTTTCCCCAGCACGAGGACCCGGCCACCGTCTCGTCCGAGCTCATCCGGTGGGCCCGCCAGGACTAAGGCGACTAAGGCGTCTAAGGCGCCTAAGGCGTCTAAGCCCTCTAAGCCGCCGACCCGATCAGGTGCACTTGCTGGTGCCGACCCCTCGGGTGGCGGTCCGGCCGGCCGCGGCGTCGCTGGCTGCTTCCTGGGAGGTGAGCACAAATCCGGTGTCGGGTGAGTCCAGCGCGGACGCGAACACCACGCCGAGCACGGTGCCTTTCGTATCAATCAACGGGCCACCCGAGTTACCGACCCGGACTGTGGACCGGATCGTGTAGATGTCGCGGTCCACCGACAGCTCGCCGTAGATGTCCCGCCCCGAGATCCGTTCACGGTCTCGTAGCCGGGCCGGACGGACGTCGAACGGGCCGTCCTGCGGGTAGCCCAGCACGATGGCGTCCTGCCCGGAACTGGCCGGCGACTGGGCCAAGGACAGTGGCGCGGCGCGCAGACCGGGCACGTAGAGGACCGCGAGGTCACGGGCCGGATCGAACAGCACCACCCGCGCGGCCAGACTTCCCTGGGCCGTCTGCACCTGCACCTGGTTGCTGCCGGCCACGACGTGTGCGTTGGTCATCACTCGTTGTGGGGCGTAGACGAAACTTGACCCCTCGATCGCCCGGTTGCAGGACAGCGCGATCGCCTTCACCTTCAGCACCGAGTCGCGGGCCACGGCCACAGCCGGCGATGTGAGCAGCGCCGGATCCGCCGGGGGCACGTCCACGATCCGGGTCGGCTGCAATGCCCCGAACACCTGCGGGAAGCCGCTTCGGTCGATGAAGCGGCGCAGCGAGGCATAGAGCTCGCGGACGTTGCCCGGCATCACCCGGTCCGTGGCGCGGATGACCTCGGACCGGCGGACCTGGCCGGCCAGCGTCGGGAACGGCGCCGAGGCGAGCGGCACCGCGACCATCCAGGCGACCAGCAACACGGTGAGCACCGAGAACAGCGCCCCGACCCCGCTGTCCAGCTTCCGCACCGGCCCTGAGGTGACCCGAGCCCGCAATCGACCGGCGACCCAGACGGCAATGAGCTGCCCGAGCATCGCGAAGAAGAGCACGCACACGATGGCCACCGGGACTTGCGCGGCGCCCTTGGCCAGGCTATCGCCGAGCGGGCGGGCAAACTGGGCGCCGGCCGCCGCGCCGCCGAAGAAGCCGACGAAGGACAGGCCGCCGACCAGCGCGCCGTTGCGGAAGCCGCCGATGCCATAGATCAGCGCGGCGACGATCAGGATTATGTCGAGCAGGTCGCCCTTCACGGCACCAACCTGCAGACAATGCCCAGCGCGCGCTCCTCAGTTGGGGAGCACGACGAGGGTGCCCGTCTGCCCTTGGTTGACGTGAATGGTGCAGACGAAGGTATACGTCCCCGGCGCCGGCGCGGTGAATTCGACCGACTTCGACTGGCCGCCCTGGGTCAGCGGCACGTAATCAGCCGGAAAACTCTGCAGTTGCCAGTCGTGGGGCGCGCCGCCTTTGCCGACGTTCTGGACGGTGATCCGGACCTTGCCCGGATGCACGGTCACCGTCGACGGGGTGAATCGGTATTTGAGGTCAGTGACCAGCACGACGTTCTGGACGCCGCCCTCGACACTCGCCGTGGTGGCGCCGGTTTGCGGTTCACGGTTGATTGGTGACTGCTTCTGGCACCCGGCCAGCAGCAACGCCGAGGCGACGACCAGCCCGCCGACCTTGGCGGGACGGCCGGCCAGAACTGTACGGGCGGTACGGGGCACCGGGCGACCGTACCCGCCGCAGGTGTGGGCTACTGCAGACACCTGCGGCTGGCGCGGTCACAGCCCAGGCACCGGACGGACCACGTTCACGTCCCACGGTCGTTCCCAACCTGCGCTGCGGATGAGCTGATCGAGCAGGCCGCCGGTGAATCCCCAGACGAACAGTTCCCGAACCCAGAACCCCGGACCGACCCGGCCGGACGGGTGGCTGACGGTGAACCGGTTCGCCGGGTCGGTCAATTCGGCAATCGACACCACCTCGACTCGCGCCACCTCGACGGCGTCGACCACGCCCACCGGGTGTGGCAGGCGCCAGAACGCGAGGACCGGGGTGACCACGAACCCGGATGGCGGCAGAAAGAGATCAGGCAGCTCAACTTGGACCTGGACCGAATCAGGTCGCAGCCCGACCTCCTCTTCCGCCTCACGCAATGCCGTCGCGCTCGAACTCGCATCCCCCGGGTCGGTCGCACCACCGGGAAAGGCGACCTGTCCCGGATGGTTTCGCATACCCGCCGCTCGCTGCAGCAGCAGCACCTCGACGCCCTCGGATCCGTTCGAGCGGTCGGGGTTCGGCCGCCCATTGCGCGCGCTGGGACGATCCGGGCCGTCCGCACTGGCCGCCGCGCTCGGCCCGGACAGCAACATCAGGACCGCTGAATGACGGCCTTGCCCGGCCGCGGGCGGATCGACGCGGGTGAGGTCGGACCGGCCCAGCCGGCGGCAGGCCTCGACCAGTGGCCGCAGCCAGCCGGGGGCGACGGCGGGATCGGTCTCGCTCATCCGGTCCACTCGGGATGCATCTGGGACGGGCTGCGTACCAACTTCGCCGCCGCCGTCGGATTCATCTCACCGATCCCGGCCGACGGGCACAGCCGGGCGATCGGGCACACACCGCAGGCCGGTCTGCGGGCGTGACACATCCGCCGACCGTGCCAGATCACCCGGTGCGAAAGCATCGTCCATTCCTTGCGCGGCACGAGCACGGCGACATCCATCTCGACCTTGACCGGGTCGGTGTTGTCCGTCCAACGCCACCGTTCGGACAGCCGCAGGAAGTGCGTGTCGATGGTCAGCCCGGGCACGTCGAAGGCGTTGCCCAACACCACGTTGGCGGTCTTGCGGCCGAAGCCGGGCAGCGTGACCAGTTCGGCCAGCGTGCTCGGCACCTGGCCGTCGAAGCGGTCGAGCAACTGCTGACCCAGCTTCATGAGGGTGCTGGTCTTGGCGCGGAAGAACCCGGTCGCGTGAATCAGGTCCTCCAACTCGGCCCGGTCCGCCGCGGCGTAGGCAGCCGCGTCCGGATACTTGGCGAACAGCGCCGGCGTGACTTCGTTGACCTTCTTGTCGGTGCATTGGGCGGACAGGATCGTCGCCACCGACAGCTCGAGCGGGTTGCGAAAATCCAGTTCGCAGTGGGCGTGGGGATAAGTCTCGGCCAGTTCGCGGTTGATGCGGCGCGCACGCCGAGTGAGGGACAGCGCGCTTTCTGACCATTCCGACTTCAGACCCGCCGACTGAGAACTCGCTACCTTCGCCACGACGGCCAGCTTATGGGGCACAATGTAGGGACGATGATCGGATTCCTGGTCCTGCTCTTTCCGGTGCTCCTCATGGCGTTCATGTTGATCATGGAACGCATCGAGAAGCCGCTGACGAGAGTCGCCGCCGAACGCGACGTCGAAGAGTTCCTCGAGCACGCGAACCGATCCGAATTCGACACTTTTGTTCGGGAAGGCACCGATTCAGCGTTGAAACGCTTTCGGTCCCGACTTCGACTGATTCCGGCGGCCCGACGCCGTCGAAGCCCGGACTAAATCCCGCAGAAACAGACGAGCCTGACGCTGACCAGTGTGAAAGCTGGTATTTGCGTGTAGATAGATTGTGGCAAAAGCTGCGCGAGACCGCACGATATGCGAAACGTTAAACGAGAAGAGGAGCTGGCGTGGACGAGGTGCTACGCAGGGCTGGTTTGTTCCAAGGCGTCGACCCCGCTGATGTCGAGGCGCTGGGCAGCCAGTTCGAGATCTTCGACGCAGCGCGCGGGACCACCCTGTTCAATGAAGGCGAGCCGGGCGACAGCCTGTACATCGTGTTGTCGGGCAAGGTGAAGCTCGGTCGCAAGTCGTCCGACGGGCGCGAGAACCTGGTCGCCGTGATGGGGCCGGCAGACCAATTCGGTGAACTGAGCCTGTTCGATCCCGGTCCGCGCACGGCGACCGCGGTGGTCGTTACCGACGCACGGTTGGCCCGGCTGCCCAAGTCCGCCCTCACCCAGTGGGTTATCGACCGACCACAGATCGGCATGCAATTACTGCGCGTTGTCGCTCGGCGACTGCGCCGCACGAACACCATGCTCGCTGATCTGATCTTCGTCGATGTGCCCGGCCGGGTGGCCAAGCAACTGCTGCAACTGGCCCAGCGCTTTGGTTCGGTGGACGGCGGTCAGCTTCGCGTCACCCACGACCTCACCCAAGAGGAACTGGCCCAACTGGTCGGTGCGTCCCGCGAAACGGTGAACAAGGCCCTGGCCGATTTCGCCCAGCGCGGCTGGCTGCGGCTGGAAGGCAAGAGCGTGGTCATCCTCGACCGCGAGCGGTTGGCTCGCCGCGCCCGCTAGCGTCACAAGTTCCGGAAAGTCCTAGTGCCGCGATGCTATGACGACGCCACGGTAGGACTTTCGGATACGGGATAGTTCAGATACGTCAGCTGCGCTCTGACCGACAGCTCGGCGGCCGGCCACAACGCCTGATCGACGTCGGCGTACACCAACTCGACGACCTGCCGCGGTGTCGGCGCGAGATCGCCCCGTTCCGCGGCGGCGGCGAGCGCCGCTCGGATCTGGCCGAGCCGCTGCTCGCGATGCGCGAGATAGTACGTAGCGGCTTCGCCCGCGTCACCGAGTTCCGGTCCATGCCCGGGTAGCACGGCCACTCCGCGGAGCGCGGCCAGCCGATGCAGCGAAGCCAGATAGTCGGCCAGCACCCCGTCGGGATAGGCAACAACGGTGGTTCCGCGGCCAAGAATGGTGTCGCCGGTCAGCACCGAACCGAACGCACCGATCGTGCCGTCGTCCCGCTGGCGAGCCGGATCCGCTGGCAGCACAAGGCAGAGCGAATCCGAGGTGTGTCCGGGCGTAAGCCACACCTGCAGCTCGACGCCGGCCGCGTCCAACCGTGCGCCCTCGATCAGCCCCTCGCCGCCCAGCACCTGCTTCGGGTCCAGGGCCAGCACGGCCGCACCGCTACGTTCGTGCAGCCGGGCCGCCCCGGCGGAGTGATCCAGATGCCCGTGGGTCAGCACGATGAGTTCCACCGCGCCGGCCGCATCGATGATCGCGTCGAGGTGCCGCTGCTCGTCCGGCCCCGGATCGACCACTATCGCCGAACGTCGGGACGGATCGTCGCGCAACAGCCAGGTATTCGTACCGTCGAGCGTCATGCCGGACGGATTGTCGGCAAGCACCACACCCGCCAGCGGCGTGACTTGCCGCAACCGTTCGTAGGCCAGCTCGCCAGTCACGGCACTTGCCGCCCGGACGCGGCCCGTTGGCTGCTCGGCAGCGCGACGATCCGTCCGTCGCCGACGTCGGCCACCATGCCGCCGTCCTCTTCGCGGCGGATGACGGGCACGATCGTCGTGATCTCGCGGGTCAGCGCACCATCGAATGCCTCGGCGGCCGTTGCGAATTCCGCCAGCTCGTTGAGCGCCACCGTGGTGGGCGGCAGCATCGGCCGCTCGTGGGCCCAGTACTCGGCCATGGCCTGCTCGACGGGAATCCAATCCGAATGCGACGCTTCGGTCGTGATGCCGGCGGGCAACGAATCGACTTGGGCCAGGGCCACGAAGAAGAACGTGTCGTAGCGGCGTGGTTCGATCAGCGGCGTGATCCAGCGCGCCCAAGGGCGCAGGTGGGATTCGTCCAACACGACGCCGGTCTCTTCCAGGGTCTCGCGAATTGCGGTCCGGACGAGAACGGCCGCGAGGGTGTCATCGACGCCGAATCGACGGGCGAACTCCGCGGCCTGAGCGATCTCCACCGCGTCCGCCTCGCGATCGATCGCGTCCACCCCGCCGCCGGGGAACACCGACATGCCCGGGGCGAAGGTCATCTTGTTGACCCGGCGCAGCATCCAGGTTTCGACGCCCGGTGACCCGTCGGGGCGATCCCGGATGAGCATCACCGTCGAAGCCAGCCGGGGCTCGACCGGCGCTGCCGGCTCGGTTGCGGTTTCGTCGGCCATAGTCAGCGCACCTCCACGATCAGTTCGACTTCTACCGGGGAATCCATCGGCAACACGGCCACGCCGACCGCGGAGCGGGCGTGTCCGCCGGTGCCCGGGAAGACGTCGCCGAGAAAGTTGCTGGCGCCGTTGATGACGGCCGGTTGGCCGGTGAAATCGGGGGCGGACGCCACGAACCCGACGACCTTGACCACCCGGACCACGGCGTCCAAGCCGACGAGGGCGTGCACGGCCGCAAGCGCATTGAGAGCGCAGATCTGAGCGTCCTCAGCCGCGTCGGTCGGGCTCACCGCTGCGCCGACTTTGCCGGTGCGCGCTAATTCGCCGGTCCGGAACGGCAGCTGGCCCGAGGTGTACACGAGCGCGCCGGTACGGACGGCCGGGACGTAGGAGGCCACCGGCGCCGCCACCGGGGGCAACTCGACACCGAGTTCGGCCAGTCGCATCAACGGGCTAGCGGTATTTGAAGGAGACGTCATCTTCGGAACGTACCGGGTCCGGGGCGCAGATGCGCCACCGGTTTGTACGCTGGATCGATGGCCCCTTCCGCTGCCGTCCGTTTGCATGTGGTGACCGGCAAAGGCGGCACCGGAAAGACCACCGTGGCGGCCGCGCTGGCCTTGGGACTGGCTGCCGGTGGGCACCGGGTGCTGCTGGTGGAGGTCGAGGGCCGCCAAGGGCTGGCTCAGCTGTTCGATACGCCGCCGCTGCCGTACTCCGAGACGCGCTTGGCGACGGCCGAAGGTGGGGTCGTCATCGGGCTCGCGGTCGACCCGGAAGCGGCGATGCTGGACTACCTCGAGATCTTCTACTCGATGAAACGCGCCGGCACGGTGCTGCGAAAGATGGGCGCCATCGACTTTGTGACCACCATCGCACCGGGCCTGCGTGACGTGTTGCTCACCGGAAAGGTGAAAGAGGCGGTGGTCCGTAATGCCGGTGGTCGGCCGGTCTTCGACTCGGTCGTCCTGGATGCTCCGCCGACCGGCCGGATCGCCCAATTCCTGTCCGCGACGCGGGAAGTAGCCGATCTGACCAAGTTCGGGCCTATCTACAAGCAGAGTGCCGGCGTCAGCACGTTGCTGCATTCGCCGCTGGCGGTCGTGCACCTGGTCACCTTGCTGGAAGAGATGCCGGTTCAGGAGACGCTCGACGCGGCGGCCGAGTTAGCGGCCGACGGCTACCGTACGGGGCGCATCATCGTCAATCGGGCCCGCCCGGATCTGGTACCGGCTCACGTCGTCGGCGCGGACGTCGCCGGCGAGGAGCTGACCCGGATGGGCTTGGACCCAGCACTCGCCCCGGAGTTGACGCGGCAGGTGTCCGAGTACGCCGAGCGCCAAGGCGTGCAGGCCGCGGCCGGTGCCCGGCTGGACGCGGCCGGCCTGCCGGTGATCACCCTGCCCCAGCTTCCCGCGCCGATGGACCTGGGCAGCCTGTTCGAACTGGCCGAGATCCTCGCCCCCCGAACCTGGGACGAGCCGGCGTGACGAGCGGTCGCCGGCGGCCGCAACCGCCCGTCCTGGACACCGACGCGTTGCTCAAGGACCCCGACATCAAGGTGATCGTGACCTGTGGCAGTGGCGGGGTCGGCAAGACCACGACCGCGGCCGCGCTGGGTCTGCGGGCGGCCGAGCAGGGCCGGCGGGTGGTCGTTCTGACGATCGATCCGGCCCGCCGGCTGGCCCAGGCGCTCGGCTTGGTCGAACTGGACAACACCCCGCGGCACGTCGACGGTGTCGGCGCCGACGGTGCGCTGCTGGCCATGATGCTGGACATGAAGCGCACTTTCGACGACGTGGTGTCAGCCCACGCCACCCCCGAGAAAGCCGCTCAGATCTTCGCCAATCCGTTCTATCAATCGCTGTCGGCCTCGTTCGCGGGAACCCAGGAATACATGGCCATGGAGAATCTGTCGCAGCTTCGTACCCAGCTCGTGACTGACGGCGAATGGGACTTGATCGTGGTGGACACGCCGCCATCCCGTTCCGCGCTGGACTTCCTCGATGCACCACAGCGGTTGGGCCGTTTCCTGGACGGACGGATGATCCGGTTACTCACCGCACCGGCTCGGGCCGGTGGCAAGGCGTACCTCAAGGTCGTCACCGCCTCGTTCTCGGTGTTCACCAAAGTGCTGAACAAGATTCTGGGCAACGATCTGCTCGGCAACGTGTCGTCCTTCGTGGCCTCCCTGGAGACCATGTTCGGTGGTTTCCGAGAGCGAGCCGAGCTGACCTACGAGCTGCTCAAGGCACCGGACACGGCGTTCGTGGTGGTCGCCTCGCCCGAGCCGGACGCGCTGCGAGAGGCGTCGTTCTTCGTCGAGCGCCTGCAACAGGAAGGCATGCCGCTGGCCGGGGTCGTGCTGAACCGGGTCCACCGGGCGGTCCCGGGCCTGACCGCACGCGCCGCCCAGGCCGCGCTTGACCGACTGGGCGAAAAGCCGGCCGACGCCTCACTGCGCGCCGCGCTCGCGGTTCAGGTGGAGAGCGCCGAAGCGGCCGAAGCCGATCAGGCCATGATCGCGCGATTCGCGGCCGCGCACCCGAGTGTGGCTCAGCGGTCCGTGCCCGCGCTGCCTACCGACGTACACGATCTGCCCGGGCTGCGGCGGGTCGGTAGCGCGTTGGCCGGCCTGGAGTGATGGCCGGCAGCGCGACTTAGCTGGCCGCGGCCGACTGGGCAGCGAAGAATGCGCTCCACGAGGTGACGTCCGGCCGGCGGCGTAGCAAATTCCGGCGTTCGCGTTCGGTCATCCCGCCCCAAACGCCGAACTCGGCGCGACTGTCCAGCGCATCGGCCAAGCAGGCCACCCGAACGGGGCAACCTGAACAGATGGCCTTCGCTTTATGTTGGGCGGCGCCCGCGACGAACAATGATTCCGGGTCGACGCTGCGGCAGGCGCCACGCGTGGCCCACTCCCGGTCTGTTGCCTGCGCCCGACGGGGTGGCACGGAGAATCCGACCATGACGTCACCTCAGAACTCACGAGGACAAAATTTCGTAGTAACACGGACGGTAAGTGATGAAGCGACCACATAGCAAGGCAGCAGTATCAGATTGACATGACATTGGCTGCACTCGACCCGCCCATGCGCGTACGGTGCCTGGGCTTGCCTGGGCTGAGTGCGGCCCGAGGGACACCACTACCCGCCGCTGTGAACACCGGATCCACAGGTGGCAGCACGTAGACTCTGCCTCCGTGGCAAGAGCATCCGGACTGACGATCGTGACCAAACTCCTCAAACTAGCGGCATTGGTGGCGGTCGCCGGGGTCCTCGCCGCCGGGTTCCTGGTGCCCTACGTCGGTGGGGCCGGGTTCGGCGCCAAGGCTGCCGCCGACAAGTTCCTGGACACTTCCTGCACGCTGAAAGAGGAACCGGTCCAGCAGAAGACCACGCTGCTGGCCAACGACGGCAAGACGGTGATCGCGACCTTGTTCGACCAGAACCGGTCCGTCGTACCGCTCAAGCAGATACCGAAGTCGGTGACCGAAGCGCTGATCTCGACCGAGGACCGCCGTTTCTACCAACACAACGGGGTCGACGTCCGAGGCCTGCTACGCGCCACCCTGCACACATCCAACGGCAACACCCAGGGTGCGTCCACGATCACCGAGCAATACGTCAAGCAGGTCCGGTACTACGAGGCGTCGACGCCGGCGGAACAGCAGGCCGCGATCGCCCAGAACCTGGACCGGAAACTGTCCGACGCGCAGTGTGCACTGCAGCTGGAGAAGAAGTACACCAAGGACCAGATCCTGGAGAAGTACCTGAACATCGCGTTCTTCGGCGAGAACTCGTACGGCATCCAGACCGCGGCCCAGACGTTCTTTGGCGTCGATGTCAGCAAGCTCACGGTGCCGCAGGCCGCGCTGCTCGTCGGCCTGGTCAAGAGCCCGAGTGAACTGGACCCGTTCACCAACCCGCAGGATTCCCGCGCCCGGCGTGACCTGGTGCTGTCCAATATGGCCAGCCAGGGTTACATCACGGCGGCGGCGGCGACAAAAGACAAGGCCGCTCCGGTCAAGCTGGCCACCTTGAGCACGCCCGCTCGTGGCTGCAGCTTCGCCAACCCGAAGATCAAAAATGCCGGCTTCTTCTGTGATTACGCCTACGACTGGCTGCAGACCACCGGCGGACTGACCAAGCAGCGCATCGACACCGGCGGCTACCGGATCGTCACGACGCTCGACGCCAACCTGCAGAACCAGGGACAGACGGCGATCTGGGGTTCCGCGCTGGACCCGAAGTCGGACTATC